>DJOW01000017.1:87102-164347 GCA_002437305.1 Bacteroidales bacterium UBA6428
GTCAGAATGGCATAGTTCTGCTCCGGCCATGCATGGTCACCGTAATGGGGACGTCCGTCAACGCCACCTCTTCCCTGAATGTCAAGCCACTGAGTAAAGCCTCTCTGGCCCAGATCCTCAAGCAATCCGACGATCTCATCGCCGTAAGCTTGGTTGTATGAGATAAAAATCGCTTTCATATTCAAACAATTTATTGATGTCATGCTACCGGTGACGCGGCAGGTGTCGTCTGCTTAAGCTGCTTCCTTGCCTTGCGCTTCTCCTGCGCGGTTGCGAGGGAGCAGTAGATGGTAGGGATCAGCACGAGGGTGACAAGCGTGGAGATCGTCAGACCCCAGCAGACCGTCATACCAAGGGAACGCCACATCTCCGAACCTTCTCCACGTCCTACCGCCATAGGAACCATACCGAGCACGGTCGTGAGGGTTGTCATAAGAATAGGACGCAGACGGCTTCGCGCCGCTGTGATAGACGCGTCAACGACACTCATTCCCCTCTCCCTCATCAGGATAGTGTAGTCAATCAGCACGATACCGTTCTTCACCACAATACCGAGAAGGATGATGATGCCGATCATCGCCATCACACCGAGCGCCGTGTTCGTGGCCCAAAGGCCGAGGATCACACCGGTGAACGCGAACGGCACGGAGAACATGATCACGAACGGACTCATGAACGACTCGAACTGGGAGGCCATCACCATGTAGACAAGGATAATGATGAGAACCATCAGCACGATCAGGTTCGCGAACATGGACTGCTGATCCTCGAAGTCACCAGAGATGTCCGTTGTGATGTTGTTCGGAATGTCGGTGGTCTTGATGACAGCGTCGGTCGCCGCGACAGCCTCGCTTAGCGCGTGTCCGTCAGAGACGATGCCGGTCACGGTTATGTACCTCTCACGGTTCTTTCTCTCGATTGTAGGAGGAACTTTAGCCTCAACGACTGTACCGAGATCCTTGATGCGGACGGCCTTGCCTGCAGGAGTGTAGACAATGATGTTCTCGATGTCCTGCACACTTGAACGGAACTTCTTGTCGTAGATGACGCGGATGTTGTACTCGTCACCTTCCTCTCGGTAGTAGGAACCCACAGAACCGTTCATCGCGGCACTGAACGCGGCGGCAGCGGTCGTGGAGTTAAGACCGTTGAGAGCCAATTTCGTCCTGTCGAAATCCACCTGATACTCAGGTGTGTAGTCATCACGGCTGAGGACCACCTGCGAGAAGTTTTCGTTCTGCAGCAACTTGTCCTGAATCTCTTTGGCGACACGGTCAGTCTCATCGAAATCGTAGCCGTAGATCTCAAGCGTGACGGAAGCCGCGCCTCCGACACCGCCCATACCTTCGGTGACGGTACCCTTCTTGACTTCAGGATACTCACGTAGATCCTTACGGATGATATCGGCGATTTCTGTGGACGAGCGTTCACGATCTTCCATCGAGCCGAGGTTGATGTTCATCGAGATGATGTACGATCCGTTGGACTGGATGCTGCCATAGACGTTGTCAGAGCTGGCCTGGCCGTAGCGATACTGAAGAACCTGGATCTCAGGGATCTCATTCTGAAGTCTTGCGGCAAAGTTCCTGGCGAACTCTCCGGTCACTGTCTGCTCCGTGCCCACAGGAAGTTCTATCGACACAGTAAGACGGCCTTCATCGGAATGAGGGAAATACTCGCTCTTCAGCCCCGGAGCGAGAAGGACGAGGACGGCTATGAATATGGCAAGCGCACTGAATATGACGGTTTTTCTGTGGTTCATAGCCCAGCCGATAATCTTGGCGTAGCCATCGGAAATAGCGTTCAGGAACTTCTCGACATTGTCGAAGATAGCTCTGTGAAGTTTTCCGTTCTTAGGCTTGTTGCTGAGGATTCTGGAGCACAGCATCGGCACAAGGGTCAACGCGGCCGCCGTGGAGATGATCATGATGATGCTGACGATCCACCCGAGCTGCTTGAACATGATTCCGGCCATTCCGGTGACCATCGTAAGAGGCAGGAACACGCAAAGCATAGTCAAGGTGGAGGCGACAACCGAGATACCTACCTCGGAGGTACCGTGCACGGCTGCCTCAGTAGGTTTCTCCCCACGCTCCAGATGTGTCGAGACGTTCTCCAGCACGACTATAGAGTCGTCCACCACCATACCGATTGCTATTGACAAGGCCGACATCGAGATGATGTTCAATGTGTTGCCTGTGGCAAACAGGTAGATCAACGACCCCAGCAGGGCTATAGGGATCGAGAGAACTATGATGAATGTCGCCCTCCAGCGTCCTAGGAATATATAGACCACGAGCATTACCACAAGAAGGGTGATGAATATGGTTTCCTTCAGGGAATCGAGGGTGTTCAGAATGTTGGTTGAACTGTCCACGACCGTAGTTATCTTCACATCGGAAGGCAGGGTCGGCTCAATGGCCTTGAGCTTCTGCTTCACGCTCTTGATCACATTGACAGTGTTGGCTCCGGACTGCTTCTGGATGGCGATCATCGCGGCTCTCTCTCCATTAGTGTAAGACTCCTGCGACTTTTCCTCAAGGCCATCAATGACGGTGGCCACATCCCTCAGATAGACTGTCTGGCCATCCTTAGTGCTGACAACGATGTCGAGCAGTTCGGAAGGATCCTTGAACTCTTTCTCAACACGGAGAGTGAACGATTCAGCACCGATGTCGATGCTTCCGGAAGGCACATTACGGTTCTCAGCCGCTATAGTCTGGGATATTCCTGAGACACTCAAGCCATAGGCTTCCAGCTTGTTGGGATCGCAATAGACATGGATTTCCCTTTCAGGGGCTCCAGAGACACTGACAGTACCAACGCCTTTCACACGCCCCAGCGGGGTGACAAGTTTGTCGTCCAGGATCTTGTCAAGCCCCATAAGACTCTTGTCCGCCTTGGCAGAAAGGATCATCACAGGCATGTCATCCATACCGAACTTGAAGAGCACCGGAACAGATGCCCCGTCAGGCAGGGACGAGTTCACCAGGTCAAGCTTGTCCCTGATGTTGTTGCAGGCCTCGTCAATGTCGGTACCGTACTCAAACTCCAAGACAACGATAGAGGTGTTTTCCTTGGACCTGGAAGTGATGTCCTTGAGGTCTTCCACACTGTTCAAAGTGTTCTCAAGCACCTTTGTCAGGTTGTTCTCGATGTCGGAAGCGCTCGCTCCCGGATATGACGACATCACAAGAACGACGTTTGCATCGAAATCAGGAAAATTCGCCAGCGATGTGTTCATCAGTGAAAAGACTCCGAAAATCGCAAAGGCCAGGAACACCAAGGCCGTTGTGACGGGATTCTTCACCGCGGATCTGTAAATACTCATAGTTTAAACTCTTTAGTTGTTCTTGGAGATCTCTACCTTGGCTCCGTCCTTAAGGCTTGAGCTACCTTTGGTGGCTACAATGTCTCCATCGTTCAGGCCTTCGAGAATCTCATAATGCCTGTCGAAATGACGGCCGACCTTGACAATGGCGCTGTTGACAGTGCTGTCGGAACCTACGACATAGACACTTCTCTGCCCCGAGCCCTGCATCTTCACGACGGCCTCGTCCGGAACGACTATGCTGTTGTTCACACCGAACTCCACCTTGACCCTTGCAAACATTCCAGGCCTGAGAGTCCTGTCCGCATTGCCTACAAGAACCTCAGTCATGAACGTGTGGGTGGCCGGATCGATCGTAGGATAGATTTTGTTGATCTTTCCCTTGAAAGTCCTTTCCGGGATCGCGTCCGCCGTGATCTCCACCTCGTCACCTTTCTTGACCTTCGTGTAATCGGACTCGGAGATGCCTACCAGAAGCTTCACCGGCGTGATCTGCTGAACGACAAAGATCGGCTGGCCGGAATACAGGTCGCCCTGGTCGTAGTTCCTCGCGGTGACCACACCACTGATAGGAGACCTGAGCAAGGTGTTCTCCAACAAGTTATTGTAAGACCTGCGGCTCACCTTCCAAGCCATCTCCGCGGCATCGAAATCGGACTTTGACACACCTCCTTCCTCATAGAGGCTTCTCAGGCGGCTGAGCTCGGTGGAATCGTTCACAAGCTTGAGCCTGGCCTGGTCAAGCTGGGACGCATCCATCTCGGCCAACAATTGGTTCTGGTTCACGAAGCTGCCCACGTCCACCTTGATGGTCTCGATCCGGCCTCCGGTCTGCGGGGCTATGTTGTTCACCGCAAAGGCATCCACTGTCGTTGAATACACCTCTGTCTGAGGCACAGCCTGCCTCCTTGCAGTGTCGACCGCGATCAGGACAGCCTTTTCATATTCATTCTGGGCCACCACCGCAGTGTCGGTTTTCTTGCCGTTTGAGCAGGAGGCGATCGCCACGGCGGCGGAAACGAAAGCCATTGTTCTGATAATCTTGTTCATATTCCTAATGTTTATTTTTTACATGTTATTGAGATCAACATCTCCGTTCTCATCAATGAAATCGCACCCCAGTGTCTTTTCGAGATTGGACTTGGCCACTACAAAATTGTAGACCGCCTGCGACTGGGACAGACTTGCCTGAGTCAATGTAAGCTGCGCATCGTTCAAGTCAGTGATCGTACTCTTGCCGACCTTGTAGGACTTGGCGGCGATGTCATAGGCCTTCCGAGCCAGAGCCACAGCCTCGGTGGCGGAGTTGAAACTGTTCATGTTAGTCTCCATCGTGTTGAGGTACTGACGGATGGAGATCTTGAGCTGCCGCTCGGTCTCGACCCTCTGAAGGTCAAGCTGCGCGGCCTGAACCTTGGCCTGACGAACATCATTGTGGCGCTTGCCACCGGAGAAGATCGGAATTGAAAGACTTACTCCTACATAAGAATATGGAGACCATTGGTACTCGCTGAACTTGAAGTCATTGGTCATCGCGATCATGCTGTAGGAGAAGTTAGCCGAAAGAGTAGGAAGGTAAGCCGCCTTCTGCATGCGCACGGTCGTGGCCAACTGATCCGCCTGGATTTCCAGCTGACGCATTGTCGTGTTATACTCCAGAGACGGCTCACTATGTTCGTTAATATCCCGGAACATCTCCTTGGAGAAGTCTTCAAGGGTTCCGGACACATCGATATTCCTTTCCAACTCCACACCCATCACGGCTTTAAGCTGCCATAGCGCGAGTATCACCGAGCTTTCCGCATTATAGACATTCGGGACAGCGGCGGCCACAGTTGATTTGGCCCGTGTATATTCAAGTTCGGAAGCCTTCTGCGCGTTGTAGCGCTTCTCGGTCTGGCTGAAATTCTCGACCGCGTTCTCATACACATCCTTATACACCTTGAACGCTTCCTTGGCAAGCAGCACCGCGTAGTAGGCCTGTTTCACCTGAGTGACCATGTCCAGCCTCGAAGACCTGGCCTTCTCGACTGCGAGATCAACGCTCTGACCGGAAATCCTCAAGCTTTCCCAAAGCTGAGCGTTCACTATAGGCACGGACGCTGACACGCCATAATTATAAGTGTTCCAACGACCTACGGCAAAACCACCGTTACTGGAACCGCTCTCATTGGATTCAGTCTTCACAGGCTCCATCCCGGCATTTTCAGAAAGTTCGTTAATCCTCGTGAAATATGGCAGAAGAGAACTGAACATGCCCGATCCGCCACCGGAGCCACTGTCTGAATCCATGTACATCATCTGCTTCTTGATTGTCCTCTGATAGGCTCCAGAGGCATTGATCTGAGGGAAAAGAGAAGCGTAGGTGCCTTTCTTGGCATATTCAGTGCGTTGGATCTCCTTGTCCGCGACCTTGACAGCCACATTCTCACTCAAGGCCACCAGCAGGGCGTCCTCCAAAGTCAGGACTATCTTAGAGGTGTCCTTCGGAGACTCCTTTGGAATCGTGTCGTTCCGGTACTGCGCCTGCGCGGACAGAGCCAAAGGCAAGGCCGCCAGGACCAGAATCAAGTTCTTCAATCTGTTTTTCATACTTATACTAACTGTTTTTACCATTTGTCAATGATGAATATTCCTCAAAACCCTTCGGAGTCAGAAGCGTCCTTGTGACTATGTCCTCGAAAGCGGCTGCGAGCGATCTGAAGGACACCTTGACTCCCTCGATGCGGCAGCTCCCTTCAAGATAGTCGATCATTCCCTCGTGCATGATGCAGATCATGAGCTGGACCGCGTCAACATCCATGTCAGACCTCACAAGCCCCTGCTCCATCCCCTCGCGGAAACGATCCACAAAAAAGCGGTGCATAGCCCTGCCTCTCTCCTCGGCGTGCTTGGTGAATGTCTCGGGATAGTACTTCATGATGTCCTTGACCATCCTCTTGTCCTTGACCATGGTCTTCTTCCTGTTCACCATGGAAAACAGAGCCTTGAGGATCTGAACGATGTCCTTGCCTTCCACAAGCCTGTCGAACTCCTCCTTCTTCTTCCGGACATTATTGTTCACAACATCCGCCACAAGGTCCTCCTTCTGCGCATAGTACTGGTAGAACGTCTTCTTGGAAATGCAAAGCTTCCTGCAGATGTCGTCAATGGACACCTCGCGGACCCCGTCTTCCGAAAAGAGGGAATCCGCCGTCTTCATTATTATTTCCTTTGTCAATTCGGCCATAATCGCTATAAAACGGGAATATTTCTGCAAATGTTGTGCAAATATGCCGATTTTCAAAGCGAAAAAAGATAAGAATATCAACCAAAAACAACTTAGCAAAAGAAGCATCGTTTTCATTCTCAGCAGGATAAAACGATGCACTGAAAAACTGAAAAAATTTCCTGGTTTCCTATATCACACCGAAATGCCGGAGAGCGGACACTATGCCATCCTCATCGACGCTGTCGGTGACATAATCAGCGGCGGCCTTGACATCGTCCGTGGCGTTGCCCATAGCGACTCCTATGCCTGCATATTCAATGATAGGAATGTCGTTGCCTCCATCACCGAACGCCATACACTCCTCACGGGCAACGCCAATATGTTCCAGCATCTTTGAAGCGCCGTAGGATTTGGAGAGTCCCTGCGGGACAATGTCCAGGAAATATGGATGCCACCTTGTGTAGGAGACATCCTTGAGGACCGGATAAAGCAGTCTTCGCGCCTGCTCATCATCAAAGAATATGGTATACTCATAGACTGTGTGCTCCCTCGCCACCTGCGCCAGATCAAGAAAATGAGACGGATGCAGATTGAGCATGTCGGCGACCTCGGCAGAATGAGGACTGGCGTGGTTGATGCCCGCGATGGTGTCAGCGAACACCCAACAGGACACATTCTCCCGCCCGGCTATCTCGGGAACCATAAACGCAGCGTCCTTCGGGAGAGGATGTTCATCAATGACGACTCCTCCAAATGTGGTTTTCGCACCGTTCATCTCAACATAGCCGTCAAACGGGTAGTCATCCAGATTGTTCATCACCAGCTTCGCGCGACCGCTGGAAATGAAAAGCTTCACTCCCCTCTCCTGAAGCTTGCGAAGGGTCTCCTTCAGATTATCAGACATCCGGTGGGTCTTGAAACTCACAAGAGTGCCATCAATGTCAAAGAATATAGCCTTGATCATATTTCCTTGCCACATAACATTCCCCGACTAATCACCAAGCCCTTTCGCATTGTGGGTCGGCTCAGACTTCTTGGGACCGGCGTCGGGAATGACCGCCGCGGCGGGGATCTTTTTCTTATAAGAATATATAAGTAGACCGATGCCAAGCAGCACAAACGGAATGCTCAGGATCTGGCCCATGTCCAGCGGCATCGTGTTCTCGAAATCGACCTGCGGCTCCTTGATGAACTCTATGAGGAAGCGCATGCCGAAGCAGACGATGAAGAATATTCCGATGAAAGATCCCCTGTACATCTTGTCAAGTTTCTTGATGTACAGCCAGAGAAGCCCGACACCAAGGATCAGATAGCTGAGCGCCTCGTATATCTGGGTCGGATGCTTCGGCTCGGTCTCTCCCCTGCGTTCGAAGATGAACCCCCACGGCAGATTGGTCACATCACCGTAAATCTCGGAGTTGCAAAGGTTCCCGAGCCTGATGAATGTCGCGGCGAACGCCACGGCGATCGCCAGATGATCCAGAATCCACAGGAAATCGATGTGGTTCTTCTTCCCATACTTGTTTGCGAACCACCACATGCAAAGGAGCAGCATAAGCGCCCCTCCATGGCTTGCCAGCCCTCCGTGCCACACGGCAAAAATCTCCAAGAAGCCTTTCCAGGAACCGAAATAGTAGTCAGGCTGATAGAATATGCAGTGTCCAAGACGTGCCCCGACCAGAGTACCGATCAGCAATGTGTAGAGAAGCGGATCAAGAAGAGCCTCATTGACTTTCTCCCTCTTGAAGAACTTCGTGAACATCCAGTAGCCAAGAACGAACCCGGAGACAAACAGGAGACCATACCACCTTACGGCGAACGATCCGATCCTGAATATCTCCGGATTCATGTTCCAATGTACGAAAAGAAGATCCATAATCAAAAAAATCACTTATCGTACAAAGATAGCGTATTTTTCGGATTATCCGAGGCGTTAGTCACGGATAGCGGCGATGCCGGGAAGCTCCTTGCCCTCGATGGCCTCGAGCATGGCGCCGCCGCCGGTTGAGACATAGCTGACCTTGTCAGCGAAGCCAAGCTTTGTGACAGCGGCAACGGAATCACCGCCACCCACAAGAGAGTAAGCTCCGTTCTGGGTCGCCTCGGCCACGAACTCAGCGATCTTCTCGGTTCCGTGGGCGAAGTTGGGAAGCTCGAACACTCCGACAGGGCCGTTCCAGAGAATGGTCTTGGAGGCGAGGATGATCTTCTTCCAGTTCTCAAGCGAAGCGTCGGAAGCGTCCATTCCCTCCCAGTCGTCCGGAATGTTGAATATGTCGAACGTCTTGCGAGGAGTGTCGTTGCTGAACTCCTGGCCGGAGACCGTGGCGACAGAAAGTGAGAGGTTGACGCCCTTTTCCTTGGCCTCTTTCATGATCTCGAGAGCCTCTGGCATAAGCTCATCCTCGTGGAGGGACTTTCCGATGTGTCCGCCCTGGGCCTTGATGAAGGTGTAGCCCATTCCGCCGCCGATGATCAGGTTGTCAACCTTGTCAAGAAGGTTCTTGATGACACCGAGCTTGCTGGACACCTTTGACCCGCCGATGATGGCTGTGAAAGGACGCTTGGCGTTCTTAAGGACGTAGTCGATCGCCTTGATCTCCTTTTCCATCAGGTAGCCGAACATCTTGTCGTTCGGGAAGTAGGCGGCGATAAGTGCTGTAGAGGCGTGTGCCCTGTGGGCGGTTCCGAAAGCATCGTTGATGTAGCAGTCTGCGTAGGAGGCAAGCTTCTTCACGAAAGCCTTCTGGCTTTCCTTTACTGCCTTCTTGGCGGCAGCCTTCTCCTCGTCTGTGGCGTCATCGGCGAGTCCTCTCGGCTTGCCTTCCTCCTCCGCGTAGAAACGAAGGTTCTCAAGCATCAGAACCTCGCCAGGCTTAAGGTCAGCGGCCTGTGCGTCAGCCTTCATGCAGTCGTCGGCGAACTGCACCGGAACGCCGAGGCACTCTGAAACGTGGGCGACAATGTGCTTGAGGGAGAATTTAGGGTCAACTCCCTTAGGACGTCCAAGGTGGGACATCAGAATAAGGGAACCGCCCCCCGCAAGAACCTTCTTGAGTGTCGGAAGAGCCGCGCGGATGCGGGTGTCGTCAGTGATGTTGAAATTCTCATCGAGCGGAACGTTGAAATCCACTCTGACGATAGCCCTTTTACCTTTGAAATCGTAAGTGTCAATGTGTTGTTGCATAACAGTATTGTTTAAAATTGTTAGCTTTTTTCAAGACGCAAATATAGTAAAATTCAGCGGATTGGGAATCAGTCCGTCACAATATAACGATTAAATCCGGTCACGTCGGGATAAAATAGGCTTTCTTTTCCTATCTTTGCACACTATGACGATCGAGTTTAATCCACAGTCTTGGAAGGACTACGAGCTTCTTGACTCCGGAAGGGGCGCGAAGCTCGAAAGGTTCGGTGAATATGTTCTTGCCCGTCCGGAGCCTAAAGCTTTGTGGGACAAGAGCATGACAGATGCCGAATGGAATAGTCTCGCCCACACCCGCTTCACTCCTGGCGCCGGATTCGGCAAAGCGGGAAAAGAGGACAGCGGAACGTGGGAAAGGCTCAGGAATATGCCCGACCAGTGGTGGATCCGCTACAACGGAGGCCCGAAGTTCAGCCTGAGGCTGGGACTCACGTCCTTCAAGCACGTGGGGGTCTTCCCTGAGCAGGCCGCCAACTGGGACTACATATTCAGGCAGACTTCGGACATCGCTTCGAAGGCAGGCTCGCGTCCCAAGGTCTTGAACCTGTTCGCCTACACGGGAGCGGCGTCGCTTGCGGCGAAGTGTGCCGGGGCAGATGTCACCCATCTGGATTCCGTCCGCCAGGTCGTCACCTGGGCCCACGGCAACCAGGACCGCAGCGGGCTTGACGGCATCCGCTGGGTTGTCGAGGACGCAATGAAGTTCGCGAACAGGGAGGCCAAACGCGGCAACCTGTATCAGGGCATCATCCTTGATCCACCCGCCTACGGCCACGGCCCGGACGGAGAGAAATGGAAGCTGGACGAATGCCTTTTCGACATGATGAAGACCGTGGGGAGGATTCTCGCTCCACAGAACAGTTTCCTTGTCCTGAACCTTTACTCAAACGGGTTCTCGGCCATTCTCGGCGAGACCGTCGTCCGCCAGGCCTTCGGGCTTGCGCCTGACGCCGCCCTCGAATCCGGAGAGCTGGTCCTCAGGGACAAGTTCGGAAAGAACCTGCCGCTCAGCATATTCGTAAGACTTAGGAGGTAGCGTGGTCATGAGGTCATTCGTCAGGTTATGCTTGGTTTCCATTGTACTTGTGGCGCTCGCGTTCTTCTGCGATGGACTGCGGGTCAATTCCCACACCGGACCTGACTCTCAGACAACTGTAAAGACATCCACAGGCAGCATTACCGATCCGATCCAATCCGAAAACTCATTCATAAAGTTCAACACGCCATGCCTTACAAGTCCGACGGCCGAAGGGCAGACATCAATCCGCACAGTCACCGGTGCTTCCGGAAGCGTGTGCAGGCATCCTCGCAGAACTGACACCGAATTCAGGGTCTTGGAGTTCAAGGTCTTGAGCGGCTCTGTCATCCTCAAGCGCTCCCTGCCTACACTTCGGAAGCTGCGTCTATAGCGGTCGGTTTCCATAATCAAAACGAGGAAAGTCTTCCTCATCCACGCAACATACAGAGACTGTCCAAAACCAACAGCCTCCATCAATCAGGTATAATAAAAACAGAAAACAAAATGGAAACCGTAAATATCAAAAAAACCAGGTCCGCCAAGGACATCATCGTGGCTCTTGTATTACTCGCCGCAGGTGTGGCACTTCTATTCAGCTCAGACTCAATGTTCATTCTTGGATGCACTCTCATAGCGCTCGCTGTTATTCTCTTCCTTGCGATGAAGTCCTCGTATGTGATCGAGGGAAAGGAAGGCTCGTTCAAGCGCAGGACAGCCAACTACCCCAAAACCAAGAAAGAGGAACTCGTGTCGTTCCTTGAGGGCAAGTCTGACAAGGTTGTCCCCGAGGCTCCGGGAGGACTTCTGGTGTACATCTACTACCGCCGCGACAAATCCGGAGGCTTCGCGCAGGTCAACGACTTCGACCAGTACGAGTACAAGCCGATCACCGAGATGCTTCCGCTGAATGCCGGCCAGGTGAAGGCTCTTGTCTAGATTCCGGTCAGGATAAAACGCCAAAGCCGGCTTGGCTCAACGGCACTTTTTCATAAAGTCGATGAAGTTGTCCGTGATCTGCCAAGGAATCCCGGCCTGAAACCGACAAATGGCGCGATCCGTGTTCCGGGTCGCGCCATTGTCATATCATGCTCGTCACTGCGCCGACAGGAAGGCTGCGAGGGTTTTCTCGATCTCGTCGGCGAACTCCTTGTCACCGGCCTTGCGGATGACATCGTTGGTCATGTAGTAGATGAGATTGCAGTTATATTCAAAATCACTCTTGCACATCGGGTAGAAATCAAGGTAGAACCTTATGGATTCCGTCAGTTCGTCAGTCAGCTCCCTGGCCAAGGCCTTGGCCTTATCCGGCTTGCCGAGGGCGTAGTAATCCTTGATCATCTCGATCGGGAAGAGGGCGTTGGAGCCCCAGCCCAGGATCGAGTTGTCGTACGGATAGCGGGCCGGCTTGAGCACGCTCTCGCACTTGTCGAGCATCTCCTCGGCGCGGTCCGGCTCACCCGCCGCGATGAACGCGTTGGCGGCGGACACGAACATATTCCTCAAAGACATCACACCAAGGAAAGTGTAGGTGTTCTGGTAGTCAACAAAGTAGTCATCACGGGAGACGGCATCGAAACAAAACTTGCCCGTCATCTTGTCGTACAGATCATCCGTGTCGACCAAGCCGACCTCAAGAGACTGGACTTTGTTCCTTATTGGAGTGAACTTGAAGGAGAACCCCTCGAACATCAGATAGTCACGGAGACCGATGTTCAGGTCGCCGCCCTGACTCAGCATATTCAAAGGCCTGTCCCACTGGTAGGTAGAGAGGAAGTCAAGCAGGAAGAGCTCAGGCTTGCTGAGGTAGTTCTTGCTCTTAGGAATCTCAATGACAATGGAATCCGGGATCTGTTCCGCGAACTTCTCGCTCACGATTCCGCTCTTGAGACAGTTCTCCTTGTTGACAGGAATGATCATCTTTCTGGAAACCCAGTAGTCCGATTTGCTTCCGTCTTGATACACAAGCTTGGCATCGGGATGCTTGAAGACGGTTATACAATCCGACAGCAACAATGCCTGGCCGCGCTTGTCCTCGATCGGGACCCACTCGCTGGTCCCGTAAAGGTACTGCTCCTGCCCGATCGAGAGGTTCAGAGGCGCTGAGTTGTTGATCGCATACCTCATCTGATCAATGTACCAGTCGGTTCCCAGAAGGGAGGTGTTGCATATTCTCACATCATTCCTGAAGCCCTCGACCTCCTGGGCGTACCACAGAGGGAAAGTGTCGTTGTCACCATGGGTTATCAGCAAGCCGTTCTTTTCAACGGAGTTGAGATAATTCTTGGCAACCTCGACAGCGGTGTAGCGATTGCTTCTGTCGTGGTCATCCCAGTTCTCCTCCGCCATCAGCGCCGGCACGAAAAGGCAGGCGACGGAAGCGACGGCGGCCACAGCGACGGTGTGCTTTTCCTTCAATGCGGAAGTGATCCTTGAATATACCGCCGCGACCGCGAATCCAATCCAGATCGCGAAAGCGTAGAATGATCCGGCGTAGGCGTAGTCCCTTTCGCGGACCTGGAACGGGGCCTGGTTCAGATAGAGCACGATCGCTATTCCTGTCATAAAGAACAGCAGGAAAGTCAGCCAGCACCCCCTGCGGTCCTTGTCGAACTGGAAGCACAAGCCGATGAGTCCCAAAAGCAGAGGCAGGAAGAAGTAGTGATTCTTACCAGGATTGTCCTTAAGCCACTGCGGAGCGTTGCTCTGGTCTCCAAGGTGAATCTTGTCGATGAACGGGATTCCGCTCTCCCAGTTGCCGGTGAACAGGTCAGAGGACGGAGAATGGATCTCGTTCTGCCGGCCCACGAAATTCCACATGAAGTACCGCCAGTACATCCATCCGAGTTGAAAATCAAAGAAATACGATAGATTTGCGCCCTGCGTCGGCTTCTTGTACTTAGCCCCCGGCACAGGAGTGCCCTTGCCTCCGGTGTAGGATTCATAGAACTTTATGTGCTTTTCATCGGTGCTGTACATTCTCGGGAACAGCATCTTTCCGGCCCGGTCGTATTTCAGGTCAACCGGGCTCTGGGCTTTTTTGTATCTGCCGTCAAGAGGCGCCCAGTATGTGCCCTGCTTAAGCTCATAAGGAGCACCGTAGTACTGTCCGTAAAGCAATGGAGTCGAGCCGTACTGCTCGCGTGAAAGATAGCGGACAAGGGTGAAGGCGTTGTCCGGCTGGTACTCGTTGGTCGGTGTCTTGGCGCATGAGCGGATGATCACGATGCTGAACACCGAGAATCCTATCACGATCGTGGTGAAGCACAGCAGTGCCGTGTTCCAGAAGATCTTCCCGGTCCTGAGAGTCCTGAAAAGACCCCAGAAGCACGACGCGAGAAGGACTATGATGAAGAACGCGGCACCGGTGTTGTAAGGCAATCCGAGGGTGTTCACGAAGAACAGGTCGAAATACGCCGCCGTCTTCGGAATGTACGGCACCATGACAAACAGGATGACGGCAAGGATCACCGCGGAAATGGCGAGAATCTTGACATATTCCCAGAAAGAATATGGCTTGTCTTCCCTCATCTTGAAGTAGTACATGTACACAAGCATCGGGATCGCCAGCAGGTTCAGCAGGTGCACCCCTATGGAGAGTCCCATAAGGAAGGAGATCAGAACGATCCACCGGTTGGAGTACCTGCGGTCCGTCTCCTCGTACCACTTCGTCATCGCCCAGACGACCATGGCCGTGAACAGGGACGACATCGCATAGACCTCGCCCTCGACAGCCGAGAACCAGAATGTGTCCGAGAAGCAGTACGCCAAGGCACCGACAGCGCCGCTGCCGTAGATGGCGATCGCCTGGCCAAGTGAATATTCACTTTCTTCTCCCTCACCGCCGCGTTTCGGGACGATCACCCTCTTGACAAGGAAGACAATGGTAAGGTAGAGGAAGAATATGGTGAGGGCCGAGCATACCGCGCTCATCGAGTTCACCATCACTGCGGCCTTGTCCGGACCGGTGAACATGGTGAAGAACCTTGCGATGAGCTGAAAAACAGGGTTTCCGGGCGGGTGTCCGACCTCAAGCTTGTACGATGACGCGATGAACTCCCCGCAGTCCCAAAAAGAAGCTGTCGGCTCAATTGTCGAGAGATAGGTGAAGGCCGAGACGGCGAGAACCGCAAGGGCTGTCACTTTGTTCCACAGTCTGAATTTCTTACTGTCCATATTCCAATCTAAAGTTTCAGATTCGGCCAAAACAAGCCGACATTCAAGCAAAGATACAAAAGGATTCGCTATCTTTGCAAAAAATCAACAAGGAATGTCTTATGAGACCCGACAACGATTGGAAGCAGAGGCTCGGTGTAGTCTATTCGACGAACCCGGACTTCAACTACGCCAAAGAGGATAACACTGAGGAGCAAACCCTTGAGCCGTCAAGACAGAGGCTGACCGTAACCATAGACAGAAGAAACAGAGGTGGAAAACAAGTGACACTCGTGAGTGGATTCGTGGGCACCCATGAGGATCTCGCGGCTCTTGGCAAGACCCTTAAGGTAAAGTGCGGCGTGGGAGGCTCGGCCAAGGATGGAGAAATCACCATCCAGGGAGACCTGCGCGACAAAGTCACCGCTCTTCTCAAAGATTTGGGATACAACGCCAAAAGGGGTAACTGACAGACATGGTTGACGATCCTGCACTCTGTGGCCTCGCGGTCATATTCACATTCATTTTCCTGCTGAGCGTGAGGAGCTTCTTCAAGATCATCCCTTCGCTTGTGGACTGCGTCCTGCGTTGGAAAGGAAACCTCTACCTTGAAGACAGCCTTCAGCTGAGCGGCAGCCGTGACCTTGTCGCCATCATTATTTTTGTTCCGGCCTGCATGGTGGCATATTCGCACGGCCTCTACCATCCGGACTATCTTGACAGCCTGCCTCCATTTTTAGGATTCTCTGCCCTGTGCGGCACCATGACAGCCTACATTCTGCTGAGAGCGTTCCTGAACTGGCAACTGGAGATGGGATCCTACAAGACCAAGACCTTTGCAGCCGCCAACGGCGCCTTCTACAACTACATGATAATCCTGTTCTTCATCCTGCTCCCGGCCGGCGCCCTTTTACAAGCCTGCACTGACAACGAAGAAATTACGAAGACAGGGCTACTGTACCTGACAGCCTTCACATACTTTGTCCACCTGTTCAGGAGAGGTCAGATTTTCGCCTCGGTTTGCAATCCTTTCACAACATTTTTGTATCTTTGCGGCCTTGAATTACTTCCGACCACCGCTCTGGTTCTCTCAGCCAAACTGCTGTAGCGCCTGCGGAGGCCGAAATAGAAAACAGGAATATGGCAATAAAGAAGATTTTGATCTCGCAGCGCGCCCCGCTAAACGACGCCCCCTACGTCGCTCTCAAAGAGAAGTTTGGCGTTGAAATCACTTTCAGGCAGTTCTTTCTCATCGAGCCCTTATCATCGAGAGAGTTCAGGACACAGAGAATCAATGTTTTGGACTACACGGCTATCATTTTCTCATCCCGCCATACAATCGATGCGTTTTATGGCCTTTGCGATGAGTTGAGGGTCAAGGTTCCGGAAAGCATGAAATATTTCTGCACCACGGAGGCTGTGGCAATGTACCTGCAGAAGCACATAGTCTACCGTAAACGTAAGATCTTTTTCGGCGATGGTACGCCACAATCGATCATTGATCAGATCGGCACAAAGCACAAGAACGAGAAGTTTCTCGTTGCCCAATCCGACTCCAGCAACAGCTCGCCACTGACGGATCTCATGGAAGCCCATGGTCTTGAGTACAAGACCGCCGTCTTCGTGAAATCCGTACCCCAGGACCTTAAGGACCTGAACCTTACCGACTACGACATGATTGTCTTCTACAACCCCTACGACATCAAGTCGCTGTTCGAGAACTTTCCTGATTTCCAGCAAGGAGACATCAAGTTCGTGGCCTACGGGAAATCCATAGTCAAGGCAATGGAGGAGGCCGGCCTCAAAATCGAGATCCAGGCTCCGACACAGGAAGCCCCTTCCGTGGCCCGCGCGATAGAACTTTACCTCGAAGCCCACAGATAGGAATGCCGACCCTACCGAAATCAGAGCGGCTTCACGGCAAGTCGAAGATCTCGGCTCTGATGTCACGGGGCCGCTGGGGTTTCACGCCCGGCCTCAAATACTGCTTTCTGAAGAATCCGTCATCAAACCCTGCGGCCACGGAGGAAAGCGGGGAGCCATGGCCGGCTTCCCGACCAAACAGCATCATCGTGTCGGTTCCCAAGCGCCTTTTCAAAAGGGCAGTCAAGCGCAATCTGCTGAAACGCAGGCTGCGGGAGGCCTACAGGATTCAGAAAGGAACTCTTTCCCCGAAAGGGTACTCTATCCTGTTTCTCTACAACACAAAGGAGATTCTGGATTATGACACATTGCGTGCGCAGATCAGCACCGTACTTCAAAGGATAGCGGACCATGAAGCCTAGTGGAGAGATTCCTGCCTGGAGACAAAGGATAAGGAAAGCAAGCATAGCGCCTTTCCTGGTACTCATCTGGTTCTACCGCACATGCATAGGGCCATATATTCCCAAGACTTGCCGTTTCGAGCCATCGTGTTCGACCTACGCCGTCGAGGCCTTCAAGAAATGGGGACCGGTCAAGGGTCTGTTCCTTACAATCTGGAGAATCATCCGCTGCAACCCATGGGGAGGCAGCGGGTATGATCCAGTGCCTTAGATCTTGTGGTTCTTCTTCCGTGAGCGAAGATGCGAAACGCTTTCCACAAGGAGCTGATCCCTTAGGATATACCTTGCCGCCATGAAGTTCAGGATAGCGGCGGCAAGCGGGAATATGGCGGTGAACCTGAATATCCACTCCTTGTCAGCCGTGAAGTAATCCACACCGATCCAAGCCTGAAGGGCGATCATCAGGATGGCTGAAAACACAGCCGTACGCATTTGAAAGACACGCACATTGAACGTGAACACAGCCAGCAGCTGGAGGACAGTGATCAAGATCAGCAGAATGAGATAAGGGGTGTTCTTAACATAAGTCAGCTCCAAGGCGTGAGTACCTCCTGGCCCCAACGTAAAGGACTTGACACTGAAGAAAAGCGCCACGATAAGACCTGTGGCAATGCACAGGTATAGAGTTTGAAGTCTTTGCCACATATTTTACAAAAATAGTAATTTACGTTGAATATTCTTATATTTGGCGACACTAAGATAACACAATACATTAAAATTCACATTATGAGAATAGCAGAATCTGAATTGATCATCAACGATGACGGGTCCGCGTTCCACATCCACCTGAAGCCGGACGAGCTGGCCGGGAGAGTCATCCTCGTAGGCGACCCGGGCAGGGTTGACATGGTCGCAGACTTTCTGACCGGCATCGAGTTCCGCCACCAATCCCGGGAGTTCGTCTCCACTACCGGAAAATTCAACGGCAAGAGGGTGACTGTGCTGTCAACAGGAATCGGGACGGACAACATCGACATCGTGATGACCGAACTGGACGCACTCGCCAACATAGACTTCCAGACAAGAGAGCCCAAGAAAGAGCACAGGACACTCACAATTCTAAGAATAGGAACCTGCGGAGCCGTGCAGGCCGACATCCCCCTCGGATCGGCGGTCTTCTCCCACTATTCCATCGGTTGCGATGGCTTGATGAACTGGTACGCCAACCGGGAAGAAGTCTCAAACCTTGAAATGGAGGATGCTTTCAAAAAGCACACACACTGGGATAAGAATCTTCCCTCTCCTTATTTTGTAAAGGCCAGCGAAAAACTTATCAAGAAGTTCGAGGATTGCTCAGTCAAAGGCATGACAATCTCCGCATCGGGATTTTACGGGCCACAGGGAAGAGTTGTCAGACAAGGACTCGCCATGCCGAACATGCTTGAGGACTTCGAATCATTCCGATTCGGTGAGTACAGAATCACCAATTTCGAGATGGAAAGCTCGGCGGTGGCCGGTATGGCAAGACACCTTGGGCATGAGGCGGGCACAATCTGCTGCGCGATCGCGAACCGTCACCTCAAAAGCAGCAATCCGGACTACAAGCCGCAGGTGCGCGCCCTCGTGGAACTCGCTCTGGGCAAACTCTGCGAATAATCAACGGACAATCACTCCATACGGCGTCCCGAGGTGTTGTTGAAACGGCTCAGGACGTTTTCGGAATATGTCTTCGTGATCGGAATAGGTGCTACCGAATCATTGTCAAGGTCAAGTTCGTAGCCGTCCTTCTCTTTGCGAAGCACCTTGACCTTGTCCATGTTCACAATGTATTTCCTGTGGCAACGCACAAGGCTGCTGCCACGGAAACTTTCCTCCACTGTCTTCAGGCGGCAGCGGAGCATATAGCGCTTCAGGTCGCCTTTGCTGTCGGTGTACCAGACCACTATGTAGTTGTCATCGGACTCGATGTAGTAGAGGTTTGAAGCGCTGACGCAAAGCTTCAGGTCACCGCTGTTGTCGAAAAGAGTTATCTTCTCCAGCTGCGAGACCGGCACCGCTTCGTCCGAGACCACATTGCCGTAGTTCATCAGACGGATGATCTGGTTCTTGTCCTGAATGGCATAGTACATTCCGGCAAGAATGTAAGGAATTATCAGTGAAGTGTTTCCGTACAGCAAGGCATTACCCAGAGTCCTAGGAAACTGATCCCATCCTATGCCGGTGATCGGCACGGTGATGAATGAATATGCCAGACAGATCACGAGCACCTCGCAGACACACCAGGTGATGTAGCCGAGAAGGTTCATCTTTATCCTGTTTCTGGTCTTGTACATAACGTACTTGCTGAGGATCACTATCATCAGTGAGCCAAGGGCGAAAAGCACCGTGAAAACAAAAAACCTGGAGTTTCCGAGCGCCATCCAGCTGTTGTGCGAGAAAGGAAGGCTGACCAGAAGGAACACTATGGAGAACAACGCCGTGAAAGTCACGGTGTAGATAAGTTGGTTCTTGCCGCGCAGGTAACCAGGCAAAGGATTGTTGAAAAGACCCATCTTATTCTCTTTTTCATAGCAAATATAACACTTTTTGGAATTATCAAAATCCCTTGATTCGCCACAAATCTGATCAAATAGCCACTAAAAACATAATTGCGGCTACTAAAAAGGCATATTCACCACTTAATTTTTGAACGGCGACACCATATTCATATTTTTGTTTGTGAGAATACATTAATTATAAGAAGAATCCATGAAAATTATCGGAACAGGAAGCGCGCTTCCGAAAAAGGTCGTGACGAATGAGATGCTGACCGAGTTTCTGGACACCAGCGATGAGTGGATCTATCCCCGCACAGGAATCAAGTCAAGGCACGTGATCTCCGACGAGAATCTGGAGGATCTCGGAGCCGAAGCTGTCCAGAATGCGCTGGATATGTCCGGTCTCAAGGTGGAGGACATAGATCTTTTCATTGTCTCAAACGTTGTTTCCGAATATGTGACCCCAAGCATCAGCTGCATAATCGGTGAGAAACTGGGGTTAAGATGCCCAATGTTCGACATTAACTGTGCTTGCCCAGGATTTGTCTATGCTTTGGACATGGCCGAGGCATATTACAAGGCCGGAAAAATCAAGAATGCGGTCATCGCCTGTGTGGAGGAGCCGACCAGAATGGTCTCCTGGAAGGACAGAGGCACTTGCGTGCTCTTCGGAGATGGAGCCGGTGCTGTAGTGTTGACGGAAGGCGGCAACGTGAAAGGAACCAAACTGGATTCAGAGCCGTCCAAGGACGAAATCTGGGAGACAATAAAGTTGAACGAGACTCCCTACATCACCAAGGAAGAGGAAAGCGTCCCGATGCAGATGAAAGGACGCGAGGTCTTCAAGTTCGCGGTCAAGGCATGTACAGATGGCGTGAAGGGTCTTCTGGACGAGGTCGGGATTGACAAGAGCGAGGTATCCTACTTTATGATTCACCAGGCGAACCAAAGAATCATCGACTCGATCATCAAATACATGGGTGAGCCGGCGAAAAAATTCCCGGTCAACATCACCGACCACGGAAACTCCTCTTCTGCGTCCTGCCCGATACTTCTTGACGAATGCAACCGCAAGGGAATGTTCAAAAAGGGAGATATTTTGGTCTTTAGTGCCTTTGGAGCCGGACTTCTTTCAGGAGCCGCAGTAGTTGAATGGTAATCTAAACATTAATTAGTATCTTTGCAAGAATATGATTAAAAGTGTTATATGTGATCTGCTCGGCATCGAGCGCCCTTTGTTCCAGGGAGGTATGGCCTGGATCGCTGACGCAAGGCTGGCCGCCGCTGTATCAAATGCGGGCGGACTTGGCCTGATTTCTTCCATCAACTTCGGCACAGAGGCCGTAAGAGAGGAAATACGCAAATGCAAAACCTTGACCGAAAAGCCATTCGGTGTAAACATCATGCTTCAGGCCCCTAACGCCGGAGAAGTCGCGGACATGATCATAGAGGAAGGGATCAGGATCGTGACCACGGGCGCCGGATCTCCGGCGGCTTACATGGAGAAATGGAAAGCCGCAGGGATAAAGGTGATTCCCGTCGTGGCTTCAGTCGCCTACGCCCTCAAGATGCAGGAGCTCGGAGCGACGGCCGTCGTGGCGGAAGGAGCCGAGTCCGGAGGACACATCGGGGACATCCACACAATGGCTCTTGTGCCGCAGGTTGTTGACGCGCTCAACATCCCGGTTCTTGCCGCAGGCGGGATATTCGACGGCAGAGGTGTCGCTGCCGCGTTTATGCTCGGAGCCAAGGGTGTGCAGGTCGGCACGAGATTCCTCATCGCCGATGAGTGCCATATTCATGAGAACTACAAGGCAAGGTTGATCGCCGCGTCAGATGTCAGCACCATGGTGACCGGCAAGTCCCTTGGAGACGCTGTACGAAGCCTTAAGACTCCATTCACAAAGAAATTCTTCAAGATGGAATACGACCCGACCGTTCCGAAGGAGGAGGTTCTGAAGTTCGGAACAGGATCGATGCGCAAGGCCGTCTTTGACGGAGACCTCGCCGGAGGAAGCTTTCTCGCAGGAGAGGTCGCGGGTATGATCAAGAAAAAAGAGACAGCCAGGGAGATTGTCGAGGATCTCATGGACGGAGCGGAGAGGCTTCTCGCCGCTGCACCGGAACTAATCGCCAAATAACAGACTATCAAAGAATAAAAGATGAATAAAAGAGTAGTAATCACAGGAATGGGAGTCATCTCCCCTGTCGGAAATGACGTGGACACGTTCTGGGACAATCTCTGCAACGGAGTGTGCGGAATCGAGGCCATCAAGGCTTTCCCGACCGACAATCTTCCGGTAGGAATCGCCGGGATAATCAAAGACTTCAAGGCCGAGGAGTACGGCATGGACAAGCCTTTCATCAGAAAGCAGGATCTTTTCACCCAGTACGGAGTGGCCGCCGCCTACCAGGCCATGAAGCAGGCCGGCCTTGCCTCGCAGGGCGAGGGACAAAACATAGATCCGTTCAGGCTCGGTGTCTACTTCGGCTCCGGAATCGGAGGCTTCGCTACCCAGTTCAGAGAAATCTCCAAGATGATCGAAGATCCCTCGGGACAGTGGATCTCGCCGCTTTTCATTCCTACGATGATCTCCAACATAGCCGCCGGACACATCGCGATCATGCATCACGCCGAAGGCCCCTGCCTTGACATCGTGACAGCCTGCGCCACATCCACCAACGCGATGGGAGAAGCTTTCAGGGCAATCAGGGACGGTTACGCAGACGCGATAGTCACAGGTGGATGCGAGAATGCCACAATCCCGATCGGAATCGTTGGATTCGCCAACGCAAAGGCCCTGTCCAGAGCGACCGATCCTAAATACGCGTCACTCCCGTTCAACGCCAACCGTGCGGGATTCGTGATGGCGGACGGTTCAGCCGCCCTTGTGCTTGAGGAATATGAGCACGCGAAGGCACGCGGCGCAAAGATCCTCGGCGAGATGGTCGGCTACGGCAACACCTGCGACGCCTACCACTCCACAGCGCCGAGACCGGACGGAACAACCCAGGCAAAATGCATAGAACTAGCCCTTGAGGAGGCCGGTTTCGACAAGGACAAGGACAATCTTTACATCAATGCGCACGGCACCGGAACCAAACTCAATGACGTTGCCGAGACCAAGGCCTACAAGATCGCCCTCGGCGACTTCGCCTACAAGGCTCACATCAGCTCCATCAAGTCCATGACCGGGCACATGTTCGGAGCGGCCGGAGCGGCCGAGGCGATCGCAACAATCCTTGCTCTGCGTGATGGGATCTGCCCTCCTACAATCAATCTGGACACTCCTGATCCGGAATGCGACCTTGACTACACCCCTAACAAGGCAGTCAAGACAAATCTGACGATCGGAATCTCCGACTCATTCGGCTTCGGAGGACACGATGCCTGCGTCGCCTTCAGAAGATTTGAGGGCTAATCCGGAAAGTATTCTAAATCCCACGATCATGAACAAAGAAGAAATCAAACAATTCTTGCCGCACCGTGAGCCTATGCTTCTGATAGAAGAGGCTCACATTGATGGAAACGGCACGGCTCATTCACAATACAGAATCAAGGATGATGAGTTCTTCACAAGGGGACATTTTCCTGGAAATCCGATAGTTCCTGGCGTTATACTGTGCGAGATCATGGCTCAAAGCTGCGCGATCCTCGTCAAGGATGAGATCCCGGGGCACATAACTCTCTACGCAGGACTTGACAAGGTCCGGTTCAAGAATCCTGTCAAGCCAGGAGACCTTTGCGAGGTGACCGCCACATTGGACGAGAGAAGAGGCAATCTGTTTTTCTGCTCCGCCAAACTGGAAGTCGGAGGCAAACTTTGCTGCAAGGGAACGCTCAGCTTCGCTCTCGTGCCAATTAAATAATGGAGTACAGACTATTAGGGGAGGAAGAGTACAAGGATCTTGAATCCAGAATCCTTTACGAAGACAACCACCTCCTGGTCTTCAACAAAAGGCCAGGAGAGATTGTCCAGGCCGACAAGACCGGTGACGAATGCCTTGCTGAGACACTGAAAGCTTTCATAGCGCAAAGAGACGGAAAGCCGGGTAAGGTGTATGTTGGGATACCACATCGCCTTGACAGGCCTGTCAGCGGCATAACAATCTTCGCAAAGACCTCTAAAGCCCTTTCAAGACTCTCCGAGATGTTCAGGTCCGGGAACATCCACAAGATTTATTGGGCTCTATGCTGCAAGGCACCCCGGCAAGAAAGCGCAGAGCTGGACAACTGGTTGGTACGCAACGAGAAACTGAATAAAAGTTTCATCGTGGACAACGAGAGAAACAGGGATAGCGCGAAACTTGCAAAACTTAGGTATTCTCACTTAAGGGACACGGACAGGTACTCATTGGTCGAGGTTCATCTTCTTACGGGAAGGCATCATCAGATCCGCTGCCAGTTGGCCGGGATCGGATGTGTAATCAAAGGGGATCTTAAATACGGAGCTCCACGTTCAAACCCAGATGGAGGGATATGCCTCCACTCACATGAGATAAGATTTGTCCACCCGGTGAAAAAGGAGGAAATGGACATCGTGGCACCTCCTCCGGTTTCCTGGAAAATAGGGTAGGACAGACAAAAAATCATTAACCGGCTGGAGTGGGATCGAAAAGGGTAATATTTTTCGGCCCCACTCTTTTTTCATGTCGACGCGGCATCCCTGCCGGAAGGTGTGGTGACATATTCATGCAGCCACTCAGTCGGGGTCTTGCCGGTGTTCACCTTGAACGACATGTTGAACGTCACCGCCGAGTGGAAGCCACACATCTCGGACACCTCCCCGATCTTCAGCTTAGGATCCTGCTTGAGCAGCTCTATCGCCCTACGCACCCTGTAATAGTTGACGAACTGGCGAAAGTTCCGTCCAGACAGGATGTTTATAGTCTTCGACAAGTAGAGCTTGTTGGTGAACAGCTTGTCCGCAAGCTTTGCCATGTCAAACCCTTGGTTCAGATAAGGCCTCTTCTCCTCCATGTACATGACGACTCTTTTGTAGAGGTTGTTCATTTTCATGTCCTCCTCGGCCTTGTCAATGTAGGAGGTCCTGAGGTTTCCCTTTATTATGTCCTTGATCCTGTTCTCGGTCATCGGACTGAGCATGTAGGTCCTACCCGACATGGCTCTTAGGAAAAGCATGGCATAAAGGAACATGAACATGAGAAGCGCCACAGTCAAGATCACTTCATGGAAATGCCCCGAGGCCGGCAATCCACACAAAAAGATCATACATGCCACAAGGAAAAGAATGGAATACAGGAAACGCGAATAGTCCTCCACATTATGCCAGACGGCCATGTTTCTGAACATGGCCCTTATTCCGGAAAATCTCCTGCAGGCGACGTACAGATAGTAGAACAGGACAAGGGAGAGCATTGACATAAAAGATAGTACGGCCCTCTGGTACTTGAAGTCGAGGCCACCTGATGATTTCAAGCCAAAAGACAACATTGTCATGAAAGCTAAAAGTTCAAGGCACAAGGAAATCTTTAAAGAAGCGTCCGGTTTCTCGAACGAGCACGGATACATGGCCAGCACAGCAACCGAAAAGGAAAGGTTCACGGCAAGTCTTTGCATGTCCATGGACGCCAAAATCCATTCCGTCACAATCAATGCCACACCTCCGATAGAGGACATGATACGGATGAGATACCTGTGGGTAAGCGCTCCCTTGTTGATTCTAAAATCATACACAAAGAAGAAAGATAACTCGGCAAGAGTCAAAAGAGCTATTAATTTTGCCATCTGCGATAGACTTAGTTTGGTCTGTGTTCTGCGTCCAAGATAGAAATAAAAAGCCCCCGGGCAGTGGTTTGCCTGGGGGTATGAGATGAAAATAAAATGATTTTTATAAAAAATCAATTTTTCTTTGCGCTCTTGATTGTGTCAAAGCCTTGTCCGTAGACCCCGCTCACAGAGGAAATTGAGAGGAAAGCATCAGGATCGACACGTTTGATTGATCTCAAAAGAAGGTTCAAATCCGTTTTTCTTGTGATGACCATGAGAACTGAAGCCGGCTTCTTGGAGTACCATCCCTCTCCGTTCAACACGGTGACTCCTCTGTGGAAATCGTTGGCGATCATGTCTGCCACCTTATCAAAGTGCCTTGAGAGAATGAACAACTGGACGCTCTGCTTGGATCCGGCAAGGTACAGGTCGACAACGTAGCCGTTGACCGTGACGATGATCATGCCATAGACAGCTATGGAGAACTTGGCATCGAAAGGAATAGCCTGCCCGTCAGCCCCGAATGAAGGAAACAGCAACGAGGACGCGATGATGAACACATCTATCGTAAGGATGATGCGCCCCGGGGAGATATTCCTGAACTTCGTGATGATCATGGCTATGATGTCCGTCCCTCCTGTGCTTCCGCCCTGCGAGATGGACATGCCTATTCCCACTCCGGCCATCGAACCGCCTATTATCGAGCACATCAGCTTGCCGTTGGACAGTGCGAAATCCTGGATGATCGTCTCTGGAATAATGGCTTGGAACACATTGAGGCAGACCGATGCAAGGATTATGGCATACACTGTCTTCGCACCGAACGCCGGGCCGATGATGATCACAGAGATTATCAGCAGTACAGTGTTTATCACAAAGTAGGAATATCCCATCTTGATGCCGGTGGCGTACTGGATGATGGCGCTTATACCGGAGACTCCGCCTCCGATAAGATTGTTAGGAGTCAGGAATATCGCCCAACCCACTGTGTAGATGACGATGCCGAGGGTGATCAGGAGATATTCCTTAATGCCCCTCAGGATTGTCGAAGAACCGATTGCCATGGATTATTTCACTACAAAGTTCACTATCTTGCCTGGCACGACGATAACCTTGATGATGTTCTGTCCGCCCACGTACTTGGAAGTCTGTTCCATCTCCCGGATCTGTGCCTCGACCTCCTTGGGAGAGAGAGACTTGGGGAGATCCACGGTGAAACGCATCCTGCCGTTGAAGGAGACCGGGTAGGTCACGTTGTCCTCAGCGGCGAGGGCGGCGTTGAACTCAGGGAAACGGGCGAAAGTTATGCTTTCTTTGTGCCCGAGGATCGCCCAAAGTTCCTCCGCGATGTGAGGGGTGAAAGGTGAAAGCATAACCGTCATCGGCTCAAGTATCTCACGCTTGTGGCACTTGAGTCCGACCAGATCATTCAGGGCGATCATGAAAGCGCTGACCGTTGTGTTGAACGAGAAGTGCTCGATGTCGTCCTGCTCCTTGGCGATCAATTTATGCAGGACCTTGAGTTCGTCCGGAGTAGCCTTCTCATCAGTAACGAGACAGTTGTCTCCATCGAAGAAGAGTCTCCAGAACTTGCGCAGGAATCTGTTCACGCCATCTATACCTTTTGTGTCCCAAGGCTTTGACTGTTCAAGAGGGCCAAGGAACATCTCGTAGAGACGGAGGGTGTCGGCACCGTAGTCGTCACAGATCTTGTCCGGGTTGACAACGTTGTACATCGACTTGCTCATCTTCTCCACGGCCCATCCGCAGACATATTCCCCGTTCTCAAGGATGAACTCGGCATCAGCGAACTCAGGTCTCCATTTCCTGAACGCCTCCAGATCGAGTTTGTCGTTGTGCACGATGTTGATGTCCACGTGGATCTCGGTGGTCTCGTATTGATCCTTCAGGCCGAGGGAGACAAACTTGTTGGTGCCCACGATCCTGTAGACAAAGTTGGACCGCCCCTGGATCATTCCTTGGTTGACCAGTTTGCGGAACGGCTCGTCCTCGCAGACATAGCCAAGGTCGTAGAGGAACTTGTCCCAGAAGCGGGAATATATCAAGTGCCCCGTAGCATGCTCAGTACCACCGATATACAGATCCACATCACGCCAATATTCGTCAATCTTCCTGTCAACGAGGGCTTCGTTGTCGTGAGGATCCATGTAGCGCAGATAGTAGGCGCTTGATCCGGCGAAGCCAGGCATCGTGCTTGTCTCAAGAGGGTAACCCTCGTAGGTCCAGTCCTTTGCCCTGGCCAGAGGCGGCTCACCGCTCTCAGTCGGCTTGAATTCCGTGATCTCAGGCAGCTTTAGAGGCAGTTTCTCAAACGGAAGCGGAGTCGGGATGCCGTCCTTGTAGTAGATCGGGAACGGCTCGCCCCAGTACCTCTGGCGGCTGAAGATCGCGTCTCGCAGACGATAGTTGACTTTTCTGTGGCCAAAACCCTGTTTTTCAACATATTCAATGGCTGCGGGAATCGCCTCCCTGACATCCAGTCCGTTAAGGAATCCGGAATTGATCATCTTGCCTTCCTTCGCGTCGAAGCTTTCCTCGCTTACATCGCAGCCTTCGATCAGAGGGATGATCGGCAGGTTGAACTTCTTCGCGAACGCATAGTCACGGCTGTCGTGGGCAGGGACTGCCATGATGGCGCCTGTACCGTATCCCGCGAGGACATATTCAGAGATCCAGATCGGAACCCTGTCGCCGGTCATCGGGTTCACTCCATAGGAGCCGCTGAACACACCGGTGACGGTCTTGGTCTGAGCGATCCTCTCGCGCTCGGTCTTCTTCTTGACAGCGGCAAGATATTCATCCACAGCCTCTTTCTGCTCAGGAGCCGTAAGAAGCGGCACGAGGTCGCTTTCTGGAGCCAGCACCATAAACGTCACTCCGAACATAGTGTCCGCTCGGGTTGTGAATATGGTCACATCGTGCTCAGTCTCACCGTTGTAGCATTTGAACACGGCCTCGCATCCGTTGGACTTTCCGATCCAGTTACGCTGCATCTCCTTGAGAGAGTCGGTCCAGTCAATCCTGTCCAGGCCTTCCAGAAGCCTTCCGGCGTAGGCAGAAACTCTCAACTGCCACTGCCTCATCTTCTTCTGCTCTACAGGGAAGCCTCCTCGCACGGAAAGACCGTCCTTCACCTCATCGTTGGCAAGCACGGTTCCAAGACCTGCGCACCAATTCACGGCAGTCTCGCCTTGATAGGCTATGCGGTAGTTCATCAATGCGTCAGACTTCTCTTTCTCTGAATATGCCCTCCATTGCTCCGCCGTGAACGGATCGTGTTCTGTGCATGCGGCATTCACGGCGGAACTTCCGCCTTTCTCGAAAGCAGCGACAAGATCCTCGATCGGACGGGCTTTCCGAGCATCATTATCGTACCAGGAGCCGAACATCTTCAGGAAAGCCCACTGGGTCCACTTGTAATAGGCCGGATCGCAGGTGCGGATCTCACGGCTCCAGTCGTAGGAGAAGCCGATCCTGTCCATCTGCTGACGGTAACGATTGATGTTGTTCACCGTAGTGACCTCCGGATGCTGCCCTGTCTGAATTGCATACTGCTCAGCGGGAAGGCCGAAAGCATCGTACCCCATCGGATGAAGCACGTTGAAGCCTTTGAGTCTCTTGTAGCGGGAATATATGTCACTGGCGATGTAGCCAAGCGGATGGCCGACGTGCAAGCCCGCCCCCGACGGATAAGGGAACATGTCCAGAACATAGTACTTCGGCTTGGAAGGATCCTCCTTAGTCTTGAAAGTGCCATGTTCAGCCCAGTAAGCCTGCCACTTTTTCTCAATTTTCCTGAAATCGTAGTCCATTTTATTACTGTTGTTTATTAATTATCATGCATTTTCAGCCCGAAACTGCCTTTCCTCTCAAGGCGGAACTCAACGTAGAGCGACATTCTGGACTTAACCTTCTTGCCGCGAAGCCATCCTGGTTTCCAATCCGGTGACGCGCTGATGATCCGCACCGCCTCGGCGTCAAGGAGCGGGTCCACGCCTTTGAGGACCTTGACGTCACGGACCTTGCCTTTCTCATCGATGACAAAATCCACTAGGACACGTCCCTGGATTCCATTCCTTACCGCCTCCTTAGGATATTTCATATAGGTATACACCCATTTCTCAAGGAACACCCTCGGGTCGCGGCTTCCGAGGAACGACGGCCTGTAGTCACAATCATAATAAGGAACCGCGGAATCCTTGCCCTTATCCGCGCTCGTCAGCCCGGACAGGTCAGCCGGGTTGAATATGGGCTTCGGGCCGTTGATCAAGGCGACTGAATAGTTATAAACATATTCAAGCTCCCTTTCCATCGTGTCATAATCGATTATGGACTGCGTGTCCCGCTCGGTGCCATATTCAGGATAATGCCCTGTTGTGAAATAAATTGAGGGTATCTCCTTTCCATAGAACGCACGGTGGTCTGAAGGGAACGGTTCCTGTGCGGTCAGCGTCGGCAGAATCGGCTGGAGCTGTCCTGCCATGGATTTGGCGATCTCGTTCATGTCCGCGTTCGAGGATGTGTAGGCATAGAAACCGCTCTCCCCTGTGCCGACAATGTCCAGATTGACCATCGCGTCGATGTCGGCCACATCGGAGAAAGCCCTGTTGAGAAAATACCACGATCCGGCGAATGTCTGCCTCGATGCGCCGAACGCCACAAAGAGGACAGACCTCCCCAGAAGCGGGCTGTTGGTCTGAAGCATCCGGGCCAATTCAAGCATCATCGCAAGTCCAGAGGCGTTGCCATTGGCTCCGTAGTAGATCCTCTCAACCGTACGCCCGTCCACCGTCATGGTGTCCGTCCCGAGGTTGTCCATTCTGGCACCTATCACTATGTATTTATTCCTCAAGGTTTTGTCACCTCCTTGAATGAAAGCGATGACATTGCGTGAAGTGAGTGTGTCACCATTCTCCTGACGGATGCCGAACACATCACCGTCTTTGCCGGACAGCACATCAACTCCATATTTCCTGAACATTTCGGTGACATATTCAGCAGTCATTCTCTCGCCCTCGGAACCGGCCTTGCGCCCCTCCATGGCCGCAGCCGAGATGGTTGAGACATGCTCCTTGAACGCGCGCACAGTCTCGCTGTCGTCCAGATCGGCGTAGGAGCCTGCGCTCCTGAATTGGGCATTAAGATTGAAGGTCCCTATAAAAATAGCGCAGATGGCTGAAATGATCGTAAGATTTCCTCTCATTGTTGCTTCCTTTCTAAAATCCACGCGCCCTTTGGGCAAAAATCCTGCCTTTGCAGCTCCTCTAGTGATTTCCGGACCTGAGCCTCGTCATCGGAAGGGCAGACTCCCACAGCCGTGCTGTTCCTGAAAGAGAGGAGTTCTCCCTTGTATCCCTTCTCCGCTATCTCCTCGATGTAACGCTCTGCATTCTGTTTGCTGGAGAAAGAGCCCAGAATTATGCAGAAACGGTAGCGATGGTTGGCAAGACGGGAAGAATCCGCGGTCGCAAGGGAGTCCGCCGCGGCCTTTTGAACTTCCCGAAGCGAATCCTGACGTGCCAGTTTCGCCTCTTCTTCCTGGCGGATAAACATGGCCTTCGCCTCAATCCATTCAGAATCGGGACGTCCGGCCAGCCTCCGGAAGAAATCACATCCACTCACCACAGCGGCGGCGAAAACGATGACCGCTATTTTCAGAAACACTTTTTTCATAACTCACAAAGTTAGCAAAATTCCCCCCTCTTCAAAAATATAATTATTAGACAATAATTAAGTATCTTTGCAGATCAGATAACAACGAAAAATTATGGCAAGAGAAATCAAGTTTTCCCTCGTTTACAGGGACATGTGGCAATCATCCGGCAAGTATGTTCCTCGCGTGGACCAACTCGTGGAGGTCGCCCCGGCCATCATTGATATGGGCTGCTTCGACCGCGTTGAGACCAATGGAGGCGCATTCGAGCAGGTGAACCTCCTTTTCGGAGAGAACCCGAACGTGGCCGTCCGCCGCTGGACCGCCCCTTTCCACAAGGCCGGAATCCAGACCCACATGCTGGAAAGAGGTCTTAACGCGCTGAGAATGAACCCTGTTCCTGCCGATGTCAGAGAGCTGATGTTCAAGGTGAAGAAAAAACAGGGCACCGACATCTCCCGCTCATTCTGCGGTCTGAACGACCACAGGAACCTGCGCCGCTCCGTTGAGTTCGCCAAGAAAGGCGGAATGGTTTCTCAGGTGGCTCTTTCCATCACCAATTCCCCTGTCCACACCGTTGAATATTACATGGGCATCGTCGACAAGGTGGTTGAATATGGAGCCGACGAGATCTGCCTCAAGGACATGGCGGGAATAGGCCGTCCGACCTTCCTCGGCCGGCTTACCCGCGACATCAAGAAGAAATACCCTCACATCCTTGTCCAGTACCACGGCCATTCGGGACCAGGCTTCTCCCCTGCTTCAATGCTTGAGGTGGCGCGCGCGGGAGCCGACATCCTCGATGTCGCCGTGGAGCCGCTTTCCTGGGGCAAGGTCCACCCCGACGTCATCACTATCCGTGAGATGATGAAGGCAGATGGTTTCCTGGTAAAAGATCTGAATATGGACGCCTACATGGAGGTGCGCCGCCTCACGCAGAAGTTCATAGACGACTTCCTCGGCTACTGGATCAACCCTTCCAACGCCAAGATGAGCTCGCTGCTCGTGGGCTGCGGCCTGCCGGGCGGAATGATGGGCTCGATGATGGCCGACCTCAAAGGATTCCAGGGCGCGATCAACGCCGCCGAGAGGGCTCACGGCCGTCCGGAGATCAGCCTTGACACCTTGATGGTCAAGTTGTTCCAAGAAGTTGAATATGTCTGGCCGCGTCTCGGCTACCCGCCGCTCGTGACCCCGTTCAGCCAGTACACCAAGAACACGGCTCTGATGAACCTGCTGAACCTTCTGAACGGCAAGCCTCGTTGGACCACCATCGACAAGGACACCTGGAATATGATCCTCGGCAAGATGGGCCGTCTTCCTGGCAAACTTGCTCCGGAGATCGTGGATCTTGCAAAGCAGAAAGGTCTGGAGTTCTACACCGGAGACCCTCAGGAGATGTACCCGGACGAGCTGCCTAAGTTCCGTCAGATGATGAAGGAAGAAGGTTGGGACGAAGGTCAGGACGAGGAGGAGCTCTTCGAGTTCGCGATGCACGAGCGGCAGTACAGGGACTTTAGGAGCGGCATCGCCAAGCAGCGCTTCAACGCCGAGCTCGCCGACCTCAAGGCCAAGGCCAACGCTCCTATCGAAGTCGTGCGTCCGGTTGTCGAGATGCCTAAGTTCGATGTCGATGAATATGCCAAGCGCTATCCTCACGCCGTTCCTGTCCAGGCTCCGGCCAAAGGCCAGCTTCTCTGGCAGGTCGATGTGGAGGACGATTCCGCTGCACCTATAGCCGGGACAGAGGTCAAGGCCGGCAAGGGGATCGGTTTCGTGCAGACATATTACGGAATGGAGGAGCTCGTTCCAGCTGTTGACGGCCGCATCGTGGCCATTCTCGGCAAGCAGGGGGACAAGGTAGCCAAAGGTGAGATCGTCGCCTTTGTCGAAGGCTCCGCCGACGCCGCCAAGTAATGAATATTCAGAAAGATCTGAAAGTTGTTTCTCCGGGCACTTTGATGGTTGGTGAGCATTGCCGAACCACAAGCTCAGTGTCCGGAAAAATTTTAGTCGCTTCATCGGTCTCAGAACTGTCCACCCCGGTCGCTGAGCCTGCCGAAGCGACTTCTTGTAACGACTCCGTTGCTTCGATGATTGGTGAGCCTTGTCGAACCACAAGATCAGCGACCGAATTATTCCAAGACGCTGGTTTACCTCCCATAGAGCTACATCCTTTCGAGCCGTTCCTGCCGATTAATGCCAAAGTGCTGATGCTTGGCAGTTTCCCTCCACAAGCCAAACGCTGGAGCATGGAGTTCTACTACCCGAACTTCATCAACGACATGTGGAGGATCCTTGGTCTGATTTTCTTCGGTGACAAGAACCGTTTCGTTGATGTTGCCGCCAAGAAGTTTAAACTTAAGGAGATAGTTGACTTCTGCACCGAGACCGGCATAGCGATGTTCGACACCGCCACAGCCGTCCGCCGCCTGAAAGACAACGCCTCCGACAAGTTCCTGGAGGTCGTCACCCCGACCGACATCCCTGCCCTGTTAAGGCAAATTCCTCAATGTCAAGCCATTGTCACGACTGGTGAGAAGGCCACCGAAACCTTGTGCCAAACGTTCGGGGTTAATGCGCCGACTACGGGAGAATATTCAGAATTTCACTTCGGGAATCGTCCAATGCGTCTCTACCGCATGCCATCCTCCTCCAGAGCCTATCCCCTCTCCCTCGAAAAGAAAGCCGCCGCCTACCGCCGCCTCTTCTCCGACCTCGGAATGGTATAAGCATATTGGAATCAGCCATATCAACATATTCAAAGAAAACCACCCGAGAGCACTACTCCACCGAGACCATCCGGCGGATCTGCGGCGACCTTTTCGAGCAAGGCATATTGGTCACGAAAGTTGTCACGCGAACAAGTCATTCGAGTCAACCTCATTATCCACGATTCCATAGCGCGACCCATTGGCCATGCATTCCTGTTTTATTTGCAGAGTTGCAAAAAGCCCGAGATAAAATGAGTCTTTCGGCAACATTTTGAAGGCATTTCGTCGCCGGAAAGAGAAGGGCAGAAGGCAACGGCAGCATTATAGGGCGATTTTGCTGCCTTGGAGGTAAAAAATTAGGGTGACGGGAGCGTTTTGAGGGCTTTGCGTCACCGTGGAGGGCATTCAATTGGGAGTCAAGGAGTAAAATGAACCTCCTCCCTCTACATTCGGGAGGGAGGAGGTCCATTTATTCAGCTCTTTATCAAGAACTTAGGCTCCACGGTAATTTGCGGCCTGCAATATCTGCCTGTTTTGGCGCCCGACCTTAGAGCTACCCGGCGGTCGGCTTGAAGCTGTCGCCCTAATGGGCGTTGCCGCGGCCTCTTCACCTTAGAGCTACCCGGCTGAAGGCTTGAAGAGACGGGAGCGAGATCACCGGCGGTGGCGCTACAGCTACCCGGCGGTCGAATTGAAGAGGAGGGCGGCTAGATCGTCGGGGGTGGCGCCGCGGAAGTAGGTGGCGACGGGCTGGGTGACGAGGAAGGACTTTACGTCAGCGGGGTCGTAACGGAGGCCGATCATCTTGGCAGCGAGGTCGGAGGCGGGGGTGTCGAAAAGGAAATCACCGGTGAAATCGAGACGGGTGATCAGGCCGTGGTCCACACGGAGATTGGCTTCGACTGTGCCACAGGAGAGTTTGGCCTTGCAGCGGAAATCGGCTTCGTGGGAGTGGCCGTAGATGAAATCCCATGTGGAGAACTTCTCGTCGGCTTGCTTGCGGACCTCTGCGATCTGCCCGTCCGAGAGTGGCATCCGGTCGTCACCGGCGGAGAGGATTTCCTGGAGAGCGGCCTGAAGCTCATCCAAGGACTTGAACTGAGGCAGGTACTCCTTCAGGTTCGCCACACGGCTCTTGACCGAGGATATTCCTTTGGCCTGCATCTTCGATGTCGGAGTGTCAAGGACCTTGACAAGTGTGTCAAGGTCAACGTCGTACATCAGCGTGCCGTGGATGATCTCCTGATTGTGGGAGACGCGGCGGGCGTAGCCGGAGACCTTTCTTCCTTCCACGAATATGTCGTTGCGGCCTGTCAGCTCAGCGGGCACGCCAAGACTGCGCAGAGCGTCAACCATCGGCTGCGTGGACGGATTCCTGCCGATGATCGTGTAGTTCATGTTCTGGAGGTCGTGATAGACGGCCCCGCCGCCGGTCACGCGGCGCGCCAACGTGATTCCGTGCGAATTGAGATAGTCCAGGTTCACCTCGCTGTAGGCATTCTGGTTCAAGCCGATGATCACGGCCGGGCGGTTCCTCCAGAGGAAGAAATACGGTTCCTCGGACGGGATGTTCTCAAGGCAATATTCATCGAACGCGAGGTTGAAATACGGGTCGGTGGAGTTGTTGATAAGATATTTCATTGCTCATTTAATTAAAGTAATCCATGTACAGAAGACGGGCCAGGTTTACAGGCCGCTTTCGATTACTGGCAGGATATGTTTCTTTATTTCAGGGTAATTCGGAAGATGAGTTCCAGGGTAGGAACGCGAGCGACCTGGATAATACGACTCAAATTCGTCCTTGCAGTTCACCAGCTCATCGCGGTCTGCGAACATACCGGTCGTCAAGGCGATCTCCTCCGGAGAAAGTCCGTCAAACTCAGTGGTTTCCAAACGGGCATATTCATCGCACAACGCATCGGTGACGGTGAATGTCAACGCTCCGTCGCGGCGCAGGGAGAGATATTCACGCTCCCCTGTCATTGTGCGGAGGAGCCTAGAGATGTGGAAGTCCGGGTTGACGAGGATCTTTCGGTGGCCACGGAGCTTCTGCGCCCAGAATCCGCCCAGGGACAGGCCCACGATGAGGTCAGGGCGCTCGTCACGGCATATTCCCTTAAGAAGGTCAAGAGCCTCGTGCGGGTCGATCGGCACATCCGGAGCGATGACCTCGCTTCCCTTCAGAAGAATCCGCAGGGAAGAGGCCATCTTGTAGACTCCTGAGGAGGCAAGCCCGTGAATGAAAAGGATTCTCATGAATATCAGTCCTTGTGGCTCTCGATGATCAGGTCGCAGAGTTCCTTGAGGTCGCGGACTATGATGTCAGCCGGGTAGTGCTCCGGATTAGGATTGGAGCGGGCATCCTCGGCCACCTTGAGCGCTGTGTCAAGGGTCGTCTCTCCGGAGAGGACGAGCGCGCTGACGGCTCCGGCGTTGTGGCCCATCGCGATGTCGGTGTAGATCCGGTCTCCGACCATGGCGATCTCGTCAGGCTGGAGTCCGTTGCGGTCGCGGATGCCGTCAAGCATCGTCGGATCAGGCTTGCCCATCACCTTGTCAGGCTTTCTTCCGGTCGCAGCCTCAATGCACTTCTGGAGCGATCCGCAGTCCACAAGGACGGTCCTCGCGTCCGTCGGGCAGACCCAATCCGGATTTGTCGCGATGTAAGGGATGCCTTGCTTCGCCCACCACGCGGCCCTGCAGAGGCGTGAATATACCAATGTCGTGTCAAAGGCCACAACCAGCATGTCAGGAACGTCATCAGGATCGTCAGCGCAGGAGACGAACCCGGCCTTCTCGAACTGACCGATCATGCTCGGGGTTCCCAAAATAAAGAGCTTCCTTACGTTAGGATAGTTTTTCTTGATGTAGTCGATCGTAGCGACCGGAGTCGTGTACATGTTCCCCTCATCGGCGGGAATCCCCATTCCGGAGAGCTTCTTGAGGTAGTCCTCAACCGACTTCGTCGGATTGTTAGTGAGAAATGAATATCCTACCCCGTTCTTCTTCATCTTTTCCAGAACCTCCACCGTGAAAGGGAAGATGTTGTCCTCCATGTAGATCGTGCCGTCCATGTCCAGAGCCAGATGCTTGATCCGGCGGAGCTTGGCCTTCTGCTCAGCTGTGAGAGACTTGTTATAGTTTTCTGTCATATTCATGTTACTTTTTTATGGCCGCTTTTGCAGGCTCCGCGGCCGGGCGGACAACAAGGCCCGGCGGCCGAACATATTCAAATCCTGCAAAAATAACAATTTCTTCATTAAGAATGCCGTTTTTTGTATCTTTGTGTTCCCCTGTTCTTAAAACATTGAATAATGGATCAATCAGTCAAGAAGAAGTACAACTACTGGCAGTGGAGAACCCTCATCATCCTGATGATAGGCTACGCCCTTTTCTATTTCGTAAGAAAGAACTTCAGCATCACGATGCCGGCCTTGGAGGCTGAGCTGGGAATCAGCAAGGTCAAGCTCGGCCTGTTCCTGACCATGCATGGAATCATCTATGGTGTCTCAAGGTTCATCAACGGCTTCATCGCCGACCGCGTCAGCCGCAGGAAGATGATGGCAGCGGGACTTTTCCTCTCCGCGCTCGTGAACATATTCATAGGTCTCAGCCCTGAGATGAACGGCCTGTTCAACTTTATGGACGGTGAGGGCAAGGCCACGATGGGGATGGTCGCTTTCATCGGAAGTCTTTGGCTGATAAACGGTTATACCCAAGGAATGGGATTTCCGCCGTGCGGGAGCCTTATGGCCCACTGGATCAAGCCTTCCGAACTTGCCACCAAGCAGGCCATCTGGAACAGCTCGCACTCCATCGGAGCCAGCCTTGTGGCGTTCCTCTGCGGAACATTCATCCTGAACCACTTCTCCTACTCGGCCTGGCAGTGGTGCTTCTTCGTGCCGGCGCTCCTCGCCATAGCCGGAGCTGTTCTGGTTTTCTTCGGCCTCAAAGACACCCCGGCCTCGGTCGGTCTGCCTGGTCCTGAGGAGATTGACGACAACGCCCCTGTCAAGGAAGTTGTCACCGAACCTAAAGAGTTCACCGATTTCGCCTACAAGAGATTCGTCAAGGAGATGGTGTTCAAGAACCCTATCGTCTGGATTCTCGCGACATCCAACTTCTTCATCTACATCATCCGTTTCACGATTCTGGACTGGGGTGCCACCTTCCTCACGCAGGACAGGGAACTCAGCATCCAGACCGCCTCGACAGTAGTGGGGATCACCGAGGTTCTCGGCATAGTCGGCACACTTCTGGCCGGCTGGGCGACCGACAAGTTCTTCGGCAGCAAGGCACACAGAACCTGCCTCATCGGCCTTGCCTGCGCGACAGCCTGCTTCATCCTCTTCTGGCTCACACCTAAGGAGATGGCCGGCCTGTCAGTGGCCCTGATCATAATGGCCAGCTTCTTCATCTACATGCCGCAGGCTCTTATAGGAATATGCCTGTCCAACCAGGCCACCAAGCGTGTCGCCTCCTCCGCCAACGGAATGGCCGGCATTCTCGGCTACGCCAGCACCGCGGTCTCCGGCCTCATGTTCGGAGCCCTCGCCGACAAGTTCGGCTGGAACTCGGTCTTCGAGGTGGCCATCGCCCTGGGCATAGTCGGCGTGGTCCTTTTCGCCATCATCTGGAAAGCCCCTGCCGACGGCTACGCCAAAGCCGACAAACTCCTTGAGCAGGTCAAGACCGACTACGAGGCCCGGCGCAAGTAGCGGTTTCACACCGCTACACGAGACTGTACCCAACGGTTACAGATCATGCCTAAGCAACCACAAAACAGCTTCTTAGGCAATAAACTCCTCGCTTTCTCAAAAAAAATGGCGATGCCCTCTGAGACTTTACTGCAAAGAATCCTCTCCGCGATATAAAGCAGAAGCCACCGACCTCTTCACCTCACTGCCACGACAAAGGAGGTCATTGGGAGGTCAACTTATAATGAGATTCAATGCAGCTCCCTTTATGGTACTTTGTGGATTGTCGTTTGAGATTGCGGATGTTATTACGAAATGCCACTCAGGTCAAGTTTATAGACATGATCGTTATCCGGACGATTCTTTTTAAGAAACATCAGCATATAAACAGGCAGATATGTGATTGAGCCACGTACTGAAAGGTTATCGTCACAGAAAACCATTCCGCTTTCGATGCCATAATCAGGAACCATCAGCACGTTGTCCATGGCGCTATGTCTGATGTAGTATTTGCCAGACTTGATCTCGATCGGAAGTACTTTCTCCTTGTATGTAATGACAAAATCGACCTCTCCAAACTTCTTGTTGTTGTAGTATGCCAAAGAGAAACCGTGTGCGGTCAATTCCTGCGCGGCGGCGTTCCCGAATATTCCACCGTAGTTGACATCCACCTCACCGCGAAGAAGTTTCAGCTGCAGTCCGTCTGAATATTGGCAGGCAAGAAGCCCGACATTGTTCATAAACAACTTGTATCCCAGGACAAGTATTTGGCCGTGTAACAAGTTGACACTCTGCGAATAAGACTCTTTTCTATGGTTGATATATGCTAAAGATGGATGTATATGTAGCACTCTACGAACAACTTGCCCGCCACTGGCTCTGTATGAGCGAGTGGCGAATAAGGCTTTGTTTATCAGTAGATTAACGTCTTCCCTTTAGCAAAAACCAACCAAAGGGAATACGTTAGGATATTCATTGACAGCTAATTAGAAATCAAGGTGTTCGATGTTTAACACAGAGATGCCTTATGAGTTCTCCCCTGGCGATAAAAACCGGTAGCGTCAAGTGTATTTTGCTCATAATCTCCTGACAGAAGTCATTTCGCTGCCGGCAACTGTATTGAAACTGAGAGTTCGTCTCTTCGGATAATTTACAGCGATAGAACAAACGCAGGAAGATAGCCACAATATGGACAATGTGAAGGGTCTAATCTATTTCTTCTTGAACAGTGACTTCAGATCCATTACGAAAAAATCCTCAAGAGGCAGAGCCTGAGGGCCAACGATGAATGCTGCGGTGATCTTGTCTGCGAAGTGCTCTTTGAATTTTTCAAAGCCCACGGTCTTGTCAACGCTGCCACTTTTAACTTCTATTGCGACAAGCGACTGACCTTTTCTCAGAACATAATCACACTCCTGCCGTCTTTCATTTCTCCAATAAAACAACTCATAGTCATCGGTCATCGCCCTGTTGGCCAGATGCGCCCCGACGGCAGACTCAACCTGACGTCCCCATTCTGACGGGTCCACAAGAGCATAGTCAAAAGAGAATGTTCCGAACCTATTACGGAACGCATTGTTGAACACCTGCATTTTAGGGACAGACTGTTTCTCCTTTACCCTTGATGGGGAATAGTTCTGAAGGGGTTGTACTGTCATTGATTTGCTGAGTATGTCAAGATAGTTTTTGATTGTCGGAACGGTACCGCTGTTCATCGTTCCTTGCATCTTAGTAAGAGACAATTCCTTGGCAGATTCAGTGCAGGCGAGTTCAAACACCTGCCTCAGAAGAGCCGGGTTGCGGATCTCCTCGATCTCAAGAATATCCCGTGTCAGAATCGGAGATATTATCGAATCTTCCATAAGGTTACGCCATCTATCCTCATCTTGAATATCCGGTGCAAGTCCTGGGAATCCTCCAAAGTAAACATATTCATCCGTCGAAAAACCAAAGGCATCATGCATTTCCTGCCAATCCCAATAGCCCATTTTTATGGTTTCAAAGCGTCCCGCAAGGGATTCCGCAAGTCCTTTCTGCAACAGAAGGCGGGAAGAACCGAGCAAAATCACCTTCAGATTACGATGGTTTCTGGAATCCTCGTCCCATTCCTTCTTCACCTGCTCGCTCCAACCTTTGATTTTCTGGACTTCATCAATGATAAGGATATGTTCTTGCTCCGAATGAATATCCATCCGCATGCGCGCCTGCTGCCATTTGTCCGGAATCCACGAAGTGTCAAAACGACTGACATTATCCGCAGCGAAAAAATCAAACGGAACCGAAGTTCCTTCCGTAAACTGTCCTACCAATGTGGATTTGCCGACCTGACGCGGTCCCATTACAATCTGCATCCGACACCGTGGCTCAGCCATTCGTGATTTAAGAATATTCAAATGCCGCCTTTGGTACATAGTGATTTTGTATATTGTGTTTTACAAATTTATAAAATATATTTTACAAAACCGCAGAGTTAACGATAATTCATTGACCGCTACTCATTTCCACGCAGCAATAACGACATAAAACATCCCGGACAGTTTTATTAATTTCTTGATTAAAGCCTTTGAACGACTACCAATATTTGGTAACTTTGCAAAAAAACAACGAATATGAAAACTACATCCATCGCTCTCGGAAACTATTTCGAAGACTTTATCAAGGCACAGATCGCCCAAGGACGGTACAACAACGCCAGTGAGGTCATTCGGGCAGGCCTTCGCTTGCTGGAAGAGGACGAGAGCCAACTCAGGGCACTGAAGTCAGCGATCAGTGAAGGACTTGACAGTGGCGTGGCCGAAGAATTTGCCCCTAAGGCACATCTGAAATCCCTAAAAGCAGAGCGATCAAATGGCTAAGAGGCAGGAATATTCCCGAAAAGCCGTAGAGGACTTGACCTCGATATGGCGATACACGGTAATGACATGGTCGGAAAAGCAGGCTGATAACTATTACAACAAGTTAATCACAGCCTGCAACCTTCTGCTATCCAAGTCCACCGTAATGTCAAAAAAGTATGATGAAATCATACCAGACCTGTATGGCCTCCATTGTGGGCATCACATAATCTTTTATGTGTTCAGACCGCAAGGCGACATCCTGATTGTCCGCATCCTGCACGAGAGGCTGGACTTCAAAATGCATTTTTCACAAACAATGAAATAGTTCCACAAAATATCCAGAAATTTATTTTTTTCATTATCTTTGCAAAGTCATTAAGTATGACGACAATGTGGGTAATGAGCAGGCGTCCGGTCCTAAAGGGATGCCTGCTTTTTTTGAAAACTACCGAGGGGGCGGTAATGTAAAGAGGGGACGAATGTTCTTTTCACCCACATTTATAAATCATGCTTATTATGAGAACAGGTCTAATTCTCTTGCTGACCACCATTAGGGTGGAAGTAATCAGGCTTGCCAGAGTGAGGGCGTACAATCGCTTCCGCTTCGGCAAGATCAGAGGGTCAGAAGTCATTACCGGAGGTATTAGGACACTGAAGGTATCCCTCTGAACCCTACCTTGCGATGATTTTCTACTCTTCTCCCCCTCGGTTTTTAATAATATAGAATAACCTTTTGACAAGAGTCGTCAAACCGGCCTCATGCGCTTATTAGCCACGCCACCCCATCTGCAAAGGCCTGTGTCTGCTCCTATACGGCTGGCCTCGACTAAAAACCGAAGTCAGCCCGGTGATGCTATCTCACAGTGCTATATGGCACATTATCGGGCCGTGGATTTATGGCAAGTTGCTCCCATGCGAACAAAGATCGCCTAAATAGTCTAGCGACACTAAAGGAAGTCGCGCATATCGCACTCTATGAATAACTTATCCGCCACTCGCTCATACAGAGCCAGTGGCAGGTAAAATCCTATCTATTAGCAGCTTAACGCCTTTCCTTTAGCGTAAACCAACCAAAGAAAAGACGTTAAGACATTCATTGACAGCTAATTAGATAACACGATGGTCGAGGCTTTGCGGACGAAGGAGTTTAGACAAAAGAACAGAAATGATGTGACCAATCTCGTGGAATATGCAAGCGCATTGTTCTTCGGTTGTCAAATGGTATTCCGCAATCAACCTGTCGCAATAACCGATGAACTTTGTAGAATAGTTAACGGAGAACGGAGACTCCTTGAAAGCTTCGGAGAACATCTTATGATTGTCATCCGATTCAGATACAAACTTTATTTCCAAGGCATCATCGCCAGCATATTCATTAATAATGGAATTCACTTTCTCTCCAAATTTGGAGGGAAAGTTAAGATAGGCATTTTGAAATAGAATTTTCATTCTTTCGTCCACTCGCACCCCACGGCTTCAACTGGGGATTATACCAATACAAAAAGTGTGGAGCCGATTTCGTCTATCTCAAAGAAGGTTCTGGCAAAACCTGACAGAAAATAGACTGAAACAATCCCCACACCTGTATCGTTGGGTGTAGAGTACACGCAAGCGGATACAGATGACGGTGCTGTCGTCTTCCCTTCTGTCTTTGAAAACTGCCAGATTTTCTTTGAAGGATAGTGCGAAAACACTTTCATCAATATGTATGTTTTGGGCATTCGCGCCAAAACGTTACAAAGGTAAGAAGATTTTCGGATTTGACAGCACCTTTTGTGGAGATTGTCTCGGCAAAGGTCAGATGAATATCATAGTGCAAGTTTTACCAGATATTTTTGAGTTTGGGGAATTTGTCAGAGCCTCTTTCATTGACTTTGAGGCTCTCTTGGGCGACAAAAAGGGCCTGAAACGTTGCCTGACGACTCCATTTAACTCTCTCCGGCAACGAAATAGGCCTAAAGTGTCGCCGAACAGCGCAATTGAGAGCAAGTAGTGAAGCAAAGGTATTGCTTTTTGTGTGGAGCGATGTTCTGAGACGAACCAATAAAAGGCCGATTGACAGCGGAAAATCAAATGGCAGATTTTGGTAACGTGCAAAATCCGTCATTTGCCTTTTTTCCGCTGTCATCAGACACGTTAGTCCGCTTAACCACCACACAATAATAACGACATAAGACAAATAGTCCCGGACACTTCGATGGTTCGTGCGCTTCGACAAGCTCAGCGACCGAAGACCGAAAGTGTCCGGGACGATATTATATTCAATTAAAGACTACTTGCCCAGCTCGGCGGCGTGGGAGAGGAGATATTCCTCAGCCTCAACGTTCCACAAACCGTTATGGGCTTTGCAGAGGCGGTCGAGTTCGGCATAGACCGGGTTGGTCCGACCTTTTTCCTCGAACTCTGTGATGGCGGTCAGCGGCATCTCCACGTGGGTGTAGATCAGCTTCTTGCCGCCTTTGATCGACGGGAGGTTCAGCGTGATCTCAGGGACAACATTCAAGCCGCCGATGTGGGTCACCAGACCGGCCGGGTCAAGACCCTCGCCCATCATCTTTAGGGCCTCCTTCATGTCCTCGGTGTTGCCGCCGCTGGTGCCTACCACGTGGGTTGACGCATAGTGGACATTGTAGAAGTTGAAAGGAGCCTTGAAATCGGAACGGCCAGGGCCTGAGAAGAAATTCAGGCAGCCATCGTAGCCGAGGATGTCGTCACCCTGCTCAACGACTGCGGGAACAGGAGCCATCACGATGACCTCATCGTAGCCTGTTCCACCGGAGATCTCACGCAGAGTCTCGACCGGGTTCTCAACAGCTCCAGTGTTAACATAACGCAGGTCAATCCCACGGGAAGCCGCGAATTCCTTTGTGTAGAGCATCGCCGCACGGTCAAGACGCGCCTGGTCAATGTCTGTAACGACAAACAAAGACGGCTTTCTATCCTCACGGCGGAGCACATAGTTGATCATAGCCAATCCCATCGGACCGACACCGGCCAGAAGGGCCATCTTGCCACCGTCCTTGATCTCCATCTGATGAACGTACGATCCTGCATGGGTGTGATAGCAGGCGTGCATGGCACCGATAACACAAGACAGAGGCTCACTCAACGATGCAGGATAAAAACCAGGACCCTTGTAAGGCAGGAGGCAACCCATCTCCATCACCTCGGAAGGAATGATGATGTAAGTCGCGTCGCCGCCGATGAATCTATAGGAATATCCCGGAGCGGACAGCAGTCCTACAGGACCTCCGGCGTAGTTGAGGGCCGGCTGGATGGAGAACTTGTCTCCCGGCTTGAACTGATCCCTCCACTTGGAGCCGACCTCAACAATCTCTCCGGCGAACTCGTGACCGATGATCGTTGGATTCTCGGCGATGTCGTCCGGAACCCTCTTGTGATCGGATCCTTGATGGGAAGACTTGTAGGAAGACATGCAAAGGCTGTCGCTGACAACCTTGGCGAGGATCTCGTCATCCTTCATCCCGGGGAGCTCAAACTCCTCGAGACGAAGGTCTTTTTTTCCATATAATCTAACAGCTTTTGTAAGCATGGCCGTTACTTTTTAAACTCCTTTCTTAGCGCGGATGATCTGCTCTGCCGTGGTCTGGTTGCTGACCGGAACATAGTCCTTCAAAGGGACGATCTTCTCGTTGATGGCATCCAGGAACCAAGACGGCTGAGGGAAGAAGGCCTCCTCCAGCTCGTGGCAAGGGGTGATCCAGTTGCGGGAACCGAGCACCACAGGAGCGGCGTCGAGGTCATCGAAAGCCATCTCGGTGATGTTGGCGGCGATGTCATTGAGGTAGGAGCCACGGGCGCAGCCGTCGCCCGCGATGACGATGCGGCCGGTCTTCTTGACGGACTCAAGCACCTTGTCGTAGTTGAACGGAACGAGGGAACGCGCGTCGATGACCTCGGCCTCCATTCCATACTTCTCCTTAAGGATGTCAGCGGCCTCAAGCGCGCGGTACAAAGTGGCGCCGATGGTCAGGAAAGTGATGTCCTTTCCGGCCCTCTTGACATCCGGCTCACCGATCGGAATCTCATAATACTCCTCAGGCACACCGCCTTCGTGGAACATCTCTCCCTTGTCGTAAATCCTCTGACTTTCAAAGAATATGACAGGGTCGGTCCCCTGAAGCGCGGCGTTCATCAAACCCTTCGCGTCATACGGAGTGACAGGGAAGCATACCTTGAGTCCAGGAATATGGCAGCACAGCGAAGTCCAGTCCTGCGAGTGCTGGGCACCGTACTTAGAGCCAACGGACACACGAACCACAACCGGCATCTTCAGGATGTTGCCGGACATGGCCTGCCACTTAGGAAGCTGATTGAATATCTCGTCTCCGCAGCAGCCGAGGAAGTCGCAGTACATGATCTCAGGAATCACGCGGCCACCGCACATGGCATAGCCGATGGCGGTTCCGATGATGGCGGCCTCAGCGATCGGAGAGTTGAACAGACGATGGTAAGGCAGTGCCTCGGTCAGTCCTCTGTAGACAGCGAAAGCGCCGCCCCACTCACGGTTCTCCTCACCATAAGCCACCAGGGAGGCATCCTTATAGAAACGGTCGGCGACAGCCTCGAAGATTCCGTCCCTGATGTTGTAGGTCTTCATCTTGCTGGCAGGCTTTCCGTCCTTGTCAAGATAGAACCTGGACTTGCCGGCGATCTGCTTCACGCGCGGATTCTCCTCCAGAGGCATATTCACATCCGGTTTCGCGTCGCTCAGGGAGTCGACGCTCTGGTTGGAGAACATCATGTCGCCCAGAAGCTCGCTCTCCTTCACGAGATCCATTCTCGGAGAAAGATCGGTGTCAATCGCAAGCTTGTAGCAATCGAATATGTTGGCGTCCACCTCCTTGCGGATCATGTCAAGGGTGGCTTGATCCGCGACTCCGGCCTCCTTGAGCCTTTCTCCGAAGGTGAAGATGCAATCTTCCTTCTCCCAGGCCTCGATCTCCTCCTTTGTACGGTAAGACGACTGGTCGCTCGGAGAGTGCCCGCTGTAGCGGTAGGTGACAACATCCAGAAGGGCAGGGCCTTTCTTCTCAAGCAGGTAGGCCTTCTTGCGGTTGAAAGCGTCGATGACAGCGAGCGGATTGTAACCGTCCACCCTCTCGGCGGCCATGGCGTCAGCCTTGAATCCGGCACCCAGACGCGCAGGGAAAACATATCCCATGGTTTCACCCTTGGTCTGGCCACCCATCGCGTACTGGTTGTCCATCACGTTGAACAGAACCGGAAGTCCACCCTTCATGTCCCCTTCCCAAAGAGTGTTGAACTGATCCATCGAGGCGAACGTCATGCCCTCAAGGACAGGTCCACGGGCCATCGCTCCGTCTCCGAGGTTGGCGACAACTATGCCTTTCTTGCGGTTTACCTTCTTATAGAGAGCGGCGCCCACGGCGATCGAACCGGAACCACCCACAATTGCGTTGTTCGGGTAGATTCCAAAAGGCGTGAAGAACGTGTGCATGGATCCGCCAAGACCCTTGTTGAAACCGGTCGTACGGGCGAAGATCTCGGCCATCGCTCCGTAGAGCAGGAAACGGATCCCCAGCTCCTTGACGTCAGAGCCCTCATAAGCTTTCCTGGCGACATCAAGGGTGGCGCCGCCCCAGAACTCCTCCATCACCTTCTTCAGTTCCTCGTCAGAAAGGATCTGGATGGAACGCAGACCCTTGGCGAGAATCTCTCCGTGAGAGCGGTGGGAGCCAAAGATAAAGTCATCGGTGTCAAGGCAGTAGGCCATTCCGACAGCCGCCGCTTCCTGACCTGCTGAAAGATGGGCCGGTCCAGGGTTATTGTAAGAGACCCCGTTGTAGCCACCCGTTGTCTTGACCAGATTCAGCATGGTCTCGAACTCACGGATGTAGGACATGTCGCGGTAGATGCGGAGAAGATCCTCCTTTGTAAAATTGCCTTCCTTGAGTTCATCCTTGATGGACTTGCTGTACGTCATCACTGGAATCTTAGGAAGTTCAAGCTCGTGATCCTTCGGACGCAGAGTCTCGTTAGGATCGATGTAAAGCGCTTTTGGCATATTGGTATATTATTAATTGTTTTCGTAACGCTGGCGGCAATCAGGTGGTAAAAACTTTCACCGGCATCGCCGATCCTTATTTTTATTTAAGTGCAAACGCGGTCTCCTTGATGATCTCGGACACGGTAGGATGAGGGAACACAACCTCCTTAAGCTGCTCAAGGGTCATCTCCGACTCGATGGCTATGCAGGCGCTGTGGATTATCTCGGAACATGGGTTGCCAAGCATGTGAACACCAAGCACTTCGTGGTATTTCTTGCCGACAATGATCTTGCATATTCCCTCACCTCCCTCGTTCTCGGCGACGAAGCGGCCCGCGTAGGCCATAGGAAGCTTGACGACTGAATATTCCTTCCCGGAAGCCTTCGCCTGCTCCTCGGTCAGGCCGACTCCCGCGACCTCTGGGTTGGTGTAGACGATTCCTGGAATCGCGTCATAACGCATGTGGTCTTCCTTTCCAAGAATATTGTTGACCGCGACCTCGCCTTCTCTGCTCGCAGTGTGGGCAAGCATCGAGAAGCCTGTGACATCGCCGGCGGCATAGACCCCGGGGATATTCGTGCGCATCTTGCTGTCCACTTTGATGCCGCAAGGCTTTCCGCCACGGTTGAGCAGCATCTCGACACCTAAATTCTCAAGGCCGAAGCCACCTATGTTGGCGCGGCGGCCCACAGAGACGAGGATCTTGTCCCCGCTTACCCTTTGGGTCTTGCCTTCAGGATCCTCATAGACAACGGTGTTGCCCTCGATTCCGGTGACTTTACACTTGAGACAGAAATCCACGCCGCGTTTCGCGTAGATCTTCTGGAGCATCGCGCTGATCTCATCGTCAAGAGGGCCAAGGATCTTCGGAAGCATTTCCACAACAGTCACTTTTGTGCCAAGTGTGCTGAAGAATGCGGCGAACTCCATTCCGATGACCCCGCCTCCGATGACAACGAGCTCCTCAGGACGTTCCGTAAGGGCAAGGATCTCACGGTTGGTGACAATAACATCACCGGCTTCACCAAGACCCGGGAACGGAGGAACAGCGGCCTCGGAGCCAGTGCAGATGAGGATGTTGCGGGCAGTGTAAGTCTGGTCCGCGGCAGTGATCCTGATGCCTTCCCCGTCACGCCCCTGGATCATGGCGTCGGCGGCCACGACCTCAACATTGTTGGCCTTCATCGCGAGTTTGACTCCTCCGACGAGCTTCTTCACGACCTTGTCCTTGCGGGCGACGATCTTTGAGTAGTCAAACGACGGATCCTTGACAAAGACACCGTAGTGATCCCCGGTCAGGGCATAGTTATAGACTTTGGCGCTGTACAAAAGCGTCTTGGTGGGAATGCAACCCTCGTTGAGGCAGACTCCTCCTAGTGATTTTCTCTCGAAGAGAACAACCTTAAGGCCGGCGGCCCCGGCTCTTTCCGCAGCCACATATCCTCCTGGGCCGCCACCTATTACCGCTAAATCGTACATATTCGTAAATGTTTAAAAATCAACTTCAAGATTCTCGATCTCAGTGGCCACCTGTTTGAGGAAGCGCGTGGCCTCCCCCCCGTCAAGAGCCCTGTGATCATAGGTCAGGGACAAACCAAGGTAAGGGACGAAGGCATAAACCCCGGCTCCTAGATCCTTAGGTCGGGGAACTATCGTGCCGACGCCAAGGATAGCGCTCTGAGGCACGTTGATGACAGGAGTGAACCACTCCACTCCGAAACCTCCAAGGTTGGACACCGTGAACGAGGCTGCCTCGGCGGAGAGGAGGTCCGGGTTAATGGAGCCCTTCTTGCAATCCTCGGCGACCTTTTTGAGAGCCTTGCTCAGTCCAAGGATGTTCAGATCCTCGGCATGTTTGACGCAAGGAACCATCAATCCGCGCTCTGTGTCCACGGCACAGCCAAGGTTGACAACATTGAACAGCCTCATCGCATCCCCGAGACAATGCGAGTTGACCTTCGGGAATTTCTTAAGAGCCTTGATTACGGCGTAGCAGACAAAGTCGTTGATCGTGATGTTCGCATCGATCCTGCCCTCCTCCAGGGCTTTCTTCGCTTTCTTGCGCAGAGCCTGCACGCGGCGCGCGTCAGCCCCGAGCATGTGGGTCAGCTGGGCCGTGTTCTGAAGGGAATTGTACATCGACTTGGCGATGAGCTTGCGCATGTTGGACATCTTCTCGACCTTGAACTCATCTCCCTCCCCGGCAAGGTCCTCGGTGTGGGTAGGTTTCCAGACCTTGAGGTCGGAACCCTTGACCATTCCACCTATTCCGGAACCAGTGGCAGGCGCCTGAAGGCCTCCGGCGGCCATCATAGCCTTGGCCAGGCCAGACTTAGGCGCTCCTTGGGCGGCGGCCACATCCCGCTCTATGATGCGTCCATGAGGGCCTGATCCGGCTATCTGAGCCGTGTCCACACCTTTTTCGGCGGCCAATCTGCGGGCCCTTGGAGACACAGGAGCGTCGGCGTCGACCGCGCCGTCAACCTCTTGCGGTCCCACCTTCTGACTTTCAGGAGCGGCCGCAGGCTTTGGCGTGGCCGCCGGGACAGGCGAGGCAGGTTCCGCCGCCTGGACGGCTGGAGCGCCGGCTCCTGAAGGGGCATATTCAGAGAATGATTCCCCCGGTTCCCCGATCACCATCACATTGGTGAGGCAAGGAATCTCATCATTGTCGTTGAAAAAGCAGGCCAGTACAGTGCCTGCCACTTTCGACTCCTCGTCAAATGACGCCTTGTCGGTCTCATAGCTGAAAAGAACGTCACCGACAGAGACTTTGTCTCCTACCTTTTTCTTAAACTCAGTGACAATGCAACTTTCTACAGATTGCCCTTGCTTGGGCATGATTACTACGTGTGCCATTAATTATAATGATTATCAAATTTCACTGTCAGATGCCGCCTTTAACCGAAAAGTCCAACGACATCTCATTGAGACAAAGGTAAAATTTCTTCATGAAATAAAAAAGTCTTATATTTGCAAGCCAAATGCGAATTAGCATAATTCAAATTCAAAATATCAAATAGAAAATGCAATCAACAGAAGATCTGAGGAAGATTGCCTCTCAAGTGAGGAGAGACATCATCAGAATGGTCGTCAAGGCCAAATCCGGTCACCCCGGCGGATCCATGAGCAGCGCCGATTTCATGACAGCACTGTACTTTAATGTGATGGATCAAAATCCTGAGACCTGGACCCGGGAAGGGAAGGATCAGGACATGTTCTTCCTGTCTGCCGGACACCTTACACCAATGTACTACTCAATCCTGTCAAGGGCTGGATATTTCCCGGTCTCAGAACTCGGCACTTTCCGTAAGTTCGGATCCCGCCTTCAGGGTCATCCATCTGTGAGAAAGGGCCTTCCCGGTGTCGCCCAAGCGGCCGGATCCCTCGGCCAAGGGCTCTCCGTAGCCGTGGGGGCCGCCCTTGCCAAGAAAGCGGACAATGACCCGCACACAATCTACGTTCTGTGCGGAGACGGAGAAACCGAGGAGGGGCAGATCTGGGAGGCCGCGATGTTCGCCGCCCACCACAAGACAGACAATCTGATCGCAATGACAGACTGGAACGGACAGCAGATTGACGGCACAGTGGAGGAAGTCGCCGGGCTTGGAGACCTTGAGGCAAAGTGGAAGGCCTTCGGATGGGACGTCATCACCGCAGACGGGCATGACATGGACAAGATCCTTGATGCGTTCGCGCAGTCTAAAGCCGGCTTAGGGAACGGGAAGCCAAAGATGATCCTGTTCAAGACAGAGATGGGACATGGGGTCGATTTCATGGCGGGCACCCACAAATGGCATGGCAGCGTTCCTTCAGAGGAGCAGTGCCGGAACGCTTTGAGCCAACTTGAGGAAACATTGGGAGATTTTTAATCAGGAACATCATGAAAAAATACACGGACAAAGGAAAGAAGGACACCCGCAGCGGTTTTGGAGCCGGTCTGCTCGAAGCCGGAAAAGCCGACTCAAGAGTTGTGGCCTTGACCGCGGACCTTAAGGGTTCACTCAAAATGGACGCGTTCGCCGCTGAATTCCCTGAAAGATACTACGAGTGCGGAATAGCCGAGGCGAATATGATCGGCGTGGCTTCCGGGATGGCCCTTACCGGCAAGATTCCGTTCGCCGGATCGTTCGCAGAGTTTGTCACCGGACGCGTCTACGACCAGATCAGGATGGAGGTCTGCTATGGCATGACCAACGTGAAGATCGCATCCTCGCATGCCGGAATAACCCTCGGTGAGGATGGCGCCACACACCAGACCATGGAGGACGTCGCCTTGATGCGCGCTCTCCCGGGAATGGTTGTGATCAACCCTTGCGACTGGACACAGACAAAGAACGCCACAATCGCAGCCGCGAAGTACGACGGGCCTGTCTATCTGAGGTTCGGAAGGCCAAAGGTGGCCGACTTCACGCCGGACGAGCCATTCGAGATTGGAAAAGCCTACGTTCTTAACGAGGGCAAAGACGTCTCACTTTTCGCCACCGGCCACATGGTTTGGGAGGCTCTTCAGGCGGCTGAGACTCTTGAGGCAGAAGGAATCTGCGCCGAGGTCATCGACATCGCCACAATAAAGCCTCTCGACACCCAAGCCGTTATCGCATCAGCGATCAAAACGGGAGCGGTCGTTGTGGCAGAAGAGCACAACATGGCCGGAGGCCTGGGCGAACTTATTGCCGGCGTGCTTGCCGCAACTTCCCCGAAGCCGATTGAATATGTCAACGGACGCGATGAGTTCGGCCAGAGCGGAACTCCGTCCGAGCTTCTCGCCGCCTATGGAATGGACGCCGCACACATAGCCGATGCCGCCAGGAAGGTCCTTGAGAGGAAATAAAAAAAATATTCATAAAAAACAGAAAAAAGTTAAGAGACATTTACGTTTCTTAACTTTTTTTCTGTTTATAATGCCTACCTTGGCGGCGATAAACAAAGCCCGGCCTTGACGGCTTCCCGCAGGTTGGCGGGATGTCACCTCCTTGGCCGCGGCTCTCATCTACAAACTATGAAAATCAAAGATTTATGCGTGGACGAAAGACCACGGGAGAAGATGCTCGCCAAAGGAGCCGGCGCGATGAGCAACGCGGAATTGCTCGCGATTCTGATCGGATCGGGAACCCGGAGAGAGAACGTGATCGAAGTCGCCAACAAGCTGCTCACCGCGAATGAAGGGAAACTGTCCATGATCGCGGGAATGGATGCGGCCCGGATGAAAGAGATCGGAGGGATCGGAAGCGTGCGCTACGCCTCCATCGCAGCCGCCTTCGAACTGGGGAAACGGTGCTGCCTGGAGGATCCCGGCATAGAAAAGATCCCGTTGACCGATGCCGGCGTTGTGTTCAGGCTGATGCGTCCCCGCCTTAAGGGATTGGACCATGAGGAATTTTGGATCATTCTTCTGAACAGAGCGAACTTCATCATCCACAAGGAAATGATCAGTCTCGGAGGACTGTCGGCCACTGTAGTGGATCAGAAGCTGGTCGTGAAAAAAGCCCTTGACAAACGGGCGAGCGGATTGATCATGGTTCACAATCATCCTTCCGGAAATCCAAGACCCGGGCACAGCGACCTGGCAGAAACGGAACGCATGAAAAAAGCCGCCAACACTTTCGACATAGCGCTGCTGGACCACATAATCATCTGCGACGATTGCTATTTCAGCTTCGCTGACGACAAGGTGACAATGGTGTAAAACCGGGGACATGACGCAGGAATCGAAAAATTTGCAGGTGTAGAAATAAATCCCTACTTTTGGTTTCCGAAAATCAATTTCGAGAAACCAATGAAAGTCATCAATCTTGGCGAGGCCGATTCAGTCCTCAACAACATCATTGCTCAGATGCGTGACAAAACCGTCCAGAAAGACAGCCTAAGGTTCCGCCACAACATCGTAAGATTAGGGCAAATCTTTGCTTACGAGATCAGCAAGGTACTGGAATACAGTCCGAAGGATGTCATCACACCTCTCGCCACGGCGAGAGTCCGCACATGTGACTCGAAGGTCGTGGTCGCCAGCATCCTGCGTGCCGGGCTGCCTCTACACAAAGGAGTGCTCGATGTTTTTGACGATGCAGAGAACGCTTTCATCGCCGCGTTCAGAAAGTATGACAAGGGTGACGATTTCCACATCAACGTGGAGTACTGCACATGCCCGGACCTTACGGGCAAGACACTCATTCTCACCGACACAATGCTCGCCACAGGCGCGTCGATCGAAATAGCCTACCGCAAGCTCATCGATGAGGGAGGAGAACCGGCGCACACCCATTTCGTCTGTCCGATCGCCAGCATCTACGCCATAGAATTTCTTCAGAGACACCTTCCGGGAAACACAACTCTCTGGACAGCCGCCGTTGATGAAGAGTTGACCAGCCACTCCTACATTGTTCCCGGACTCGGAGACGCGGGCGACCTCGCCTTCGGCGCGAAATTGTAGGAGCCGTCAGAGTTCCTTGCGCAGACGGGCCTTTGGTATGTCAAGTTGGTCGCGGTACTTGGCGATCGTGCGGCGGGCCACCTTATAGCCACGCTTGTTCATCTCGGTGACCAGTTGGTCATCCGTCAGAGGCTTCCGTTTGTCCTCCGCATCCACGCACTCACGCAGGGCCTTCTTAAGCTCCCTGGTCGAGACTTCTTCGCCATCCTGATTCTCAAGACCCTCTGAGAAGAAATACTTCAGAGGGAATATTCCGAAATGAGTCTCGATGTACTTGCTGTTGACGACTCTGGAAATCGTCGAGATGTCAAATCCCGTCCTCTCGGCGATGTCCTTAAGGACCATAGGCTTCAAGTGGGACTCGTCACCGTCCATGAAATAGTCATGCTGGTAGTCGATTATGGCCTTCATCGTACTCTCAAGAGTGTTGTAACGCTGCTTCAAAGCCTCTACGAACCACTTGGCGGAATCCAGTTTCTGTTTCACGAAAGTAGCGGCCTCTTTCTTTTGCCTGTCAGATGATCCCTGCGCCTCGGCCAGAAGCTCCGCGTACTTGCGGTTCACTCGGATTTCAGGAATATTAAAACGCGGCATGGACAGTTTCAACTCCCCGTCCACCACGTCCAGCACAAAGTCAGGCACGATCTGCTGGGCCTGGTCACTGTAGGAGTCGTCAATCTGGCCGCCGGGGGCCGGATTCAGCTTGACAATCCTTGCCATGACGGCCTTCATGTCTTCCTCGCTCAGACCCATCTTGGAGATGATCTTCTGGAAATGCCTGTTGGAGAACTCGGTGAAATAGTCAGAGAGGATTGTCTCGGCGGTACGAACCTCCTTGGTCTGTTTCTGGGCTCTGAGTTGAAGAAGAAGGCATTCGCGAAGGTCCCTGGCTCCGACACCGGCGGGCTCAAACTCCTGGATCACCTTCAGCATTTTCAACACTTCCTCCGGAGTAGACTCGATGTTCGCCCTGAACGCAAGGTCATCCACGATGCTGTCGATGTCTCTGCGAAGGTACCCGTCACTGTCAAGGCTGCCTATGATGAAGGCGGCGACATCGTGGTCATGTTTAGAGAGATTGCGGTAGCCGAGCTGTTCCATCAAGCTCTGGGTAAAGCTCTCCTTGACTGAAAAGGTGTTGTACTGGGGGCGTTCATCCTTCCCATAGTTATTCACCGTCAGCTTGTAGGAAGGGATGGGATCATTTTCGTCAATCTCATCGATGGAGATGTCCTTAGGCTCATCATCGTCTTTTTTTTCCGGCGCGGGAGAATCGTCAAGCACCGGATTGTCCTCCAATTCAGACTTAACCTTTTGCTCCAGCTCCTGAATGGGAAGTTCTATGAGCTTGATTGTCTGGATTTGAAGAGGTGACAGCTTCTGAGTCTGCTTGAGTTCGAGTCCTTGCTTGAGCATAGCCTATTCCTGATTATCGGTTTCTATCTTCTCAATGGTGTAGGAATGGAGCCGATCCTCAACTTGCACAATGAAAGCGGTCGGGAAAGCCACCTTGACCTGCAGAAGAAGCCGAATGGCCTCAGACCTTGTCCGGAAATCGCCGACCGTAACCCTGAAGAACGGATTTGAATACGTCCGATAGGCCGAAACCCCCGGGAACATCTCTCTGAAACGCTCCAGAGCGGCTTCGGAGTCGTTCCTTGAGGTTTGTCTGTTGTCATTGAATATCCTGACCCTGAACCCGCTGGCGGTCCTGTACGGATTGGACGCGACATGGGATTCAAACGCGTCCCGCAATCGTTGCGACTGATGCACAGTCACCCCGGAACCATTCTTTTCATGCTCCGCAAGGAGGTTGAAGATGTCCTTCCCGACCAAGGAGGAGTCCACCGGAACGCTTTGCAGATAGACAACCGAATCACGTCTTTCCTGCCCGTGTGATGTGAAGGCCGCCGTCAGCAGGCCGGCGGACAGCAAAGATGCCGCAAGAATCTTGTGAATCATGATGTTCATAACACTATTCAGTCATTTTGTTAAGGTCCACATCCTTCAATTTAAAAGTAGTCCCCGCCCCGCTCTTGAGCTTAACGGTCGCGGTCACATCCGTAGTGAACCCATCCAGGGAGCCGTTTTTCACTATTTGCATCAACTTCATCAAGCCGACTCCGCCACTCAACGTCGCCGAACATGACAGGTCATAGATCTTGGAACATTTCTTGTCAACGCTGAGCGTGTCAGCCGTGTAGGTGGCGAATTCCTCACCGTTGTACTTGACGACGCCGTTCAAGTCCATCACCTTGAACGCGAAAGTAGGATTGTCAATCCCGACCGCGAGCACAGCATCGATCGAGCGAAGCCCGTTAAGGGAATATGACTCCAGGGCACATGAGGTCACCTTTATGTCCTTCATTTTCGACAGGCCGCAGCACCCGGAAAGGATGACACCTGCCATCAAAACGATAAAACCACGGAATATTCTTCTCTTCATTGCATTCATTTTTGAGCAGTGCTTTGCACAAAGATAATGAAAAATCCACAATAAGCACCACCAATCAACTCCGCAATCTTTGTTTGACAGTTTATTTTTGGCACTTGATAAAGGATATTTATCTATCTTTGCAGAAGACACTTGATAAAAGAATGAGCAAAAAGATTTACATAGAGACCTATGGTTGTCAGATGAATGTGGGCGACTCCGAGGTGATTTTCTCGATTCTGGGGAAAGAAGGCTACCAGCGGACCGAAACCATGGATGATGCGGATGTCATACTTGCCAACACCTGCTCTGTCAGGGACAACGCCGAGCAAAGGATCTGGGGACGCATCGAGGTGTTCCACAAGAGGAAGGAGAAAAGGCCAGGGGTGGTCGTCGGGATAGTCGGATGCATGGCTGAAAGGCTGAAAGACAAATTATTGGACACCCGCAAGGTTGACCTCGTGGCAGGGCCCGACTCCTACAGGACGCTTCCGTCTCTGCTCCGGGACATCTCACCGGACAAGCCTCAGATCAATGTCATGCTCTCCCATGAGGAGACGTACGCCGACATCGTCCCTGTCAGGACGGACAGGAACGGTGTCTCAGCCTTCATTTCCATAATGAGAGGCTGCAATAATGCCTGCTCTTACTGCGTCGTGCCGTACACCAGGGGCGCTGAAAGGAGCAGGGATCCAAAGTCCATAGTCGAAGAGGCACGTGATGTTTTCAGCAAAGGCTACAAGGAAGTGACTCTGCTTGGACAGAATGTGGACTCGTACGACTGGAGGCCCTCCGAGGGTGAGGGCTGCGACTTCCCGAAACTGCTGGAGATGGTCGCGCGGATCAGTCCGGAACTGAGAGTCCGGTTTGCCACCAACCATCCCAAGGACATCAGCGACAGGCTGATCGAGACGATGGCCCGCTACGACAACATCTGCAATCATATTCATTTGCCGGTCCAGTCGGGCAGCGACAGGATTCTGGAGAAAATGAGAAGACGCTACACCGCCAAGTGGTACCTTGACCGGGTCGCAAGGATCCGCGAGGTTCTCCCAGGCTGCGGGATCACAACCGATGTGATCGCCGGATTCTGCTCCGAGACTGAGGAAGACCACAGACAGACACTTGATTTGTTCCGCGAAGTCGGTTTTGACTACGCCTACATGTTCTACTACTCCGAAAGGCCCGGCACTCTCGCCGCACGGCGCTATCCTGACGATGTTCCGCTGGAAGTCAAGACCAGAAGGCTGAACGAGATCATAGCCCTCCAAAGCGAGTTGAGCCTCAAAAGCAACCAAGACGACATAGGAAAGACATTCAGGATCCTTGTGGAAGGGCCGTCCAAGAAGAACCCGGAGGAACTTTGCGGACGTACCGGAAGCGACAAGATGTGCGTGTTCCCGGGCGGTGGGCACAAGGCCGGAGACTACGTGGACGTAAAAGTGTCATCCTGCACATCCGCGACATTGATCGGAGAACTGGTCTGAGGACGGTCATGCTGCAATGGATTCTCACTGTCCTGTACTTTCTCCTGATCATCAGTGTCTTCACCATAATCCTGGTCGACCGAGGTGATTCAGGAAGGAAATTCGCGTGGCTGCTTGTCATAGCCGTGCTTCCAGTGGTCGGGCTCGTTCTCTACCTGATGTTCGGGGTCAACTACAGGCATCACTGGATTTTCAACCGGCGTCACCAGCGGTACAGGGATCTCTTCAAGGCGGGGACCACCCCGGAACTGGACAGGATCCTTTTCGGGCATGAGAATGAATCCGCGGTCCGCGAGGAGTTCCGGCCTTTGGCCAGGCTTCTGGGCGCGGAGGGCTACCCGTCTGTCACCGCGGGCAATGATCTGGAGATCATCACCTACGGACAGCGGAAGTTCGAACTGCTGCGGGAGGACATCCTGAAGGCAAAGGAGTCCATCCACATTGAATATTTTCATTTCGGCAACGACAAGGGGAGCAAGGTCATCAAGCGGCTGCTTATGCAGAAGGCCAGGGAAGGGGTCAAGGTCCGGTTCCTGTACGAGAACATCGCGAATTTCCCGATCGCTTCAGCCTACTACAACGCCATGAGGAAAGCCGGTGTCGAGGTCGTCAAGTTCACCAACCCACGGATGCACGTGCTGGACTTAGTGACCAAGCTCAACTACAGGAACCACAGGAAGATTGTAGTGATCGACGGAAAGATAGGCTACACAGGGGGGATGAACATCAACGACCACTACTTCCGCCAGTGGAGGGACACGCACATGCGCATCACGGGAGATGCGGTCGCCGTGCTTCAGTACACGTTCCTGGACTCATGGCTGACAGGTGGCGGCACTATTGACAAGGAGATGATCGATTACTACCCGATGGCCAAGGAGGCAGGACCCATGGTCGGGCCCTCAGGTTCGGCGGCAGCGGAGGCGGGGTCAGCTGGCATGGGAGAGGAAATCGATTTCAGAACCGATCACCCGATCCTGAAAGACAAATTGGTTCAAATAGTTCCGGACGAGCCGGACCTTCCGCTTCCTATTCTCCAGCTTAGTTACGAGTGGGCTCTCCAACACGCAAAGAAGTACATCTACCTCCAGACTCCGTACTTCGTACCGACCGAGCCGGTCATGGATGCCCTCAAGACAGCCGCTCTTGGCGGGATCGATGTGCGTCTGATGCTCCCTGAAGTGGCGGACAATCCGCTGATGCGACCGGCCAACAGAGCCTACTACGAGGAAGCCCTGCAGGCGGGTGTAAGAATATTCCTGCGCCGGGGAGAGTTCATCCACGCCAAGACCTTCGTTTGCGATGACTACCTCTCCAGCATCGGCTCCGCCAATCTGGACTTCCGCAGTTTCGCGATCAACTACGAAGTCAACGCCTACATCTATGATGAACAGGCCGCCCTGATGAACAAAGGAATATTCCTGTTCGACCTTCGCCAATGCCATGAGCTTACACTTCAGGAGTGGAGCGCCCGTCCTTGGTACTCACGCATCGCGGAAAGCTTCATGCGCCTCTTCGCCCCGCTGCTGTAAAACGCTGCCATTATTTTCCAAGGCCGACATAGGAAGCAACAAGATGAATTGCCGATCTCCATAATAACTTTCCGCTTCCGCGCACGTGCACAATTGTAATAAAAAGCCTATATTTGCAGGCACATACTCAGAAATGGACTAAATAACTATCTTCATCATGTTAAATTTCTCACTTGAAGGAAAGGTCGCCCTTGTGACGGGCGCATCCTACGGGATTGGCTTCGCCATAGCCACCGCGTTCGCCGAGGCCGGAGCGAAGATCGCGTTCAACGACATCAGGCAGGATCTAGTGGACAAGGGCCTGGCTTCCTACAGAGAAAAAGGCTTTGATGCAAAGGGCTATGTCTGCGATGTCACCAAAGAAGACGAGGTAGCCGGGCTTGTGAGGAAGATCGAGAGCGACCTCGGGCCGATCAACATCCTGGTGAACAACGCCGGCATCATCAAGCGCATCCCGATGTGCGAGATGAAGGCAGAGGAATTCCGCCAGGTCATCGATGTGGATCTGAACGCCCCGTTCATTGTCTCCAAGGCGGTTATCCCTTCGATGATCTCCAACGGCGGCGGGAAGATCATCAACATCTGCTCGATGATGTCAGAGCTCGGACGCGAGACCGTCTCGGCCTATGCCGCTGCCAAGGGCGGGCTCAAGATGCTCACCAGAAACATAGCCTCCGAATATGGCGAGTACAACATCCAGTGCAACGGAATCGGCCCCGGCTACATCGCCACCCCACAGACAGCCCCCCTGCGCGAGCGTCTGCCGGACGGATCAAGACACCCGTTCGATGCATTCATAGTAGCGAAGACCCCGGCCGCGCGTTGGGGAACCACTGATGACCTCAAAGGTCCGGCCGTGTTCCTGGCATCTGAGGCCTCCGACTTCGTCAATGGCCACATTCTTTATGTTGACGGAGGCATTCTCGCTTACATCGGAAAACAGCCACAGTGATGAGAATCAATGCTTTGCCATTAATATGCCTTTCGATGGCACTGGTTTCCTGCCGCACCGTCGAAAAGTGCCTCACGGTAAGCAACAGTTCAGACACCGCACGCAGGGACGAGACTGTGGAGGTCAGGCTCGCTGACATCGGCATAAAAGGGCTGGACGGAGACAATCTCGTCATCATGGACGCAGAAGGCAGACAGATTCCCTCCCAGATCAGTGCGGACGGGAACTCCGTGCTTTTCCAGGCCACGGTTGAAGGAAACAGCCAGGAGAAATACATCTGCGCCAAGGGCGAAAGACAGGACTTCGACACTTTGGCCTACAGTCGTTACGTTCCTGAAAGGAAGGACGACTACGCCTACGAGAACAATCTCATCGCCGGCAGGATCTATGGCCCGGCTCTTCCGGATCCCCGCACATTCGGACCGGACATCTGGTCGAAGCGCACGGAAAAACTGGTGATCAACGACTGGTTCGCGGCCGGGGACTACCACCACAACCACGGGGAAGGAATGGACTGCTACAAGGTGGCCAACACGCTTGGGGGCGGAGCCTGCGCTCCATGTTCCGGAGACAAAATATTCATAGGAGACAACTGGGCGGAGCATGAACACCTCTGCGATGGCCCGGTACGCACCCAGGCTGCGTTCAAATATCCCGAATTCAATGTCAATGGCGTGAAAGTCAGAGCGGAGAGGTCTCTCACACTGGACGCCAACACCCGACTGATTCATTGGACAACAGTCTTCGACTCCGAAAAAGACTCTCTGGATGTCGTGCTCGGAGCCGTCCTGCATAATGTCATCTCCAGGAAAGACGGAGATAATTTCATCTCGTTCACCGAGCAGGCCTCCGATTCAAGCGATCCGGAAAGGGACGGAAACATCAGCATCGGGATAATCCTGGGCAAGCCATTCAAGGCGACTGCAGGGACGTTGGACGGACACGCGGTACTGAAATTCAAGGTTAAATGCGGGGAGAAGATCGACTTCTGGACAGCGTCAGGCTGGAGCCAGGGCGGGGTCGGATCACCTGAAGAATGGAATGAATATGTCAGCGGGCAGTCCAAGGCGGTCCACTCGCCGCTGAAAGTAAAGGTCTGCGAATATTAAGGAGCATGACAGGCAAGGTCTTAAGATCCACGAACTTAAATGCAAAATAATCACTATCAATTAATTTACACTTTATGAACTTCAAGACATTATCCAAATCAGTATGTTTGGCCGCTGCAATAGCAGCCTTCTCACCTCTTTGCACAGGCACCGGCAAGGATGACGTGAAAGAAATCGCCGACCGCGTGGCGGACTGGCAGATAACCAATTTCAGACACGACGCCACGTACACCGGAATCAAACGCGATGTCCTGGACTGGGCCAACGGAGCTCTTTTCCGCGGAATGGTGGAATGGGCGCGGAAGACCGGTTACCAGCCGGCCGAGGATTTTGTCATGAACATCGGAAAAGCCAACAACTGGCAGATGGCCAGAAGACTCTACCATGCGGACGACATCTGTGTCGGACAGTCTTTCCTTCTTTTGTACGAGGAATATAAGGATCCTGCCATGCTGCTGCACGTCAAGGAAAGGGCGGACTCGGTGATTGACATCAGATCACACGTTCCGATGGACATCCGGGTGAAAAGAGGTCTTGACAGGTGGAGCTGGTGCGACGCGCTGTTCATGGCTCCGCCGGTATATTCAATGCTCACTCAAATTACCGGTGATAAAAAATATGCCGACTTCATGAAGGAGGAATTCGTCGCCACGACCGACCATCTCTTTGACACTGAACATGGTCTCTACTACAGGGACGCGAACTACCTCGACAAGACCGAGGCCAATGGCGCCAAAATTTTTTGGGGAAGAGGCAACGGCTGGTGCTATGCCGCACTGACATTCCTGCTTGAGACAACCCCTGAGTCCGACCCTATCTACGACTACTTTAAGAGCATTTATCTCAAGATGACCGAGGCTGTGATGAAGTGTCAGGATGCCGACGGATCCTGGCATGCCAGCCTCCTTGCTCCAGACCTGTATCCAACCCCCGAGAACAGTTCGTCCGCCTTTATGACCTACGGCCTGGCCTGGGGAGTGAACCATGGTTTCCTCAAGGGGAAAGCCTGCCGGAAAGCCGTGGAAAAAGGATGGAAAGCCCTCTGCTCCTATGTGCGCGGGGACGGGATGCTGGAATACGTCCAGCCGGTGGCCGGCGCCCCAGCCAAGATCACCAGGGACATGTGCGAGGTCTACGGAGCGGGAGCCTTCCTCCTTGCCGCGACAGAAATGCTTGATTTTTAAAAACATTACGAGCATGAACATCAATTCGGAAGTCCGCTATGCATCATCTCCGGAAGACGCAAGGCACTATGACACCGCCGAGATCCGCAGGCGCTTCCTGATAGAGAATGTTTTCTCTGCGGACGAGGTGAACCTGACCTACACGATGCACGGCAGGATGATGGCAGGCGGCGCGATGCCGGTAAGCGAGGCTTTGGAGCTGAGGCCGGTCGGGATCCTTCGCGCGGACTATTTTCTTGAGCGCAGGGAGATGGGAATCTTCAATGTCGGTGGCAAGGGGATCGTCATCGCCGGGGACAAAGAGTACGAACTCGGCTATAAGGAAGCCCTCTATCTCGGACGCGGAAACAGGAAAGTGGCTTTCAGAAGCCTTGATCCGGAATCCCCCGCCAAATTCTATTTCTGCTCGGCCAACGCCCACACCACCTACCCTGACCACAAAACCACGAAGGAAAGTGCTGTGCATATGGAACTAGGTTCTCTGGAAGAGAGCAACCATCGGGTAATCAACAGGATGATCGTCAAGGAAGTCGTTCCTACATGCCAGCTGCAGATGGGCATGACCGAACTCAAGCCAGGCAGCACCTGGAACACAATGCCCGCCCACACCCACAATAGAAGGATGGAGGTCTATTTTTATTTCGAGATCCCTGACGACCAGGCTGTCTGCCACTTTATGGGCGAGCCCCAGGAGACAAGGCACATCTGGATGAAGAACGGCCAGGCCGTGATCTCACCCGAGTGGAGCATCCACTCCGCCTGCGCCACAAGAAACTACACATTCATCTGGGCTATGTGCGGAGAAAACCTCGACTACAACGACATGGACACCTGCGAGACCACAGGGCTGAGATAAGACAGGAGACGAACCAGTCAAAAATCATGAAAAAGGGTGACTAAAAAGTTTTTTAGTCACCCTCAATCATACTCGTGTCAACCCTCCTGCCCGGCAGCCGGACAAGGAGCGCCACCGGACTGTTGACTAACTGATAAACAACAGCTCACGGTACTTAGGAAGAGGCCAGATGCGGTTATCGACGATCTCCTCAAGTTTGTCGATCGGACGGCGTAGGGCCGAGAAGCTCTCGGCGATCTCATGATAGGAAACGGCTTTGGCATATTCATCCTCAAGGACATTGGCCTTCTTGCGGGCCTCAACCATCGCGGCAGCCTTCTCGCGGATCTGATCAACATATTTGGAAATGTTCTGAATAAGGTAGATCTCCTCCTTGCACTCATCCGTGCCGCCAAAAACCTCCTTGCTCAATGCAACTTCTTTCAAAAGCTTGGACTTGTATTCAAGAGCGGCAGGAATGATATGGTTGATCGCCATCCTGGCCATCACGCGGGACTCGATCTGGATCATCTTGCTGTAGGTCTCCCACTTCACCTCGTTGCGAGCCTCCAGCTCCTTCTCGGAATACACTCCGGTCTCCTTGAACATCCTGACAGACTCCGGAGCCGTGAACTCCTTGATCATCTCCGGGACGCTGGTCTCGACATCAAGACCGCGCTTCTTGGCCTCGGCCTTCCATTCCTCGGTGTAGCCGTTGCCATCGAAGCAGACGACATTGATGATTGACGCGATGATGGGCTTCAGGGTGTCCATAATGGCCACATTCAATGCTTTACCTTTGGCGAGTTCCTTGTCAAGATCCTTTTTGAAGGCGATAAGCTGCTCTGCCACAGCCGCGTTGAGAGTCGTCATCGCGCCGGCGCAGTTTGCAAGAGAACCTACTGCACGGAACTCGAAACGGTTGCCGGTGAAAGCGAAAGGAGAGGTTCTGTTGCGGTCGGTGTTGTCCACAAAGATCTCAGGAATCTCCACCAGACCCACGCTCTTGCCCTTCTTCCCCGCGATCTCGATCGGAGTGTCGGAAGGAAGCTCAAGCAGCTTGTGAAGCACATCGGTCATGGTCTTTCCAAGAAACGCGGACACGATTGCGGGAGGCGCCTCGTTGGCGCCAAGACGGTGGGCGTTCGTCGCGGTCGCGATGGAGGCCTTGAGCAAAGCGTTGTGCTTCTGCACGGCCGCCAACACATTCACAAAGAATGTCACGAACTGGAGATTCCCGTTCGCGTCCTTGCCCGGAGCGAGAAGCATCGTGCCGGTGTCGGTTCCCAAAGACCAGTTGTTGTGCTTTCCCGAACCGTTTACCCCGGCGAAAGGCTTCTCGTGGAGAAGGACAACGAAACCATGCTTGCGGGCGATCTTGTTCATCAGATTCATCACTATCTGATTCTGGTCATTGGCCAGATTTGTCTCCCCGAAGATCGGAGCGAGCTCGAACTGATTTGGCGCCACCTCATTGTGCCTGGTCTTGAGCGGGATCCCGAGGCGATGCCCAGAGATCTCAAGGTCACGCATGAACTCTGCCACCCTGGAAGGGATGGCTCCGAAATAATGGTCGTCCAGCTGCTGGTTTTTTGACGAGTTGTGCCCCATCAGGGTGCGGCCGGTTATCATAAGGTCAGGACGAGCGGCATAGAGAGACTCGTCGACAAGGAAATACTCCTGCTCCCAACCCAGGTAGGAATAGACCTTAGAGACGGACTTGTCGAACAGACGGCAGATTGGAACAGCCGCTTCCGAGACTGCCTTGAGAGCTTTCTTCAGCGGTGTCTTGTAGTCCAAAGCCTCACCTGTGTAGGCAATGAAGACGGTAGGTATGCAGAGGGTGTCATCCATGATGAACACGGGTGAAGTAGGATCCCAAGCCGTGTAGCCTCTGGCCTCGAATGTGGCGCGGATGCCTCCGTTAGGGAAAGATGACGCGTCAGGTTCCTGTTGCGCCAGGGACTTGCCGTCAAATTTCTCAATGACCCCGCCTTTGCCATCGTAGTCAATCAGAGAGTCATGCTTCTCGGCAGTCCCTTCCGTCAGAGGCTGGAACCAATGGGTAACGTGGGTCACATGATGCTCCATCGCCCATTCCTTCATTCCCTTGGCCACCCCGTCCGCGGTCTCCCTGTCCAAAGACTTACCATTGTCGATGCAGTCAAGAAGCGCATTCAAAGTCTTGACGTCAAGATACTTGTACATCTTTGGACGATCAAAGACCAGTTCTCCGTAGTAGTCGGAGGTCTTGCCCTCAGGGCGTTCAGCCGGAACCGCCTTCTTCTCGAAGGATTCCTTCACCAGATCAAATCTGTCAATGCTCATAATTTGTCTATTTGTTAAAGGTGTGTATTTCCTTAAACCATATATTAATGTTAACGTATTTCAAAAAAACATCATCCAGAACCCGGCACACTCAAAAAAAAGGAAGAAGGCTGATCCGCAAGGGACCAGCCTTCAATATTTAAATCATAATATCATTTTCCGAAATGAATATGCCGTCAGGCTGGAAGACCGGCACATACGAAAACTTTCAGAACCTGAGTATTCTGGCTCTGAGACTGCTGCTGGAACTGCTGCTGTCGATATGTGTGGGATTCCAGTATCATCCTTGATTTTTTTTGACGGCGCAAGTTATGAAATCAATTCTGAACCACAAAGATATTTTTTAATTTTATCGGTTTAGAACAAAAATTCCAATTTCTCCGGAAGTCTCGTGTAGTCATCGATCCGGATGTAGTCCATTCCTCCGAGGCGGATCTGGCTGTCATTGCCGCCGTCAAGGAAATCATCTCCGATGAACAGGACCTGATCAATAGTGTAGCCTTTCTCCTGGGCATAACGCATCACCGCGTCAAATTTATTGTACCGCTTGGGAGTGATGTCGAAAGAGGTGGTGCCACCGATGAACACGGAATAATCCTTGAATATCTCCTTGACCTCCGGAAACATGGCACGTCTGCGGATCTTGTCCGGATCGAATGTGAGTTTGTCAGCCTTGTCCGCTTTGGTCCCAAGCAAACCGAAAGTCACCATTCCGGACTCGTGAAACTCAAGAGGATCTCCCTTGTAATGGGTGTAGCCGTATTTTTTACGGAGGCAGTCACAGTTCTTAAGAAAAAAATTCCTGTCAACAGGTGCCTTCTCCTCCCGGACCATCGTGAACTTTCCGTCCACCATGCGGCTCTCCTCCATTCCATAGTTGCCAAGGATGGTGATTGGATATTCACCCATCTGCTTGTAGATCCTCGCGCAGTTGCCGCCACCGGCCATGATGATCTCGTAGCGCTTGGCCAAAGTGTCGAGCACCGCCCTGTTGGCCGCTGTCAACGGGGTCTTGTGCTGTGTGAGGGTTCCGTCCAAGTCAAAGCAGATCAGTTTCTTCTCCTGTTTCCATTTCAGCTCACGGATCGAGTCCATCAGGCGTTTCATCCCCTGCGGCTGGTCGGTCGAGACGTAGGTGACACCGTGCCTCATAGCGAAATCAGCCAAATCATAGCTGTTCACCGGCCATAGAACCGTCTGAAGGCCGGCGGCATGCGCCTCATCGAGATAATGCGCGGAGTTGATCACCACATTATAATTATAGGACACTCCGGCGTACCCCCTGTCCTTGAGTTCCTTCACCGAAAAAGCCTTCCTTGATGTTATCGGGATCACTTCCGCGCCCGGATGGAGACGAAGGACCTCGTCGCAGAGATGTTCGCTGAAAGAGATAAAACAGACCTGATCGTACATGTTCATCTCATCACAAAGGGCTATGACCCTCTCGGCAAGACGTGTCTCTCTGGCAGGAGTCGGATGGGACTTCAACTCAAGGAAGAGCCTCAGCGCCGAAGTTTTCTTGGCTTGGGCAAAATATTCCCTTAATGAAGGAATATGATCTCCGTTAGGCAGGACACAACTTTTGACTGTGGCATAGTCAAGTTTCTGCACGTCCTTGTACTTCGTCCCCGGGATTGCCGGGCCGTGCAGGATCACCAGCGAATCCTCAGTGGTGAGATGGACATCCAGCTCAACTCCCTCCACATCCAGCTTCTGAGCGCCTGCAAGGCTGGTCAAAGTGTTTTCAAATGATCCTGGATGGTCGTAGAACCCTCTGTGGGACATAACCTTGGTCTGCGCCGGCAGCATCATGGCGCAAAGCAGTGTGAGCACTGCCGAAAGAACAAACGTTTTCATAGCACAAATATATAAAAAAAGCCGTATATTTGCCGCGTGAAGGTTCTTTGGATCTTGCTTGACACCAAAGACCAAAAGGGAATCCGGTGAGAGTCCGGGACAGTACCCGCTGCTGTGAGTTCCGTCCTGACACAATCTAAGGTCAGGAGCGGCTGTTCTCAAAACAGTCACAAAATGACGCGGCTTTCTTACGCCACTGGCTGGAAGTTGATGAACATCAACACCCTCATGCCGGGAAGGCGCCGCGTCAGGAACAAGTCAGAAGACCTGCCTTCGCGAAACTATACGGCCTCGCCCGCGGGAGCACGGACGGCGGCCGGACAGAAATTTTATGAAACGAATACACCGTCTCATAGTCTCGGCCTGCCTTCTGGGATGCGGGTCAGTGGCTTTTGCGCAGACTTCCGTTGACACCACCTCGGTTCATCGGAAAGGAATGCCTTTAGACAGCGTACAAGTCATCAAGGAATCAATCATCATCGGAGATCCGGCGGAATACAGATACCGTGAGGTGATCCCGGCGCAGACTCTTAAGGAAGATGAACTTCAAAGGCTGAACAGTTTCTCGGTAGCGGACGCGATCAGGTATTTCTCCGGTGTCCAGCTGAAAGACTACGGCGGAGTCGGCGGACTGAAGACCGTGAACATCCGCTCCATGGGCACGAACCACATGGCCGTCTTCTATGACGGAATCCAGCTCGGCAACGCCCAGAACGGACAGGTGGACCTGGGACGCTTCTCGCTCGACGATGTGGAGGAGATCTCGCTCCACAACGGGCAGAAAAGCGACATATTCCAGTCAGCCAAGGACTTCGGGGCTTCGGGAACGATATACATCACCACCCGCAGACCTCGTTTCGAGAAGGGTCGGAACGCGAACTTCAAGGCGGCGATGAAGACGGGGTCCTTCGGGCTGATCAATCCATCGATCCGCAGCGAGTACAAGATCTCGGACGCCGTAAGCGCCTCGTTCAGCGGGGAATGGGTCAACGCCACGGGCAAGTACAAGTTCCGCTACCGCCGCCGCAACTCTCTCGGAGAGATCGTCTATGACACCACGGCCGTCCGGCACAACGGTGACATCAACGCCACGAGGCTTGAGGCCGCGCTGCATGGAGTCATGGACGAGGGGCGTTGGACCGTACGGGCATATTCATACAACTCCGAAAGGGGCATTCCGGGGGCCATCGTGAACAACGTGTTCCGCAACGGCGAGAGGCTTTGGGACACCAACTCGTTCATCCAAGGCACGTTCACCAACAGGTGGACACAGAAGTTCAGGTCGCTGGTCAACGCCAAGTACGCCGCCGACTACACCCACTACGAGAACCAGGACGCGAAGTTGATCCAGACCAAGAACACCTACAGGCAGAAGGAGCTGTACGCCTCGTGCGCCAACCTTTACAATATTCTTGACAGCTGGGAGGTGTCATTCTCCTACGACTTCCAGTGGAACACCCTCGACGCGACATTCTACATGCCGACCGAAAGCGACGGCACGTTCCCCTACCCTACCCGCTACACTCAGATGGCGGCGCTCGCCACTGCGTTCGAGTGGGGACGGTTCAGGGGGCAGGCCAGCGTGCTGGGCTGCTTCGTGCACGAGAAGGTGAAGCGGTTCGAGGCGCGGCCGGACAAGGCGGTGGCCACTCCGGCGTTCTTCCTCTCCTACAAGCCGTTCCGCAGGCGGGACCTGTCGCTCAGGGCGTTCTACAAAAGGATGTTCCGGATGCCGACATTCAACGACCTCTACTACACTGACATGGGCAACGCCTTCCTGAAGCCCGAATACGCCGAGCAGTTCAACATCGGTCTGAAATACACCAAGGATTTCAGGAACATGTCCGTCCTGCGCGCGGTTGACGCTTCCGTGGACGCGTACTACAACCACATCACGGACAAGATCATAGCCTACCCGAAAGGCCAGCAGTTCCGCTGGACGATGCTGAACCTCGGGGAGGTGGACATCAAAGGCGTGGACGTGGCTCTGAACACCGCCTGGGCGTTCGGCGAGGTGGAGGCCACGGCCAGACTCCAGTACACCTACCAGGAGGCTATAGATGTCACGGACCCCGCGGACACATATTACCGGGACCAGATTCCGTATATTCCTTGGCACAGCGGCTCGGCGGTGCTGTCGCTCTTCTACAAAGGCTGGGGGCTGAACTACAGCTTCATCTACACCGGCGAACGCTACAACCAGCAGGAGAACATCCCACGGAACCACACCCAGCCGTGGTACACCAGCGACCTCTCCCTCCAGAAATCCTTCACGCTCCGCACCCGCATCCTCAAGCTCACGGCCGAGATCAACAACCTTTTCGGCCAGGACTATGACGTGGTGCTGAACTACCCGATGCCGAAGACGAATTTCCGGTTCTCCGCAAGCATTGAACTGTAAATGAACATATTCAAGAATATATTCCCTTTGGCGGCAGCCATCCTTCTGACACTCTCTACGGGGTGCCGGAAGATCGAGCTTGTCAATCCCACTGAATATGACGTGCTTGACCTCGAGCCGGATCCGGACGCGGATCCGATCGGGATGTACCTTCTGAACGAGGGGAACATGGGCAGCAACAAGGCCGACCTGGACTATCTGGACTACAGGACGGCCGTCTATGCGAGAGGGATATACGCCGAGAAGAATCCGGATGTTGTGAAGGAACTCGGGGATGTCGGAAACGACATCCAGATCCACGACGGGAAGCTGTTCGCCGTCATAAACTGCTCGCACAAGGTCGAGGTGATGGACGCCTACACGACCAAGAGGATCACGCAGATAGACATCCCGAACTGCCGCTACATCAGGTTCAGGGGAAGATACGCCTACGTTACCTCTTACGTCGGCCCGGTGGCGATGGATCCGAACGCGCGGAAAGGCGCTGTCTTCAAGGTGGACCTCAAGGACTACAAGATCGTCGGGGAGGCCACCGTCGGCTACCAGCCTGACGAGCTGGCTATTGTGGACGGATATGCCTACGTGGCGAACTCCGGGGGCTACCGGGCTCCGAACTACGACTCAACCGTCTCCGTGGTCGAGCTGGAGTCGATGAGACAGGTCTACAAGATAGACGTGGCGATCAATCTCAGCAGGATCAAGGCCGACGCCTACGGCAACCTTTGGGTCTCGTCCCGAGGCAATTACGATGACATTCCCTCCAACCTCTACCGGCTGGAGCCATCGGGCGGACGCTACAGGGTTGCGGAGGCGATGAATATCCCAGCGTCCAACATGGCCCTGCACGGCGATTCGCTCTACGTCTACAGCGTGGAGTACAGCAACCAGACTTCCAAGAACACGGTGACCTACGCCATCATCGACGTGAAGCAGAAACGTGTGGTCTCACGCAGTTTCATAACTGACGGAACCGAGCGCAACATCGTGATTCCCTACGGATTGGCCATACACCCAAAGAACGGGGACTTGTTCATAACCGACGCGAAGAATTACGTTTCGAGCGGGGTGCTGCATTGCTACTCGAAAGAAGGGGTGCGCAAATGGAGCGTGAGGACCGGGGATATTCCCGCCCACATGGTGTTTCTGAATCGTAAAAAGAGTTCTGAATGAGACGTTTGGCAGCATATTCACTGATCATAGCGCTTCTTGCGGCATGCAAGGTCGAGATTCCGTACGTGAGTCTCGGGCTGGATGACGTGTACAAGGTCGCAAGGATGCAGACTCTGGCCCTGCGGCCGGCCTACACGGGAGAGCGGTACCGCTGGACGGTCAAGACAGCCTCCGGGACAGACTCCTTGTTGTGCGAAAGCAAGGACTGCATGTTCCTGACTCGCTATCCGGGAGTCTATGAGGTCACTTTCACCATTGACGATCCCGTGAATCCGATCGTGCATCCGATGACGATCCACGTGGTCAACGAGGAGGTCGAGTACAACCCGTACATCGCTCATGTCTATGAATACCGGCCGGCCCCGGGACAGTTCGTCAACGAGATGCCTGTCTACCAGGACGGCGACACCGAGAAGACAATGATCCAGAAGGCGGAGGAGTCACTGGCGGGCAGCTACGGGGCCGGAGTCTCTCTCGGAGCATTCGGCGGCCTTGTCACTTTCGGGTTCGACCACACGGTCGTCAACTCTCCGGGCGAGCAGGATTTCCGCATAGACGGCAACGCCTTCCGCAGCGCCGCGCACGAAGGAGTTGACGCAGGAAGCTGCGAGCCGGGAATCGTGATGGTGATGTTCGATGAGAACCAGAACGGGAAGCCGGATGACAAATGGTATGAGATCGATAAGAATCCGTGGTACACGAACGATGCGGCAAGGTTTGGATATTCAATAACTTACTTCCGCCCTTCAGCAGACCACACCGCCGTTCCGGGAGCAGACGGAACCCTGACCGACATTGAATATGTCAGGTGGGAGGACAACGCCGGGCGGACCGGCTATGTCTATAAGAACAAGTTCCACGACCAGGATTACTGGCCGAAATGGCTGCCGGAGGACGAGATGACTTTCAGAGGGACACTGCTTCCCAAGAACGCCGAGGACGTTTCGGGAAACGGGACGTACTACCTTCAATATATGTTCAAGTACGGGGCCTACGCCGACAACTATCCGAACAACGACACCGACGGGGACGGCGGCTGGATGAACGGCTTTGACATAGACTGGGCCGTTGATCCGGACACCCGTGAGCCTGTCCACCTTCAAGGAGTGGATTTCATCAGGGTCTATACCGGGCTCAACCAATACTGCGGATGGCTCGGTGAGACCTCCACGGAGATCTTCTCGGCGCGGGACCTTCATGTGCGGGTAAGACCGGGGCAACATCAATAACCAATTTTTTTTGCAATGATATTCAAGAATATACTGACATTTATAATCATCGCGGCCTGCTGTGTCTCGTGTGTCTATCACAACGATGACAATCCGAACGTCTATCCGGACCCGGAGCCGATCCCGACACCGGAGCCGGAACCGAAACCGGACCAGAACGAGGAGTATGCCAAGGCTGCATATTCACCGAACTGCCATATGATCCGCCCCGGGATGTCGGCTGACATTCCGGTGAAAAAGGCTTACGCCATGTGGGCGCTTTACAAGGATCTGCTTGGAAACGTTGATCTCGCGGGGCAGAAAGCGGAGCCGGAACTGTTGTGGCAGGACGTTCCCGGTCTCGTCACAAATGTCGGGCTTATCGAGGCGGACTCGCCGGAAGCTTCCACAATGGTCGTCTCGACCTCCGACAAGATCGGCAACGCCGTCATAGGGCTTCGGATCGGCGGGGAGATCCGCTGGAGCTGGCACGTGTGGGTCACCCGGTATAATCCAGACAATGAGCAGGTCTCCTACGGCAAGACATATTCATGGGACAACAACGGGGACGGTGTCACCGACTACATATTCATGGACCGCAATCTTGGAGCCGTGAACGATGGTTGGGTGATCGGGAACAGCACTGCAGATTCGTTGGCCGCCTGCGGGCTGATGTACCAGTGGGGACGGAAGGATCCGTTCCCTGGTGACCGCAAATTCAGGGGCGACAACAGCACTGACTATGATTATTTCGACAGCAAGCCGATCTATGACTCCGCCGGCAACGTGCTGACCGAAGGGTCCCGGTCCGGAGGAAGCGGAATCCGTTCCGTGGCATCTGACTACGATCTTTCCACGACAGGTTTTGCGAAATCAGTGATGAAGCCGATGGAACTTTTGCTTGGCAAAAGTTCGTACAATGACTGGTTCTGCGGCGATGCACCTGTGGTTGTCAAGAAATGCGACACTCTTTGGTGTGGGGCCAACCGCTCGAAAACGCCGTTCGATCCCTGCCCGGAAGGGTGGCAGGTGCCCTACGACAAGAACGGGAAGTTCATCTGGAACGGCCTGGACAAAGTCACGACCGATTACTCGCCTCTTGGCGTGATTCCTTACAACGGCCTTCGCTACAGGAACGGCGGAGGCTGCCTGAAGAACTCCGGATTCGCCGCCTACCTCTGGTCCGGCACGGCTCCGACAGGCATCGGAAACGCCTACCTGTTGTCAGTCTACATCTCTCCGTACGAAAAGTCGGCGGTCGTCAAGAGGGACGTGGGGGTCCGCAGCGACGGGTATGCGGTAAGGTGTGTTAAATCCTGACCATGGGATGTTCATTCCGTATGTTCCCTCCGCACATATTCCATGAGTATTCATAAATCATAAATACAGTACCATGAGACATTCAGCAATCAAAGCATTATTGCTACTGGCAGTTTCTTGTCCGGGCTTTGCCGCCTGCGACGATGACAAAGAGCCGGAAGTCATCTACGAGTTCTCCGTAAAGGCTGAGGACAGCGCGATCGCGGCTCCGGCCGAAGGATGCGCCCGGACAATTCTGGTGACATCCACAAAGACCGCCGGCAGCAGCACAACGAACGTGGCCTACGAGGTCAAATCCGCCCCGGAATGGGCACCGGCCGCAATCGAGCAGACCGCATTGGTCATCAATGTGGCGGAGAACAGCACAACCCGGAAACGCGACCCTGGCAGCGTCACCATACTTCAGGCAGAAAGCGGCAAGGAGCTGACAATCAACATCACCCAGGTTGGGTATGAATATTCGATGTCCCTCGCCGGGAGTTACACCACCCCTCGCTGCAAGGTTCTGGGCATCACCCCGAAGATCACCGGCTTCGACAAGAATCCGGTCTTCGCATGGGCAGTCAAAGGCCCTGACGACTCCGAGGCCACAGCAGCCGGAAACGGGAGCACCCTGAATTTCATCAAACTTGAGACCGGTGAATATGAAGTCTCGCTGACCGTCACCGATGACAGCGGGATCTCCATGTCCAGCACTTCCAAGGTCAACGTCGAGACAGAGAAGGAGGCATATTCACCATTCCTGTCCGAGGTCCTCGATCTCGCGCTTGCTCCTTACTCCGCTGTCGGTGCAAGCAATCCTTTCGGGAAGACCGACACAAAGAAATCCGCGATGGAGAAGGCCCGCGAGAAGCTCAACAAGGATTTCAGCGCCTCCAACACTGGTATAGCCCTTGGGCCGTTGGGAGGCTACATCGTGTTCAGGTTTGACCACACCGTGATGAATGTCAACGGACTGCGCGATTTCCGCATAGGCAGTTTCGCCAGCAAGACATCATACCCGGCGCCGGGTGTTGTCTTCGTCGCATTCGACGCCAACCAGAACGGGCTGCCTGACGAAGACGAGTGGTACGAGATCGCCGGCAGTGAATACGGCAAGACAACAACCCTGTCAAACCTCACCGTCACCTATAACCGTCCTGAGAGCTTCCTGACCACTGTAAGCATGGGAAAAGAGGTGAACGATTACATCACCTACACCATCAACGGAGTTCCAGGTGCTCTCTCAAGCGGTTCAATGTCGAACACTATCCCGACATGGCCGTTCTGGCTGAGAGAAAGTGAAGAGGGCAAGAACATCACATTCACAGGTGTCACCCGACTGCCGAGCAACACACAGATGAACGGAATGTTTCCTGGAGCCACCCAATGGTACGACTACGGCTATGTCAGCAACTCCGATCCTAAGGATGAGGTCAATTCCTCATTCGACATCGACTGGGCCGTTGACAAGGAGGGCAAACCGGTTCATCTGCCCGGAGTTGATTTCATCAAGGTTCAGACCGCCACGATGATGGATGCCGGCGGTTGGTTCGGTGGCCTTAAAACCAGCCTCAACTGCGCCATCGACCTTCACCTGACCGGCAAGCAGATCGAAACCATCAAGAGGTAGCCTCCCTGCCCATCCGAATGATTCCGGAAATCATCCTCACAGTAACGTACCGACCGTCCCCACGACCGGTACGTTATCTTTTCACAGACACAGAATCTGCTTGCTCCATCCTGGACCCTTCAACACATAACGAATACCCCTACCAGATTTCCGCAAGGAGACGCCACCCGTTTCTGGCCGGAAAGCCATGAATACAGGAGACGCACCGTTTGCAAAAATATCCCCTGGCCCTTGTCCACAGACCAACCACACATATTCAATGCCTAAGTGACTGCAAAGGTAAAATGCGGCATTTAGTCCACTTGAGAAAGTCTTTTTTTAACATGTGCCGCACAGATACTTCTAACGAGGGTGAAAAGTGGCGAATGGTACTTTTTCAAGGGGCACAGAGGTATTCGAAAAAGATACCGTGGAAGGTGAAAAGTGGCGAATGGTGCTTTTTCAAGGGGTCTCATGAATATATTTGCGAAGAGGGAGTGACTTTTTTTGTCACCCTCTTTTGTTATATTCTCCAGTCTCGTGACCGTTCCCCGACAGGTACGGAGGGACGGGTCCTCATGTCCTTTCAGCCGCTTCAATCACGTTCCATGTTCAGACCTACAGAGAAGACGCACGAGTGAACAGTGCCCTCAAGCCCTTTCGATTGATTGGTTCCGGGTTCAGCTACTTTGGGATATAGGAGTGAAGCACACGGTCAACTATCCTCAATGGAAATCCGTAACGGCTTAAAAGGACCTCTCTCAGCCTTACTATCTGATTGAAACTCAGCTTACAGAGCATATCCTCAGCCATCGAGCAAATCGTTTTGCGCATTTCTTTCAGACAATAACCCGTGTTTCTGACAGGGGCAAGTTCCGATTCGTCTAAACAAGCGATAGTACCAGGAAACAGACTCGGGCATATTCTTGCTACAGCGCTACGGACCTCCCGGTCGTTATCAGGATAGCGGACGGCCTCACCTTGGTTGGCGTTCAGATCCGCCTTGTTCACCAGATAGGAAAGTGAACCGATCGTTTTGACAGCAGATTCCAAACGATCAGAGGAAATGAAAGAATCGAATGTCACCATCCCGTTGGCAAAGAGTTTCCAGGAATCCGGAACCAGGCGATTGGTACCAAGGACTTTCGATTTCCGCCATAGAGGAATGTCAATAATTCTTGGACGCATAACTGAGGAATGGCCATCTTTGTCGAAATATTCAAGAATGGAACTCCACGGATATGAGAAAGGGTTGTTTGTCTCCCGATGCTTGCGAGGATTGTTAAGAATATATCCGATGACATTCTTGAGATATTCTTCTGAATCCACCTTTTCAACCTTGACACGCACTCTGCACATAACCTTCGAGGTTCCGAAGCGATGCGAATAATACATACTTATTGTTCTCTTGAACCTTTCCGCGCATCGGACCACATCAGACCTGCGTCCCCAAGCCAATGAATGGAAATGTGTTGAGACGAGCACGAGAATCACGACCTCGACTTCTTCGCCAAACAATTTGAATGCAGTCGCGAATTTATTCACTCCCACAATGAAGGCATTGTCGTCAGGGAACAAATCCACGCCTTCCAGCCCCTGTGAGCAGATGTGGAACCACCCTGGTTCCTCTTTGCCTTCCTGCCGTACTCTCTTTTCATTCACCAGCACGGTCTCTTGCACCCTACACCGTTCTTCCGCTCGCCTTTCAGCTTGCGTCTTTGCCTGTTCATTCTCTTTCCTTTGACCTTGGCCGACCTTTCTGCCGCCCGAATCTTTCGCCTCAACCATAAACACCTCATTTAGTTTAAGTTAACATTTAGAGTCTATATTTATATCAAAATCCTTTCTTTGTTACACCACAAGTTATGACAATTTAATCGCATTCCCTAAACTTTCCGCAGATAAATCACACCTAGAATCGTAATTCGTTATCCAACAGCCATTTCAAATTCCAGATGTGAAGGGTTCCGCACACCTGCGAGGGCGAGGTGGACACACAGA
>DJOW01000017.1:164413-164683 GCA_002437305.1 Bacteroidales bacterium UBA6428
ACACAGAGGGGTGGAGCGATGGTGCAGACTCTTCGGTGTGACTTATCGAGCACTCCTAAAAACGCAAACGACTGACGGACAGCGGAATCTGTTTCCAAGTGTGAAGGGTTCCGCACACCTGGGAGGGCGAGGTGGACACACAGAGGGGTGGAGTGATGGTGGAGACTCTTCGGTGTGACTTATCGCGCACTCCTAAAAACGCAAACGACTGACGGACAGCGGAATCCGTTCCCAAGTGTGAAGGGTTTCGCACACCTGGGAGGGCGAGGT
>DJOW01000017.1:164793-185335 GCA_002437305.1 Bacteroidales bacterium UBA6428
ACACAGAGGGGTGGAGCGATGGCGGACACACAGAGAGGTGTAGAGCGATGGCGGAGACTCTTCGGTGTGACTTATCGTGCACTCCCCGGACACGGAAGAGAGAGACGGCTACGCAGAGGGCGGAGCGGGGCGCAATGTCGAGGCATTGGAACAAGTGGAAGGGAAAACAGGGCGTGGCGGCTTCGGCAAAGAGGCGAGAGACTTGGTCGCGGAAAAAAATGACAACAGGAGCCACAGGCACGCGGAAGGGTGCTGTTGAAATCATTGTGGAAAAAATTGGAAAGAGGTGGAATAAAATGGGAAAATATTCCTAACTTTGTCCCCAAGCGTGAAAGACGAAAACTTATGATCACATTCATCGGAGAATATTCAGGCAAGATCGACGACAAAGGGAGAGTGGTTTTCCCTTCGCCGTTCAAGTCTCTGATGCCTTCCGAGGGAGATCAGAGGTTTGTCATAAAGAAGGACATCTTCGAGGAATGCCTTGAGATGTACACCTTTGAGGAATGGGAACGCCAGTCCGAGGAGGTCAAATCAAAGTTGAATTTCTTTAATCGTGCTCACGCCGCTTTCTGGAGGGAGTACATGCGCGACCGCGCGATCGTGGAGCCTGACGCCAAACTCGGACGAATCTCCATCCCCAAGAAGCTTTTGGAGTCAATTGGTGTAACGAAAGAGGTAGTCTTCTCGGGCAACGATTACAAGATCGAGATCTGGGCCAAGGACAAGTACGAGGCAAGCGCGATCTCCAACGATGAATTCTTGAACATCGCCGGGCAGCTGTCTCAGGGGAGATAGGAGGACCGCGCGATGTCAGAATACCACACACCAGTGATGCTTGACGAGAGCATTTCAGCCCTTGTCACCGATCCGTCAGGAACTTACGCAGATGTCACATTCGGAGGCGGTGGTCACACCGCCGAACTACTTTCACGCTTAAATGAAGACGGTCACGTCATCGCCTTCGATCGTGACAGCGACGCCATCAGCAACAGGATAGACGACCCAAGGCTTTCCCTGATCCGGGCCGATTTCCGGTTCATCAACAATTTCGTACTGTATGAAGCACATAAGGCCGAGGACCAGAGCCTTAAGGAGAAACTTGACGGGGGCCTCGACGGGATTCTGGCCGACCTGGGCGTGTCGTCACATCAGTTCGACACGGCTCAGAGGGGGTTCTCCTTCAGATACGATGCGCCTTTGGACATGAGAATGAACCGCGAGGGGGGAAAGACGGCCGCGGACGTGGTCAATGAATATTCACCGGAGGACCTGGAAAGGATTCTACGCGTCTACGGTGAGGTTGACAACGCCCGCAAGGTGGCGCAGCTCATAGTCTCGGCAAGGGACAGGAATCCTCTCGGCACAACCGGTGAGCTTGATGAGGCCATCAAGACAGCCCTTCCTAAATTCGCTGAGCACAAGTATCTTGCTAAAGTCTATCAGGCACTCAGGATAGAGGTCAACCACGAGATGCGCTCGCTGGAGAAATTCCTTGCCGGAGCCGTGGACAGCCTCAGGCCGGGCGGTCGGTTGGTCGTGATCACCTATCACTCGCTGGAGGACAGGATGGTCAAGAACTTCATCAAGACCGGCAACGCTGACGGGAAGGAGAAAAAAGACCTGTTCGGGAATATTCATGCACCGCTTCGCGCCGTGAACCGCAAGCCTGTCCTGCCACGGGAAAGTGAGATCACATTCAACACAAGGGCAAGGAGTGCCAAGCTCAGGGTGGCGGAGAAAACAATGGAGAAGGAGGCCGGAAGTCATGAAAGAGCTTAGGAAATGGAAACTCTCGGACATCCCGCTGTGGCTCAAAAACGCATTTCTCGCCATACTCAAGGGTGAGCTTATGCTCAGGCTGCATGCAGACCGGTATTTCATCCACATCATCTACACCTTCTTCCTTTTCTGGGCCAGCATCTGGCTTAGCCTGAAGATCGAGAAGACCCTCACCAGACTTGAGGACAACAGGAAGGAGCTGGCGGATGTGGAGATCTTTCACACACAGAAGACCGTGGAACTGGAGAAGTTTTCCAGAATAAGCACGGTCCAGCGGATGCTGGAGGAATCAGGTTCAAAATTGGCAATGCCGGCAAAACCGGCCGACAGGATAATGAAAAAGTAGAGGGGCGACATGGCGACATCACAGAAACAGAGTACATCTACGAAGAAGCGGGACAGGATAGGGGTCATCCTGTACTACATCTATGTCGCGGTGTTGGTCGTCGGAGCGCTCGTCACCATAAGGATAGCCTGCATCCAATGGTTCTGGAAGCCGGAGAAGGACATCGAAAGGTTCTTCCTTCCTCCCAGCGTGAGAAGAGTGATAGAGCCGGACCGTGGAACGATCTTCGGATGTGACGGGAAGATCCTGGCCATGTCTACCCCGGTCTACCAGCTCTTCATGGACTGCACTGTCCTTAAGAGCGGTTTCCGAAGGGATAAGGAGCACGCCGACAGTCTTGAGAGAGACTGGCTTTCAAAGGCCAAGGCGTTCACGGAAGGGCTCTCAGCCGAGACAGGGATCAATTCCGCCGAGTGTTACAGGAAAATCGTGGCCGGAAGAAAGGACGGCATCATGTACATGAAACTGGCCGACAACCTCGACAGGGGGACACTCCTGCGTCTCAAGGCTCTGCCTCTGATGGACGAGGGACAGTACAAGAGCGGAATCATTGTGCGCAGGAAAGACACTCGGCAGTACCCTTACGGAACCTTGGCGAGACGCACCATCGGCTACGTAAAAGACAACCGTAACTCAAACGGCAACAACCACATAGGCATTGAGGGAAAATACGACTATGTCCTCCACGGCAAGGAAGGAGAGATCTGGCTCAGGCCTACCGACAACAAGGAGAGGATCCAGAACTACGACAGCACCTACGTCAAGCCAGAGGACGGGCTGGACGTCAGAACGACACTGGACATCACAATCCAGGACATCGTGGACAAGGCGATGAGAAAGCAGATGTCGGCAAATCCCAAGATTGTGGAAGGATGCGCTGTGCTGATGGATGTGAAGACCGGAGCCATCCGCTCGATGGTCAATCTGACCAAGAATCCCGAAGACAGCAGTCTTAACGAAGTCTACAACATGGCGATCGGGTACGGCGCCAATCCGGGTTCCGTGTTCAAGACAACGACCTTGATGACAGCCCTGGAGGATGGCTACATCAAATCCCTGGACGATGAGATTCCCACAAATGGAGGAAAACTTCCTGGCTTCAAGGCTGACGATCACGTCAGACATTTGGAAAAGATCTCCATACTGCATGGTTTCGAGATCTCATCCAACTACGTGTTCCGCTACCTCGCCGTGAAGAACTACTCTGACAACCCCAAGAAGTTCCTCGACAAGCTGTACATGTACAAACTCGGTCATGCGTTCGATTTTGATCTCGACGGAATGCGGGAGCCCTACATCCCGTCCCCGGACTCAAAGAGTTGGAGCGCGACTGATCTCGGATCCATCGCCATCGGCTATTCAGTCAGGGAGACACCTCTGCACACCTTGACATTCTACAACGCGATCGCCAACAAGGGAAAGATGATGAAGCCGTACCTGGTCGAGAGCATCGGGAAGGACGGGACCGCCAAGATCAAGAAAGGACCCAGCGTCCTGAACGCCTCCATCTGCTCCAAAGCCACAGCGGACACTCTTCTCAGAGCCCTTAAGGCCGTGACATCAGAGGGGACGGCCACAAGGCTCAGAGGCGCGAAACTGAAAGTGGCAGGAAAAACCGGGACCGCAAGGCAGTCCCTCTCAAAGGAGGAAATCGAGAAATATGGAAAAAATCCGGCGGACAACACCATGACAGCTGACGGTAGCTACCATAATCTGGCGACATTCGTCGGTTTCTTCCCTGTGGACAAACCGAAGTACAGCGCCATAATATGCATGAACTCATGTCTGATAAGAGGCAGCCTGTACGGCGGAGTGGGTCCCGCCGCGGCGATGCGCGAGATTGTGGACGCGATCTACACCCTTGACCCCGAGTGGGGCGGGGAGATAAAGGCTGAGGGAAAAGTCCCCGCGATGGAGGCTGCAAGAGAAACGGCAGAGCGGACAGCCGCAAAGAATCCGACAGTGCCCGACATAATCGGACTGGGACTCAAGGACGCGGTATTCGTCATAGAAAACAATGGGCTTAGGTGTTCATATTCAGGCACAGGGCACGTCACCTCACAGAGTCCGGAGGCGGGAGCGAAGGTCGCCGGTGGTACAACAATAAAGTTTACTTTGAAATGAGACTTGAAGATATCATAAGAAACGCCGGAGCCGTCGAGGTGCGGGGAAACCGTTGCCTTGACATCACCGACATCTGCAATGACTCCAGGGAGGTCACTCCTGGAGCCGTTTTCATCGCAGTGAAAGGCCACGAAATCGATGGACACGACTTCATAGGGAAGGCTATCGGTTCCGGTGCCGCCGCAATCGTCTACGAGAACGAGGAAGCATTGCCGAGCGCTGTCTCCGAACACCCGGACTCCAGACTTACATTCGTGAAGGTAAGAGATTCCCGTCATGCCATGGCAATGATGGCTGCTGACTTCTTTGACAATCCATCAAAAAAGCTCACTCTTGTCGGGATCACGGGGACAAATGGAAAAACCACCACGGTCACTCTCCTTTATCGTCTGTTCATGTCTCAAGGGTACAACTGCGGATTGCTTTCCACAATAGCCAACTATGTGGGGACCAAACGTTTGGAGACCAACAACACAACGGCCGACCCGATCACGATCAACCGGCTTATGAGTGAGATGGCGGACGCCGGCTGCGAGTTCTGCTTCATGGAAGTCAGTTCCATCGGAGTTGAGCAGGAGAGAGTCACCGGGTTGGAGTTCAAGGTCGGGATATTCTCGAACCTGACCCACGACCACCTTGATTACCACAAGACCTTCGCCGAGTACCTCAGGTGCAAGAAAATGTTTTTTGACAATCTGCCGGCCACAGCCACGGCGATCACCAACATCGATGACAAAAACGGAGAGGTGATGGTCCAGAACACCAAGGCCAAGGTGGTAAGATATTCATGCAAAAAGATGGCAGACCACACCTGCCGCATCATGGAGGAGACTTTTGAGGGCATGCTGCTGAAGATTGACGGCCACGAGACATGGACCAGGCTCATAGGGCAGCATAACGCCTACAACATCCTTGCTGTCTACTGCACCGCGATCGTTGCAGGAGCCGATCCTGAGGAGACGCTTGTGGCGATCAGCAGGCTGGAATCCGCGCCTGGCCGCCTTGAAGTCCTAAGAGGCCCGAGGCACCTTTCGGTCGTCATTGACTACGCGCACACTCCAGACGCGCTAGAGAACGTGCTTGAGACACTCAGGGACATCGACAATGGCAAGGAATTGGTCTGCCTTTTCGGATGCGGGGGAGACAGGGACAGGACCAAGAGACCGGAAATGGCGGCGATCGCGGAAAGGTACGCCGACCGGATCATTGTCACATCCGACAACAGCCGCACCGAAAGGACAGAGGACATTCTCGAGGACATCCGCAAAGGATTCAGTTCCAAAGGCCTGGCTAAAACCATCTTCATAGCTGACAGAAAGGAAGCAATCCGCGCCTCAATAATGTTCGCGAAGGACGGAGCCGTCATACTTCTTGCCGGCAAGGGCCACGAGACCTACCAGATAATCGGCACGGAGCACCGTCACTTCGACGAGCGCGAGATCGTGGCCGAAGTGTTCGGCGAAATTAATGTGAAGGAGGAGCAACGATGATCTTTCATCTTTTTGAATATCTCAGGCAGTACGACATCCCGGGGCAGGGGCTTTTCACCTATCTGTCCTTCAGAGCCATGCTGGCAAGTGTCACCGCGATGCTGATCTCCTTCTTTGCCGGACGCAAGATCATCAGCTGGCTCCAGCGCAAGCAAATCGGAGAGACCATCCGCGATCTGGGCCTGGAAGGTCAGGTGCAGAAGAAAGGCACACCGACCATGGGCGGCGTGATCATCATCCTGAGCATCGTCGTGCCGGTCCTGCTGTTTTGCGATCTTTGCAACATCTACATCCAGCTGCTCCTCCTCACGACACTCTGGTGCGGAGCGCTGGGATTCGCCGATGACTACATCAAGGTCTTCAGGCACAACAAGGAAGGACTGCATCCGAAGGCCAAATTGGCCTGTCAACTGGGTTTGGGATCGGTCATAGCGCTTACCGTCTGCTTCAGCGATGACATCGTCGTCAGGGAGAAAGTGGCTGTGGAGCCAGGCGTGGACAACGTTGTGGAACAAGGAAACGGGAAGCCTCTAGATGTTGACTCCGAGACACTTGTGGCACAGGATAGCGGTTGGAAAATGGAAAATGTCATCAAAAGTACGAAGACCACGCTGCCATTCGTCAAGGATCACGAATTCGACTACAAGTGTTTCTCGCCCTTCAAAGGCAAGTGGGGGTGGTACTGCAAATGGGGAATATACATGCTGATGATTGTCTTCGTGATAATGGCCTGTTCCAACGGCACCAACCTGACGGACGGCATGGATGGTCTTGCGGCAGGGACAAGCGCGATCGTGGGCGTTGTCCTGGGCATTCTGGCCTGGCTGGGCGGGAACCTGATCAACTCTGATTACCTGAACATCATGTACATTCCCGGCAGCGGGGAGATCGCCATCTTCATGTCGGCATTCGTCGGAGCCCTTATGGGGTTCCTCTGGTACAACTCGTACCCTGCACAGGTGTTCATGGGCGACACCGGCAGCCTCACCATAGGCGGCATCATCGGAGTCGGCGCCGTCCTGATGAGAAAGGAACTGCTGTTGCCGGTACTCTGCGGGATTTTCCTTGTGGAGTCGCTGTCAGTCATCCTGCAAAGGGGCTACTTTAAATACACAAAGAGAAAATACGGTCAAGGCAGAAGAATATTCAAGATGACCCCCCTGCACCACCACTATCAGAAGGAGGGCATCCCGGCACTGATCTCCAGACCCAGGCACGCGATCCCGGAGGCGAAGATCGTCACCAGGTTCTGGCTCATCGGGGTCATTCTGGCTGTCACCACATTGGCATTGTTGAAGATAAGATAACTCAAAGAATATGAGTAGAATTGTTGTTTTAGGAGGTGCCGAGAGCGGAGTCGGAGCCGCTGTTCTGGCCAAAGTGAAGGGATTCGATGTCTTCCTTTCCGACTACGGGAAGATCACCGGCCACTTTGCGGACGAGCTCCGCAAATGGGACATCGCGTTCGAAGAGGGACACCACACCGAGGAACTCATTCTGAACGCGGACGAGGTGATCAAAAGCCCCGGGATTCCCGACACGGCGCCGATCATCAGGAAGATCGAGGCCCAGGGCACGCACATAATTTCCGAGATAGAGTTCGCGGGCCGCTACGACACGGCGAAGAAGATCTGCGTGACCGGAAGCAACGGCAAGACCACAACGACTTCGCTGATTTACCACCTGCTTCAGAACGCAGGTCTCAACGTTGGCTTGGGCGGAAACATCGGCAAGAGCTACGCCTACCAGGTGGCTACCGAACATTTTGACTATTACGTACTGGAAATCAGTAGCTTTCAGCTGGACAACTGCTATGACTTCCGTCCAGACATCGCCATCATCACAAACATCACCCCGGACCATCTGGACCGCTACGGCCACAAGATGGAGAACTACGTGAAGGCCAAGTTCCGCATCACGCGCAACCTCCGCCCGGAAGACTGCTTCATCTTCGACTCCGATGACGAGATCACCATCGAGCATCTGAACAAGATCGTGCTTTCGGCAAAGCGGCTTCCTTTCAGTCAAAAGACCGAGGTCAGACAAGGTGCGTACCTAAAGGGCGACAAGATCATAGTAAGGTACGGTGAGGAGGAATGCGACATATTCCTCAAGGAACTGGCCTTGGGCGGCAAGCACAACATCTACAACTCAATGGCAGCCGCCCTCGCCGCCAAGGCCTCCGGGATCGACAACAAGACCATCCGTGAGGCTCTGGCGACATTCCAGCCGATAGAGCACAGGCTTGAGCCTGTACTGAGCATAAAGGACGTGCTGTACATCAACGACTCAAAGGCCACAAATGTCGATGCCGCATGGTACGCCCTCGAATGCCAGACAAAACCAGTGGTGTGGATTGTCGGCGGAACGGACAAAGGCAACGACTACGAGGTTCTCAAGCCTCTGGTCAAGGAGAAGGTCAAGGCCATCGTCTGCCTGGGAGTAGACAACCACAAGTTTCACGAGGCGTTCGAAGGCATTGTGGGGAAGGACAGGATTGTAGACTCGCGGTCAGCGGACGAGGCGGTGAAGGCGGCAAGCGGATTCGCCAAGCCGGGAGATGTAGTGCTGCTGAGCCCGTGCTGCGCCAGCTTCGACCTCTTCACCTGCTACGAGGACCGAGGTGAAAAGTTCAAGGAAGCAGTAAGAAGACTCTAAACATCAATGAATATGGCCGTGGAGACCAAGAAAAAGAAAACGCTCTGGAACTTCGTGGACTCTCTCGAGGGAGACAAGGTCGTGTGGATGATTGTCATCCTGCTGATCCTGTTCTCCATCGTGGCCATATTCTCGTCCACCCCTTTGCTGGCCCTGATGCAGAAAACCAACAGGATGTCCATCTTCCGGGAGCACCTTATCGTGTGCGCCCTCGGCCTCGGAGTCATCATAGTCTGCTGCAACATAAAAAAGATAGGGTTCTTCCGCATAGTGTCGCAATTGGGTTATGCCATCTCGATCGTCCTGCTGTCCCTTCTGCTTCTGGCCTCGACCAGCTGCAAAGACACCTCAATGTCCCTGGGTCCGATAACGATCAAGAAGATCAACGATGCATGGCGTGTAGTGTCCATCATGGGATTGCAGCTGCACGTCTTCGAGGTGGCCAAGGTTGCGATGATAATGTACCTCGCATGGGCTGTGAACGCTTGCCGCAATGACAGCTTCATGATAGCGAACCGGCTCGCGGAGAAGTATCCCGTCTGGAAAAAGCCGACAGTCAAGAAAATAGCCTATCTGTATTTTCCTATTTTCAGTGTCTGCCTCTGCATGATGCCCGGAAGCCTGACCAGCACCCTGTTCACAGGAGGCATCATGTTCATCACGATACTCATCGGAGGCATTAACGTCAAGGAACTGGTCAAGCCGATAGGAACAGGAATCGTGCTCCTCGCGCTCTGCTTCTGTGTGAACTCGGCATGGCCGAACGAGAACAAGCCGTTCCCGCATCTTACGTCCGCCATAAACAGGGTCATTGGTGACGATGTTGACGACTATCTCATGAAAATGAGGGAGAATCCGCAGAACAGCAAGGCATTCCAGGATGCCCTTGACAAGGCCAGGCAACCAGTCAGCGCCAAGATAGCCATTCACGAAGGCGGCCTGATCGGGAAAGGACCGGGGAAAAGCACCCAGAGGTACATTGTGTCAGTCATGTTCGAAGACTACATGTTCAGTTTCATCGTAGAGGAATACGGGTTGATCGGAGGCTTCATCGTGCTGATGCTCTACATCAGTCTTCTGGCAAGAGGGTCGATAATCGTCAGGAACTGCGACAACCATTTTGCGAAAACGGCAGTGGCCGGTCTTGTGCTGCTCATCACCGGGCAGGCCATGATGCACATCGTGGTCAACTGCGATGTCGGGATACACACCGGACAGACCCTGCCAATGATCAGCCATGGAAACTCCTCGTTCCTGATGTTCAGCCTTGCCTTCGGAATCATCCTGTCCATCAGCAAGATGGCCAAGAGAAAGATCGAACGGGAAGCAGCCGAAGCCAAGCCATTGGTTGACAGGGAGATCACGGAAAGTGAGCCAACCGCGCAGGAAAGCGTGCGGGAAGATCTCAGCGCCACTCTTCCCGAACACGAGAATGACAGCCCGGACTACGGGATAAACGACCATAACAATGAATAAGAGGAATATGGAACATAAAGCATTGAAGGTCATAATAAGCGGAGGCGGAACAGGAGGCCACATCTTTCCGGCCATCTCCATAGCGAACAAGCTCAAGGAACTGAATCCGGCGACCGAGATTCTGTTCGTGGGAGCCGAGGGTAAAATGGAGATGGAGAAAGTGCCCGCGGCGGGCTACAGGATTGTGGGCCTGCCTATCGTCGGCCTGCAGCGAAAGCCAAGCCTCAAAAACATACTCAACGACCTTTGCGTACCGTTCAAGGTTGTCGCAAGTCTTCTAAAAGCCAGGAAGGTATTAAGAGGATTCAAGCCCGATGTCGCGATCGGGGTCGGAGGCTACGCCAGCGCTCCCCTGCTTTGGGCCGCGACCGGAATGGGCATTCCTTCGCTGATCCAGGAGCAGAACGGCTTCGCAGGCCTCACCAACAAGAAGTTAGGCAACAGAGTGCAGAAAATCTGCGTGGCTTACGAGGGAATGGAAAAGTTCTTTCCCGCCGACAAGATCGTCATGACCGGAAATCCCATAAGGAGCACGATCGTCCCATCCACTCCGGAGATGAAAGCCGAGGGGGTAAAGGAATATGGTCTCGATCCCTCCAGAAAGCATCTCTTCGTGGTCGGCGGCAGTCTTGGCAGCGCAAGGTTCAACCAGTGCATGAGGAAGTGGATCTCCGATGGATGTCCTGGGCTTGACGGGATTGATGTACTGTGGCAGTGCGGAAAATACTACAAGGCAGGCGTCGATGAGTTCATGAGAGAGCAGGCAAAAGCGAACCCGGAGACAGTCGGGAACATTCATTATTCTGATTTCATCGGCAGGATGGATCTGGCTTACGCAGCCGCCGATGTCGTGGTCTCACGTTCCGGAGCAAGCTCAGTGTCAGAGCTATGCGCCGCACACAAGGCTGCGATTTTCATTCCATCGCCTAATGTGGCCGAGGACCATCAGACACACAACGCCATGGCGCTCGCAAGGAAGGATGCCGCGCTGATCGTAAAAGACGGGGAAGCCATGGAGAAAATGATTCCCGCCGCGATCAATCTGCTCCATGATCCGGCAAAAATCGCCGTCCTGGAGGAAAACGCCGGCAAAATGGCTCTGCCTGGCGCGGCAGGAAAGATAGCGGAGGAAGTTTACAAGATAATCAAATGATGGATGAGATGTCAAAATATTCAAAGATTTACTTTATCGGCATCGGTGGCATAGGCATGAGCGCCATCGCACGCTATTACAAGTTCAAGGGGTATCCGGTCGCGGGCTACGACAAGACGCCCTCGGATTTGACTCATGCCCTTGAAAAGGAAGGGATTGACATCCACTACAAGGACGACCCTGACTACATTCCAAAGGATGTCGCTTCGACGCTTGTGGTCTACACACCTGCCATTCCGGCGGACCTGCAGGAACTTGTCTACGTGAGAGAGCACGGGTACACCCTTGTCAAAAGGTCAAGGATGCTCGGCGAGCTGGCCGAAGGGCAGACTTGCCTTGCCGTAGCCGGAACCCATGGAAAGACTACCACGAGCACACTTGTGGCGCACATTCTCACAAAAAGCGGAATGGGGTGTTCGGCTTTTCTTGGAGGTATCTCGAAAAACTACAACACCAACCTTCTGACAGGCCACACGCCGACTGTCGTGGCGGAAGCTGATGAGTTTGACCGCTCCTTCCTGCAATTGCACCCGGCCATAGCCGCTATAACATCCATGGACGCCGACCATCTGGACATCTACGGAACCCTGGAAGAGTACAAGAAGGCTTTCAAGGACTTCGCCTCGCTTGTCAGCCGCAGGCTGATTGTCAAGCTCGGGCTCGACATCACGGCTGACGACACCAAGGCCAAAATCATGTACTACAGCTACGATGATCCGAAAGCGGACTATTACGCAGCCAATTCAAAGCCGGATGAAGTCGGGCACTACATCTTCGACCTTGTCTACCCGGAAGGTGTGATCGAAGGCATCAGGGTAGGCATTCCGGGTTGGATAAATGTGGAGAACAGCGTTGCGGCGGCTGCGGTGTGTCTCTGCCATGGAGTTCCACCCGAGGCCATCAAAGAGGCGATAGGAACATTTTCAGGAGTCAAGAGAAGACTTGACGTTCATCTCAACACTCCCACCCTTTCCTACATTGACGACTACGCGCATCATCCGAAGGAACTTGCCTCGGCCATTTCCTCGATCAGAGGAATTTTCCCGGGCAGAAAGCTCACCGCCATATTCCAGCCGCACCTTTTCTCAAGGACAAGGGATTTCGCCGATGATTTCGCAAAGGCCCTGGGCATGGTGGACAAGCTGATCCTCCTGGACATCTACCCGGCAAGAGAAATGCCTATCCCAGGGGTCACTTCCAAATTGATCTTTGACAAGGTCACGGCTCCCCAAAAGGTGCTCCTTAAGAAAGAGGAGTTGATGGACTACCTTAAGAACGAGCCTGTTGATGTCCTGGCGACATTCGGGGCCGGCAACATCGACAGATTCATCACGCCGATAACCAACCTCCTTGAAGAAAGGCTTAAGAGATGAAAAAAGGCATCAGGATAACCCTCATAGTCACAGCGATCTGTGCGCTGGCACTGGTTTTCTTCGTGATCCTCGGGATGAACGGAAGAAGGACCAGACAGATAACGTGCGCCGGTGTCAGAGTGGAGCTTACCGATGATTTCAACTTTGTAACCCAAAAGGACATAGAAGGCTACCTGAAAAAAGAGTACGGGGCTTACATAGGCCAAAGACTTGACAGCGTTGATCTTGCAAAGGTAGAAAGGATTCTTGACGGGAAAAGTGCCATCCTCAAGGCTGAGGCTTACACGTCTCCCGACGGTTTCCTCAACGTAAAAATCAGGCAGAGAGAGCCGGTCGTAAGGTTCCAGAAGGCCGACAACGGCTTCTATGCTGACAGAGAGGGCTTCCTTTTCCCGCTCCAACGCAACTACACGTCAATGGTCCCGATAGTTGACGGAGCCCTTCCCCTGAATGTGGAGAGAGGCTACAAGGGGAAGCCAAGGACCGACCCGGAGAAGGAATGGCTGGCGGGAGTCACGGATCTTGTGAATTTCATGCAGGAATCAGAGACGTGGGCGGAGAACTTCTGCCAGATAACGGTCAAAGACAACGGAGACCTTGTCATGATTCCGCGGGAAGGAAAGGAACGGTTCATATTCGGGCCACCGGCGGACATTGATGGAAAATTTGACCGGATCAGCCGCTACTACACCACGATCCTGCCGGAAAAAGGCGCGGGATACTACTCGACTGTCAACGTAAAATACAATGGACAGATTGTCTGCAGAAAATAGTTAGGAATATGGAGGAGAGATACATAGCATCCGTTGATTTGGGGACCTCTAAACTGGCCGTCTGTGTTGCCAAGGTCCAAGACAGAAATGTCGAAGTGATCTACTACAAGGAATCACCCTCAGCCGGTGTGCGCTACAGTTATGTCCTGATTCCAGGGAAGGTCAAAACGGTGGTGAGAACGGCCATCAGCGAGGCACAGCAGGCGCTAAGGATAAAGATCCTGCAAGTGATTGTCGGACTGCCGCGCTGGTACGTGCGCCAGGAAACGGCCTCGGCCAGCATGACAAGACCAGTACCGGACGACTTGATTCAAGAAAGCGAGATCCGCGCTCTGAAATCCATGGCTCTGGAGTCCTACCCATTGGAAGACTCATCCAAAGAGGTAATCTATGGCGCCGTGGCTCAATCTTTTTCAACAGAAGACTGCTTCAATGAGCCTGAGAACGACATCATCGGAATGGCCGCCGAGACGCTCGAAGGCAATTTCAAGGTGTTCATCGGGAACCGGAGATATTCATCAAATATTGACAGTGTGTTCAATGACCTTGGAATAGCCATCGCCAAGAAATATTTCACACCGGGCATCACCGCCAAAGCCGTCCTCAAGTCCGAGCAGATGGAAAACGGTGTCGCCCTCATCGACATAGGAGCCGGTGTGAGTTCCGTGACCATATTCAAAGACAAGATCATGCGGTTCTACGCCGCCATTCCTTTCGGCGGGAACAGCGTGACGAACGACATAAAGTCCGAGTGCAACTTCTCCTTCGAGCTTGCGGAGAACATCAAGAAGGCATACGGGGCGTGCATGCCGAACAAACTGTCCTCGCTAGGAGAGAAGTCAATCCAGATTGTGGATGAGGACGGAAACGCCACGGCGCAGGTTTCTGTAAAGTACATCTCTGAGATTGTCACAGCGAGAATGAAAGAGATCATCGAGGCTCTGCTGTTCAGAATTCAGGAAAGCGGTTATGCCTCCGAGGATTACCTAAGAGCCGGTGTTGTGGTGACCGGAGGAGGGGCTGAGCTTGTGAACTGCGCCAACTACATCAAGGAACTGTCGGGATATTCAGTAAAGGTCGGACGTCCCAGAAGGCTCTTCTCTTGTGAGGGATGCCCGGAAGCAAGCGAGGCCAGCGCGGCGACGTCAATGGGGATGATCCTGTCGGCCAAGAACGACCGGTACCTCAACTGTGTGAATGATGTCTTGACCAGAAACACCATTCCATCCGATCCCGGAGATGACGGAACCTCAGGTCATAGCGGCCAGACAGTCTACGGACAGGAGGCAGAGAACACCACAATCAATAAGGAGACTCCTCCACAGGAAGAGCCACAAATCGAGACTCCGGATGTGACCCAGTATGGAACGCCCGCTGACAACGATCAATATTACACTCCGGTGGAGCATGAGATAATCGGAGGCCAAGTCAATACCATAGATGTGGAAGATAAGGGTACGGTTGACGGGGCCGATGACTCCGGCAGGGGTGGCAGCCAAAGCCCCGAGCGTGCCGGGAAAGGTACTGACAAACCGAAAAAGCCAAAAGGCCTGTTCAAATTCAAATGGACAAAGCACATCAGGGAAACCATGACAGGATTGTTCGATGAGATGAAGGACGAGTTGGATGAAGCAAAAGACGAAGACGTTTAACAAGAAAGAATTATGGGGAACATTGATTTCGAAATAGATTTGGCTGATGTCAGTCCGGTGATGACCCCTATCCAGTCAATGATAAAGGTCATCGGGGTGGGCGGTGGAGGATGCAACGCCGTGAACTACATGTACAGGGAGAAAGTTGAAGGTTGCAGTTTCATTGTCTGCAACACAGACAGCCAAGCCCTGGACGGGAGCCCGGTCCCGGTCAAGATCCACATCGGAGAGAACGCCCTCGGGGCCGGCACCGACCCCGCCAAGGGCCGCAAGGCCGCCATTGAGGCGCACGACCAGATAGAGAAGGTGGCCCTGGGAGAGGGCACCCAAATGCTGTTCATCACCGCAGGGATGGGTGGAGGCACTGGCACAGGAGCCGCTCCGATCATCGCAAAGATGGCAAAAGACAAAGGAATACTTACTGTCGGCGTCGTGACCCTCCCGTTCGAGAACGAGGGCGACAATGCCATGTCAAGAGCGATAGACGGCATCCACGAGTTGGTGAAGAATGTTGACAGCCTTCTGATCATCAACAACGAGAAACTTTACGATTTCTTTGGCAGCCACCTGGTACACGAGGCCTTCCCGAAAGCGGACGAGGTCCTCGCCACAGCCGTGAAAGGCATAACAGAGATTATCAGCCGCCCTGGCTACATCAATGTCGATTTCGAGGACATCAAGACAATGATGCGCAACAGCGGAATGGCTCTGATGGGATGTGGCACAGGAACAGGGAAAAACAGGATAGAGGATGCCGTCAAAGGTGCGCTCCAGTCCCCTTTACTGAACGACTTCGACCTCAAGACAGCCAAAAGCTTGCTGATAAACATCACCTGCGGCAAGAACGACAAGGGGCTGACGATGGACGACCTCTCAGAGATCAACCACAAGATTTCCGAATACACCGGCAACGTCAAAAAATTCAAGACAGGTCTAGTCTGGATGACTGAACCCGAGATCGGAGACAAGATTCAGATCACAGCCATCGCCACCGGATTCAAGGTCAACGACCTTAAGAAGATGACACGGGCAGATCTCGGGAACACGATACAGATCGGGAAGGACTTCAAATTCGAGAGGCAGCCTCTGCCGGATCCGGAGGAAGAGATCAACCTCACCGGCAAAGTGAACATAATAGGCTACAACACTTCCGACAATGTGAAGCGTTTCCATTTCGACCCAGACAAGAAGCCTGCCTTGGCGGTAGAACACGGTCAGAGCCTTGCCGAGCTGGAGCGCATTCCAGCCATCAAGCGCGCTGACCGTCAGGAGAAGGAGATGGCGTAAACATTTCTGAACTAATACATCATGCTATCAAACCAGTCATTGGCCCATTTGTCAGTACGGCGGCACAATGATGGTCACTGAATATGCCCGTGGCCGTCTTCCTTTCACCTTCGCGCTGATGACATTCCCCTTGATCTTGATCTCCCGCACCGCTCCAGCCCGTGCGTACGTCGCTCCGCGCGGAATCCTGTTCTCATAAGGTGTTTGTCCGGCGAAACGCCTTACGGCCGGAGAAACTGGTGGTAAAACGCAGTTTGTCCGGTGAAAGGGTGCTTTCTCCGGACAAAGCGATGTCTAAAGGATTGGTCTTACGCCAGACGGGAAGTGGCGTAGGCGATGCGGGCGAGGGTCTCGGACTTGCCGATGCGGATGATGATGTCTGCGATGCCCAGACCGCTGGCGGCTCCGGCCAAAGCCAGACGGGTGGCGTTCATCACCTTGCCCATCGGCCACTCATTGCCTCGGATGAAGTCCTCAAGAGCCTTCTCGAAGGCTGGAACTGACCATTCTCCGGCATATTCATTGACAAAGGAAGCGACCTTGGCGACATATTCAGCGACCTCCGGCTTCCAGAACTTGTCAACGTCCTTGGCGAGGAACGGCGCTGTGGCGGCATCGTCATAGACTTTCGCGCGAGGGTCTGCCTGACGGCGAGGGTCGTTGCTCTGGGGCTCCACAGCGGCTCCGGCCTTGATTCCATACTTCTCAAAATCCTGTGGGGAAACGAAAAGATACGAGGCAATGGTCCAGAAATCCTTCACGAAAGTGGCTCTTTCCTTGATGAACGAAACCACATTCTGAACGTACCCTTTTGTAAAGATGTGCTTGTTCAGATCCGCTCCCGATTCGTTGACCTCCGCTCCATTGGCCTTGGCGTGCACATGGTTCTCGACAACCTTCATCCCGTGTTCCTCAAGAATAGGAACGAAAAGCTCCATCAGTTCCTCGTCGGACTTCATTCGGAGATATTCCTTGTTGTACCAGCGGGCCTTCTCAGGGTTGAAGCGCGCTCCGGACTTGACGATGCGGTCGAGTGAGAAAGCCTTGATTAACTCGTCCATCGAGAATATCTCCCGGTCATCTCCTGGATTCCAACCAAGGAATGCCAGCAGATTCACGAAAGCCTCAGGGAAATAGCCGTCCTCCCTGTAGCCTCTGGAGACCTCGCCTTGGGCGTTCACCCATTGGAGAGGGAACACAGGGAAACCCAGCTTGTCCCCGTCACGCTTGCTGAGCTTGCCCTTTCCGTCCGGCTTAAGAAGCAGGGACAGGTGGGCGAAACGAGGCATCGTGTCCTCCCAGCCGAAAGCCTTGTAAAGCATATAGTGGAGCGGCAGGGACGGAAGCCATTCCTCTCCACGGATTACCTCGGTGATCTCCATAAGGTGATCGTCCACAATGTTGGCAAGGTGGTAGGTAGGCAACTCGTCTGCCCTTTTCCACAGAACCTTGTCGTCAAGTGTGTCGGTGTTCACCTCGATGTGGCCACGGATCAGGTCATCCATCCTTACTATAGTGTCAGACGGCATCTTGAAGCGGACCGTCCAGTCGGAAGTCTCCTCAAGCAGCCTCTTGACCTCGTCCTCAGGGAGGGTCAGGGAGTTGCGCATCGTCATCCTGGTCACCTGATTGTAGATGAAGGTCTGGCCGGAAGCCTCGGCCTCGGCGCGGGCCTTCTCCAGAGCCTCGGATGAGTCGAAGGCGTAGTAGGCGTAGCCGTTCTCGATCAACCGCTCTGCGTACTTGCGATAGATCCCGCGCCTCTGGCTCTGGCGGTAAGGAGCGTGAGGATGGCACTCAGAAGGGGTCTCGACAACCTTACCGTTCTCATCCACGCCTTCGTCAGGGATGATTCCGCACCAGTTCAGGGCCTCGATGATATATTCCTCTGCCCCGGGAACGAATCTGTGGGAGTCTGTGTCCTCGATTCTGATGATGAAATCGCCTCCGTGCTGTTTGGCGTAGAGGTAGTTATAGAGAGCCGTGCGGACTCCGCCCATGTGCAGCGGACCTGTCGGCGACGGCGCGAATCTTACTCTTGTCTTTCGGGTCATAATTAAATGCTAAAAAAGGCCGGCCTGATTCAACCGGGCCAGCCTCACTCATATTCCTAAAACTTTGAGGCCACAACCTTGCGAAGGTCGTTCTCATTCTTGATGACATCAGGAGCCAGGGTTCCGTCAACTATCAGATAAGCTACCGGAAGGCCACGGCTGATATTGTACAGAACCGCAGCCTGAGAAGCGGCGCCCAGTCCATCGCAGACGTTGATCCACGGCAGGTTCTGACTTTTCACGGCGCTTGCCCACGCACCCTTGTCGGTGTCAAGGGACACTGAATATATCTCCAGTCCCTTAGGATGATACTCCCTGTACAGAGGCAAAAGAACATCCTGATTGAACATCTTCTGGGCGGCATCCGCAGCCTGCCAAAAATAGACAAGCACCACTTTCGAGCCAACCTCGCTGAGTTTCACCTTGGCACCGTCAACCGACGGGAGGTTCAAATCAGGGTATGACGACTCCTTGGCGTCACGAACCCTCTGACTGAGATTGAATATGTTGATCCTCTTCCCGGCCTCGTTTTTCAAAGCCTCGACATACTTGGACTCCGGATAGACTGTCATCAACGAATCGCAGGCGTTCTGAAACAGAATCGCGTCAGTCGCCTGGCTGAAGACCGGAAAGTTCTCGTTGACTTTCTGGTACAGCACCGGAATAGAAGTCAATGACTTGGAGTTCTCCATAATGTACTTTACGCGGCTTCGGTAGTAGTCAACGTAGTCCTTCGAGGCTGCCGCATTGTCGCCTGCGGCGGCATCTGCGGAGAACTTGTCCATAAACGCGGCGAAATCATCTTCTACCTGACGCAGTTTCTCACTCTCTGCGGAGCCCTCCACTGAATAATTTCCAAGGGTGTCGGAAGTGACCCTGACCTTGTCACCCTTCTGGAGAAGCAGCGACGCGATCTTTGTGTCGCCCTTGAAAAGGTAGACGAAAAGAGGTTGTCCTTTCTGTACGTCAATCTTGCATGAGTATGCCCCTGACGCATTCGTCTCGAGAGTGTCCAAAGCCACCAATGAACTTCCGGACAACTGTTTTACAACCACTTGAGCGTCCGGAGCACCGGTGAGAGTACCCTTGACCTGAACCTTGTCCGAGCAAGCGGACACAGCCGCCAAAGCAGCCGCGGCGAGAAGTACGTTCCTACAATTTCTCATATTCATTGAATATAGCGGCGGCGATCGCCTTGTTTTCCTCAGGAGAGATCTCCAAGCGCTTTTTCTTGATGTCCATATCCGCCTCGGTCTGGAGAGGCACCAGATGGATGTGAGTGTGAGGCACTTCCATTCCGAGAACGCAGACTCCTATCCGCTGGCAAGGCACGGCTGCCTTTATGGCTATCGCCACCTTGCGGGCGAACGACCAAAGTCCCAGATAGGTCTTCTCGTCCAGATGGAAGATATAGTCATCCTCGATGTTCTTCGGGATGACAAGAGTATGTCCTTTCGCAAGAGGGCTTATGTCCAAGAAGGCGTAGAAATCATCATTCTCAGCCACCTTGAAGGAAGGGATCTCCCCTTTTGCGATCTTTGTGAATATTGTAGCCATCGTCTTAGAGCGTGATGTCGAGAATCTTGAATTTGAGGACTCCGGAAGGCACCTTGGCCTCCACGACCTCGCCCTTTGAGTGACCTATCAGAGCCTTGGCGATCGGGGTCGTGGAAGCGAGCTTCCCGTGAGCGAAATCAGCCTCGGTCTCTCCTACAATTGTGAACTCCATGACCTGCCTCGTGGCCTCGTTCTCCACCTTGACCTTGTTCATGATCTGAACCTTGTCAGTGCCGATCTTTGACTCATCGATGACCTTGGCGTTCGCCACAAGATCCTTGAGTTTTGCAATTTTAACCTCGAGCAACCCCTGAGCGTCACGGGCCGCGTCATATTCAGCATTCTCGGAGAGGTCCCCCTTTTCCCTTGCCTCCGCGATGGCCGCGGAGATCACTGGACGCTGCGCCAATGCGTCGGCGAGGTCCTTCTTCAACTTATCCAACCCTTCCTGGGTCATATAATGAATTTCAGCCATAATGAAACTAATTATGTTCCTTTTTCACACAGTCACAAGTGGGCAATCACTTGTCGGCAAATTATTTATGAATATTCTAACGGCCATTGCCCTCCGCCCTCCCTTTCGGGACCATAACATTAAAACGAAGTCCCGCCCTTTTCCGGCGGAACCCCTGCCTATTTCTGCAAATATAGCAATTTTTCTTTCAAATAGCGAATATCATCGAACCTTCTCCTTCTCGGATTCTCAAGATCGCAGGGCGGCTCTATGCCTCTTCAAACAAAGCGTCGAGTTGGACACGGTAGTGGATGTCGTATGAGTAGGCGTTGGGCTTGAGGCCGAAAGTGGTGATGAAGGTGA
>DJOW01000054.1:0-806 GCA_002437305.1 Bacteroidales bacterium UBA6428
CACTTTCATCAATATGTCCGTTCCAGATCATAGGGTCTGAAACGTTGTAAAGATAGTGATATTTCCGGATTTTCAGCACTTTTTTGAGGATTGTTTCCGTGGGGTGTGTTGTCTTGCTCGGGCGGTTGAGGCGTTTAATGCTGTCTAAAGGGCTTATAGCCAAGTGCTTTCCTGGCACTTGGCTATTGTTGGGTTCGGGACGCCGGCATATTCATTAATGTCAATAACCGTAGCACTTGATTGCGTTGCTGCTGTCGCGCTGGCCGCTTCGGATTGATGAGCAGCAGTGTGGCGGTGCGCTGACCAGAGGGGCGTTCTGATATTCATTCCCATTGTCTGATGTTTTTCCATTAATGCCGCGTTTCCGGAAAGGTAAACCGGAAATTCGGGGAATGTCATCGGAAGGTTAGAAAGTAGTTCACGTTATGGAGTTTGGAAAATGATGGCTCTCTTTCCGAGGGTCGCAGATGAGACTCAGCGTCTATTCAAGAATTTCCCATTGGCCTCCGTATGTCTGCGGTCCTATGCGGACAATTTTGCCCATTCTCTTTAATCGTGAGATATTCTTTTTTATTGTATCCGGTGATTTCGATAGAATCTTCGCCAACTGTTCACGGGTGATTCCAGGATTTTTCCTTATTTGCTCCAGAACAGCCTCGATCGTAGTTTGGGGACTGGTTTGGGTACCCTTATATGACGGCCTCTTGAAACAAACAGTCACGAAACCTTTCCCATCCGTGTATGTTGGCTCTTCCACGCCAGCCTCTCGGCAACTGTCCGCTATCCTGCGAATGCCAGACCCCCCC
>DJOW01000054.1:893-54153 GCA_002437305.1 Bacteroidales bacterium UBA6428
CCCCCCAATTCTCCAGATAGGTCATCTTGTATAGTGCTTGGGCGATTACTGGATTGTATGGGAAAGAATCGTGAGGCTGAAGCATCGTCTCCGGTGATAACTCGTGTGGGAGCCTTCCTGGGTTCTCTATCTCGACTCGGTCATCGTAAATCGCCAGCCCGGTGGAGGTGCCACGATTTTCGTAAGCACGATGCGCCAGACTGTTTATAATGGCTTCGCGCAGAGCAACAATCGGTATCTCAAGCTTTTCTTTCCTTCTCAATCCCTCAATTTTTCCACTCAGGTTGAGATGCTTGAAGCAGAATGCTATGGCAGCATCTCTATTATAGAAAAATGTGGCGGACATCACGCTGAAAATGAGAAACTTGGCTTGTTGCCTTTAGCAAGGTTGTACCAAAGACTGATGTTTAACTTGTTGTTTGTCAACTACTTGGTGTTACCGGCGAATGCGCCTCTTTGCCTATCGAAGTCCAGAGGATGGGATTAATGTCATCCCGATAGGATGTCTAAAGCCGTAAGTGGCTCCGGACGCAGACCCGTTATACTGTATTTTGTAAAATACAATCTACATCTATTTGTGTATTTTGCAAAATACACGTACCTTTGCTTGTGATCAAGATTTTGAAAAATGGAAAAGTTGTTCAAACGGCATGATGAAGAGATCGCTGCGGCTCCTATGTCCATGATTAGAAGCATGATGAGTGTGATAGACTGGTCTTCGGGACTTCTTATCATAAAGGGCGCTAAGGGTGTGGGAAAATCCACTCTTATGCAGCAATACATCAAAAGGAATTATCAGGCAGGGGATCGCAGTGTTCTGTATTGCAGCGCTGATTCCTCGTATTTTTCCACACATACACTTCTGGACACGGCGGATCGGTTCGTCATGCTTGGCGGACGGCATCTGTTCATTGATGAAGTCCACAAATACCGAGGATGGAGTCGTGAAATCAAGGAAATATATGACAGTCACAAGAACCTTAGAATAGTCCTGAGTGGATCTTCGCTGCTTCAACTAAATGATGGAGATGCTGATCTTTCACGAAGGATGATCCCCTATGTAATGCCAGGTCTTTCTTTTAGAGAGTACTTGCGTTTCGACCAAGGTGTGGAAATTGAACCAATCTCTTTGAATGATCTTCTTGGCACTTCTGGGGAGTATTGTGCGGAGGTAAAGGATAAATGTCTGCCGGTCAAGTCTTTCAAGGAATATTTGCAGGGTGGTTTCTATCCGTTTTATTTCGAAAACCGTCGGACGTATCCGGTTCAGGTCGAGAATGTCGTGAATTATGTTATCGACTATGAATTGCCGGCATTCAGGAATATTGAAGTGGGCAACACTCGTAAGCTTAAGGCACTGCTTCGCATTCTGGCACAGATGGTTCCGTACGAGATAGATATATCAAAGCTTTCCAGGGCGACATCAATGGAGCGCCCTACAATTATGAAATACTTGAAGAATATGGAAGAGGCGAAGTTGATTTGCCGCCTGTTTCAGAATCTGGATACGATTTCTGACTTGCAGAAACCTGACAAGATCTTGCTGGATAACCCAAATCTGCTATGTATCCTGTCTGATATGAGCCCGGAAATTGGAACAGTCCGCGAGTCATTCTTCTGCAATCAGTTGATTTCAGCCGGGCACAGGGTTGAATATGGCGGCCTTAAGACGGGTGATTTCAAGATTGATGGAGACATTGTTGTCGAGGTTGGTGGTGCGGACAAAGGGTACGGCCAAATTAAGAACGAGAATAACGCATACATTGCCGCGGATGACATAGAGTCGACATATATCCGCAAGATTCCACTTTGGGCCTTCGGCTGTCTGTATTAGTGTTCATCGCCTTGAAAATGAGGAAGTGACGATTCGAACTGGGATATTCAGGAACCCTCCCTTGTCCGGTTCGTGGGCGGGTCTCATCCTTGAGGATTAGATGCTGCGCATCACTTTCCAGTCCAAGGAGTTCACGCCTTCTTTCACGGAAAAGCTCATGCCCACCTTCACGACTTCCTTTCCCTTCATCTTGAAAGTGTCAGCGTAGTGTTTCGCCTCTATCTGATTCAGAGCGTCTTCCGCGCTTCCGCTAAACTTCAGTTCCATCACATAGACTGTGTCCGAGGTCTCCAATGTGATGTCAATCCGACCGTTGGCCGTGTGCTGTTCCACTTGTATGTTGTAGTCTGTCAGCAATGCGAATATGATGTAGAGCATCTGTTGGTAATGCCCTTCGAAGTGGGTGTTGTCGCAATAGGGCACGGTCTCCAAAAAGTCGCTCAAAAGCCGCATGGCTCCATCCGCGTCCTTGTCATTGAGACAGGCGGAAATGTCAGCTATGACAACCCTTCCCGTGTCCACCTCCGAGTCCAGATAGCCCGGCAGCAGACTGTCAAACAGCCCCACTCTGATCTCATTGTTCGGAATGTCTAGAGTATAGACATCAAGCCTTTTGTCATAGTCTTTGATGGTGAGGTAGCCGCTTTGATAAAGCAACGGGACCAACGAGGTCATACTCTCAGTCGCCACATCGAAAGTGGCTTTCTTCGCCCTTACCTTTCCAAGTTGTGACGGCTTCACACCGAATTCCCTCATCTTGTGGATGAGATAGGTCGGAGTGCCGGAACCGAACCAGTAGGAGTCAACTTTCCGTTTGGCGAAACAATTAAGCAGGCTATAAGGATTGAACACATCCGGCGAAGGCCAGCAGAAATGATAGCCGTCATAGTTGTTCTTCAATTCCTCTATGGTTTTTTCCTTGCTGAAACCTAATTCATGAGATAGATCCTCTATGTCTGCGTCCATCCGGCCAAGCAATTCATCTTCGGTGATCCCGCAGATGCCGGCATAAGGCTCGTCCATGCTAACATTAGAAATGTTGTTCAGCTCGCTGAATATGCTAAGCTGCGAAAACTTGGTGATTCCCGTCAGGAAAACGAAGCGGAGCATCGGCTCGCAATCCTTAAGAGGAGAGTAGAAGTTGCGCATCGTGTTCCGCAAGACATCAAGGGTTTTCCTTTCATGGGCCACGTCAAGCAAAGGTGCGTCATATTCATCGATCAGCACGACAACCTGTCGGCCGGTCTTCTTGTGTACGGTCTTTATCAAGTTGAAGAGCCGCACGTTCGGATCGGGGGAGTCGCATTCGACACCGAAACGAGTCTCATTGTCGTTCAGTATAAAGAGCAGATAGCGCTCCAGCTGGTCTTTCTCCATGTGCTTGCCTCCGGCCAGGCTGAAGTGCAGCACAGGATACGCCTCCCACTCCTTCTCCAGCTTTTCAATGGCAAGCCCCTTGAAGAGTTCCTTCCTTCCCTCGAAGTAACTCCGGATGGTTGACACCAGCAGCGACTTGCCGAAACGGCGAGGACGGCTCAGGAAGAAAAACTTCCCGTCTGCGTGCGCCAAGCGATAGACGTACTCAGTCTTGTCGATGTAGAGGTTGTCGAGCCTGCGGATTTCCTCAAAAGTCTGTATCCCGATAGGATATAATTTCCTTGCCATAACCGTCACCTTTTAATTGCTTTCGTAAAAATATAACAAATAATTGAATCCGTCAAATTCCTCTCACCACGAAGGAAATACAAAGAATATCCAAAGGAAGTCGATGGTTGTTGCTCCGGTGGAATTCATGGAGATATTCAAATCTCTAAAAATAAGTGTGTGGCGGACATTGCATTGAAAATGAGGAACTTGGTGGATTGCCTTTAGCGGAATTGCACCCAAGGTGATTGCTTAACTTATTGCTTGTTAATTACTTGGCTGCCACTGGCTGTCAATTGTTTTTTGTTGACGGGCAATGCGGAGAAAGTAAAAGGAGAGGAATAGTCCTCCCCTTTTTACTCTGTGCAAAAATCAAAAATCTTAACGATGTCTCCTTACAAGACATTTTATGGTTCGTTTTTGACATCAAGCAAATTCTTGTACTCTTTGGCCTTGAGATAGCTGCGGGCGTTCTCTTTTCGTTGATTTGACAATCACCTGTTTTGCCGTTATCACTGAGATCAGATTCTTTGCCGCCTTGTGGAGTGATTTCTCAAGCCTGGGATTGAAAGTTGAACCTCTGCCGCCTTCGGCCCGGATTTTTGACGAGGCGAGTTTCTCCAAGGTGGAATTGTCGTAGAGATAGGCCCATCCTCTGAGTTCAGCGTCATCCTCATCAGCAGAGACAACCTCCATTATTATTCCGAGTTATTCACTTTCTTGTACCCAAAAGTCACAAATATCTGAAAATAAATCGCAAAAGTATTGCTCATGTTAATTTTTATAGGAAGTATAGTCAAAATCTTTTGTTGATGAAAGGAGATCATCCGGCAGGAACTGGGATGGGAAAGTCGGATGCAGGAGGCTTTCTAAGTTTAGGATGTCTGACGTCAGCGACCTCTTTCGAGGACCTCAAGGCACATGCGGCCGTTGTGGTAGGGACATTTCCAGAAGCCGGCGCGGTCATCGGTGGTGTCGGGGGTGCCGTCGGAGCGGAGGCTCCAGTACCATTCTCCATCGGGGGCGATGATGTGGCTGCGGATGAAAGACCATTCATTGTCAGCGGATTCGAGCCAATGAGGATCGCCTGTCTTCTGGTACTGGTTGACGCAGCCGACGACTGTCTCGGCCTGGACCCACCAATGGCGGTCGGAATCCCGGCGGCCGGTGGCGGGGTCATATTCATAGATCATTCCTCCTTCGGGGGTGAAACCTTCCATTGCGGAGGTTGCGACTTTCGCGCAGACGGACTCGACTTTGGCGGCCAAAACCTTGTCGCCCAGCACTTCAGCGGCCTCGTCAAGCAGCCATGACGCTTCGATGTCGTGCCCAAAGGAAACAGCGGTGGAATGCGGAGCCCAATCGTCCCCGAAGAAAAGACCGAGGTGCCCGTCGGGACGTACAATCTTGTCAATGAATATGTTGATGAGGTTTTCGAGCCTTTCCCTCAGTCCGGCATCCTTCCACACCCTGTAAAGGTTGGTGTAACCTTCAAGAAGATGCAGGTGCGTGTTCATGGTCTTGGAGTCGTTCTGGTCCTTGTCGGAGAGCCTCATGTCCTCGATCACGCCCCATTTACGGGTGCGGGCCTCGATGTAGCCGTAACCGTCGTTGCTGTGATCCTCTATGCAGCGGTAGAAAGACTTGGCGAGCTCCAAAGCTTCCGCGTCCCCGGTGGCCCTGAAATATTCAGCCAACCCATAGACCGCGAACGCTATGGCGTAGAACTGCTTTTTCGTGTCCTTGGGGCGGCCTTCGCAATCGAGGCTCCAGAAGATGCCGCCATATTCCTTGTCAGTGAAGCGGTCGCGGATCTCCTGGTACGCCCTGGCGGCTGTGTCGAGATATTCCTTTTTACGAAGTGTCCGGCAGGCGGCAGCGAAAGTCCACAGTATGCGGGAGTTAAGGATCGCTCCTTTCTCCGCTCCGCCAATAATGTGTCCGTCTCCGTCCATCCTTCCATAGAAACCGCCCTTAGGGTCGGTCATCCTTTGCATCCAGAAAGGAAGGATGTCTCCTTCCAGTTCTTCGAGAATTGATTTTCTGTCCATGATCCAAAGTTACCAAAATTCTTTCATGGTACGGTGGATAGTCGGCTTAATACGTTAAAGAAATGTTAAAAAAGTATTATATTTGCCCTGTTATGTCACAAGTTTTTTCGGAAATATCAGGGCTTTCGCAGCGGGATTGCTTCTACATCGTGGAGAGGCACAAGAAAGAGTTCACCTATCCGCTGCACCGTCACAGAGAGTATGAGCTGAACTTCATCCAGAACGCTCCGGGGGTGCGCCGCATCGTAGGGGACAGCGTCGAGACGATCGGGGAATATGACCTTGTCCTGATCGCAGGCGAGAATCTGGAGCATGTTTGGGAGCAGGGGTCTTGCAAATCGCCTGACATCAGGGAGATAACGATCCAGTTCTCTCCGGATCTGTTCAGTGGAGGACTTCTGGAGCGCAACCAGTTCGCGAGCATCCGGAGGATGCTTGAGAGGGCGAGCCACGGGCTGGCGTTCCCCCTCGCTTCAATCATGAACGCATATTCACAGATCAACGCTGTGGTCAGCGAGAAGGATGGTTTCGTCCAGTTCGCGGGCTGTCTCCGCCTGCTTTACATCCTTTCCGGATGCGGGTCCAGGGAACTTGCCAGCAGTTCGTTCGCCCATTCTCCTAGGGACACCGAGAGCCGTAGGGTGATGAAGGTCAAGGAATATATCAACCAGCATTACGCCGAGGACGTCACGCTGCCCGAGCTGGCGGATCTCGTGGGAATGAGCCCAAGCTCCTTCAGCCGTTTCTTCAGGCTCCGAACCGGCAAGACTTTGTCTTCCTATCTGATTGACATCCGGCTTGGTAATGCTGCGAGAGCGCTTGTTGACACCACTACCAACGTCTCCGAGATCTGCTATGCCTGCGGGTTCAACAACCTGTCCAATTTCAACAGGGTCTTCAAGGCGCGCAAAGGGGTCACGCCTCATGAGTTCCGTTCCCTGTACAAGAAAAAGAAAGTCATTGTGTAGCGGATTATTTGCATTATTTATCAAAATAGTATTTGTTTTCGTTTCGACATGTGCGTAATTTTGCATCGTGAACAAAATTAATGGCACTTGAAACGTAATCAATTAATCTTGGCAGTTGTAATCTGCTTATTCTTAATGAATTCATGCATTGGTGGGGGCGAGAGACCCACCTTCTTCGGCATTGAGGATTCCCATATAGTCAAGGCCGGGAAGCCTGTCCGCTTCATAGGAACCAATGTCTGGTACGCGTCCGACATCGCGGTCAGCGATCCGGGGCGCCTCGCTGTCGAACTGGATTCGCTCAAGGCTCTTGGGCTGACAAACATCAGGGTCTGCGCCACCGAGGAGAATTTCGAAGGGATGGACATCCTGCTTTCCGAACTGGAGAAGCGAGGCATGGCCGCCGTGCTCTTCCTTAATAACGCGTGGGAATGGAGTCCGACCGGCTATCGCTCATATCTTGAGGCCGCCGGAGCCGGACATCAGCCTCATCCTGCCGTCGATGGCTACTGGCCTTACATGTGCGCGATGGCTGAGTTCGCCGCGAACGAAAAGGCTGTGGGGCTTTTCCGGGAGCACGTGCGTAAGTATGTGGAAAGGTATTCACGGAACCCGGCCGTCTTCGCATGGCAGATCTGCAACGAGCCGAGACCGTTCAGCACTGATTCCTTGAAGGTTGAGGCCTTTGTCAATTATATTCAAGGAACCGCCCGGCTCATCAAATCCCTGGATTCCAACCACCTCGTCTGCACCGGCAACGAAGGTGCGATGGGATGCAACGACGGCGACTATGACCTCTGCCGCAGGTTGAACGACTGCCCTTACATCGACTACATCACCGTCCACATCTGGCCTTTCAACTGGGGATGGATCAAGGACGGCGAGACCTCCGGGGATCCGGAACTGGTCAAAAACAGGACGCTTGAGTACCTCGGGCGCCATCTGGACATGGCCAGGGAACTGGGAAAGCCGGTCATAGTAGAGGAATTCGGCTACCCGCGTGACGGACAGGACTGGAGAAACACCTCGGGGGTGAAAGGGAGAAACGAGTACTACGCCCTCATATTCAATGAGGTGGTCAAGTCTGCCGGAGAGAATGGCCCTCTTGCCGGATGCAACTTCTGGAGCTGGAGCGGAGTCGCCAGGCAGACCCGCGAGATCTGGCAGGAGGGAGACGACCTTTGCGGCGATCCTTCGCAGGAGGCTCAGGGACTCAACGGGGTCTATCTCTCGGACAGGAGCACGGTGGAACTGATAAGGGAGTACGCCGGCAGGTTGGCGGAAGCAACAGAATAATCATATATAATAACATTAATCTAAAATCAAAAGGCATGAAAAGTAAGCTGTTGACATGCTTGTTGGTGCTCTTCCTCGGAAGCTCACTGACAGCCCTTGCTCAGACGAAGACCGTGACAGGTACCGTAAAGGACCAGTCCGGGCTTGGAGTCATAGGGGCCAGCATCCAGGAAAAGGGGACCAAGAACGGTACCATCACTGACTTGGATGGCAATTATTCAATCACGGTCAAGGACAATGCGGTCCTTGTCTTCACTTCGATCGGCTACGCGGCTCAGGAAATCCCGGTTTCTGGCAGGACCAAGATTGATGTCGTGATGGCCGAAGACACACAATTTCTTGATGAGGTTGTTGTTGTCGGCTATGGTACGATGAAGAAGAGCGACCTGTCGGGTGCATCTGTCTCCATGAAGGAGTCAGACCTCAAGGGGTCGGTCATCACTAACCTTGACCAGTCACTCCAAGGCCGTGCGGCCGGTGTTTCCGCCGTGCAGACCTCCGGAGCTCCGGGCTCGTCATCCTCAATCCGTGTCCGTGGACAGGCGACCGTCAACTCTGCGGCCGAGCCTCTGTACGTGATTGACGGTGTGATTGTCCAAGGAGGCGGGAATTCAGGAAGCGACTTCGGTCTCGGATCTCTCGGCAACGGTAAGATCTCCACGATCTCTCCTCTTGCCACCATCAACCCGGCCGACATCGTCAGCATGGAGATCCTCAAGGATGCCTCCGCCACCGCGATCTACGGAGCGCAGGGCGCGAACGGAGTCGTTCTCATCACGACCAAGCGTGGTAAGGCCGGTGAAGCGAAATTTACCTATGATGGTATGGTTGCGGTCAACCGCCAGACCAGCAGGATCGACATGATGAACCTTCGTGAATATGCCGAATACTACAACGACATGGTTTCCATCGGTGAGCTCACGGCCAACGCATGGTATGCCGACCCTTCTATTCTTGGAATAGGTACGAATTGGCAGGATGAGATTTTCCGCACTGCCATCCAACACCAGCATCAAATCAGCGCCCAAGGAGGTACGGAAAAGGTTCAGTACTACATCTCAGGTTCTTACATGGATCAGGAGGGAACTTTGATCGGTTCTGACTTCAATCGTTACTCCGTGCGTGCCAACATTGACGCTCAGCTCAAGTCTTGGTTCAAACTAGGACTTAATGCCACATTCGCAAACACCAACGACAACATCAAGCTTGCCGATGGTACAGAGGGTGTGATTTTCTATTCGCTGTCAACCCTGCCGGACATTCCGGTCTACGACATTGACGGAAACTATTCGACCACAGTACGCGAGGGTTACACGAGCGCGAATCCTGTCGCATTGGCCATGATGGATGAGTACCTTCTCGGACGTCAGAAACTTACAGGAAACCTTTACGCTGAGTTGACCCCGGTGAAGCATTTCGTGTTCAGGAGTGAGCTTGGTTTCGATGTCAGCGCCTCCAACGCCACGACCTACAAGCCTATGGTTGATCTTGGCGGCTGGACACGCAAGTCCAACACGATGAGTTGGCAGAAGAACAACAGCAAGTTCTGGCAGTTGAAGAACTATCTGACCTATTCAAATACATTCGGGCGCCATAGCGTCACAGCCATGCTCGGCCAGGAATGCTGGGAGTCAAGCTGGAACTATCTCAGCGGCACCAACACCGGACTGCCGTCCGATGACATTCACAACATAAAACTCGCTACGGGGGATGCGACTCTCAATTCCGGTTTCGGATCATCTTCCATGGCTTCGTTCTTTACGCGCGAGACCTACAACTACGATGACCGCTACCTCTTCACCTACACCTACCGTTATGACGGCTCCTCCAACTTCGGCCCGGACAACCGCTGGGCGGGATTCCATTCATTCGCGGGAAGCTGGAGATTCTCCAACGAAAAATTCCTTCAAGGGATGAAGGAGGCGCTCGGAATGAGCAACGGCAAGATCCGTGTCGGCTGGGGACAGACCGGCAACGCGAACATCGGCGCCGGGGCCTGGGAGTCCGGCATGAGCAAATTGCCTTCCGCCCTTGGTGACAGCCAGCGCCCTTCGATCATCCCTAACACAGGCATTCACTGGGAGAAGCAGGTTCAGACCAACATAGGTCTCGACCTGGGATTCTTTGACGGAGCTGTCAACCTTACTGTTGACCTTTACAAAAAGAAGTCTTCAGACATGTTGATGTCCCTGACCCTTCCTGCCTACATGGGAACCCACGGCAACGCTTCCTCAGCTCTGGCTGCTCCTAAGGGAAACTACGGTACCATCGAGAACAAGGGTCTTGAGATCACTCTAGACACCCATCCTATCAATCACAAGGACTTCGGTTGGGACAGCAACTTCCAGATCTCGTTCAACCGCAACAAGCTTGTGTCTCTTGACGGAACCGCCAATGCCCAGCTGGTCGGCTACGGCCAGTGGAGCGACATCGTCAGCGTCACCGAGGTAGGGCAGTCGCTTTACAATTTCTACGGCTACAAGGTGGCTGGAGTCTATACCTCTCTGGAAGACATCCAGAACTCTCCGAAGCCTGAGAAATACCCGACAGACGGTGTGTTCAACAGGAACACCACGGTCTGGGTCGGAGACCTTAAGTTCGAGGACATCAACAATGACGGGGTGATCAACGAGAGTGACAAGACCAACATCGGCTCTCCTCTTCCGAAGTTCACCTTTGGCTGGACGAACACCTTCCGTTACAAGAATGTTGACCTTAGTGTCTTCATCAACGGCTCCTACGGCAACAAGATCCTCAACTACAACATGATGGGACAGGGACATAATGGACTTGTCCACATGAACAGCGCTTGGGTCAACCAGCACACGTCCATCAAGGACCGCGCTCGGCTTACGGCCATAGATCCGCAGAAGACCTATGCGAGTGGCAACTGGTACGAGGACATCACCAATGTGACGGTCGCAAATCCGGGCACGAAGACTCCGCGTCCTTCGATCTCCGATCCTAACGACAACGACCGCCTGAGCGACCGCTACATCGAAGACGGAAGCTACATCCGCCTTAAGAACATCACTTTCGGCTACACCTTCCCTAAGGCAATTCTGAAGAAGGTGAAGATTGACAACGTGCGCGCCTACGTGAACATCCAGAACCTCTACACCCTGACCAAGTACACGGGCTATGACCCAGAGGTCGGAGCCAGCACCCAGGATTCCACAGGTCTGACATTCGGAGTGGACAACGGACGTTATCCTTCCCCTACGACCTACTCCTTCGGACTGAACATCACATTCTAATTATGGAGGAAAAGACAATGAAAAATATAGTTAAAGCATTCGCTGTCGCCATACTGGCACTTGGAGCGGTTTCTTGCGACGACTTCCTCAATCGCCCGTCTGAGGACAGCTACACAACCGAGCAGTACTACAAGAACGATGAGCAGTGCGAGCAGGGTGTGAACTACCTTTACAACTCTCCGTGGTACGACATCATCCGCTTCTACATCTACGGAACCGAGACAATGTGCGGCAACGTCTATCAGGGACAAAGCGCCTACACGACCCTTACGGTGAACGGCACAGATGGTGATCTGAAGAATATGTCATACTCGCTGTGGGCGGTGAACGCTCATTGCAACACAGTCATAAACAATATTCTTCGTTCCGATGGACCGTCACAGGCGAAGAAGAACCAATGCATCGGTGAGGCTCTCTCATGGAAGGCCATGGCTTATTTCTTCCTCGTCAGGACATTCGGAGACGTTCCGATCATCCATGACAACACCGAGTCCATCAAGGCCGGAAACTACAATGACATAGAGAAGGTCCAGAAGGCTGATGTCTATGAATATATCGTAATGACCCTGGAGAAGGCCATGGAGCTTCTTCCTAAGAATGCCTACAAAGGAGTCTATAACCGCATCGACTACTATGCCGCCGAGGCTCTCCTCTCAAAGGTCTATCTGACCAAGGCTGGTGTGAGCGGTTCTCTGAATCAAGATGATCTGGCCAAGGCACGGGATTACGCCAAGGATGTCATCGAGCACTCCGGCAGGTCTCTTACCCCGGTATATTCAGATGTGTTCCGTCTCTCACCTAAGGTCTTCCAGCAGACCGGTGAATGCTTGTTCTCTTGGCTTTGGACAAGTACATCCGGCATTTGGACCGCCCAGAACTCAATCCAGAGCGATGTCGGCATGGGTGGTTTTGACGAGTTCGGTGACTGCTGGGGTGACTGGAAAGGCCCTTCCGTGGATCTTCAGGACGCTTTCGGAGTCTCTGCCGATCAGGACCCGGAAGTCAGAAAAGCAAACGACAAGGATGACCGCCGTGCAGCCACAATGATGATGTTCGGTGACCAGTACAGCTATTTCTGGACAGATCTGGGAGGATTCGATTTCTACCGTTTCTACTACGATCCTGGCTATTCTCCAAACAGTACCAACGGCAGCTTCCAGTGTGGAAGCGGTGCAAATTATTGCAAGCATCTGTACGGGAATGGTGCTGACCATAAGGCAGCCCTCGGAGTAAGTGCCGGTAACATGACCAACCAACTCCCTACCCACATTCTGAGGCTAAGCGACATCTATCTTGTCTATGCGGAGGCTTGCCTGCTTACCGGTGACGCCGGTTCTGCTCTTGAATATGTCAATCAAGTCCGTGGGCGTGCCAATGCGGAGCCGCTGAAGTCCGTCACATTCGAAGACATCTGGAAAGAACGCCGTCTTGAGCTTGCCCTTGAGGGTGACCGCTGGTATGATTTTGTGCGTCGTTCCTACTATGATGTGAACAGCTGCATCTCCGAGCTCCTTGCCCAGAGAAGGTCAGCGTGGGACGGTCTTTCCAAGGCCTACGGCAACTATGTCCTTGACGCTACCGGTGAATATGTCGGACCTGGCGCCAAAGCTTGGGACAATTCAGAGATCAAGTACAAAGGTGACGAGGAACTTGTCGATGTGAAAGCTTCGATGTTCACCATGCCGTTCCCTTCAGAGGATGTCGTTCTCAACCCTAACATGGGATCGGATGTCGAGGGAGTCCATGTTGACGTCCGTGAGACTTACAAGTATGACTTTTAATCGTTAAGGAAATCATGAAATCAATCATAAAATATTTTGTTGCCGCTCTCTGTGTCGCCGGCCTTTTCTCTTGCGACAGGGCTGACTACCCGGATCGTTTCAGACAGGCTGACGGCAAGCCTACCGTTCATTTCGTCAGGCCTGCGGATCAGGATGTAACCATCACATCGGCAAGCCTTGAGCAGATCATCTGCATTGTGGGCGAGAACCTCAAGAGTGTCCACGACATCTACTTCAACGACCAGCCGGCCGTGCTGAACACAAGCTACATGACCGACAAGACTCTGCTTGTGGCCGTGCCTAAGAACCTTCCTGTCGTCACGACTGACAAGATGTACCTTATCACCAAGGACAGCACTGTGGTGGACTATGACTTCAAGGTGCTCCTTCCGGTTCCGAAAGTGAACGGAATGTCTTTCGAATGGGCTAGCCCTGGCGAGACTGTCACCATCACCGGTAACTATTTTGCTGAGCCTCTTACGGTTGAGTTCCCAGGTGCCGAGGCTACCTCAATCTCCAATGTGACAATCAACTCGTTTGATGTCGTTGTCCCTGAGGGCGCACAGCCTGGTAAAATTAAGGTGACGACCGAATCAGGAACCGCTCAGTCCATCTTCCAGTACAAAGACAGCCGAGGCATGCTGTTCAGCTTCGATGACGCCCGTGGAAACCACGGTTGGCATGCCATGACTATTCAAAGCGATGAGAACTCGCTGGACGGCAACTATCTACAACTTTACGATGCCGGTGGCCTCAAGGCCGATGGAACCGACTGGGGTGACACAGGCTACCACTTTGAGTACTGGCCGGGAAACTGGAACACCCCGGAGACTTATGATGACCCTGAAGGAATTGACCTTAGGAAAGTCGTGGATTTCACGAACTTCGCCAACATGGCCCTCAAGTTCGAGATGCGTATTCCTGAGGATCATCCTTGGACTGGTTGCCCTATGCAGATCTACTTCGCCAGCCTCGGCATGTGTACTCTTGCCACAGCGAATAACTCCTACTTCCACGATGAGTCAATTTCTCTTCCACGAGTGTTGTACAAACCTTGGAAAGCGACCGGCTCATTTGACACAGGCGGAAAATGGATCACTGTGACATTCCCGTTCTCCAGCGACTTTGTTTGGTACTGGGATGGAACTAAGGCGACGGGTACGCTCTCTGCTGATTCTTTCTCAGGATTCGAGATCTTCATGGCGGCCGGAGAAGCTGAGGGAACACCTTGCGCTCCGTTGATCCAGATCGACAACATCCGCGCTGTCCCTTACAAATAATGAATGGAGGAAAAGAACATGAAAAATATCTTTAAATATTCAGCACTCATAGCTCTCTGCTCCGCGTTTGTCGGTCTGGCGGGCTGCGGACAGGATGAACTTGAAACCGATCCTTACGGAGACGGTGTGAAGCTTGCGGCCTTCGCTCCGGAGCCGGCGATGCGTGGAGGCGAACTCCGTATTCTTGGAAGCAACCTTCAGGACGTGTCTGAGATCCGCTTTCAAGGCGGTGTCTCGGTCACCGAGTACGAGGTTGTGGAATCAGGCAAGCATTCAGAAATCCGTTTCACTATTCCTCTCGAAGGACCAGAGCCGGGTAAGATCACTATTGTGGACAAGGACGGCAATGAACATTCAAGCCTCTCGTCCCTTACTTTCACCGAACCGATGAAAATTGATTCCTTCGCACCGGCCGAAGCCCTTTCCGGGGATGAGATCACCATCACTGGTGAATATCTCAACATCGTCAAGGAGGTCATCTTCGGAGGCGATGTGAGGGTAACAGAGTTTGTAAGCCAGTCCCGTCACGAGTTGAAGGTCAAACTTCCGGCCAGCGCGGTCAGCGGTTATGTCCAGGTCGGTGACGTGAATGAGCTTGAGGATGAGCAGACAATCCCTAACATTGTCTATTCCAAAGAGGAACTGACTGTCGGAGAACCTACTGTGGTGACAGCTAAGAAGACCACCTACAAGTCTGGTGATGTCATCACTGTCACAGGTGAGCATCTTGACATGATTCAGACCATTGATCTTGCCGGAGCAAGCGGTGTTGAGTTCACTTGCAGTGAAGACGCGACAGCGCTCACATTCAATCTCCCGGCGTCAGCCACTGACGGAGAGATCACCTTGACCTCATTCGCCGGCAAGACTTTTTCCGCAGGAGAGATTGAGACCGTCACTGTAGCAGATCTTGGTATAGCCTCATTGGCGAAGGATGGCCGTTACAAGGCAGGTGGCTCAGTGGAAATCACCGGCTCTGACCTCGACCTTGTGACCAAGCTTGAGTTCACGGGCGCGGAGGCCTCGTTCGTTCTTAAGGACGGCAAACTCTACGCGGACATCCCTGCAGCGGCCAAGGATGGCGCTGTCACCGTGACCCTTGAGTCCGGAAAACAGGCCACGACTCCTGAGATTGAGGTCGTGAAGCCGGTTGTTACCGGAGTTGACAAGACCTCGGCCGTGGCCGGTAAGGACAGGATTGAGCTAAGCGGAACCGACCTTGACCTCGTCACGGATGTAAAGAACGGAGACGATGTGCAAGGATTCATCACCTGTGAATATGTCATAGACAGCCCGGAGAAGATCACTGTCACCGTGGCCCGCGAGGCCTATGACGGTCCGTTTACAGTCACCGCTGCCAATGGCTACGAGTCAGTCTCCGGCAATGTTGAGATCACTTACGACGAGGCTGTCTCCATCACTTTCACAAAGCCTTCATTCAGTGTGGGACGTCAGGTGTCGATCACAGGAACCAATCTCCAGAACATCGAGTCTGTCACCATCAAGGGTATTAAAGTTACCTCCTACGCCAATAGGACAGATGAGGCGATGTCATTCGGAATCCCGGACGGAATCGGACCTGGAGTCTATCGTCTGGGAATCACCCTCGTGACAGGTGAGACATTCAACTGGCCTGTTCCGTTCGAGATCACCGCTCCGTACACAGAAATATTCATCTGGGAAGGCTCCGAGGATCTTGCCGGTTGGGGTAACTCTCCTTATCTTGGCGCGCCTAACGCTTTCCAGGAGATAGGCATCGCTGAGGGTGACGTCATCAGAGTTTACTTTACGGCCTATAATGAAAAGTGGCAGTTCAAGACCTTCGCTGGTCACTGGGGAGATCCGTTCTTGTTTGCTGAGATCGGTGGCAGCGAGATGGTAAACCAGGATAATTGCGATGCCTCCGCCGGCTACTTCGCGTTCAACGTGACAGCTGACATCCTCGCCAAGCTTATCAATCAGGACACCACATGGGGCGGAGCGTTCCAGTGTCAGGGTGAAGGTGTTGTCATCAAGGGTGTAAGCCTCATCCATTACGGAGCGACCGAAAAGGTCATCTGGGAAGGCGAATTGTACACTGGAGACGACTACAACAACAATCTTGAGATCGGGACTGAGGATGACTGGGTGAACGCTGGTCTGGAAGAGGACTGCGAGATCCGGATCTACTTCTCAGCGAAGTCCGAGACTGATTGGCAGATCCAACTCTTTGATGGTCACTGGAGCGGACTTACTGAGTTGAACATGCCTGGCGATGCTGCCAACCAGTTCAATGCGGCAAACTCTCCAGAGGCTTTTGGCAAGGGCTACATCAGTTTCAAGGCCACCAAGCCTATCTTTACCAAACTGACAACTAAAGCTTATTGGGGCAGTGCCCTTATCGTTCAGGGTAAAGGCGTTACAGTTAAGAAAATAGCATTCTTGTAGAATCTATCATGACATTGTTCCGGGGGAGGGTGAAACCTCCTCCGGGATCCAAATCAAATGAATATGAGATTGAGATTTTCGGTAATATTCCTGACCGCGGCGCTGCTTTTCTCCTGCGGAGGAAAAGAGAACGAGACCCCTGCTCCTGAGCCGGAGGCTCCGGAGACGATGACTGTGTCTCCCGTAAGTTATGAGGCCCCTGTCGAGGGTGGAAGTTTCACGGTAAATGTCACGGCTCCGTCAAGGCCTGCTGCCGTGGCCAGCCAGAACTGGGTCACGGTGACTGACGGGACATATTCAAAGTACAAGATAGACTATCCCGTCAAGGTGGCATCCAATGAGACCTACGAGGCCCGTACCGCTGTGGTCACCATCAAAAGTGGATCTTTCTCGAAGGAGGTCTCCATCTCGCAGCCCGGCAAGGAGAAGCCGGTTGAGCCTGAGACCCCGACTGAACCGGAGAAAGGAGATAATGTCGCGTGGAAAATGGCGGAGAGATTGGGCCTTGGGCTGTGCATAGGCAACCAGATGGACGCGTTTGACGGAAATTCCGAAAACGCCATAGAGGGGTGCTGGACTAACGGTCAGAAACTGTCCAAGGCTGTGTTCACCAGTCTGAAGTCCAAAGGTTTCAAGTCCGTGAGGATTCCGATCACTTGGCTCGGCCACATCGGTGCTGCTCCGGACTACAGGATTGATGACCGCCTGGACAGGGTTGCCGAGCTTGTGGATTGGGCTGAGCAGGCCGGTCTTAACACGATCATCAACATCCACCACGACGGCTCGTTGGACTACAACAAGGATGGCTCATACACCACCCATTGGCTCAACATTCGTGGAGCGGCTTCGGACGATGCCGTCAACACCCGGATCAAGGCCGAGATCAAGGCTGTCTGGACCCAGATCGCAGAGAGGTTCAAGGACAAGGGCGACTTCTTGATCTTCGAGTCGTTCAATGAGATCCAGGACGGTCATTGGGGCTGGAGCGAGGACTATAAGAGCGCTGCGGGAAAGAAAAAGCAGAACGACATACTCAATGAGTGGAATCAAACGTTTGTGGATGCGGTGCGTGCCACGGGAGGCAACAACGCTCAACGGTGGCTCGGTGTGCCGGGCTATGCAGCGGATCCGTCCTTTACTCTCAACGATGGGTTCGTGCTGCCGGATGACCCGGCCAATAAGGTTATGGTAAGCTTCCACAACTACACTCCTTATGCGTTCTGCCAGACCGGTGAGGCGAATGACTGGGGGCACACAAGACGTTCCAACCTGTCGGATTCAAACTTTTCGGAGGACTTCCACAAGGAGATCTGCTACAAGTTCTACAAGACTTATGTTGAGAAGGGCGTGCCTGTCTATATGGGCGAGTTTGGCTGCACGAACAGGACCGATGGCACGGCGCGCAAGTTCCAGCTCTATTGGCTTGAATATGTCAGCAAATGTGCCAAGACCTACGGAATGAGCGGTTTCATCTGGGAGAACGGGGCTGTCGGCTCCAACGGGGAGACCTACGGCCTCATCAACCACGAGACCGGTGAATATCTTGATGCCTCCTACAGCAAGCAGATCGTGGAGGCCTGCTCGAACGGATTCTACAAGGAAGGCAACAGCTACACTCTGGAGTCAGTCTATAACAAGGCACCGAAATATTGATTATGAAAAGAATACTCACAATGATTTCCGTGGCGGTTCTCGCCGCCGGTTGCGCCTCCGAAGCCGGGTGGCCACATCTTGACAAGGGTGCCAACGAATTGATGGCGACACTGAAGACGGTTTCGTCAGAAGGCCGGTTCATGTACTTCCATCAGGATGACCTCGTCTATGGCCATTCGTGGAAGGTTGAGGATGCCCAGGATGACCCTCTTGACCGTTCGGATGTCAAGTCCGTCTGCGGACAGTTCCCGGCCGGAATCGGCTTTGACCTTGGCGGAATCGAGCTTGGGGACGAGGCGAATCTGGACAATGTCCCGTTCAGCCTTATGCGCAGGGCCGCCGTGACTCACTATGAAAGGGGCGGGACTGTGACATTCTCCTGGCATCCGCGCAATCCTCAGACGGGGGGCGACTCATGGGATGTCAGCTCGGACCAGGCCGTGGCTGGAGTTCTTGAGGGTGGAGCGAACCATGAGCTGTTCATGGAATGGCTTTCAAAGGCGGCTGATTTCCTTGGCTCCTTGAAGGACTCAAAGGGACGGCTGATTCCGGTGATATTCCGTCCGTGGCATGAGAACCTTGGCGGCTGGTTCTGGTGGGGGGCCTCCTGCTGCAACGAGGAGCAGTACAAGGAATTATATTCAATGACTCATGAATATCTTGCTGTGACCCGCGGGCTCAGGAACCTTGTGTGGGCATATTCCCCGAACTCCAACCTTACCGAGGAGAGCTTCTTCAGCCGTTATCCTGGTGACGGGAACGTTGACATCATCGGGGTGGACCACTACGACTATGCCTCCGCTGATTCCACCAAGACCGATTCTGAAAGGATTGATGAAGCCAACGCCTACTTCGGCAAGGTGCTGCGTTCGGACATGGAACTTCTGTCCGGAATCGCTGGCTCCCACGGCAAACTGCTTGCGCTCAGTGAGACCGGTTTTGAGTCCACTCCGGATCCTCGTTGGTGGACCGATGTTCTGTTGGAGAATCTCAAGGACGCTCCGGTCTGCTATGTCTTGACTTGGAGGAACGCTTGGGACAAGCCGGGGCATTATTTCGCTCCTTTCGCGGGATCCGCCGACGCTGAGAATTTCAAGGATTTTTGCGGAAGCGACAGGACCATATTCCTGAAGAAGTAGGGCGTTGACAAAAGTAATTTGAGTTTTGATAAAGGATATATTTGAGATGGATTTTGAAGAAAGATTGAAGTGGCTGGAGGCCGAACACGAAAAGTTGGTCTCAATGAAGAACGAACCTGTCTATGTCAACGGAGTCTATGAAAGGTACAAGAATCCGGTGCTCACCGGTGCTCACGCCCCGCTGTTCTGGAGGTATGATCTTGATCCTGAGTCAAATCCTTATCTCGAGGAAAGGTTCGGAATCCATGCGACATTTAATTCCGGAGCCATCAAATGGAACGGGAAATACGTTCTTGCCGTCCGTGTCGAGGGCGCTGACAGGAAATCATTCTTCGCGATCGCCGAGAGTCCGAACGGAGTGGATAACTTCCGTTTCTGGGAAAGGCCTGTCACTATGCCTGAATATGGCGAGCCGGCCACCAATGTCTATGACATGAGGCTTACCGCCCACGAGGACGGCTGGATCTACGGGCTGTTCTGTGTGGAACGGAAGGATCCTTCAGCTCCGGCGGGAGACTTATCCTCGGCTGTGGCCTGCGCGGGAATCGCAAGGACAAAGGACTTGATTCATTGGGACAGGCTTCCAGACCTCAAATCTGACTCCCAGCAGAGGAATGTCGTGCTTCATCCTGAGTTTGTGGACGGGAAATATGCCCTTTACACAAGGCCACAGGACGGTTTCATCGACGCCGGCAACGGCGGGGGGATCGGCTGGGCTCTTGTGGATGACATCACGGACGCCAAGGTCAAGGATGAGAAGATCATCAACCTGCGCCACTATCACACGATCAAGGAACTCAAGAACGGTGAGGGGCCGGCTCCGATCCGGACACCGAAAGGGTGGCTGCATCTGGCACATGGAGTAAGAGGTTGCGCTTCAGGGCTCCGCTACGTCCTTTACCTCTACGTTACATCTCTAGAGGATCCTTCGAAGGTGATCGCCGAGCCGGCGGGGTTCTTCATGGCTCCACAGGGTGAGGAATATGTCGGGGATGTGATGAACGTGCTGTTCACGAACGGTTGGATCGTTGACGAGGACGGGAAGGTCTTCATCTACTACGCTTCCTGCGACACAAGGATGCATGTGGCGACCTCCACGGTTGACAGGCTGGTTGACTACTGCTTCGGCACTGAGCCTGACGGTTTCTGCACAGGTGAATCCGTGCGTACACTCAACAGATTGATTGACAAGAATTTTAAGGCATAACTACAATGGAAGGAATAAGGATCGGCTTCGCGGAGAAGATCGGCTACGGCTTCGGAGACATGTCTTCCTCGATGTTCTGGAAGATATTCTCCTACTACCTCCCGTTCTTCTACAGCAACATATTCGGACTCACCCTGGACCAGGTAGCCCTGCTTCTGGTCGTCACCAGAATCTGGGACGCTGTCTCTGATCCGATGATGGGAGTGTTGGCCGACAGGACAACGACGAGGTGGGGAAAATACCGCCCTTATCTTCTCCTGATGGCCATTCCGTTCGCGCTGAGCGGAATCTTCCTGTTCTCCACCCCGGCTGCGTCCCCGACCGTCAAGCTTGTCTGGGCTTACCTCACCTACATCATGATGATGACGGTCTACACGGGCATCAACGTTCCTTACGGAGCGATGCTGGGAGTGATGACGGACAATTCCGACACCAAGACAGTGCTGAGCTCGTTCAGAATGTTCTTCGCTTATGGAGGCAGTTTCCTGGCCCTGTTCTGCTGGGAGCCGCTGTGCAGGCTTCTCGGTGGCTACGATGCCCCGTCCGGCTGGAGGAACGCGATGATTGTCATAGCGGTTTTCTGCCTCATTCTGTTCCTGCTGTGCTTCAGGATGACCGGTGAGAAACTGCGCACAGTCAGCAAGGTCTCCGTCGGCAGCGACCTGAAATCCCTTTTGCGCAACGCTCCGTGGTGGATTCTCATCGGAGCCGCGCTCTGTTCTAACCTCTTCAATACAGTCAGGGGCAGCACGGTGGCGTACTTCTTCAACGATGTCATCGGGCAGGATGTGCGCCTGAACCTCGGATCATGGAGTTTTTTGTTCTACGCCGGCCTGTTCCTGTCCATAGGTGAAGTCTGTAACATGGTGGGAGTGGCCCTTGCCGTCCCTCTTTCCGAAAAACTCGGCAAGAAAAGCACCTACATGCTTTCTTTCGCCGCTCTGATCCTGTTCAGCGCCTTGTTCTTCTACATTCCTATCAGTCAGGGCGGCTACTATTGGATGCTGATCCTTCAGATTGTTATCAGTGTGTTCACGGGAGTGATCTCGCCATTGGTCTGGAGCATGTACGCCGATGTCAGCGATTTCGCGGAGAACCGTGACGGGACCGCCTCGACCGGCCTGATTTTCTCTTCCGCATCCATGGCTCAGAAATTCGGTGGCGCCTTCGGCGGTTTCGCTGTGATGTGGCTCCTTAAGGCTTTTGACTACAACACCGCTCCGGGAGCCGTTCAGACTCCTGAGGCGATCAACGGCCTGTGGCTTCTGATGAGTTGGATTCCGGCCATTGTGGCCGGACTTGCGGTCGTCGTGATCTTCTTCTATCCTTTGACGAGGGGCAGAATGATCGCCATACAGGACGAATTGGCAATAAAGAGAGCCAAGGAACCGGGCGGCAAGACAGAGCCTTCAGAGGGAGTGGAAACCTCTTCACGGTTCTGGAAAGGCCTTCCAAAGGCGATGCGTCGGGTGATGGCCGTTCTTGCGGCCATCCTTGCGCTCGAACTAATATTCATTATTCTGAAATAACTTAAGTTTCGCATTTGCGGAACACTGGATGCAAGATAATGCTTTTAAAACAAGCAATTGCCTGCTAGCGAAAGTTGAACTGTATGATAGGATACGGCCATTTTGACGATTCTGCCAAAGAGTTTGTGATCACAGATCCCGCAACCCCTTGGCCTTGGATTAATTATCTCGGAACCGAGAATTTCTTTTCGTTGATTTCCGGTACCGCTGGAGGATATTCATTCTACCGTGACGCCAAATTCCGCCGCCTGACCCGCTACCGCTACAACGGAGTGCCGATGGACGCGGGAGGAAGGTATTTCTACATCAATGACGAGGGCTGCGTCTGGAGCCCTGGCTGGAAGCCGTGCAAGACTCCGCTGGATTTCTACGAATGCCGTCACGGGATGGGCTACACGCGCATTACGGGGGGAAAGAATGGCCTCAGGGTGAGCGAGTTGTTCTTCGTTCCTCTTGGCTACGACTGCGAGATCCAGAAAGTCACGTTGGAGAATTGTAGTGAGATCGCTAAAAAATTCAAGTTATGGTCGTTCGTGGAATGGTGTCTTTGGAACGCGGAGACAGACATGGAGAATTTCCAGCGGAATCTCTCCACCGGAGAGGTTGAGGTGGAGGGCAGTGTCATCTACCACAAGACCGAGTACCGGGAGCGCCGTGACCACTACGCTTTCTACGGAGCCAACGCCCGCATTGACGGCTTCGACACGGACAGGGACTCGTTCATCGGGATGTACAACGGCTTCGACAGCCCTCAAGACGTGATGGCCGGGAAGTCTTCGCAGTCAATCGCCCATGGTTGGAGCCCTGTGGCCTCGCACTGTCTTGAGCTTACGCTTGGTCCGGGCGAGTCCAAGGAACTTGTCTTCGTGCTCGGCTACGCTGAGAATCCGTCCGGCTCTAAATTCGTGGAACCTACCGGCTGTGAGTTGAATTCCGGCTCGGGAGTGATCAATAAGGAAGTGGCCAGAAAAGTGATGGCGGCGTTCGACACCTCGGAGAAGGTCGATGAGGCTTTCGGAGCGTTGAGGCGCTACTGGGATGGCCTTATAAGCAAGTTCTCTCTTGTTTCCAACCTGCCGGAGCTTGACAGGATGGTCAACATCTGGAATCAGTACCAGTGCATGGTCACGTTCCTGATGAGCCGGAGCGCCAGCTTCTTCGAGAGCGGAATCGGCAGGGGAATGGGATTCCGGGATTCCAACCAGGATCTTCTGGGAATAGTTCATCAGATTCCGGATCGGGCGCGTCAGAGAATCCTCGACATAGCGGCGACCCAGTTCCCTGACGGCAGCTGCTACCATCAGTACCAGCCGCTCACAAAGCGCGGCAACGACGGCATCGGCGGAGGGTTCAACGATGACCCTCTCTGGCTGCTCGTGGGCGTGGATGCCTACCTGCGCGAGACCGGAGACTTCAAGATCCTTGATGAATATGTCCAATTCAACAACGTTCCCGGCAGCGAAAAGACTCTCCTTGAGCATCTTGCTGTTAGTTTTGAATATGTCCACACCCATCCCGGCCCTCACGGCCTGCCTCTCATCGGCCGGGCGGACTGGAATGACTGCCTGAATCTGAACTGTTTCTCCACCGATCCTGACGAGTCTTTCCAGACCACGGAGAACAAGACCGAAGGCAGCAAGGCTGAGTCCGTGATGATCGCGGGATTGTTTGTCTTTGCTGGAACCCGCTACGCTGAGCTTCTTGACCACTTGGGCAAGGATTCTTCGGCTGTTCGTAAGGCTGTGACAGGCATGTCCGAGGCCATCAAGGAATATGGCTGGGACGGGGACTGGTTCCTTCGGGCCTACGATTTCTTCGGTCGGAAGATCGGGTCGAAGGACTGCGGGGAAGGCAAGATATTCATAGAAAGCCAAGGTTGGTGCTCCATGGCTCGTGTCGGTGCGGAAGACGGCTTCTGCGACAAGGCTTTGGATTCCGTGAAGGCGCGTCTGGAATGCCCTCACGGCATTGTGCTCAACAACCCGGCGTTCAGCAGGTACTATCCTGAATATGGCGAGATCTCCTCATACCCTGAGGGCTACAAGGAGAATGCCGGCGTTTTCTGCCACAACAATGCTTGGATCATCATCGCGGAGGCCATGGCCGGACGGTCCGAGGACGCTTGGAGACACTATTGTCAGATAGCTCCGGCATTCATCAAGGATCAGGCCCTTCACAAAGTTGAGCCTTATGTCTATTGCCAGATGGTGGCCGGTAAGGATGCCGCGCGTCCGGGTGAAGGCAAGAACAGTTGGCTGACCGGCACCGCTGCATGGAACTGGAACGCTGTCTCTGAATATCTTCTCGGAGTGAGACCTCAATTTGATGGACTTTTGGTTGAGCCTTGTCTGCCGGCGTCCATCCACGAGTATAAGATCCACAGGGTTTTCCGTGACGCTGTCTATGACATCACGATCCGTTATTCCGCCACGGGACAATCCCGTTATATTCCATATTCACCGGGACATCATGAACTTACTTTGGATTTGTAGATTATGAAATTTAAGAATATTCTGTCCGCCATCGCGGCTCTGTTTGTGTCCATTGGCCTGAATGCCAGTGATTTCCGCACTCTTTTGAACAACGGCTGGACTTTCTCCCTTGGTGACGCCTCTTCGATGAAGGAGGACTTCACGCATGGCACTGAGTATTTCACGTACTTCTCAAAGGCCGGCACGGCAGGGCAGGGCAAGTCTCCGATCATGCAGGCTTTCGACGACTCCGGATGGCGGAAGGTCAACCTGCCTCACGACTGGGTCGTTGATCTGCCTTACAGCAAGGACGCAAGCCATTCGCACGGCTACAAATGCGTCGGCTGGAACTATCCTGAGAACTCGGTTGGCTGGTACAGAAAGCGCCTCCACATCCCGTCCGAAGACTACGGCAAGCAGATCCGCATCGAGTTCGAGGGAATATTCCGTGACAGCGAGGTCTTCTGCAACGGCTTCTACCTTGGCCACGAGAGAAGCGGCTACGCCACCCGGTCTTATGACTTGAGTCCGTATCTCAATTATGGTGGCGACAATGTCATCACCGTGCGCTGTGACGCATCCACGGAGGAAGGATGGTACTACGAGGGTGCGGGAATATACCGCAACGTCTGGCTCCACAAGGCCGGGCCGGTCGCTGTGAAGCCATATTCATTGGATTTGACAGGGGAGACTCCGAAGTTCGAGACCGTGATGGCGAGCGACACGCTTGACAAGGCCAAGGTGAAGGCTGAGGTCGTGTTTCTCGATTCCGAGGGCAACGAGGTCCGGAAACCGGATCATCTCTGGAGTCTTGAGGATCCTTACCTTTACACCGCTCGGATTCGCCTTTACTATGACGGAGTCCTCTCTGACGAGCAGAAATGCCGCTTCGGGCTGCGCACGATTGAGTTCAGCCCGACTGAAGGGTTCCTGCTCAACGGAAAGCACGTCAAGCTGACAGGCTGCAACATGCATCTTGACCATGCCGGGGTGGGTGCCGGAGTGCCTGACGAACTGTGGCGTTACCGTCTCACCCAACTCAAGAAGTACGGGTTCAACGCTATCCGCAGCTCCCACAATCCCGCGTCTCCGGCCATGCTCGACCTCTGTGACGAGATGGGCATCCTGGTGATCGACGAGAACCGCCAGCTGGGAGTCAACGAGGAGCAGCTCACACAGTTAAGACGAATGATAGATCGTGACCGCAACCACCCTTGTGTCATCCTTTGGAGCATCGGCAACGAGGAATGGAGCGTGGAGGGAATCGAGGCCGGCACGAGGATCGCGCGGAAGATGAGTGAATATGTCCACTCCATCGATCAGACCAGACCGACCAACTACGGCAGTTCCGGTGGCCATGAACTTGTGAAAGGAGTTGATGTGTTCGGCTACAACTACATCGTCCAGAACCCTGTGGACGAGTTCCACGAGAAGTTTCCGGATCATTGCGCCATAGGCACTGAGGAGACTTCGGGGGCCGGCACGAGAGGAAAGTATGCCACAGTCCCGGAGGAAGGCTGGATGACCCCTCTGAACAGGATTGACACTCTGGGCAGGATCAATGTCATAGAACATGGCTGGAAATTCTACAAGGCCCGTCCTTGGACCGGCGGACTGTTTTATTGGACCGGTCAGGACTACCGTGGTGAACCGAACCCGATGGTCTGGCCGGCTACCGGCTCCCAGTTCGGCATTCTGGACTACTGCTGCTTCCCGAAGGACGAGGCGTTCTACGTCAAGTCCGCCTGGCTTGACGAGCCGATAGTCCACATCTGCGGCCCGTACAAAGGCGAGGTCTGGGTCTATTCAAATTGCGATCAGGTCCGTCTTTATGCCAACGGAAAGAACCTCGGAAAGAAAGACATGCCTCAGGACGGCCACCTTGTCTGGAAGGCAGGAGATGCCGCCAGATTCTCAGCTGTGGGCTACCGTAACGGCAAGAAGGTCGCGGCTGATGAATATCCTTCCGCTGTCTCCGAGACAACACTCACTCTCTCCAAGCCTCAGATAAAGGTTGATGGCCAGGATGTTGTCGTGATCGACATCGACACCCCGTCCGAAAGTCTGGACGTGTCTGTCACAGGTGCCACGTTCCTCGGCTGGGGCAACGGCAACCCCGGCTTCAAGGAAATTGAAAGACCGGAGAACGGCCGCTCCATGACGATCAAACCGTTCTCAGGCAAGGCCCAGGTCATCATCCGCTCGATTGAAGGCTCAAGGGCTCCTGTCAGGGTCATGATAGGGGACAAGATAGCCGAGATCGATGTGGTGTTGACGGACGCTGAGATTGCCCTGACGAAAAAGTGAATTGTCATGACAGATAATGCGCATTTCGCTTGAATCGAATGACGGTCTGTCCTTTATTTTATTTTGTAAGTTTGCCTAAAATATTTACTGATAATCAATATTTTAACCATAATGAAAATAGTCGGAATCATTTTGCTCACGGTAGTTCTCGCAGTGGTTGTCGGATGTGGCGGTCAGAATTGGAAACAGAATCCGGACGGAGTTACGGTCAGTGTCACAGACAGGAATAATGATGGGCCTACTTTGGTGCGGCTTCAGGTGAAAGGGGACAATCTTGTAAGAGTCACCGCGACTCCTGAGGACCGGTTCGCTGACAGAAAAAGTCTCATCATTGCCCCGTCGGAATCAAGGCCGGAATTTTCCGTGGCATCCACAGACAGCACTGTCTCTGTCGTCACTTCCTCAGTGACTGCCTCTGTCAGGCTAAGGGACGGGGCGGTCAGCTTCGCGGACAAGGATGGTTCAACGATATTGGGCGGCAACACGATGTCTTTCACCCCGATCACTGTCGAGGGAAGGCATGAATATTCCTCGCTCTTCACTTTTGATTCTCCCGAGGATGAGGCGTTCTACGGCCTTGGTCAGCACCAATCCTTGGAATTTAACCATAAGGGCGGCAACGAGGAACTGTTCCAGTACAACACCAAGGTATCCATCCCGTTTGTGGTCAGCGACAGGGGCTATGGCGTGTTGGTGGACAACTATTCGCTGAGCCGTTGGGGAAACCCGAAGCCTTACATGCAGCTGAACCAAGCCTTCAGACTCTATGGCAAGGACGGAAGTGAAGGTGGGCTGACTGGGACATATACCCCAGCCACTGGTGAACCTGTCATAAGGCAGGAGGATTCCCTGTACTATGAGAACGAATGGGTAATCGCGAATCTTCCTAAGATGCCTCTTAAAGGCGCGGATGTGGCCTACGAGGGCTTCATCGAGGCTCCGCAGGACGCTGACTATCATTTCATACTTTATTACGCTGGCTTCCAGAGAGTTTCCATAGGAGGCAAAGAGGTTGTGTCCGAGCGTTGGAGACCGGCTTGGAATCCGAACTCCTACAAATTCACGGTCAGCCTTAAGAAGGGCGAGAAGACCCCGATCAAAATAAGCTGGAGGCCGGACGGGGATGTCTCGTACATCGGACTGAGAGTGGCTGAGCCAAGGACCGAAGCCGAGCAGAGCCGTTTCTCGTTCTGGTCGGAGATGAGTCCGGAACTGGACTATTATTATATTTCCGGAAACAATATGGATGAGGTGATCTCCGGCTACAGAACCCTCACCGGAAAGGCTCAGGTGATGCCGAAATGGGCGCTTGGATTCTGGCAGAGCCGCGAGCGTTACAGCACCCAGGAGGATCTTGTGGGCACGCTGGCTGAGCTTAGACGCAGGAATATTCCCGTGGACAACATCGTCCAGGACTGGCAGTACTGGAAGGATGACCAGTGGGGAAGCCACGAGTTTGACCAGACGCGGTACCCTGATCCGGAGAAGATGCTCGATGACGTGCATGCAATGCACGGGCGTTTCATGATCAGCGTCTGGCCGAAATTCTATGTCAACACTGATCATTATCAGGAACTTAAAAAGGTCGGCTATGTCTATCCTCTTGCGGAGAAAGACAGTCTGAAAGACTGGCTTGGCCACGTGGAATCGTTCTACGACGCCTATTCTGAAGGAGGCAGGAAGATGTTCTGGAGGCAGATGGACGAGTGCCTTTACTCGAAATACGGCCGGAAGATTGACGCGTGGTGGATGGACGCCAGTGAGCCTAACCTTCGTGACTGTCTGCCAATGGATTACCAGAAGGCCCTGACGACCCCGACGGCACTTGGACCTTCCACTGAGTATCTCAACGCCTACGCCCTTGTCAACGCTGACGCCATCTACAACGGCCAGCGCGGAATCGATCCGGACAAGAGGGTCTTTCTGCTGACAAGAAGCGGATTCGCCGGTCTGCAAAGATATTCGACGGCCACATGGAGCGGAGACATCGGGACGTGCTGGAATGACATGCGGGCCCAGATGGCCGCGGGCCTGAACTTCTCGATGAGCGGAGTTCCGTTCTGGGGAATGGACATCGGAGGATTCAGCGTGATGGACAAGTACACGGCGGCGGTCTCCACATTTGACAACACCGGAAAGGTAACACCGGACCTCGACGAATGGCGCGAGCTCCAGACGCGCTGGCATCAGTTCGGCACCTTCGTTCCGCTGTTCCGCACCCACGGGCAGTGGCCGAGAAGAGAACTTTGGAATATCGCTCCGGAGGGGACACCTACATATTCAAGCATCCTCTATTACATGAAGTTGCGCTACCGTCTGATGCCGTACCTCTATTCATTGACGGGTGCAGTGCATTTCGAAGACTACACTATGCTCCGCGGCCTTCCGATGGACTTCGCGGGCGACCGTAACGTGGCAGACATCAGCGACCAGTGGATGTTCGGCCCGGCCCTGATGCCTTGCCCTGTCTCTGAATATAAATCCCGCTCCCGCAGCGTCTATTTCCCTCGGTGCGAGGGCTGGTACGACTTCTACACAGGCAAGTTCATCACCGGAGGGCGGACCCTCACGGTCGAGGCTCCCTATGAATATATTCCTTTGTACGTCCGTGCAGGCTCAATCATCCCGTTCGGCCCGGAGATCCAGTGGTCTGACGAGAAACCTGCCGATGTCATCGACCTCTATGTCTATGCCGGAAAGGACGGCTCGTTCACCCTTTACGAGGACGAGAACACGAACTACAACTACGAGAAAGGTGCATATTCGACGATAGAGTTCACCTACGATGACTCATCCCGTACCCTGACCATCGGAGACCGTAAGGGTGAGTTTCCTGGCATGCTGAAAGACCGTCGTTTCAATGTTGTGCTTGTCACCCCGGAGAACGCTTTCGCCTTCCAGAAGGCCTCTGAGGTTGTCCCTGTTGACTACCACGGTGTCTCCATCACTGTCAATTTGAAGCGGTAAGGCAACGCCATACCGGTCGCTGAGCTTGTCGAAGCGCCTTCCGTTAAGCACGCCACCGCTCTTCTTCCGGCTCTTTGCTCTGCGCGCTTCCTTTAAGTGCTCAGAGTGCCGCAAGGACATATTCACTCTTGTCTTCTTCCGGAGCGCCGACTGAGAGTGTACCAGACGCGAAAGGTAGACTTAAAGCATATTCACATATAGCTTGTGCCGGAAAAGCCTTTTTGTCCCCATTGCCCCCTATATGTGGTTTCGCACACCTGAAAATTCATTTCGTTGATAAACAATCGATTGACGTTCCAGGTGTGAAAGTTTTGACACACCTGGGAGACGAAACCATCATTACAGGCCGTTCTGTGGGCTCCGCTCGCACTCAGGTGTGAAAACCGGTGCGCACCTAAAACATCCTCTGCCTGATATTGAACGGGTTGCTCTTCTAAGTGCGAACATATTCTCCTTTGTTCCACCCTTCAGCCCACTTTCGCAAACCTCGGCCAGGCCATCTTGATAGACTTTTTCGCAATCCTCGGCCAGGCCATCCTGCCCACACACATCCACCGTGCCTGACCCTGAATATGGCAATGAAAGTCACAGCGGCATTCCTTGGTGAGGGTGTGTTGTGTTTTACGATGTGACTCCTTCGGAAGTTATGGAAATATGTGACACGCACCGTATTGAAAATGAGTGTCTTAACTGATTGTCTTTGGTTGGATTGTACCGAAGGTGATCGCTCAAATTGTTGTCTGTTAATAATTTGGGTATCACTGCCTGTCGGGATTGCGTGTGGGTTCCGTGCCGGTGAGGGCTGAGAGGGCAGCATCGACCTTGTCGAATCTGAATCCGGAGAGGATGCGGGACATCTTGGCTGCGATGCGGTCGTTGCAGAGGTTTCCGATTGAGCCTTCGTGGGTGTGGTGGAGCGAGCCGTGATATTCAAAGGTTCCTTTTCTTATCGATTCGGCGACCTGCCGGTAGGCGTCTCTGAACGGCACTCCGTTCTCTACCAGATGGTTGACTTCCTCCACGCTGAACGCAAGGCGGTACTTACGGTCGCTCATCGCGTCTGTGACGACCTCCATCCCGCGGACGGCATATTCGACAATGTCGAGGCAGTCGTTCATTTCCTTGAAGATCGGGAAGAACACTTCCTTTAGGATCTGCATGTCCCGGAAATAGCCGCTCGGCAGGTTCCCGGTGATGAGGCGGATGGTGTTCGGCACTCCCTGAAGCTTGTTGCAGTGCGCCCTCACGAGTTCGAACACGTCAGGGTTCTTCTTGTGCGGCATGATGCTGGATCCTGTCGTCAGCGCGTCCGGAAGGTGGATGAAACCGAAGTTCTGGCTTGAGAAAAGGCATCCGTCCATCGCGAGGCGACCGACTGTCTCCGCGACTGATGAATATGCGAACGCCACGGCACGCTCCATTTTCCCTCTGGTCATCTGCGCATAGACCGAATTGTAGTCCAAGTCCTCGAAACCAAGAAGTTTCGTGGTCATGGTCCTGTCCAGCGGAGCGGATGAGCCGTAGCCGGCTGCGGAACCGAGAGGGTTGAGGTTGACGACTTCCCATGCTGCCCTCATCATGCAGAGGTCATCGCTGAGACTTTCGGCATAGGCACCGAACCATAGCCCGAATGAAGAAGGCATGGCCACCTGCAGGTGGGTGTAGCCCGGAATCAGCACGTCCTTGTACTTCTCGCTGGCATCCTGAAGCGTCCTGAACAACGATCCAACCTTGTGCACTGTCTTCTCGATCTCGGCGCGGGCGTAGAGTTTCAGGTCAACCAGGACCTGGTCGTTGCGGGAGCGCCCCGTGTGCACTTTCTTCCCGACATCCCCGAGCCTACGCGTCAGCATCAGCTCGATCTGCGAGTGGATGTCCTCCACGTCGTCCTCGACGTAAAGCTCTCCCTTGCAGGCAGATGAATATAATTCCTTGAGCGCCGGCAGCAGTTTGTCCAGATCTTCCTTTGAAAGAAGCCCGACACTCTCCAGCATCGTGATGTGGGCCATAGTGCCCATTATGTCGTAAGGAGCCAGCTCGTGATCCAGATCACGGTCGTTGCCCACCGTGAACGCGTCTATCCTGTCATCCTCCTTGAATCCCTTGTCCCAAAGTTTGTTCGCCATACCATACATTTTTATGCTGCAAAGATAACCAATAATGATGCGGATTACTCATGATGACGGATAAAACTTCGTGAGTTCTGACATTATTTGCTATATTTGTAGCATCGGCCTCTTGGGCGATGTTTGGCTCCGCGGCTGACAAAACACGTTAGTTATTTATCCAACATAAAATGAACCACAGATTATTAAGAACAATCTTGGCGATGCTGGTGGCCGGGACTGCCGCCGGTGTCGCATCGGAGGCCAAGGTGCAGCTTCCTCAGATCCTCAGCGATCATCTTGTCCTTCAGCAGAAATCCGACGCCAACCTTTGGGGCAAGGCGGCCCCTTCATCCAAGGTGTCCGTCAAAACCACTTGGAGCGAAGAGGAATATTCAGTGAAAAGCGATGGGGAAGGTAATTGGAAACTTTCCGTAAAGACTCCGGCAGCGGGTTATACTCCATATTCGATAACGATTTCTGACAAAGATGGCTCTGTGACACTCTCGGACATCCTTGTCGGTGAGGTCTGGCTTTGCGGAGGGCAGTCCAACATGGAGATGCCGTTGGACGGCTTTGGCTCGTGTCCTGTGGAAGGAGCGCTTGAAGAGGTCGCATTGTCGGGTCAATACCGAGATAAAATCCGCCTTGTGAAGATTCCTAAGACAGGTGCGGAAACACCTCAGGAGACTGTAGAAGGAACATGGCAGGTCTCCTCACCTGAGACGGCTGGCTGGTTTTCAGCAGTGGGTTGGCATTTTGCGAAGATGCTTAACGCTGTCCTTAATGTCCCGGTGGGATTGGTTTCCTGCAATTGGGGCGGCTCGGCTGTGGAAAGCTGGCTGCCTAAAGAGGTGGTATATTCCTACCCTGAGAACACCTTGCCGTCAGGACAGTACGCCTCCAAGAGGGAGCCGGGCGGATGGTATCACTACCATAGTCCGATCATCATGTACAACGGAATGCTGTACCCGATCCGCAATTACACATTGAAGGGATTCCTTTGGTACCAGGGGGAAACGAACGCTGGATTTCCACAGTATTACGCCCAGAGGCTTGCCACAATGGTGAATGTCTGGAGGGATCTTTGGGGGCAGGGTGAACTTCCGTTCTACGAGGTTGAGCTGGCACCGTACGTCTATGGTGGAGATGGGACTTCTGGCGCGAGAATACGTGAGGCGCAGCGCAAGGCTGTGGAGTTGATCCCGAACAGCGGAATCATCACGACCAACGACCTTGTCTATCCTTATGAATATGACCAGATCCATCCTTGCAAGAAGAAAGAGGTAGGGCAGCGCTTGTCCTATCTGGCTCTAAACCAGACGTATGGGATGAATTATATCCCATTTGAGGGGCCACGTTTCAAGGGTTGCGAAATTCGAGGGAATGAAATAGAGATTTCGTTCTACAATGACGAGAACGGGTTCAGCCCTTGGAGGGAGATTGTCGGTTTCGAGGTGGCCGGAGAGGACAGAGTGTTCTACCCTGCCGAGGTACGAAAAGGCTCCGGCTGGAAGAATCTGGTGGTGAAGAGTGACAAGGTTCCGGCTCCGGTGGCTGTCCGCTACTGCTTCCGTGATTTCCAGATAGGCAACCTCACCGGACGCCGTGGACTGCCGGTGGTGCCGTTCAGGACGGATAATTGGTAGGAACAGCCGCTTCTGCAAGTTCTGTGAGCGAAAAAAAAGAAGAAAAATCTTGCAATTTTTCGGTTTTCCATTGGAAATCCGTAATTTTGCAAGATTTTTTTACGGTATATGCAAGACATTAGGAACATCGCGCTCATAGCGCACGTCGATCACGGCAAGACAACCCTCGTGGACAGGATGATCTACCAGGCCAATCTGGTGCGTCAGCCTGAGAATCTTGGCCAGTTGATTCTCGACAACAATGACATCGAGAGGGAAAGAGGCATCACAATTCTTGCCAAGAATGTGTCCGTCACCTACAAGGGTGTCAAGATCAATATCATAGACACTCCGGGCCATAGCGATTTCGGAGGTGAGGTTGAAAGGGTCCTTAACATGGCGGACGGTGTGCTCTTGCTTGTCGATGCCTTTGAGGGCTGCATGCCTCAGACCAGATTCGTGCTGCAGAAGGCTCTGGAGCTTGGCAAGAAGCCTATAGTTGTGGTCAACAAGGTTGACAAGCCGAATTGCCGTCCCGATGAGGTTCAGGAAGAGGTTTTCGATCTCATGTGTTCCTTGAACGCCACTGATGACCAGCTTGATTTCAAGACAATCTTCGGCAGTGCCAAACAAGGCTGGATGTCGGACGACTGGAAGAATCCGACTTCGGACATCACGCCTCTTCTGGATGCCATCCTCGCCGAGATTCCTGCCCCGAAGATAGTTGAGGGCACGCCTCAACTTCAGGTGACCTCCCTGGAATATTCCCCTTACGTCGGGCGTATCGCTGTCGGCAAGCTGACACGGGGCGAACTTCATACCGGCCAGCAGGTCAGCCTTTGCAAAAGGTATGGAGTGGTGGAGAAGCACAAGATCAAGCAGCTGATGGTTTTCGATGGCCTTGGAAAGGCCAATGTGGACAGTGTCCAGTGCGGTGACATCTGCGCTGTTGTCGGCATTGACGGATTTGAGATCGGTGACACGATCGCGGACTCCGAGAAGCCCGAGGCTCTCCCGCCGATCTCCATAGACGAGCCTACAATGAGCATGCTCTTCACAATCAACAATTCACCGTTCTTTGGCAGGGACGGCAAGTTCGTGACATCAAGGCACATCAAGGATCGTCTGGACAAGGAGTTGGAAAAAAATCTCGCCCTTAAGGTCAAGCCTGGCCTCAACGCGGATTCATTTGTGGTCTACGGACGAGGTGTCCTCCATCTTTCCGTTCTGATCGAGGAGATGCGCAGGGAAGGGTTTGAGCTTCAGGTCGGTCAGCCAAAGGTTCTGGACAAGACCATTAACGGCCAGCGTTGCGAGCCTATAGAGGACCTTTCCATCGAAGTTCCGGAGCAGTTTGTCGGAGCGGCGATAGAGCTTGCGACCCGCAGGAAAGGAGCTCTTCTTCACATGGAGCCCAGAGGCGACAGGACCCTTCTGAACTTTGACATCCCGACAAGAGGGCTTATGGGCCTTAGGAGCAATCTTCTGACAGCCTCACAGGGTGAGGCCATCATGGCTCACAGATTCAAGGAGTATCAGCCTTACAAGGGTGAGATCGAGAACCGGACGAATGGCTCTCTAGTGTCTCTTGAGACAGGAACCGCGATAGCGTATTCAATGAACAAGCTTCTGGACAGAGGCAAATTCTTCATTGATCCCGGTGACGAGGTTTACTGCGGTGAGGTTGTCGGTGAGCACACGCGTGAGAGGGATTTGAACATCAACATCTGCAAGACAAAGAAACTGACAAACGTTCGCGCCGCCGGATCGGATGAGAAGGTAGTGCTGCCGCCTCCGGTGAAGATGTCGCTTGAGGAGATGCTTGAGTACATCCGTGAGGATGAGCTTGTGGAGGTGACTCCGCACCATCTGCGGATGCGCAAGATCCTTCTTGACCCTATGGACAGGAAGCGTGCCGGAGGGGCGAGTGATGACGAATAGTCAAACTATTCGCGAAAAGATTTTATATTCGGAAAATTTTGTGTACCTTTGCAACCCTCAAATCTGTTTACCGGGTCTATGGATGAAAATTTGATGATTCCTATAAATGGATTGCCCCAAGGCAGGACGGAGTTCCGCCGGCGGGTAGGGAAGAAGTTCTTTGAGCATTTTGAGAATTCAGAGATTTTGGCCGCGGATCTTGAAGTCGATGTTTCTGTGGAAAAGTCAGGACACTTCATCGGGGTTGACTGCGATGTCGCGGGAGAGGTCACTGTAGTCTGTGACAGGTGCCTTGACGATCTGAGGCTTCCGGTCGGAACCGGGGTCAGCCTGAGTGTGAAGTTCGGTCGGGAACCGGCGGAAACCAGCGATGCGGATGAGGAGGGAAGAGAGATTGTCTGGCTTCCGGAGTCGGATGCGGATCTTGATCTTGGTCAAATAGTCTATGACTATGTTTGCCTGTCTCTGCCCATGCAGAGAGTCCATCCGGATGGAGAGTGCGATCCCGAGGCGGTGGCTTATCTGAGTTCTGAGGATGATCGGGAAGCGGTACCAAAATGCAAAGATGCTTCATTGCCGTTCGCGTCACTGAAGGATTTGATGAATGAAGAGAAATAATAAATTAAAAGATAATTAACTATGGCACATCCGAAACACAAGGTCTCTAAGCAGAGAAGAGACAAGAGAAGGACCCATGATTTCGCTCCGGTTCCCACTCTCGCAACTTGCCCTAACTGCGGCGCAACTGTGATGTATCATCACATCTGCCCTGAGTGCGGTTACTATAGAGGACGTCAGATCATCGAGAAGAGCGCCGAGTAGTCTCTTCTGTGGAAAACCAATGGTCCCATAGTTCAACGGATAGAACGGAGGTTTCCTAAACCTTAAATATAGGTTCGATTCCTATTGGGACTACCAAAGAGGCCCGCCGTATACGGCGGGCCTCTTTGTTGTTTTGGTGATGTGAAATATTCTGACTATTTTCGTGTTGTACAACTTACATGCGTGTGATCATGAAAAAAGCGACTCTTTTGATGTCTCCGGCAAGATCGGGCAGTAATGATAGGAGGATCTGAATATGCCTTCTCAGATGCTGCCGTCCCTGCTTCTTTACATTCTGGCCCTCGGCTACACCCCTGGGCCGTCCAATCTGTGCGCTTTCCATTCTGGAATCCATTTTGGCCGCAGGCGGGCTATGACTGTCTGGTGGGGTTTTGTGATAGGTTTCCTGATCATAGACAGCACGCTTGTGCTTGTGACGCATTTCCTTGGAGATGTGCTCGGCTCCTATGTCAGATGGCTTTCTTATGCCGGGGCGTTTTACATGGTCTGTCTCGCCGTGATGATAATCGTCAAGTCCGGCCAGTCAAAGGAGGAGATGGCAAAATCCTGCACGATCGGAACAGGAATAATCATAGAGGTCACCAACGCAAAAGTGTGGATGTTCTGTTTGACCGCTTTGGGGACATTCGTTCTGCCATATTCAAGCTCATTGCTCGAACTCGCGAAGGTCGGGGCCTTGCTGATACTCGCTGGACCTGTCGCCAACCTTGTCTGGCTAGTGGCTGGTTCCAGCCTTGACAACCTGATGGAGAAACATGGGCGTTTGGTTGACATTCTGCTTTCCGCTGCACTTGTACTCAGCGCGTTTTTTCTTCTTTTTTGATTGATCCCCGGCTGGAGCGAAAGAATCCTTATCTGCGTGGGAAGCGGACAGTGAAGCATGCTCCCTTGAGGGAGAATGACTTGGAATAAAAAATCTCCCCGTTGCATTTCTCGAGGATATTCCTGCAGATTGACAACCCCAATCCGGTTCCGTTGCTTTTTGTCGTGAAGTTCGGCGTGAAGAGCTTGGATCGGTTCTCATCGCTTACTCCAGGTCCGTTGTCCTCGAACACGATGTCGTAGTAGCCTTCCTTGGACGAGAGACGGAGTGACACCACAATCTGTCCAACGAAAGGTTCCAGCCCTTTCTCCTCGGCTTCCGTCTGGGCGTTCTCGATCGCCTGCACAGCATTGTTTATCAGGTTTGCAAACACTCGTGTGAGCTGCGGCTTGGGACCTTTGACGGTCGCGTTGTCAAGGCCCAGATAGGAGAATCTGATGTTGTCCCTGCTGTCAAAAAGGTCGATCTCCTCCTTGAGGAGTTTGTCAAGATTGATCTCCACCGGTTCCTCTGTGTAGAGTTTGGCAAAGGTGGAGAACTCATTGGCAGTGTCCGCAAGCAGGTCGATCTGCTTCAGAACCTCCGAGGAGACTTCGTCAAATCTCTCCGACCATGCCGGATTTCCATTCTTCTTCATCCGGATAAGCCTCTGGATCTGCAACTTGATCGGGGTCAGAGGGTTTTTGATCTCGTGGGCTACCTGACGCGCCATGGTTGCCCAGGCCTTGTCTCTCTCGGCCTGGGTCAGCTTTCTTGTGGAGTTGTACAGATCGTGGACCATAAGGTTGTAGGCCCGCACCAGACGGGCTACCTCGTCATCACGCTCGTAGACTATATATTCAAGATTGTTGATGTTCGCCTCGTTCATCTTGCGTCCCATCTCTGACAAAGGCTTGAACATCTTGTCCACAGCCGTCGCGGTGATGAAGCGCGCGAGCAGCAACAGGATCATGAACACGGTGATGACGGAGATGGAATGCAGCACGGCCTCTGATTTGAAGTCGAAGCTTTCGTCCGTGTAGGGAGAGCACATGATGGCGATCATCTTGCCCTGCGCGTTGAACACCGGCGCGTAGAGGAAGTAGGTCCGTTTGGCTCCGATGTTCTCTTTGCCGATGAAATACCTCTTGTTCTTGAATATTATGCTTTCGTACGCGTCCGGATTCATTCTCGATCCGAGCAGCATCAAGTCGAAGACTTCCGGTGTGGTGGAGCGGAATTCCTTGCCGCTGGTGGTGTAGAGCGTGATGTCGGACTTCATCGTGTTGCTTATGTCCTCCAGAATTCCCGACGCTTCCTGGGTGCTAAGGTCCGTGAAATCATGAACATACCGGCACCTTGCCTGGAGCAGGGTCTGGAGTGAGTTGATCTTGTCCGCCATCGAGGATCTCAGATTGGCGTTGTTCCTCCGGTACACGAAGAGGACGCTGACGGTGGCCAGGGTGATCAGCGTCATGATCAGAGCAAGCATCATGGCTGAGTTTATCCTGGATTTGTAGTAGTTGCTTTCCCGGTGCCTGGGATGGACGCGTGTGAGGGTGAGGAGTGAGAGACAGAAGTAAAAGATCAAGGTAAGGAAAAGGAACTCAACAATATAGGTGTAGTTCTCGGTTTTTGGCCGGGACACGATGATCAGGTCATTGTCTGAGATGTTGTTGACAAAGTGCGTGTAGCCGTTCATCCGCACGATCCCGTCAACGGCCTCGCTGATCTCGCGCTCAAGGTCCTCGTCCACTATGGTTGGATAGGAATAGTTGCCTTTGTAGGAGGTAAGGACCTTGTTGGAGTACTTGGCATAGGAATATCTTGCCGGGATCAGGACATCTCCAGGGGCTGAGTATCCAAGCAGGTGAGCGTAGCCCTTGTTCTCTCTGTTTGACTTGGGAAACACCCTCAGAAGCATCATTGTAACCCCGCTGTCGTGGTTGTAGTAGGCGAAGCAGCCTGCATAGAGGCTGTGTCCTCCCTCGTCTCTCATGTACCGGAACCGTGATCCTTCCGAGATGGGTATGCCTCTGGTCAGCATCCCGGTGAAGTAGGCTATCGCGCCTTTGTCCTCTTCGTTCTCAGGAAACAGCTCCACTGTCATGTCGTAATTCTGGGAGGCCCTCAGCAGGTAACTCTCGATGATTCTGTTCAGAATGATGATGTTGCTGTTCTTTATTATTGAAAGTGTTGAAATCAGTTGGTCTGAAGCGATTTTCTCCTCAGCCCGCCTGAGCTCCAATTCCAGGCTGATGTCCCGTTCGATTGACAGCCTGTTGGCCCACACCTTGACTCTGTCCTGCTCCTTTCGCAGCCCCAGGGTTCCGGTCATGAAAACCATGTAGGCCGCCAGCGCTATCGCTGTGATGGTCCGGCTTCCGACGGAGAACAGGTCGTGCCTTATTCCGAGCAGATGCTTTAGCGCTGGCATGAGCAGCTGGGTGAGGAGCGGGATTGTCATCAGAAGCCCTGTGACTGTCAGATAGACAAGGAAACTGTACACGTCAAGGTCGTTGAGCTGGTAAAGCTCCAAAGTAATGTTGGAGTTCAGTATGACGCTTTTGAACATGACGTGCACAAAGACCAGGACCCCTGCCATCAGTAAGGACACGCAGGCGGAGTAGAGCCAGAGTGTTCCTTTCCTGCGGCGTGCCTTGAGGATCCTTCTGAAGATGTCGTTTCTTGTCACGAAGACGCAGCAGACGCTAAGGATTATCAGCAGCGAGACTGTCAGCACCGCCCCCAGAGAGTTGAACAGCTGGCCGTCGGCGTAGACCGTAGGAGAGAAAAGCCAGGAACTGTTCTTCATGTTCTCGCCCCAGAAATAGGTGGCGATGATCACTGCGAGCAGGCAAGAGAGCACCAGGACAAGCCTTTTGAGTGTCTTTTTCTCGAACAGATGCAGCAAGGATGCGATGATGAAGCATGCGATCGCAAGCCATGTCATTGTCGAGTGCGTGGCAGCGGACTGCCCGGAGGCTGAATTCGCCGCGATCTTGAGCACCGGCTTTCCATCGAGAGTGACCGGTGATCCGCTGCTTTCGGACAGGGGCACGATAGTGTAGTTTCTCCCTAATCCAAGTTTTCTGTTCACTCCGTTCGGGCTTTCCTCGGACATCGAGTCCATGACCTCAAGCCCCGCGATGACTTTCCTGCTGCCAAGGCTTTTCGATTTCACCAGATACCATTTCTGGCCATAGTTCACGAATGATGGATCCTCGCCCACCAGGACAAGAGGGGAGACGGCACTTTCCCTGAGCTTGGAGAGTCTGGCGAGAACCATCCTTGAGGCTATGTTGTCATTCCTGATCGGAAACTGGTTGCTCCAGGACTGGAGGGTGTCATCAATGTACCTGTAGATGACCATGTCACGCGGAACATTGTTGTGGCCTGCCCATGTCCTTCTGTCTGCGGTGAGGGCCGAGTTGATGTACTCATCAAGCAGGTGCATTCTGTCCGTTATGGTCCTGCTGACCCTTTGCGCCACTCTTTCAGTGTTGCCCGGAAGATTGCTTGCGGACAGCGAGAAAACGAGAAGGATTATGGCGAACGCCATAAATCCCCCGGCCAGACAGTTTCTTATGCCAAACCTTCTTGTGCTCATTCGTGATGGTAAGGTTCTCTTTTTATGATTGTGAAGGCCCTGTAAAGCTGTTCCGCGAATATGGCTCTGACCATCTGGTGCGGGAAAGTCATCCTCGACAGGGACATCTTGCCGTCGCATCTGTCGTAGACCGCTTGCGAGAAGCCGTAGGCGCCGCCGATGATGAATACAACATCTTTGCCACCGCAGGCCATCTTTCGGATTTCCTCGGCGAACTCTACGGAACGGAACTCCTTACCGTGCTCATCGAGCAGGATGACCTTGTCCGAGGGCTTTATGTTCTTGAGCAGGATCGTCCCCTCCTTGTCCTTTATCTGGTCCTTGGTGAGCGCCGAGGTGTTCTTAAGCTCAGGGATTTCGCAGACGCTGAACGGGACGTAGTGAACCAGTCTGGAAGAATATGTCTCCAGACCTTTCCGCACCCAATCAACATCGGTCTTCCCGACAGTAAGCAGGCTGATCTTCATGGTTGCAAAAATAAGAACATGTCTTGATTTTTCAAAATGAAAGTGGCTCGGTATTTGTTGCATACCTTAAGTTTGTCATGAAGGCTTTTGCAAGGATATTAACAGCTGTCGCTGTCATGATTTTCGGGGTCAACGGCACCGCCGCCGCTGACAGTTATGATGTGTTCGTCCCGATTGCGAAGTATCTTGGCCGGGGTGATGCGGAGAGACTTTCCGTGTGGTTTGATGACAATCTTGAGATAACAATCATGTCCACGACGAACGTGTCGAGCAAGAATCAAGCGAAGCAGATACTCAAAGCCTTTTTTGACAGCCATACTCCGCGTTCTTTCGAGATCCGGCATACCGCGTCAAGATCCAATTCCAAGTATGCTCTTGGTTTTATGAACGCCGGCGGGGAGGTTTTTGAAGTCACGATCTTTGTCAGCAACTGTGGTGACAGTTACAAGATTCAGCAGTTGAAAATAGACAGGATCCGGTGACCGGGATCCAGAAAAACGTAAAATGACATTCTACTTAAGACACATAGCAAGAATCGTATCTGTGACCGTCCTGCTTGTTATCCTTTTCCTTCCTGATGCCTTGGCGCAGGCGACAAAGGTGAAGGGGCAGGTCGTGGATGCTTCCACGGGCGAGGGCATCCCCTTTGCCGGAGTCTATTTCAAAAACTCGACGGTGGGGGTTTCGGCTGACATGAACGGTTGTTTTTTTCTTGAGACAAGAGACACCTTGAGCCTGCTCTCGGCTTCCATACTTGGCTACGAAGAACAGATCAAGAAGATCAACATCCGGAGTTTCAACGAGGTGAAATTCTCTCTTAAGCCTGTCCATGACCAGTTGAACGCCGCGGTGGTGAAGCCGGACGACCGCTACATGCGCTCCATCTTGAGAAAGATAGACGAGGCGAAAGACAGGAACAATCCCGAAAGACGTCCCATGTACAGTTGCGATGTCTACACCAAGATGGAGCTGGACGTGACGAATCCGCAGAGTCCGCTGATAAGCGGTTTTATGCCGAAGGATTTCAAGTTTGTCTACGACTACATGGACACTTCTGTGGTCTCCGGCATGCCGTTCCTGCCTGTCCTTATCTCGGAATCGACATCAAAGTACTATCACAGAAGCGATCCGCCCTCAAACAGGGAGGTCATCAAGGCGACCAGGATATCCGGGGTTGACAGCAATCCCATGCTTGCTCAGTTCACGGGGAACATGTACGTGAAGACCAACTTCTATGAGAATTACATCAACATATTCCAAGTTGAGATTCCTTCGCCTCTGTCTTCCTCGGGAATGACATATTACAATTACTATCTTGTCGACAGTCTCAGTGTCGAGGGACGCAAGACCTACAAGATAAGGTTCCATCCTTCCAAATGGGTGTCGTCCCCGACCTTTGACGGAGAGATGTCCATAGATGCCGGGGAATACGCGCTGAGAGACATCCACGTGAGGCTCAAGAAGGGATCCAATGTCAATTGGGTCCGTGACATGACGATCGATGTCGTGAACATTCGCCTTCCGGACTCCACATGGTTCTACAAGCAGGACAGGATGTACGTCGATTTCTCGCCCACGATGCGTGATTCCTCGAAAATGATCACCTTCTTGGGGAACCGTCAGATAGACTATTCCTCTCCTGATTTCACTGTCACTTACAAGGATGACAAAGAAGACATCAACGCCCAGGTGCAGGCCGGGAAGAATGTCATCAACAATGACGAGGACTACTGGCAGGGTGTCCGTCCTTACCCGCTGAGCGAGAAGGAGAAAGGCATCTACAACATGGTCGACTCCATCAAGAACGTCCCGCTCTATAAGGATTTCTATGCCTTGGCGGACATGGTTGTCAACGGCTTTCTCAACACGGAATATGTCGGTTTCGGTCCCTATTCCTCCCTGTACAGCTTCAACGAGTTGGAAGGCGACCGTGTGCAGTTGGGAATCCGCACGACGAAAAAACTGAGCCGCCGGTTCAGAATCATGGGCTATGCCGCCTATGGCTTCAAGGACAAGACTTTGAAAGGAGGAGGAACGTTTGAGTACATGTTCGACAACCAGCCCACACGCAAGCTCACGCTTTCCTACAAGCATGATGTGATGCAGTTGGGCAAGGGCCCTTCCATCTATGGGAGCGGCGGCTTGATGTCATCGGTGCTGGCGAAGGCCAACAGCCAGAAAATGAGCATGGTGAATGATTATTCCCTGTCTTACCAGCATGAATGGTCGCAGAATTTCAACACAATAGCGGCATTGGAGAGCCGTCGTGTCTTCTCCAACATGTTCGTCCCCATGGTGTCTCCCGGAGGCTACAGGTTCAATTCTGTCGGGTACAACCAGGCACACCTTCAGCTTCGTTTCTCAAAGGATGAGATTGTGACAAGAGGAGTTTTCGACAAGCACTACATCTACTCGAAATACCCTGTCGTGACCGTTGATCTTATAGGGTCGACGAAGGGGATAGGCAAGAATGAATATTCCTATTTCCGCCCCGAGCTTTCCCTGCATTACACCCTTACGCTCCCGCCGCTGGGCCTTTCCAAGTTTGATTTCAACACGGGAACAATAGTCGGACGTGTTCCGTACCCTATGCTGAAGATCCATGAAGGCAACGGAACCTACACCTTCTCAAGAAATTCATTCGCATGCATGGACTATTATGAGTTCGCGTCTGATCTTTGGGCCACATTGTTTTGGGAGCACAATTTCAAGGGCTTTTTCCTTGGCAAGATTCCTTTGCTCAGAAGGTTGCAGTGGCGGGAGGTGGCTTCTTTGAGGGCTGCTTACGGTACTATCAGAAAGGAGAACAACGGCATCCTTGGGGAACAACGGTCCGGGGCTGTGATGCTCTTCCCGCAGGGCATGAACAAGCTGAACCGCCCTTATGTCGAGATGGGCGTCGGCGTCACCAACATATTCAGGTTCCTGCGTATCGACGCTTTCTGGCGCATGACCCATCGCTATGAAGTGAAGGACGGAGTGAAAGTTCCGCATGACAACCGTTTTGTGATCAACTTCGGTTTGGAGTTCAAATTCTGACGCCCTGGACGCGGATTATAGAGAGGGATTCTGTACCTTTGTGAAGATTATGGCCAGAAAGTTTACTATCTTACTGCTGATTGTCCTGTCATCGGCTTTATTAAGTGTTCCGTTCCTGGTTCAGGGAACGGGTTGGTTGTCTTTGATCGCGTTTGTGCCGTTGCTGTGGGCCGAGAACCTCGCCGCCAGCGATGGAATGAAGGGCTTTTGCCGGTGGCATTACCTGTGCTTTGTGCTTTGGAACGCCGCGACTACCTTCTGGGTCTGCAACGCAACGGTGGGTGGAGGAGTCTTCGCGATTCTCGCCAACGCTTTTCAGATGTCGCTCATTTTCGGACTTTTCAGGTGGAGCAGAAAATGGCTCAACGGTGCGCTTCCGTACATATTCCTTGCCTTCGCTTGGATCGCCTGGGAACGATGGTACCTGACCGAGGCGCAGATCAGTTGGCCATGGCTGGTGCTTGGCAACGCCTTCGCACGCACCACAGGATGGATTCAATGGTATGAATATACCGGAACCCTCGGAGGCTCGCTGCTTGTCTGGGCTGCCAATCTCAGTGTCTTCGGCATCCTTGATTCCATTGTGACCGGACGTTGGATGATGTTCAATCGGAAGGCCAGGTCAGCGGCTCTGTCAGGAACTTTGGCTTTGTTTGTCGCTCCTCCGGTGGTGTCTTCATTCCTGAAGCCTGAACCTTGTGACGAGACTCTTGATGTTGTCATCGCGCAACCAAACATCGATCCGTACAACAAGTTCGGGGGAATGACTCAAGCGGAGCAGAATGAGTTGCTGCTCGGCCAATTCGCCGACATTCAAGACAGCGTCCCCGTGCTTCTTGCCGCACCCGAGACATTCACTTGGGACGTGGTCACAAACGATCTGTCATCAAGTCCTACTGTCAGGCGCCTTACTTCTTTTTTGAAGGAGCACCCTAACGCCAATCTGCTTGTCGGAGCATCTTCGAGGACCTACTTGAAAAGGGCTCTCAGACCATCATGCACCGCCCGCCAGGCAGGGGACGGAGTGTGGATGGAAACACACAACTCGGCCTTGATGCTTGACGCTTTCAGCTATCCGGAGATATTCCACAAAAGCAAACTTGTCGTGGGTGTTGAGATGACGCCATACCCGGCGTTTTTCTGCAGGATTGATGATTGGCTTGGTGGGGTGATGGGGCGCGACATCGGCCAGAAAGAGATTGGACCTTTGCATTTCAATGAATATGCAACCTCTCCCGACGGCTCCGCCACAGTGAGGGAGACGATTCCAGTGGGGTGCGCGGTCTGCTACGAATCCGTTTACGGAGAGTATTGCACTGAATATGTCCGTGGGGGCGCGCGCCTTATGGCCGTGATCACCAATGACGCGTGGTGGGGTGACACCCCGGGCTATGTCCAGCATTTGTCGTATTCCAGCCTGAGGGCGATCGAGACACGCCGTTGGGTAGCCCGCAGCGCCAACACCGGCATCTCGGCCATAATCGACCCGTCGGGCAAGGTGGTCTCGCGCACCTCCTGGTGGAAGCCTGAGGTCCTTAAGGGCAAGGTCGGCCTGAGTGACGAAAAGACATTCTTTGTCATCCACGGTGACTTCATCGGGCGAATCTCAACCATGATGGCCGTGTTGATTCTTCTTGCGGCTCTCGTCCGGAGGTTCATTAAAAAAGGGGACTAAAGTCTGTCCCCTTTCTCATCATAAAGTTCATTCTGCAGAACTGTGAAGTCGGTCACCTCGATCAGGTTGATCCGGCATTTGTACTTCTTCTTCCACTTTCCGATAAAGGATTTGTCCGACAGCATGGCCGAGCCACGCTTCAGGTAGGCTCCCAGAATCGGGCTCACCTTAAGTGTCAGGTCGGTCTTCCCGTGCTCGACACAGTAGGCTATGTTCCGCTCGATCTGTTCATCGATCACGGCGCTTGACGAGATCTTGCCTGTGCCGTGGCACATAGGGCAGACCTCGGAAGTGTTGATCTCCGTGGCTGGACGGATCCTCTGGCGGGTAATCTGCATCAGCCCGAACTTGGTGAGGGGAAGCACGTTGTGTTTGGCCCTGTCGTTTTCCATGAGCGACTGCATGTACTTGTGAAGCTCATTGCGGTGCTCACCGGACTCCATGTCGATGAAATCCACTATCACGATTCCTCCCATGTCCCTAAGCCTGAGCTGCCGGGCGATTTCCTCGGCTGCTATCTTGTTGACCTCGAAGGTGTTCTCCTCCTGGTTGTCGGTCTTGGAGCGGATGCCGCTGTTCACGTCGATCACATTCAGCGCCTCGGTGGACTCGATGACCAGGTAGGCTCCCTGCTTCATCGGCACCACTTTGCCGAAAGAGCTTTTGATTTGCCTGGTGACCTCGAAATGGTCGAAGATTGGATCCTTTCCGTTGTACAGTTTGACAATCTTTTCCTGATCCGGTGAGATCAAGGAGATGTACTTCTTTGTCTCCTCGAAGACATTCTCGTCGTTGACGTAGATGTTGGAGAATGAGTCGTTCAGGAGATCCCTGAGGATGGTTGTGGTCTTGCTGTACTCTGTGAAAAGCAGCTGTATGCCCTTGAATTTGGCGATTTTCTGCCACGAGGACTCCCATTTCTCTATGAGAGACTTAAGCTCGGCCACAAGGACCGCCGCCCTTTTGCCCTCGGCCGCCGTGCGGATGATCGCCCCGTAGTTTTTAGGAAGGATGCTCTTGACCAGGGTCTCGAGTCTCTTTTTCTCCTCCTTTGAGGAAATTTTCTGGGAGACGCTTACCTTATCGGCGAAGGGAATCAGTACAATGTTGCGTCCTGCCAATGAAATTTCCGCGGTCAGTCGTGACCCTTTCGTGGAGATCGGTTCCTTTACGATCTGTACGATCATCATCTGTCCCGGCTTCAGCACATTCTCGATGCGCCCCTCTTTCTCAAGTACAGGTCCGATGTTGATGCCTGCGTACAGTTCGTGAAGATCCGTGTTCGGGTTGCTTTTGCGCACAAATTCATCGAATGGGGCAAAGTGGAGCCCCAGGTCAAGGTAATGGACAAAAGCTTCCTTCTTGTCTCCGATGTCCACAAAGGCAGCATTGAGCGCGGGAAGAATCTTCTTCACTTTTCCAAGGTAGACATCCCCGACGGAAAAGCTGTGCCCCTTGCTGGACTCTTTGTTAAGTTCAATCAGCCGGTGGTTTTCCATCAGCGCGATGCGAACTTCTGTCGATGTGACATCGACGATCAGATCTTTTTCTGATTTTTCTGACTCCATAAGGAAATTACAAAGGTGTTATAATAAGTTGATCTATAGCCAACCTATTGCTCAACGATAATAAAAAAGGCTGTCCGGCACTTCCGGTCAGCCTTTTTCTCTTAGCAGACTGCTAAAATGGCAGGCACAGAAGCATTACTTCTTCTTGTGTCTGTTCTTGCGCAAGCGTTTTTTACGCTTGTGCGTCGACATCTTATGTCTCTTTCTCTTTTTTCCGCTTGGCATAATAAAAGAAATTTAAAAATTATTTTTCCTCCTTGACAGCGTTCACGAAGACCTTTGCAGGCTTGAAAGCCGGAATGTCGTGAGCCGGGATGGTCATAGTTGTCTTCTTGGTGATGTTTCTGGCCGCCTTCTTCGCTCTGTGCTTGACAATGAAGCTGCCGAAGCCACGGAGGTACACAGGCTCTTTTCTGATGATGGAACCTTTCACTATGTCCATGAAAGCCTCGATAACGGACTGCACTGCGATTTTCTCGATACCGGTTGATTTCGCAACCTCATTCACGATTTCTGCCTTTGTCATAATCTATTAATATTTATTAGGATTTACCATAAATACACCCAAAGTTCGTTTGGGGTTGCAAAAATAGACTTATTTTTTTAATATTCAAAATCATATGCCAAATTATTATCCATATTTTTTTCTGGCACGGAGATTGACCATCTACGCGATCGCTTGTTGTACCACACTGATTCTGTCAAATTGGCAGTCGGAAGCGGTATATTTTATAACGTAGTGCATTATGAACACAGATAATAAGAATATTTTCTTCCCGGGCGCCGCCCCGGAAGTGAACATAATCCCTGTGATGCAGGGAGAAGACCAGATGAAGGTGGAAGCCGCGGATCTGCCCGAGACTTTGCCTATCCTGGCATTGCGGAATGCTGTGCTTTTCCCTGGGATGGTCTATCCTGTCACCATCGGAAGACAAAAGTCGATCGCGTTGATCAAGGACGCGGAAAAGCGGGACGCTTTCATCGGGGCTGTGCCTCAGGTGGATGTCACGGTGGAAGACCCTCATGAGAAGGATCTTTATGACTATGGCACGGTCAGCCGCATCATGAAGGTCCTTGAGATGCCGGATGGCACGATCACGGCTATCTTGCAGGGTGTCAAGCGTATGCGTATGAACGGTGTGGTGTCCTATGAGCCTTACATCACTGCGAGGGTCAAGTACATCGAGGACGTCATTCCCGAAAACGACAACAACACCAGAGTGATTGCCGAGTCTCTTAAGGAAAAGGCCGCGGTCATCATAAGGTCTTCCTCTTTCGCCCCTAAGGAGGCTGTCGGTGCATTGAAATCCATTGACAATTACGCCTTTTTGGTGAATTTCATCGCTACGACCGTCGAGGTGGAGAACTTTATGGAGAAGGTGCAGCTGCTTGGAATCGATGATGTCACGGTAAGAGCCATGAAACTGCTTCAGGCTTTGGACACCCAGATCCAGCTTCTGAAGATAAAACAGGAGATCAACCAGAAGGTAAAGAGCGACATCGACCAGCAGCAAAGAGAGTATTACCTCAACAATCAGCTCCGTACCATACAGGAGGAGCTTGGCATGGATGACGAGGAGGAATTCGAGAAGTTCCGCGCCAAGGCCAAGACGAAGAAGTGGCCGGAGGCTGTCGGAAAGCAGTTCGAGAAGGAACTTGCAAAGCTTGAGAAGTACAATCCGTCCTCGCCTGACTACAGCATCCAGTACAACTACATCGAGTTCATGCTCGACCTGCCGTGGGGCGAGATGTCGAAGGACAATCTTGACCTGAAGCACGCGAGGAAAGTGCTGGACAGTGACCACTACGGCCTTGACACAGTGAAGGAAAGGATCATCGAGTACCTCGCCGTCCTGAAATTGAAAGGGAGCATGAAGTCCCCGATTCTCTGTCTCTACGGTCCTCCGGGAGTGGGCAAGACAAGTCTCGGAAAATCAATCGCAAAGGCGTTGGGCAGGAAGTATGTCCGGATAGCCCTCGGAGGCATGCATGACGAGGCCGAGTTGAGAGGCCACAGGAAGACTTACATCGGCGCTTTGCCGGGACGTATCCTGAACGGAATCGACAAGGCCGGGACATCCAATCCTGTGATAGTCCTGGACGAGATCGACAAGGTGGGAAGCGACTACAAGGGCGATCCTTCGTCAGCCCTTCTGGAAGTGCTTGATCCAGAGCAGAACATAGCGTTCCACGACAACTATCTGGACATAGACTACGACCTCTCCAACGTGTTGTTCATCACGACAGCCAACAACATCTCGACGATCCAGTCAGCCCTGTTGGACAGAATGGAGTTGATCAACGTCACAGGTTATCTTGCCGAGGAGAAGATGGAGATCGCCAAGCGTTACCTGGTGCCTAAGGAGCTTGAGGAGCACGGAATCGGCAAGAAGGAGCTCCGCATCGACAAGGCCGCCCTGGCGGCGATAATCGATGAGTACACCCGTGAGTCCGGTGTCCGTGGCCTTGAGAAGCAGATTGCCAAGATCGCCCGTGTGACGGCCAAGAAGATCGCGTTGGGGGAGGAGTACCCTTCTGTCATCAAGAAGGAGAATCTCAAGGAATATCTCGGGCTGCCGACCAATTTCCACGACCTGCAGAAAGGGAATGAGGCTCCCGGTGTTGTGACCGGCCTTGCCTGGACACAGATGGGCGGCGAAATTCTTTTCGTGGAGAGTTCGGTGAGCAATGGAAAGGGCGTCATGACGATGACAGGAAATCTGGGAGACGTGATGAAGGAATCCGCCACGATCGCCTATCAGTACATCAAGGCTCATCCGGGTCTTGCCAAGATGACTTCCGAGGAGTTCGGCGCCAAGGACATCCACGTCCATGTCCCTGAGGGAGCCGTTCCTAAGGACGGCCCGTCTGCCGGAATCACAATGGTCAGCTCAATGGTCTCCGCACTGCGTGGAGAGGCTGTGAAGCCCGGGATCGCGATGACCGGTGAGATGACGCTCAGAGGCCGTGTGCTTCCTGTGGGCGGAATCAAGGAGAAGATCCTCGCCGCCAAACGCGCCGGAGTGACGGAGATCGTGATAAGCGAGGACAACCGCAAGGATGTCGAGGACATCAAGCCGGTCTACGTTGAGGGGCTGACATTCCACTACGTCAAGAACATTGACGATGTGATTTCTTACATATTCAAAGATTAATTTCTATCTTAGCGGTCATAAGGGATTCCCGGGACGCCGCTGTCCAAGTCAATGGTGTGACAGGTTTGTCTTCGGGATGGTCAGAATAATCGTTATGGACGTAAGGATAGAGAAGAGTTGGAAAAAAGCGCTGCAAAGTGAGTTCGACAAACCCTACTTCGCCGCGCTTGCGCGTTATCTTCACGAGGAGAAAGCGAAGGGGAAGGTGGTCTTTCCTCCCGGCCCGGAGATTTTCAAGGCTTTTGAGTTGACCCCCGTCGATCAGGTCAAGGTGGTGATTCTCGGGCAGGACCCCTACCACGGCTATGGCCAGGCGATGGGGCTGAGTTTCTCGGTGCCGGACAACGTGCCGGCCCCACCGTCGCTCAAGAACATATTCAAGGAAATCGAGGATGACCTCGGTGTCAAGATGAGCGGCCGTCCTGACCTTGAGAATTGGGCGCGTCAAGGGGTTCTGCTTCTGAACTCAATCCTGACCGTCCGCTCGGGAGAGGCGGCCTCACACAGCGGAATAGGCTGGCAGAAGTTCACTGATGCCGTAATCCGCTACATTTCAGATAATTGCACTGGTGTCGTTTTTCTGCTGTGGGGCAATTACGCCAGAAGTAAGAAGGATCTCATCGACACTTCCAGGCACCACGTGCTGGAGGCGGCGCATCCGTCACCGTTGGCAAGGGGCGCTTTCTTCGGCTGCCGTCACTTCTCCAGGACGAACGAGATACTTGCCGGCGAGGGCAAGGCTCCTATAAACTGGCGGTTGTGAATCAGGAGAGGAGAGCCTGTCATTCTGTTTTTGACAAGGTGGGCAATCACCTTTGGATAATGTTAGATAATGTATTTTACAGTAAGTAATTGCCTATTTGCGAAAGTTTGGAAATGAATCACCGCACAGCATTGTTCCCAGGGTCTTTCGACCCGTTCACGTCAGGCCATCTCAACATTTTGACAAGGGCGCTGACCATCTTTGACGAGGTTGTTGTGGCCGTGGGAATCAATCAGGACAAGCGCGGCTTCTTTTCGATGGAGCAGCGCGAGGACATCATCCGTCAGGCCACCCGTGGAATGGACGGAGTCCGGATCATTCACTATGAGGGGCTTACCGTTGACATCTGTCGTGAACTTGAGGTCCGCCACATTGTCAGAGGGGTTCGGAATATGACCGACTTTGACAATGAGCAGGCGATCGCGGACGCGAACCGTCATCTGGCTCCGGAAGTGGACACAATCATTATTCCTACCGCCCAGGAATATTCCCACATCTCCTCATCGGCCGTGAGGGATGTTGTCCGCCATCATGGTGATCTGTCTCAGTTTATCCCTGAGGGAGTCGTGTTGCCTGAGGTCGGATGAGAAGGTTCGCGATAATATTCACAGGCCTTTTTTTATGCCTGGCACCGTCGCTTCATTGCGCCGGGCAGATCGACTCGACACGCCTGGCGGCTCTCGACGCGCGTTTGGAAGAGTATTTCCGTACGCTTGAACCCGAAAGGATCGAGGTGAAGAACGATGAGTGTGACCTCCTGATCAGTTCCGCCAAGGACTCCGCCCTTCAACGCCACATTGCCCTTAAGATTTATGACCACTACCTTGAGTCTCCTGTGATGGGCGATGAGGCTGTGGCTATTCACTTGACAGACAAGTGGTTCGCACCAGGTCTAATAGACTTGGGGTCTGATGAGGCGCTTCTGAACGCCAAGGTTTACGCCGATTTCAACCGTCAGTCATTGTTGGGAATGAAGGCTCCGGCCGTGGAGATGGAAACACCGGAGGGAGTCAAGGTTGAGGTCGGTGGACAGTCCGCCCGTTACCGTGTGCTGTTCTTCTATGACACGGACTGTTCCAAATGCAAGGTGGAGACGATCCTGCTGCGTTCCAAACTTAACACGAGAGACTGGCCGATAGATGTTTACGCCATCTACACCGGTGTTTCCGCGGAAAGTTGGAAGGAGTGGCGTGACTCAAAGTTCACCGTCCGCGCTCCCAAAACAAAGGTCATTCATCTCTGGGATCCCGAGGTCAGGTCTGATTATCAGATGAAGTACGGTGTGATCCAGACCCCGAGAATGTTCCTTTTGGACCGTTCCGGCACCATCATCGGCAGGGGGATGGACACCAAAGCGCTTGAGCTGCTTCTTGACATAGTCTTGTCTGACGCTTCTTATGAATATGGCGGCTCGGCCTCCTCCGTTTTGATGGACAAGCTTTTCAGCGTGGACCAGGATGTCGCTTCCATGGCGAGGGCGCTGGAGGACAGAACCTTGGCAAAAGGTGACACCGCCTTCTTCAAGCACCTTGAAGGTGATCTGCTCTACTGGCTTTCATCCCGTCGTGACGAAACCAGCAAGGAAGGCACCATCCCTTTCATCGATGAATATATCCTCTTGCGTCCCGAGATTTGGAACACTCCGGACGACACACTTAAGGTCGTAGGCCTTGCCCGTATGATGAAGGACCTCCTTTCCCGCACGCCCGTCGGCTCCAAATTGCCGAAGGCCAAGGCTCTTGTTTCCTTGATTCCCCAGGCTGAATCCAGGCCGCACGCCCGCGTCCGGCCCGGTCGCATTACTCAGCCGCCCGGGGAAGCTTCCTCTTCCCTCCGGAATTCCTGCCCTGCCG
>DJOW01000068.1:0-5201 GCA_002437305.1 Bacteroidales bacterium UBA6428
TGGTGTCCTTCGCTGGGCGGATCGCTCCGATGCCGAGGAAGAGGCGTTTGCCGTCCGGGGTGAACTGGAGTCCGGTGTTCTCGTTGAGAGTCCAGCCTGGAGTGCCGTCGACCTTCGTTCCTTCCGGAACGATCACTTTCGTTGAATATGCCCACCTTCCGTCCTTGCTGATGACGGTGGTGCTGTCGGCCGCCACCGGAACAGCCTTCTTTCCCGTCTTCAGGGACTTGATGCTTGTCAGGTAGAGAGCCTGGCGCTTGTTGCGATCCTTGCCCTTGTCCTTGGATCCAAGGAAAACCAGCTGGTCCTCAGCGTCGCTCAGGGTCAGGCACCTGTAGGACTCAGAACCCTTGGCCAGTGTGTCAAGGCAGGCCGGAGCGCGGGCGATCAGCACCGCCGTGGCCGAGAGAGAGTCCTTCTTGTCCTTCTTCGAGGTCATCAGAAGCACGGTACCGTCCTGATTGAACGAGTATGCGTCAATGTACTTAAGGGTGTCCTTCCTGTCTGTGGCCGGGTTAAGGATGATGAGCCCGGACTTGTCGGTTCCTTTCTTGTCGGAGGTGTCCTTGTAGTGCTTCCAAGTGGATTTGTAGGCGATGTACGGCTTGGCTGTCGAGCCTGTGGCGTAGGAATCCACGCGTCCGTACTTCCTGACGGTCATTGTGGAGAGATCGACAACGGCCAGGGTGTCCTTCGTCATGTTCTCGGCCTTCTTCTTGTCTATCTTCTCCTGGCGGGTCTTGGCGAACTGTGGCTTGATCCTAAGGTAAAGCCATTTGCCTTCAGGGTCAAGGGAGGCCTGGTAGCCGCGTGGGACGCTGATCTCCCGGCAGGAAGGCTTTCCTTTCCGTCCCGGAGTCATATTCCTGACATAAAGAGTTCCGTCCCCTTCCTGCGGGTTGACACACCACACGAGAACGTTGCCGTCATCGCTTCTCTGGATGTCGGACACGCTCTGCCACGAATCGTAGACATCGTGGTCCATTGCCTTCTTTTGAGCCCAGACGGATGTCATCCCTGACAGGGCCGCGGCCATTGCCAATGCCGATAGTAGTTTAAAATTCATAACAGTATGATTATCTATTATTTGTATTCTTTCGCCTTATCGACTCATAATAGGCGTGGCGTGCCGGATTCTCCGAGAACCACCCTTTCAGGACCCTTTTTTCCTGCTGAAAGACCTCCAGTATGCCCCAGAAGCAAGAGAATGCCGCCGCCCCAAAGATTGTTGACAGCACATCACGTTTTATGAATATGGACGCGGCAGCGAAAGCCAAACCCACAAGCAGCAGCAGCCACCAGCTGCCTTTGCCCCAGTGATATTCCATCTTTATGACAATAGGATGACATATTCCTATTATTAGAAATGTCGCCGCGCCGACGATTATTCCGGTGAAGTTCATATTCGAAGATTTAGGGGACAAAAATACGGAAAAAATATTGATTTAATCTCTCTGGAAGTCTTCTTCCGGGCTATAATAACAAAAACTGGTATGATTTCAGCGTGTCTGCCGGAATCTATAACAACATATTGGTATTGCGGCAGTCGGTTGAGAGCCGTACCTTTGCATCCGGATAGTGATTATCGTCACAAAACAAGAATCTTTTAAGCCAAATGAAATGAAAAAAGGTCTGCGGTCGGGAGACTCCGGATCTTTTTTGTTTTGTCAGAACCTGTCGACGCGACTTTTTCAAAATATTACGAAATTCTTGTAACAATCTATGAAAAGATTCGTTTATATTGCGAAACGACAAAGAAACGATGACAAGAGAAGAGTCCATAGCATTCTACAAGGCACACGCCCGCAGGCTTTACAACACAAGCCTGCGGATTGTCCGCGACAGCGGCGAGGCTGAGGAGATCATGCAGGACACCATCCTCAAGTTCATCTCATCGGAAATCGTTCCCAAAGACGAGGCGCAAGTGGCGGTGTGGCTCAGCCGGACCTGCATCAGGAAATCCATCGACGCGGTCAGGCGGAAAAGACGTGAAAGGCTTTTCCTTGATGAATATGCCACCGATGCTTCTGGTTATGACAGCGTAAGCCCTGTTGAGTTCTCGGGGAATGCCTCAGAGGCAGCAGAGATTCGCAGGGCTATTGATGAGTTGCCTGGTAACTACAGGATGATCCTGAACCTTGTACTTCTGGAAGGGCTTGACTACGAGGAGATCGCGGCCATGACAGGAGAGCGTGAAGGCACCTTGAGGACACAGTTTTCAAGAGGCCGGGCAAAATTGGCCGAGAAATTAAAGAAAATGGAATATGACCGACTTTAAAGAATATATAAACAACAATCCAGCGGTTCTGGACGATCAGGAAGTTCCTTCTGGGCATGAGTTCCGGTTTGAGGCCAAACTTGACGCGATGCTGGAGTCCGCACAAAAAAAACGGACGGACAAGGCAAGCCGCCGGAAGAGGATATTCACGGGAATATTCAGTGGAGCTGCCGTCGTGGCCGCAGCCGCAGTCGCCGCAGTGATGTTCATAAACCGTCCTGTCGGCAAGGTTGATTGGTTCGCCGGTGTGGCGAATGATCCAAGAGCCGTGTATCTAGCATATTCAGAGAAAGTTACATCTATGTATAGAGAGATATTCACAAGGGATCTGGAAAATCATTGGGAGACGACGGTGAGCAGCATCGCTGAGGAGACAGTGCCGATGATTGATCAGTTGCCGGAAGAACTTGATGATGCGGCAAAGGCGGTCATATTAAAAGAATATTATGGAGAATTACTTGACGGACTAGACAAGATCAACAAAATAAAAGAGTTATGAAAAAGTTTATGATTTTAGGGGCTGTTGCGCTCCTTATGTTCACTGCGAACGGCCTTAACGCCAAGGCTGAGTACCCGGCAGAATCGTTGTATCTGACAGCGGCATCAAAGGTTGATGTAGACTACACAAAATGCAAGTTTAACTGCAAGAATTTCACGGAACTGGACCTGAGCGGAGTTGTTGAGGTGAACCTTGTCAAGTCAGATTCTTACAAAGTAGAGGTCACACTTCCAAGCGTGCTTCAGGAATATCTTCTGGTGTACGAGAGTAACGGAGTGTTGAAGATCGGTTGGAACAAGCAAATACCTTCTAAATTGCATAAGCGGTTGGGAAGTTGGACGTGCAAGGCTGAAATCGCCATGCCAGAGCTTCGCAAAGTGGAAATGTCAGGAGCGACGAGCCTGAGATGCGATGACACATTTGAACTTGGCAGAGGCGAGATTTCTTTGGAACTGAGCGGAGCCAGCCACATTAAAACTTTGAATGCCAATGCTGGGAAGTTAGATGCTGAGATAAGTGGGGCGTCCTCTTGCGTGGTGTATGGCAGTTATCATGAAGCAGAGCTCGATCTTTCCGGAGCGTCCAAGACAAGCCTTGACGGAGATTTCGGGAAAGTCGAGCTTGACGCTTCGGGGGCATGTGAGGTAAACCTTAAGGGGACAATAGAAACACTTGAAGTTGATGCTTCCGGAGCTTCAAATGTCAAAGCGATGAATGCAGAGACAGAGAATGCCATCCTTGAGACATCAGGAGCGGCAAATTGCAGTGTGAATGTTACACGTTCAATCATGGTTGAGGATGCGACTGGAGCGTCAAACATCAGATATAAAGCCCCTAAGGACTTGAGTGTGATGATCAAGTCCTTAGGAAGGGCGGTCTCTGTCAAGAGAGTCGATTGATGATTTCAGGCTGACAGGAATGCATTGACAGGCTCAGCGACCGACCTACGGTCACTGAGCCTTTTGATGTACTGTGGCGGCAAGAATGCCTAGAATTTTCACATTCGGATCTCTGGACAGCTGGCCAGGGTTTGTTCCCGGCTCCCCTTCCGGAACTTTCAGGCCACGGGCGGCATAGAATTTTGTCCAGAACTCAGTCACATTGCCTGTGCTGTCATGGAACGACATCGGGACAGTGTTGAAGACAAAACGCTTGGATCCGATTCCGGAAGTGTCCACATCTGCTGCTTCTCCTTTTCCTTTTCCTTCTCCTTCTCCTTTTCCTCCACCGTACCTGTCCATGAACACAAACGACTTCTGCACAAGCTCTGAACAGTACACCGCACTGTCACTCGGCATGAATATGTCATCGTAAGGTCTGCCAAGTAACCTTCTCGCATTCTCCACGCTCGCCCCGACATCCAATCCGTCTATCCTGCCGACAAGCACGGACTCCCCGTCGCCCAACCTGAGCATAAAACTATCCAGCGGGTGTTCCACTACCCCATATTCAGGAATCGCCTCAATGATGTTTCCTTGCGAGTAAACCGCCACATGATCAATTCCAAGCCCGTCCACGCCGCTTGTCACAATGGTGATGTTGTTCCCATGTCCATTCACGACAAAAAGCAGGTCACCGTCACTCAAGTTTCCGGTCGCTAAGCCATCCGTGCATCCGATGGCTCCAATGGCTAATGCTCCAAAAAGCACTTTCACCAATATCCTATGAATCCTCCTCATCATCTTTTTCACTGTTCGCTGTCCTGAAAAACGGCATGATAACTCCCTTCTGGTTATTTTTAACGCATGCGTCTAACCGATGCAAAAATAATGAAATCGCCACAGAAACAAGTCCATAATCAGACAAATGTTGCTACTCGGGTACCCTCTGTCCCTATATAACTGGTGAAGCGCGAGACATTAATCAAAGACTTAAGGCCTACCTTTCAGCGACATCGCCGCACACCTTGAAACACAACTTCTTGACAGACAACTGAATGCCACTCCAGGTGTGAATGCTTTGACACACCTGGGAGACTCAACCAATGTCTCAGGGCCTCCTGCGGCCTACGTTCACCTCAAGGTGCGAGAAACGCCGCACACCTTGAAACGCAACTTCTTGACAGACAACNNCAACCAATGTCTCAGGGCCTCCGGCGGCCTACGCTCTCCTCAAGGTGTGAGAAACGCCGCACACCTTGAAACGCAACTTCTTGACAGACAACTGAATGCCACTCCAGGTGTGAATGCTTTGACACACCTGGGAGACTCAACCTATGTCTCAGGGCCTCCTGCGGCCTACGCTCTCCTCAAGGTGTGAGAAACGCCACACACCTTGAAACGCAACTTCTTTACAGACAACTGAATGCCACTCCAGGTGTGAATGCTTTGACACACCTGGGAGACTCAACCAATGTCTCAGTGCCTCTGGCGGCCTACGCTCACCTCAAGGTGTGAGAAACACCGCACACCTTGAAACACAACT
>DJOW01000068.1:5335-18087 GCA_002437305.1 Bacteroidales bacterium UBA6428
CAACCAATGTCTCAGGGCCTCCTGCGGCCTACGTTCACCTCAAGGTGCGAGAAACGCCGCACACCTTGAAACGCAACTTTTTGACAGACAACTGAATGCCACTCCAGGTGTGAATGCTTTGACACACCTGGGAGACTCAATAAACGCATCCTCCGACATACAGACGGCGGCCAAAACGGTCAGTCTATAGGCAGGGCACTGTTCTGTTAATGAACAATAGACAACGAAATGAATTTTGGAAATGGTATCACTATTGGCCCAAAAGGTATTCGGTGACATTGAGACCGGAAAGATGTTCTATGATCAGGAAGAGTTGGACAACTGAATGATCATTTTGCGATAGGTCAGCATATTCATTCGGAAAGAGGGGATGAGTACGTGGAAACGGGGATGAAAAGAGGAAAGGGAAAAAGAAAAGAAAAGGGATAGGGAAAGGGAACGAAAAGAGAAAAAGGGTTGGAAAACGGAAAGGGAAAAGGAAAAGGAATAGTGGATGGGATGAAAAAAATGGCTTGAATCCTTATGGACTTCAAGCCAAGATTTTACGTTTTATAAGCATGCTATTCCGCGGAATCATCATCTCCGCCGTACTGCGAGATGTTGTCATCCGGAAGGGCAGACTCGGCCGGGGCATCGGCGGAGGATCCGGCCACATCCTCGTTCTCGGCGTCCTCCTCTCCCTCCAGCCACCTCTCAAGAGCCTCGGCGTCATCTGTCTTCACCTTGATCTTCACCAGATTGATCGAGTCATCAGTCTCGACAGTGACGGCATAGAAAGAAGTGCCGTCCGGCTTAGGGTACTTTACAAGGTCAGGGAGATAGTCGCTGAACCCGCCTGGATATTTTTCATTGAACGCCGCGGCAAGCGCGTCTGACATATTCTCGTAGCTTACCACGTGCCTTTTCTTCTGATCTGATGTCATAGTCATATTCGTTTTCGGGTGCAATATTAAGACATTTTTCCGAATTGCGAAGCAAAGAGAGAACTATTTTCTGAAAAAAAACGATTTCTGTCTCTTCTTCTTCTCGGGATCGCGCTCAACGAACACCGGCTTCATGGTCCGGGGATCAATTCCGGTGTAGTACATCACAGAGGAGGTGGTCATCGGTGTCGGAGTGAAATCCTGCACCTGATCCATGTAGATTCCTTTCAAGGCCGGATTCCTGGACAGTTTCTCCATGTCCTTGATCGTGCATCCGGGGTGGGATGAGATGAAATAAGGGACAATTCCTGTACGCCGTCCATTCTGCGCGCAAATCTTATCGAACTCGCTGCGGAGCTTCACGAACAAATTGAATGAAGGCTTGGCTATGTACTGAAGTACATTGTCCTCGGTGTGCTCGGGAGCGACTTTCATCCGCCCCGAAGTGTGGTCGAGGATCAAAGTCTTGAGGTAAGGCTTGGAGGTCTCGTCCACAAATCCCTTCTCGTCGAGGAACAGATCGTAACGGATTCCGCTGCCGATGTAGGAATGGCGGATTCCCGGAACGGCATCAACCTTCCGGTACAATTCAAGTATCTGTTTATGAGAGCGGTTCATGTTCGGACACGGTGCTGGGAACAGACATGATTTTCTGCGGCATTTGTCGCATAAATCAGGGTTCTTCCCTCGCATCCCATACATGTTAGCGGTAGGGGCGCCAAGGTCTGAGATATTCCCGGCAAATCCTGGCATCCTTGACAGTTTCTTAACCTCAGCGACTATGGATTCCTGCGAGCGGGACTGGATGAACTTTCCCTGATGCGCCGCGATGGTGCAGAAATTACACCCTCCGAAGCATCCGCGGTGCGTGATGATGGAATCCTTTATCATGTCGTAGGCCGGAATCCTCTTCCCCTTGTAGCGCGGATGCGGCAACTTGGTGAAAGGCAGATCCCAGAACGAATCCATCTCCTCGGTCGTGGACGGGGAATACGGCGGATTGATCTGCACGTAACCGTCCCCCACAGGCTCGATGATTGTCGCGGGATGCATCATGTTGGCGTGGGTCTCAATAAGATGAAAATTCTCGGCGTAAGCCTTCTTGTCCCTCCTGCACTCCTCGAAGGAATGAAGCACCAGCGGATCCTTGGCCTTCCACTTTCCGCTCAGAAGGAAAGCGATCTGGGGAATCCTGTGGATTTCGTGAATATTCCTACGCGCATCAATGGCTCTTGTGAGTTCGAGCATCGGCTTCTCCCCCATCCCGTAGCAAAGATAATCAGCCCTGCACCACTTAAGGATCGATGGTACAAGCTCATCCTTCCAATAATCGTAATGTGACAGCCTGCGAAGCGAAGCCTCAACCCCTCCGATGACGACAGGAACATCCGGGTAAAGTTCCTTCAATATGTTCGTGTAGACACTGACGGCATAGTCAGGCCTCTGTCCGGCCTTTCCGTCCGGAGTGTACGCGTCATCATGGCGGAGACGTTTGCCTGCCGTGTAATGGTTCACCATCGAATCCATCGCACCGGCGTTCACTCCGAAATAGAGCCTCGGAGCTCCTAACTTCTTGAAATCCCGAAGATCATCCCTCCAGTTTGGCTGCGGCACGACAGCGACCCTATAGCCGAAATGCTGGAGCCACCGGGCAATGCAGGCCGTTCCGAAAGAAGGGTGGTCCACAAAGGCGTCACCAGTGAAAAGGATGACGTCAATGTAGTCCCACCCTAAGGCTTCAACCTCCTTCTTGGAGGTCGGGAACATGTAATCCGTCTCGGACATCGGAAGATTCCTACATTCTCTCCGGCAATTCGATTCCGAGGATGCCCATCGCCTTGCGGAGAACCGCGGAAAGCGTGTCGATCAGCACAAGACGCATCTTGAGCGTGTCGGCGTTCTCTTCCTTGAGGATCGGAGTGTCATGGTAGTACTGGTTGAACTCCTTGGCAAGGTCGTAGGCATAGTTGGCGACGACGGCCGGAGAATACGCCTGGGCACCCTCAGCGATCTTTGCCGGGAAAGTGTTCAGAAGCTTTATAAGCCTGATTTCCTTTGCACTCAACTCGACCTTGGGAAGAGGGGAGGCGGCATATTCAATGCCCTTCTCAGCCGCCTTGCGCAGGATGGATCTGATGCGCGCGTGGGTGTACTGTATGAACGGACCGGTGTTGCCGTTGAAGTCAATGGACTCCTTCGGATTGAAGAGCATGGTCTTCTTCGGATCCACCTTGATGATGAAGTACTTGAGCGCTCCAAGGCCAATCATGTGATAGAGCTTTGTCTTGTCGTCCTCGCTCATGTCGGCCAGCTTGCCGGACTCGTCGGATGTGGCCCTCGCCTCCTCATACATCTTCTGGATGAGGTCGTCAGCATCGACAACGGTTCCCTCACGGGATTTCATCTTTCCTTCCGGCAACTCGACCATTCCGTAGGAAAGGTGGAATATGTTGTCGGCCCATTCGAATCCCAACTTCTTGAGAATCAACTTAAGCACCTGGAAATGATAGTTCTGCTCGTTGCCGACCACATAGACATGCGAGTCAAGGTGGTACTCGGCGAAACGCCTCTCAGCGGTGCCCAGATCCTGCGTGATGTAGACCGAGGTGCCGTCAGAGCGGAGGAGAAGTTTCCTGTCAAGCCCGTCCGCGGTGAGGTCACACCAGACGGATCCGTCCGGATCCTTGACGAAGACCCCCATATCCAAACCTTTCTGTACCAACTCTTTGCCCAGAAGATAAGTCTGAGACTCATAGTAAACTTTGTCAAAAGTGATTCCGAGAGCCTTGTAGGTCTCGTCGAAGCCTTTCAGCACCCAGCCGTTCATCCTGGCCCAGAGGTCACGTACCTCCTTGTCTCCGGCCTCCCATTTCTGAAGCATCTCGTGAGCCTCTTTCAGGCAAGGAGCCTCTTTCTTGGCGGTCTCCTCATCCATCCCTCCGGCTACAAGTTCCTCTACCTCTTTCTTGTAGATGTCGTTGAAAGCAACGTACATGTCGCCGACAAGATGATCTCCCTTGATGCCGGTTGATTCAGGAGTGGCACCTTTTCCGACCTTCAGCCAGGCGAGCATGGACTTGCAGATGTGCACTCCCCTGTCGTTGACAAGGGTGGTCTTGATCACGTTGTTCCCGCTGGCCTTCAGAAGCCTTGAAACAGAGTCACCGAGCAGGTTGTTCCTGATGTGGCCGAGGTGAAGAGGCTTGTTGGTGTTGGGCGAAGAGAACTCGACCATGACGTTCTTGCCTGTCCCAGGCAGATCGCCGAAATCCTTGTCAGCGACGATCTCTCCAAAGAGCTCGTTCCAAAAGAGGTTAGAGAACAACAGGTTGAGGAAACCCTTCACGCAGTTATATTCAGAGATTTCAGGTACATTGACCTTGAGCCATTCTCCGATAGCCTTGCCGGTGTTCTCCGGAGTGGAGTGTGACAGGCGCAGCAAAGGGAACACGACCAAAGTGAAGTCTCCTGTAAATTCCTTTCTGGTGACAGAGACCTGGAGCGCGGACGGTTCGATGTCGGCGCTATAAAGTGCCTTGATGGCTTCTGAAGCCTTGGAGGCGATAAAAAGTTCCGGGGTCATCAGCCAAGATAGGTCTTAAGAAGTTTGCTCGCCGACGGCTTCTTGAGCTTGCGGATCGCCTTTTCCTTTATCTGACGGACCCTCTCCCTTGTCAGGTCGAGCCTTTCACCGATCTCCTCCAGCGTCATTTCCTGACATCCGATGCCGAAGAACGACTTGATGATCTCGCGCTCACGGGATGTAAGGATCTGGAGCGACCTCTCGATCTCGGTGCTCAGAGACTCATTCACAAGTCCCCTGTCCGCCATCGGAGAATCATCGTTAGGCAGCACATCCAGAAGGCTGTTGTCCTCGCCCTCGACGAACGGGGCGTCGACAGACACATGCCTTCCGGAAACCCTTAGGGTGTCTGAGATCTTGTCCTGAGGGATGTCTATCATCTCGGAGAGCTCCTCATTGGAAGGACTCCGCTCATTCTTCTGCTCGAACTGAGAGAGAGCCTTGTTGATCTTGTTCAGGGAACCGACCTGGTTGAGCGGAAGCCTGACGATCCTTGACTGCTCGGCCAGAGCCTGAAGGATTGACTGGCGAATCCACCACACGGCGTATGAAATGAACTTGAATCCTCTTGTCTCATCGAACTTCTCAGCGGCCTTTATCAAGCCCAGATTGCCTTCATTGATAAGATCCGGAAGACTAAGACCTTGATTCTGATACTGTTTCGCAACAGAAACCACAAACCTGAGATTGGCCCTCGTAAGCTTCTCAAGGGCTTTCTGGTCACCTTTGCGGATTCTCTGGGAAAGTTCCACTTCCTCTTCCGGAGACACCAACTCCTCACGGCCGATCTCCTGGAGGTACTTGTCCAAGGACGCGCTCTCACGGTTGGTGATTGACTTTGTAATCTTTAATTGCCTCATATCTTGAAATACACAATTTTCCCTGACGGAAGGCGCGGAGCCGTTTCCGTCAGGGAAACACTATCCTATAACCTTCTGCTATTCCTTACTGAATCCGAAGAAAGCCTTCCTGCCGTTGGCTGTCACGCCCTCGATGTAGACCGCTCTCTTTGCGGATTTGGCGATGTTCAGGACATCCTGAGGTGTGCCGACAGGCTGATCGTTGACATAGGTGATGACCATTCCCTCGGAAGCGCCCGCCTCAAGCATCTTGCCGCTGCCCAGAGACACGATCTCCACACCTTTCTTAAGCCCGAACATCTCAAGGGTTTCCTTGGACGCTTCCTTAAGGGTAGATCCAAAGAACGCGATCTCGCCGTCTCCGACGACAGTTCCATTTTCAGTGCTGCTGCCCAGGAAAGTCACCTCAAGCTCCTTCTCCTTGCCGTCGCGGATGACCTTCACATTGGCCTTGTCGCCTGGATGGAATGAGTTGACCTTTACCTGAACGGCGGAGCCACTCTTAACTTCGGTCCCGTCAATGGCCACAATCACATCACCTTCCTTGATTCCCGCCTTGTCGGCTGAGCTGCCTTTGGCTACCTCATGAATATATACGCCGTTCGCGGAAGAAAGTTTCAACTTTTTCAACATATCATCCACAGAATCGTATTTCAAGACCTTGGCAAGGCCATCATTAAGGTCGGACATGGAAATCCCAAGAACAGCCCTTTTCACTGAGCCGAAATCAATCAGGTCACCGACTATCTTCTTGACAATGTTCACCGGCACGGCGAATGAATATCCTGAGTACGCTCCTGTCTGTGAGACAATCGCAGTGTTGATGCCTACAAGCTCGCCGGTCTTGTTGACAAGGGCTCCTCCGGAGTTGCCCGGGTTGACAGCCGCGTCAGTCTGGATGAACGACTCGATCTGGATTCCGCCATTGTTCCTTTCTCGCGGATCATGCGCCATGGAACGCCCTTTCGCGCTGACGATTCCGGCGGTGATTGTCGACCGCAGCTGATAGCCCAGAGGACTGCCGACGGCAAGGACCCATTCGCCAAGCCTGAGCTGGTCGGAATCTCCGAACGGAAGGGTCGGCAGACCCTCGGCGTCAATCTTTATCAAGGCTATGTCAGTCGCCGGATCTGTTCCGATGACCTTTGCGTCGTAAGTTTTGTTGTTGTTCAGAGTCACCTGTACCTTTGTCGCGTTGGCGACCACATGGTTGTTCGTGACAATGTAGCCATCCGGCCGGATGATAACCCCTGAGCCGCTTCCCTGCTGCTCTCTGGTCTGGGGTTCCTCATCCCCAAAGAAGAAACGGAAGAAAGGATCAGACATCTGGTACTGCTGGGTGACGGTCACCTCGACATAGACAACAGCATCGACCGCGGCCTCCGCCGCATAAGTGAGGTCCGGATAGTCCGATTGCGCCAGATTGACAGTCTTGGTGACTGTTCCGTCCCCCTTTCTTGCCAAATTGTCCGCCTCATCAACAGTCGCCGCCTTGACGACCCCATAAGCCGCCAGCACGCTGAACAAGACTGACAGCACAACAGTAACTAAACCTTTTTTCATTACAGACATATTAATAATTTGTTTACATTCATCATGGCCCCGGAAGCCTTTCCGAAGCCTGAGGCAAAAAATCAAATATGATGCCATAATATTAAGGGAATATTCGTATATTTGCCTTTCACTGAGGCCCGCCCACGGCGGCCGCCACAACAAAGAATTAAAAAACACGCGAATATGAAATTCAACGTATCAAGCACAGAACTTCTGAAGGGTCTCATGGACATTTCCAAGGCTATTCCGGCCAAGTCCGCCCTTCCGATCCTGGAAAATTTTCTTTTTGATCTGAAGGGCAACATCCTGACGGTCACGGCCTCCGACTCCGAACTCACACTACGGACGGAAATCGAGGTCGACTCGACTGAGGAAGAAGGCCAGCTGGCCGTTCCCGCCCGCCACATCATCGACCTCCTGAAGGAGCTTCCGGACCAACCTGTGGCGATCCTGACCGTCAATGACAGTTCGATCGAGTGCAAATGGACAAGCGGAAACTCAGTTCTTCCGTTCTTTCCGGCCGAGGATTATCCTGAGATAAAGGGAACAAGCGAGGATGCGGAGAAGATCGAATTCCCGTCGGACAGCCTGATCGAAGGGATAAACAGCACGATCTACGCTACAGCCGATGACGAGATCAGGCCTGCGATGAACGGAATATTTTTCGATTTCAGCCCGGAATCCGCGACATTGGTGGCGTCCGACTCCCACAAGCTGATCTGCTACACGGCCAAGGAAGTGAAGGCGCGGGAGAAATGTTCATTCATCCTGCACAAAAAGCCAGCCGCCGTCCTTAGATCCATCCTTGACAAGGACAAGGAGACAGTGGAGATCTCATTTGACACAAGCACCGTTCTTTTCACTTACGGACAGACCACAATGGTATGCAGGCTGATTGTCGGGAAGTACCCCAAGTACCGTGATGTCATACCTCAAAACAACTCCAGCGTCCTGAGAATCGACAGAGCTCTGTTTCTGAACACGGTAAGACGTGTGGCCGTCTGCGCCAACAAAGCCTCCAACCACATAAAGCTGGATCTCAGGCCAGGCCAGGTGGAGATCACCGCGCAGGATCTCGGATTTGCGATCGCCGCCTACGAGAAGATCCTCTGCGACTACAACGGAGACGAGCTCAGCATCGGGTTCAAATCCACGTTCCTCACGGAAATCCTCGCGAACATGACCTGCGAGACAGTCGTGATGAAATTCGCGGACTATCGCAGAGCCGCGCTCATCATCCCGTCAGAAGATGACGAGGAGAGCGGAAAGATCTGCGCGATCCTTATGCCAATCATGGTTTAATTCCTGAGAGTCAAGACTATGGAACTTTCTCTTAAAAAACCTCTTCTTTTTTTCGACATAGAGAGCACAGGGCTGAACATTGTCAATGACTGCATAGTCGAGCTCAGCTTCGTCAAGGTGTTCCCGGACACTCATCACCTGGTGAAGACCTGGAGGGTTTGCCCGTGGGACTACAACCTGCGAAAGCAACACCCCATCAACCCCGAGGCCAGCCAGGTGAACGGGATAAAGGACGAGGATGTCGCCGGTGAAAAGAAATTCATCGAGATAGCGCCCGAGGTTGTGGAATGGCTCAAAGACAGCGATCTTGCCGGCTACAACTCCACCAAGTTCGACCTTCCGATGCTTTCGGAAGAGCTTGAGAGAGTGCGGTCGTACTGCCTGCGCAGGCTTGCCGATCCGAACAACACTCCAGAGAACAAGGCCAAGGCCAAGGCGACACTTGAAGCCACGGACATCGACCTTCACGCCAAGCAGATGATTGACGTGCAGACCATCTACCACTTCATGGAGCCAAGGAACCTAAAGGCCGCATACAGGTTCTACTGCGGAGGAAAGGATCTAGAGAACGCCCACTCCGCCGAGGCTGACACCATGGCCACATATGAGGTTCTCAAAGGGCAACTTGACATGTACCAGAAGCCAAGCAAGTACCACGAGCAGGTTCTCAAGAACGATGTTGAGTTCCTCTCCTGTGTCGCCGGACGGCCACGTACCGTGGATTATGCCGGAAGATTGATTCTCGGAAAAAATGACGAGCCGACGATCAGTTTCGGCAAGCACAAGGGAAAGACGGCCAGGGAGGTTTACGAGACAGAACCGGCCTACTATGCCTGGATCGAGAACGGCGAGTTCACAATGGACACCAAACGTCAGTTCGCCCGTCTGAAGGAGCAGTTCGACAAGGAGAAGAAGAAAGCGGCCGAGGCGCGCGAGGCCGAACTCAGTAAACCGCTTGAGGGAGAAGCACTTACCAACGCGGCAGAGATGCTTAGGAACAAATTCAACGGGGGAAGGATCTTCTAGGGTTTCCACCATTTGCCGAATCTTGTTCCATGAATATAATCGTAAAGACTTCATCCTGCCACATCACCGCGCGCCCGGACACGACTTGGGAGAAAGACAATGAGGATTTCTACCCTCCTGAGTTTGTGGATGTGCTGACATATTCCCCGGTTCTTTTCGCCCGCGTCCTTAAACCAGGCCGCAGCGTCGGCAGGAAATTCGCGTCAAGGTACTACGACTCAGTCGGTTTCGGAATGCTCCTTTACCCGGAGAACCTTCTGGACGGCACCCCGGAAGGTTATGCCCAGGCCATCTGCCTTGACCACACATCCTTCCTGCCCGCTCCGATGTTTCCGCCGCAAAGGCTGGAAGAAGATTGCCGGTTCCGCCTTTTCAGAAACGAGGTTGAGATCTTCTCATTCGATCGCCCGTCAAGGAATATGGTCGAGGTCGCTCTCGTCCAGGCCACCCGGCTGCTCTACATCCGCACCGGCGATCTGATCGCCATAGAGCTGGCCTCCCGCAAGCCGCTGACAACCCGCCAAGAGGCGACCTCTCGTCTCACCGGCACTTGCGGGCAGGACAAAGTTCTTGATTTTCAGATAATTTTCTAATCAACGATTCGTAATGGCGCCTCACTGAACTAGGGGTGGATAAGAATACTAGGGGTGGATAAGAATAAACGACAGAATTTAACCGGTTTTGCATTGCAATATCAAACCAAATAAAATACAATGGCAGCCGAAAAAGCAAAAGTCAAATTTTGGTAACGTGCAAAATTTGGCTTTTGCCTTTTTTCGGCTGCCTATAGATGCTTTGTCGCTTCAACAAGCTCAGCGACTGGTCATTTCATAATGAAGTGCAGCCGCAAGTTATGCCATCAGACGATGGAAACCGGACGCGATGCGCTCAAGGCCTTGCCGGAGGCGGGCGCGAGGGCAGGCTATGTTGATGCGCATGAATCCGTCGAGGCCGTACATCACGCCGGAGTTGATCCAGACTTTCTCATTTAGCAACAGACTGTTCTCGATGTCGTCCGCGGACATGTTCAAGGCACTGACATCCACCCAGACAAGGTATGTCCCCTCCAGTTTGCTGACAGGGAACTCGGGGAGATTTTCCTCAAAGAAAGAGAGCAAAGCGCGATAGTTGCCGTAAAGATATTCATTGAGCTCCCTGAGCCACGGCTCGCCTTCGTTGTAGGCAGCCTGAAGGGCCAGCACTCCAAAAGGATTGACATCGCAGAGCTCGTTGATGTTGATGACCCTGTCGATGATTTTCTTCCAGTCCGGATTGTTCGTGATGATGTTGGAGATTCCCAGGCCGGCGATGTTGAAAGACTTGCTCGGAGAGTTCATCGTGACGGTGTTGTCCTGCGAGGCCTGAGAAAGTGAGGCCATCGGAGTGAAGTGGTAGCCAGGCATTTCCAGTTCGCAGTGGATCTCGTCGCTGATGACGGCCACTCCGTTCCTGCGGCAGATGTCGGCGACCCTTTCCAGATCCTCGCGGGGCCAGACACGCCCGCAAGGGTTGTGAGGGTTGCAGAAGAGAAGCACCTTGGCCATAGGATCCGCGGCCCGTCTCTCTAGATCCTCGAAATCAATGTACCAAGTGGCCTGATCCCCTTCCGTGTCATAGATCAGTTTGTTGACCGACAACTCGCACAGATTGTTCTTCGCTGTGGAGAAAAAACAATTGTACGCAGGACTCTGGATGATCATCTTAGGCAGTTCTCCGTGAGATCCACGGCCACGGTCGGGCTTCTCGACCACTTCGCCGCCAACAATCTCGTACTGCGTCAACGCCTTGACAACCACAGACATCGCCGGAACCACTCCGGGAATGTAGAGATACCAGTCTTTCTCGGTGTGCCATCCCCTGCGGCGCTCCCACCAGTTGATGGACGCATCGTAGTAGGAGTCAGGCACGTGGGTGTAGCCGAAAATCGCCTGATCGACACGATTTTTAAGCACTTCCACTATCTCCGGAGCCACCTTGAAGTCCATGTCCGCCACCCAGAGCGGAATCACATCCTCTGAAATCGGCCCGACCGGACTCTCGGCGTCCCACTTGACGCTGTCAGTGCCGCGCCTCAAGGTCATTTCGTCAAAATTATATTTTCCCATAAGAAATCATAAAAAATTCAATTCGGTCTTCGAAGATAACAAAAATCCGTTAATTTTGCGAAATATGAAAATACTTGAATCCATCCTTGTCTCGGCCTCTCTTCTGGCCAGCGCGTGCTCATGCGCGCGGGACACGGGCACAGCACAGACACAGGATGCTGCCGAACCGCTGTTCATGAATGTGATCCCGGAAGCGGAAGGGGGATATTCACTGGTCTCGATCTCTCCGTTTGACGGAAGCCGGGACACAATTGCAATAGGCAGACCGCTGAGCAGATTGATAGTGATGAGCACTTCCCACATCGGATTTCTGGATGCCATCGGGGCGGACTCGTTGATTGTCGGGGTGTCAGGGGGTGAATATGTCTGCGACACATCGGTGACGGCCGGTCTGCGGGAAGGAACGGTGGCTGACATCGGTTACGAGGCGAGTCCCGACTACGAAAAGATTATGGCGTTGAGGCCCGACCTGCTCCTGACATATTCAGTCTCCCCCGTCAAATCACAGTTCCTGTCAAAGATTGAGTCGATGGGGATCAAGACGTTCATCGTCAACGAGCATCTGGAGCGACACCCTCTCGCAAGGGCCGCCTACGTCCGTCTTTTCGGAGCCTTGGCCGGGAATATGGCCGCAGCGGACTCTGTGCTGGAAGCCGTCTCGGAGGACTACACCAATCTTCGCGATTCTGTCCAAGGCGGATTATGTGCCGGCAGAACAAAACAAGACCTCCATAACGACACACTTGACACAAAAAGGAACCGTAAGTCTCGCCAAACCAGGCAGAACGGCAGCAATCATGAACCAAGTTCGGAGAATGCGGGATTGAAGATTCAAAATCCGCGAAAGATCCTGGTCAACATCCCGTACAAGGACCAGTGGTTCGTTCCCGGTCAGGAAAGTTATCTCACGACCCTGTTCAAGGACGCCGGCGGCGAGATTCTCGGAGCCATGGCCGGCGGCTCGGTCTCCGGGAAGATCTCGGTTGAGACGGCATATTCATTGTCAAAGGACGCGGACCTTTGGATGAATGTCGGCTGGTGCCGGACGTTGGATCAGCTGCTTTCAGTCAATCCTCTGTTCGAGGATTTCCTCAGGAACATCCAAGAGAACGCCGCCGCCAGAGGTTACTGTTCAGGCAAAGACAGCACAGACGCAGTCTCTACCAGCGTTGTCTGGAACGACAACAAGCGCCTCAACTCCAAGGGTGGCAACGACTTATGGGAAAGCGGCGTGGTACGCCCCGACCTCCTGCTCCGTGACCTCATCGGGATATTCAGTGAAGATGATGCCCACACTCCTATTTATTATAAACCGATAAGATAGATGACACTCCGTGCGCCAGACGGTGGCTCCCGCTCACGAAAGGGCTGGGGCCTATAGTTCCGTGCGCCAGACAGT
>DJOW01000002.1 GCA_002437305.1 Bacteroidales bacterium UBA6428
GGCAGGTTTCGCCCAGACCCAGACGGAAAAGCGCATCTACACCACATCCGAAAGGATAGCGATGGAGAATGCCAGGATCAAAGCGGACTCTACCCTCAACGCAAAGGCTAAAGCCGACGCGAAGACTCTGAAGGCGATACAAAAGGAGTTGGAGGCCAGAATTGATTCCGTCGCCTACGCGAATGCCGTAAAGGCATTGGACTCATTGGAGTTTGTCCTTGAGGCTGACCAGCTTGTGTTCAAGTACGGGGACATGGCTTTCGTACAGAGCAACACCAACTTCATCTCGCTGTCCGACGACAAGGCGGTAGTACAGGTCGCGCCTTACAATGGCGGTGGGCCTAACGGAGTCGGTGGAATCACCCTCGATGGCCGCGCGTCCAACATCACGATGAAGACAGACAAGAGAGGCACAATCATCTACTCCATGAACGTCCAGGGTGCGGCCATCTCCGCGGTTGTCACCATTACCATGCCGAAAGGCACCAACGAGGCCACAGCCGTCATCGAGCCTACATTCAACTCAAACCGAATCACCCTATGCGGCAAGGTGATTCCTAAGAAGGACTCAAAGGTGTTCAAAGGATCGTCCATCTAACAGGATTTGCAATTGCCGAAAAGTGTCCTTAACTTTGCGCCCCTCGCGAAAAAGCAAAGGTGTGTAACGGATTAAGGATCATGAACAAGATAAAGGAGATATTGAGGATAGGCCTGCCCATAATGCTTGGGCAGGCCTGTGTGATTATTCTGGCGTTCGCGGACAACATCATGATCGGGTGGCACAGCGTGGATGAACTCGCGGCCTCCTCGTTCGTGAACAACATCATGAACCTGTTCATCCTTACAGAACTGGGATTCGCCACCGGAATGACTCCGATGATCGGGGCGCACAACGGGACAGGAGATGTCAAAGGAATCGGCACGACCGTCAAGAACGGGATCATAGTCAACGGAATCATCGGCGTGATCGGTGCCATCCTGCTCACCGTCATCTACTTCGGTCTCGGGCTTTTCGGGCAGGCACCGGAACTTATGCCTTACATCAAGCCTTATTTCATCATCGTCGGAATCTCCACGGTCTTCGCACTCGGATTCAACGTGTTGAAGCAGTTCACCGACGGGATATGCAGGCCGATGATCTCCATGACTCTGCTTATGATCGGAAATCTCCTGAATATATTCGGGAACTGGGTTCTGATCTACGGCAAGTTTGGTTTCCCTGAGATGGGGCTGACCGGCGCAGGAATCAGCACGCTCATTTCCAGAGTGTTGATTCTCATCGTGTTCGTAGTTTTCATATTCAAGTCAAAGAAAATGACTGAATATGCCAGCGCGATCAAGAAGGCGCTCCTTTCCCGCAACGAGATGAGAGGAGTCTTCAAGATGGGATATCCTGTCGGCATCCAGATGGCTCTGGAATCCTCGACTTTCACCTTTGCTGCCATAATGGCAGGATGGCTCGGAGTCATACAACTCGCCGCGCATCAGGTCGTCATCACAATTTCGCAATTGTTCTTCCTGATGATGCAGGGACTCTCGTTCGCTGTCTCGATCCTCGTCAGCAATGCCTTCGGCAGAAAGGACTTAGGATCTGTACGGGAATATGCCGGCAAAGGTTATCTCATGATTCTCAGCATCTCCGCGACTCTGTCAGTGCTGCTCTACTGCTTCCGCGACCAAGCCGCCGGAATATTCACAGACTCCCCCGAGGTTTCCGCAATGGCGGTGTCTCTGTTCTTCCTGCTCTTCGCCTACCAGTTCGGCGACGGCCTGCAACTTTGTTTCGCCAATGTGCTGCGAGGAATCCAGGATGTCAAGCCTATCATGTACGCGGCTTTCGTCAGCTACTACATGATAGCCATCCCGTCCGCCTACATGCTTGGCTTCAAGGCCGGCCTTGGCATTCATGGGATATGGATGGGCTTTCCGATCGGACTGACCCTTGCGGGCATTTTCTTTTTTGTCCGCTACCGCTCGGATCTGAAGAAGTTCCGGACACTTTAAGCTCACCAGTTCCCCAGAAGATACATCATCAGCGGCATTGCGTACGATCAATTGTTGCCGTACGGGCGGCGACGGCTGCGGCGGCCGGGGCGAAATCCTCTCCGGAAGACGCGTACAAGACACCACGGGAGGAGTTGATCAAGAGACCGCCTTTGGAGTTTGATCCGTTGGCGATCACTTCCTCCGCGCTACCGCCCTGCGCTCCCACGCCTGGGACAAGAAAGAAATTGTCAGGGCAGAACCGCCTGATTTCCTTCAGTTTGTCAGCCTTGGTCGCCCCCACGACGAACATCATGTTCTCCGGAGTGGAGATCTCCATCATCTTTTCCATCACAACCTGATAGAGAGGCTTTCCACCTTTCTCCGCAGTCTGGAAATCGGAGGATGACGGGTTGGAGGACAGGGCCACCACAATGGCGTAGCGGCCGGGATATTCAAGGAAAGGGATGACGGTCTCGCAGCCCATGTAAGGCGACAGCGTGACAGCATCGAAGTCAAAGGTTCCGAAGAGGCTCTTGGCGTACATTCTGGCGGTGTTGCCGATGTCTCCCCTCTTGGCGTCCGCGATGATGAACTGCTCCGGATGGTTTGAACGAATATAATCGACTGTCCTGTCGAGGATCGCCATGCCGTCCACTCCGAGGCACTCATAGAAAGCGAGATTCGGCTTGAAGGCGACGCAATGCGGGGCGGTGGCGTCGATGATCTGCCTGTTGAATTCCAGCACGGCCTCTCCAATAGTCCTCCCGGCCTTCACGCACTCAGGAATCTTTGCAAAGTCTGTGTCAAGGCCGACGCAAAGCATCGAACCTTTTTTCTTTATTTGGGAATATAATTCTGTTGTTGTCATAACCTATCGCCTGGATGTCAGCAAGTCTGGTCAATCGGCCACCGCACGGTCGCCGAGATCAGGACCGAAGTGTAAGGATTACCTGTAATATTCATAAAATTTAGCGATCGATTCCATCCCCGCGAAAAACTGTCTGAGCAGATAACTCTCATTAGGAGAATGGATTGTGTCCCGCTCAAGGCCGAAACCCATCAGAAGCGGATCCACACCAAGGATCTTCTGCATGTCCGCAAGCACCGCGATGCTTCCGCCGCCCCGGCTTGGAACCGGCTTGACGCCATAGACCTCCTCCATAGCCCTCGAAGCAGCCTGAAACGCAGGAGACGAGATCGGAATGAGGAATCCCTCCCCTCCCTCACAAGGCTTTACCTCTATGCGGCAATATTTCGGAGCGATCTTCTCCAGATGTTTCTTGAACATCCTCGTTATCTTCGCGCTCTCCTGATTCGGCACCAGACGCATCGAGATCTTGGCGTGGGCTACGGACGGAAGAACCGTCTTGGCGCCCTCTCCGGTGTAGCCGCCCCAGATTCCGCACACATCCAGGCATGGCCTGATGCCTATCCTCTCAAGCGGAGTATAGCCTTTCTCGCCGCGCAAGGCTCTGACGCCCACCGACTCTTCGAATTCCTTGAGATTGAACGGAGCCCTGGCGAGTTGCGCCCTGTCCTTTCTGGAAAGCTCCACTACATCGTCATAGAATCCAGGAACCGTGACACGGCCATCTTTGTCAATCAAACCAGAGATCAAATCACAGAGAGTCTGAATAGGATTGGCGACCGCGCCGCCGTAGTGCCCGGAATGCAGGTCCTTGTCAGGACCGGTAAGGGTCACCTCAACATAGGCCAGACCTCTCATTCCGCAGTTGATTGACGGAACCTTGTCAGAAATCATCGTAGTGTCGGAGACTAGAATCACATCCGCCCCCAGCCATTTCTTGTGTTCCTTAACCCAGGCAGGAAGGGACGGGCTGCCGATCTCCTCCTCACCTTCGAAGATGAATTTCACGTTATGGCGCAACCTGCCACTTCGGACAAGATATTCAAAGGCCTTGATGTGCATGAAGAGCTGCCCTTTGTCATCGTTGGCCCCACGGGCGTAGATGGCCTCCTGCCCGGTCTGATCCTGCCTGATCACAGGCTCGAAAGGATCCGTGTGCCATTTCTCAAGCGGTTCAGGAGGCTGAACGTCATAGTGCCCATAGACCATCACGGTCTTCCACTCCGGGTTCACTATCTTCTTGCCGAACACCACCGGGTTGCCTTTGCCCGGATAGACCCCGGCCTCATCGGCTCCAGCCTCCAAAAGCAGTTCCTTCAGTCTCTCGGCGCAACGTTCCATATCCTTCTTGTGATCCTGTCTCGCGCTGATCGACGGAATCCGCAGGAGAGAGAAAAGTTCATCGAAGAACCGCTCCCTGTTTTCTTGAATATATTCCTTCATTCCCTTGCGTTTTTTTGTATTTCACAAAAATAACCAAATGCAACGGTAATTTCAATTGATTGTCAAAAGTTGACTAAATTTGCGGCAAAAACACTCACTGAAATGATTCTTATGTCATTGCTGACCTTGGCCGGTCTTGCATACACTTTGAGGCACATCTGGATGATCCTGCCATCAGGCAAAGTCTGGAAAGTCCTGGCAACCGGAGGATGCCTCGCCGCCTTCCTCTCCCTGTTGCTGAACTTCATGCCGTTCCTTGGAAGGATTCCTCTTTGGCTGTCATCCACAATCTATGAGATCGGGACTTCCTCAATATTCATCCTGCTTTATCTGGTGATGCTGTTCGGCATACTGGATCTTGCGCGGCTGGCCCACATCATACCTGGAGCCTGGCTTGTCAACAATGGATGGACATCAATGTGTGTTCTCGCCACCATCACGGGAATATTCCTGTACGGGAATATTCATTACAGGCACAAAGTGCGGCAGACGATTGAACTGACAACGGACAAACATCTTGACAAAGATTGGAAAATCGTAATGATCAGCGACTTGCATCTAGGTTACCACAACCGCCGATCAGACTTTGCCAAGTGGGTTGACCTCATCAACGCCGAGAAACCCGACCTCATCCTCATCGGAGGCGACATCGTGGACATCAATGTACAGCCGCTCTTAAGGGAGAATGTGGCGGATGATTTCCACCGCCTCGAAGCCCCGGTCTACGCCTGCCTGGGGAACCATGAATACTACACAGGGCTTGCCAAGGCCATGGCCTTCTGCAAGGAAGCAGGCATCAACCTGCTGAGGGACAGTGTGGCGACTATTGGGTCAATACAGATCATAGGCCGGGACGACAGGACAAATCCAGAGCGGGAAAACCTTGACGGCCTGGTGGGCGGGACAGCTGACAGTCTCTACACGATTCTGCTCGACCACCAACCTTACCATCTGGAAGAGGCTGAAGGCCAAGGCATTGACTTCCAGTTCAGCGGACACACGCACAGAGGCCAGATCTGGCCGGCATCGTGGATTGCGGACTTGGTTTATGAGGACTCTTGGGGAGAACATCAGCGTGGCCCAACCCACTACTACGTCAGTTCAGGCATCGGAATCTGGGGCGGCAAATTCCGCATCGGCACCAGATCCGAATATGTCGTCGCCACTCTCCGAAGCGTGGAGGCCAACTGATTATTAATTAATATATTAAAGCAGCCTCCTCCCACCTGTCATAGGTAGGAGGAGGGCATATCATTTAACTGACAGACAATCAGTTGATCTCCACGAGGGCTACAGTGAATTCTCCAACTTGGACTTCGCGTAGTCAAGTGTGACGGTGAAGGCCTTCTTGCGGGAGGACGGAGCCTCGAACATCGCGTCATCGAAAATACGCTCGCAGATCGAGCGCAGACCACGGGCGCCGAGCTTGTTCTTGATGGCCGTGTCCACTATCAGTTCCTTGACTCCGTCCTCAATCTTGAGGGTTATCCCGTCTATCTCGAACAGTTTTGCATACTGCTTGAGAATGGCATTCTTCGGCTCTGTCAAGATCCGGAGCAAGGCCTCCCTGTCAAGGGCGTCAAGATAGGTGATGACAGGCAGACGACCGATGATCTCAGGGATGAGACCGTAAGCCCTTAAATCCTGGGCGTCAACATATTTCAAGAGATTACTCTTGTCAACGACCTGCTTTTGGGCAGTTCCGAAACCGATGACCTGTGTGTTGAGCCTCTGGGCGATGCGCCGCTCGATTCCCTCGAAAGCGCCTCCGCAGATAAACAGGATGTTCTGCGTGTTGACGTGGATGAACTCCTGCTCAGGATGCTTGCGGCCACCTTTCGGCGGGACGTTGACGACATTGCCTTCGAGAAGCTTCAGCATGGCCTGCTGGACGCCCTCTCCGGACACGTCACGGGTAATTGACGGATTGTCACTCTTCCGGGCGATCTTGTCGATCTCATCGATGAAAACGATTCCCCTCTCGGCCCTGGCGACATCGAAGTCGGCTTCCTGAAGAAGCCTTGTGAGAATGCTCTCTACATCCTCTCCGACATAGCCCGCCTCGGTCAGGACAGTCGCGTCCACAATCGTGAACGGGACATCCAGCAGCTTGGCAATCGTCTTTGCCAGCAATGTCTTTCCTGTTCCGGTCGGTCCTACCAACAGGATATTCGATTTCTCCAGTTCCACTCCATCGTCAGGACGGTCCACAAGGTTGTGGTTGATCCTTTTGTAGTGGTTATACACCGCCACGGCAAGCATCTTCTTGGCACGATCCTGCCCGATGACATATTCATCAAGAAACTCTTTGATTTCCGCAGGCTTCTTCAAGTCATCAAGGCGTCCCAAAGGTTTTCCATCCTTGGAAACAGCGCCCAAAGTGTCCTTAAGATAGTCGTGAGCCAACTCGACACAGTCGCTGCAAATGTAGCCTTCCAATCCTTGCAGCAGGAACGGGACATCACGCTCCGACCTGCCGCAGAACATGCAATGCTTCGTTGTACCTGTATTCTTTTTCTGAGCCATCACTTGGATTTCTTTGTCAGGATCTCATCAACCATTCCGTAGTCCAGCGCCTCCTGGGCTGTCATCCAGAAGTCCCTGTCCGCATCGGCGAACACCTTGTCATAAGACTGTCCGGAATGCAGGGAGATGATGTCATAGAGTTCCTTGCGGGTCTTCTCTATCTCCTTTGCCGCGATCATGATGTCGGAGGCCTGTCCCTGCGCGCCTCCGAGAGGCTGGTGGATGAGCACCCTCGAATGAGGCAGACATGAACGCTTGCCCTTCTCCCCGGCGCAAAGCAGAACAGATCCCATGGAGGCGGCCATGCCCGTACAGATCGTCGCCACGTCAGGCTCGACAAGCTGCATGGTGTCATAAATAGCCAGTCCGGATGTCACCTGGCCTCCTGGAGTGTTGATGTACAGAGAGATGTCAGCCGCAGAGTCAGTTGACGCAAGGAACAGAAGCTGAGCCTGGATGATGTTCGCGACATCATCATCGATCGGAACACCAAGGAATATGATCCTGTCCATCATAAGGCGGCTGAACACGTCCATAGAGGCCACATTCAGTTTCCGTTCCTCTATTATGGTCGGATTGATGTAGGCGTCCGCAGCTTTTTGATAGCGGTCAAGGGTCATGGAACCAAGTCCTAGACCCTTGGTCGCGTATTTCTGAAACTCCTTGTCCATAATTACTTGAGCTCGCGGAATTTTTCCTCGGAGATCTCTTTGTCTTGAAGGGTGACCTTCTCCTTGACCGCGGCGATCACCTTCTCGTTCTCGACATTCTCCTCGATGGTGCGCATCTGCCTCTCATCCTTGAGCATCTGGGCGGCCGCATCGGTAAGGAGATCCTCAGGGACGTTGCCCATACCGTACATGGCGTACTGGTAGGCGGCGTAAGCCTTGGCGGCCTCAAGCATGTCCTTGTCCTCAACCTTGAGCCCGAACTTCTTCATCAGGTAACCCCTGACCAGCTGCCAACGGAAATCACCAAGGAATCCGTCGAACTCCTTCTCGATGTCCTCCTTGGAGAACTTGCTCTTGTTGTTCTCGTAAAGCCACCTTTTCAGGAATGCCTCCGGAACTTTGACCGAAGCCTTTTCAACCAGGTACTTGCGGATATCCTGCGAAAGTCTGTAGTCTGCTTCCTGCTTGTAGTTGGCCTCTAGCCTTTCGGCGATCTTCGCGTCGAACTCCTCCGGTGTCTTCACCACATCCTTGCCGAATACCTTGTCATAAGTCTCCTGGCACTCTGCGGCCGGGACGAATGTCTTGACATTAACAACCGTCACGTGCCAAACCGGATCGAGCGCGGCGAGTTCCTCCCTCTTCATCTTGAGCATAGAAGCCCTGTCGGTCTCATTGGTGAACGCCTCGCTGACATTGACATCGAACTGATCGTCCACCTTGGCGCCGAGGAAGTCCTTCCTGGCATCCCCCTCAACCTTGCTGACGGCTACATAAACGCCTTCAACGGTTCTCTCTCCCTGAGAGAAATCAACCACGAGATAGTCATCCTCTCCGGCGGATTCACCCTCCTCAAGCTGTCCGTACTGCCTGAGAATGTTTTCCTTCATAGCGGCCTTAGCCTTGTCTGTCACTTCAATCTTGTAATACGGAAGCTTGTCATCCTTGTCGACTTCGAAGTTGAGATCAGGAGACAGCCCGAGATCGAACTTGAACTCAAAGTCATTGCCGTCCTTCCATTCTTGCTCCTTCTGGCTCTCGCTGGAGACAGGTTCTCCGAGAATATGCAGACCATTGTCATTGATGAACTTGTCAAGCTGCTCGGAAACAACACTGTTGACGGCTTCGTACAGGGCCTGCTCACCATAGATTTTTTTCACCAGAGACGTTGGCGCCATTCCCTTGCGGAAACCTTTGAAATCAGCGTTTTTCCTGTAGGCGGAGAGTCTCTTCTTCTCCTGCTCGGCATAGTCCTCCGCCTTCAGGGCGATCGTCAGTTCGATGTTTAAATCATCGATTTGATTTTTTGTTACTTCCATAATTCGATAAATTTATCCTTAAACTAATTATTCTTTCTCTGAGGGTAGACCACCCTCTCATGGTACACTTGTGACAGGTAAGCCTTCAGGGTCGCCTTCACTGTGTTTAGTTCCTTTATTGAGATGTCGGCCTCATCAAACTGGCCGATTTTCATCTTGGACGCGACGACGTTCTCTACAAACTCCGAGAACATCGCCGCCGAGTTGTCTTTCAAAGTCCTGGAAGCGGCCTCCAACGTGTCACAGATCATAAGGATGATCTGCTCTTTTGTCTGAGGCTTGCGTCCTGGATAAAAGAAGTCCGAGACATCATTCGGGTCTCCCCCGTCGTTGAGGTACTTATTGTAGAAATAAGACGTGCTTGACGTTCCGTGATGTGTCAAGATAAAATCCTGAATGACATCGGGGAGCCTGTATTCCCGCGCCAGGGCGAGACCGTCGGACACATGCCGGATTATCGCCCGCGCACTCTCCTTAGGAGTCAGATTATCGTGATAGTGCACCCCGCCAGGGGACATGCTCTCGTTCTCGATGAAGCAAAGCGGGTTCTTCATCTTGCCGATGTCATGGTAGAGCGCGCCGGCCCTCACCAGCTGGACATTGGCATCTATCGCCCTCGCGGCGGCATCACACATGTTCATAACCTGAAGTGAATGCTGGAAAGTTCCGGGAGCCTTGTGCTCCAACTCCCTCAGGAGCTTGTTATTCGTATCACAAAGCTCACGCAGCCTTGAGCTTGAGACAAGGTTGAACATTCTCTCGAACAAATAAATCAGAGGATAGCCGGCAACGATCAGTATTGATCCTACAAACATGTAAAGCACAGCGATGTATGGATCATCGTTGACGGTGTCTATCATTCTGAATCCGAAATAGGTGACAAGCATGCTGACAAACACTATCCCCGCCATGATGAATTGCTTCCAACCTTGATTGAAGTACTTGAACACGAAAACAGCGACCGTGCTGGCAAGAAGGAACATCACGAAAAGGACCGTTCCGTTATCCGCGAAGATAAGCAGCGGAAGAAAGGAAACGCAGCAGATTGGAAGAATCACCTTGTTTTTGAAAAAAGCCTCAAGGTACAGAGCCGTCAAGGTAAACGGCACCATGTACAGGCATTTCGGAGCGAACTTATTGATTGTCAAGGCAAGGAATGATGCTATGACAAAAATCAGAATCAGATACCAAAACCTTCGATAGTCCAAAAAGAGTTTCCTGTTCAGGAAATATATCATCAGGAAGAACAGCAGGACGAGCACGAAAGCCACAAAGGCATTGCCCAACCAGAAGAATATTCTTGGACCTCCATAGCCCATGCTGTTCTCATACTCGACCTTATAGGAATCAAGCATCTGGGCGATTTCCGCGGTGACTATCTCACCCTCGGAGACAATCAATTGACCGGCACTCACAAACCCTTGCGTGGTAGAGACTTGGTTCGAGGACTCTGACCGTACAAGATCAGTGGTTTTTGCATCATATTCAAGATTTGGAACAATGAAATCATAGATTCCGGTGCTTCGGAGGACAGAATCAGCGTTGATTCCAGGGTACCTGGCAGAGACATCCGACAGGAGACGGCTCTTGGCCTCGGATTCCTTGAAGACCTCGCTTGCCGGTTTCTTAACGGCTCTCTTGCCTTTCTGGACGAACATCACCGCCACGGAAGGATCCACATGGCCATCCACCTTCACTCCCTCGTCCGACACCACACCATTCGAGTAGATGTCCTCCATCGAAGAGACAATGAAAGAGCGAAGGTAGGAATATTCCCCCATGTCGATTCCCTCTGCCGCTTTCCGACAATTGTCAACCATGTCCTGCCGGAACCTATAGTATGGGATGACAACGGACTTGTTCCTGCTTTTTTCCTCGCGAATCTGCTCCTCCGTCTTTAGAATAGGAAAGTCAAACTGGGCCAGGAGTGTCTCATGTGTCCACGGCGAACCTTTCCTATAGTCATAACTGAACTTAGCTGATCTCGGAAACATAAGGGTGAGAATCAGAAATAGTACGGCCAAAGGAACAAAAACCTTGTAGTTGACGGACACGCGCGGCAGTTTCATGATTGCGATGCTATTTAAAAGGACTTCCGGCCTCTTTTGCGACATAAGAGTATGTCAGCTTGTCGGTAAGCCCCGGGAACAGTCTGTGAGCCCAGACAGTAACCTTGCCGAGCCCTGTCAGGATCATCTGCGACCTTCTCTTTTCCAATCCTTTCGCAAGGTACTCGGCGCACTTCTCGGCGCTCATCAGCTTGTCCTCCTTCAGAGGCGTGTCTCCCTGCGGGCTTCCGTCCGCGGTCAAAGCGGCCTTGCGGACATTGGAGTCGGTGTAGCCGGGTGCGAAGACCAACACATTCAGCCCGTCCTTGAGATGTTCGATGCGCAATGTGTCAAGGAACCCCCGGATTGCGTACTTGGACGCCGAATAGCCAGTCCTTGCCGGAAGGGCTGTGAATCCGGCGATCGAAATCACGCCGACAACCTGCCCCTTGCTCTCAAGCAGGTAAGGCAGCGCGAATTTAGTGCACTGCACGGTGCCCCAGAAATTAACATTCATCAGGGAATGGATCACGCTCAGGTCAAGATCCTTGAACATCGCTCTCATCGAGATTCCCGCGTTGTTCACCAGAATGTCGATCCTACCGTATTCCTGAACAGTCCGTTCAATCAGACTCCGGCAGTCATCTTCTTTCGTCACATCCGTCTTCACGCACAAAACCTTGCGCGGATCAGCGTTCACAGACGTAGCGAGTTCCTGAAGTTTGTCCAGCGACCTTGCCGCCATCACAACATTCGCTCCGAACGAGCCAAAGAGACGGGCGGAAGCCAACCCTATTCCAGAGCTGGCTCCCGTAATGATAACGACCTTGTCCTTGAAATATCCAGGATTCATACAAGCCACTGATCAGCAGTTAATTACATAATAGTCTTAACAGCGATGTCATCTCCGTCATAGGCACCGGCGTCAAGTTTCTGCTTGATCTCCTTGAAGGCGTTGAGGGTGTACTCAATGTCCTTGTCGGTGTGAACGGCGGTACATACGATCCTGAAGATCACCATTCCTTTAGGAATGACAGGATAGATGACCATAGAGCAGAATATCCGGTAGTTCTCACGCAGATCCATGGCTATCTTGGTGGCCTGGGCGACACCTCCGCCGTCAATATGGATAGGAATAACACAAGCCTGGGCCTCGCCGATGTCGAATCCGAGATTCTTGAAACCTTCCTGAAGGGTGCGCGTCACATGCCAGCACTTCTTGCGGAGCTCATCGCCTTCCGGTGACATGATGATCTCCAGACGCTTGATGTTGCCGTACACGAACGCCATAGGCAGGGACTTGGCATACATCTGCGAACGCATGTTCAGACGCAGGTAATTGATGATCTTGCGGGGACCGGCGATGAATCCGCCGATTGAAGCCATGGACTTCGCGAACGCACCGATGTACAGATCAATGCCTTCCATGCAGTGAAGTTCCTCGGATGTGCCACGGCCATGCTCCCCAAGGAGCCCGAATCCGTGGGCATCGTCAATGAATATCCTGAAGCTGTATTTCTTCTTCAGCTCAACTATCTTGTCGAGAATGCCCATCGCCCCGGTCATGCCGAAGACTCCCTCTGTGATAAGAAGCACACCTCCGCCGCTTTCCTCAGCCTCCTTGCAGGCTCTGGCAAGAACCTTCTCGCAGTCGGCTATGTTGTTGTGACGGTACTTGTACTTGCTCCCGATGTGAAGGCGGATTCCGTCAAGAAGGCACGCGTGGGACTCGGCGTCATAGACGATCACGTCATGGCGCGCGGTAAGACAGTCAATCGCGGAAACGATTCCCTGATAGCCGAAGTTGAACAGGAACGCGTCCTCCTTCTTTTCAAAATCGGCAAACATCCTCTCGAGTTTCTCATGGAGGGCCGTGTGGCCGGAAAGCATGCGGCTTCCCATAGGATAGGCCAATCCCCACTTCGCGGCGCCCTCTGCGTCTGCCTTGCGCACCTCAGGATGGTTAGCCAGTCCGAGATAGTTGTTAAGGCTCCAGTTCAGGACCTCCTTTCCGTTGAAGACCATGTGAGGGCCCAACTCGCCCTCAAGTTTAGGATACATGTAGTAACCGAATCCCTGATTGAAGTATTGCCCGATAGGACCACCCGAGTCCCTTTCGATTCTGTCAAAAATGTCAAGCATCTCTTATTGTTTTTATGATCGTGTTTTCCTGAGTGTCGCGGAACAGGCGGCCTGCGCCTATGCGTCGATGTTGGCGTAATGGGCGTTTTCCTCGATGAACTGCCTTCTTGGCGGCACATCGTCTCCCATCAGCATAGAGAATGTCCTCTCGGCCTCGGCGGCGTTGTCAATGGTGATCTTGCGCAGCCGCCTCCTCGAAGGATCCATAGTCGTGTCCCAGAGCTGATGATCGCTCATCTCACCGAGACCCTTGTACCTCTGCACGGTAACTCCCTTGTCTGAGCCTTTGCCAAGACGGGCCGTGGCCTCGGACCTCTGCTCGTCTGTCCAGCAATAAACCTCTTCCTTACCCTTCTTGACAAGATAGAGCGGCGGTGTCGCAAGATAGACATAGCCGTTCTTGATGAGGTCAAACATGTAACGGAAGAAGAACGTCAGGATAAGACAGGCGATGTGGCTGCCATCGACATCGGCATCGGTCATGATTATCACCTTGTGGTAGCGCAACTTACTGAGATCCATCCGCTTCTCGCCATTCTCATCCTCCTGAGCGACCGTCACGCCAAGCGCCGTGTAGATGTTCCTGACCTCCACGCTGTCAAACGCGCGGTCTCCAGCGGCCTTCTCCACATTGAGGATCTTTCCCCGCAAAGGCAGAATGGCCTGGATCCTTCTGTCTCGGCCCTGCTTCGCGGTGCCGCCGGCGGAATCTCCCTCGACAAGGAAGAGCTCACATTTCTCCGGATTTCTCTCAGAACAGTCGGCGAGCTTGCCCGGCATCCCCGCCCCGGTCATGGCTGTCTTTCTCTGCACCATCTCACGGGCCTTGCGCGCGGCGCTGCGGGCGGTGGCTGCAAGTACTATTTTCTCTATGAGCACTTTCCCTTCCTTAGGATGTTCCTCCAGGTACTGGTCCATGGCCGCGGAAGTGGCTTGCGAAACAGCGGATGTCGCCTCCGGGTTGCCGAGCTTGGTCTTGGTCTGCCCCTCAAACTGAGGCTCAGCCACCTTCACGGAGACAACCGCAGTCAACCCCTCACGGAAATCCTCGGGAGCAAGGTCACCCTTGAACTTCGCAAGAAGGTTGTTCTTCTCCGCATAGTTCTTAAGCGAGCGGGAAAGCCCCATTTTGAACCCCTGGAGATGTGTTCCTCCTTCTATGGTGTTGATGTTGTTGACGTAGGAATATATCTTCTCCGAGAACCCGTTGTTATAGGAGAGGGCGATGTCGATCGGGATGACCTTGTCACTCTGCACGCAGATAGGTTCGGGAATCAACTGAGTGGCCCCGGCGTCAAGGTACTCGATGAATTCCTTGAGCCCCTCCTTTGAATAGAAGACCTCCCCGCGATAGACCTGTCTGCCCGTCGGCTTTGAATTGCCGTTCTCATCGGTGACATATTCATCGATCAGTTCCCTCTCGTCGGTAATGGAGATCTTTATGCCTTTGTTCAGATAGGCCAGCTCACGCATCCTGGCCGCGAGGGTGTCATATTTGTAGACAGTGGTCTGCGTGAATATGGTAGGATCCGGATGAAAAGTTATGATGGTTCCAGTGTCGCCACAGTCACCGACAATCTCCACAGGCCCCAGAGGCTTGCCTTTCGAATATTTCTGGACGAAGACGTGTCCCTCACGGTGAACCTCCGCCACAAGACTGTCGGAAAGGGCGTTGACACAGGAGACACCGACTCCGTGCAGGCCTCCGGACACCTTGTAGCTGTCCTTGTTGAACTTGCCTCCGGCATGGAGGACCGTCATGACGACCTCAAGAGCCGACCGATGCTCCTTAGGGTGCATCCCGGTAGGAATTCCTCGGCCATTGTCTGTCACCCTTATCGAATTGTCCGGAAGGATGGTGACACTGATTTCGGTACAATAACCGGCCATCGCCTCATCGATACCGTTGTCAACAACCTCGTAGACCAGATGATGGAGTCCTCTCTCACCGATGTCACCAATGTACATCGAAGGCCTCTTCCTTACCGCCTCAAGACCTTCCAGCACCTGGATGCTGCTCGCGGAATACTGTTCCTCCGCCTTCTTCATCTCTTCATTCTCAATCATATTCTGTTGTCTGTTTTTACCAAGCGTACATGGTTTTCCATAAAACAGACAAATATACAAAAAATAGAGAGGGCGGCAAAAAAAACTTTCCTGGCACCCTCTCTGATCTCTTCTCTAAATTCAGTCCTCGGCCACTTCGCGACAGGCCGTGACGCGGCGGTCGAGCTACAAATTCAAAGCGATTCCGGCAGTGACCCACAGACCTTTCTCCGCGTAAAACGGATTCCTCTGAACAGCCTGGCAAAGCAGATTGCCCGACTCCAGCCAAAATTCCAGCTTTCTGTTGAACCTGTAGCCGCAGTTCAGGCCCAAATCAACATAACCTGGTACACGCACCTTGACCAAATCCTCAGAAACAGTGGATCCGCACCTGCCCTCACGCCAGGACGACGCCTCAACAGCAACCCCGGCATAAAGACGGGAGCTCAGGTTGTACGCCGCCCTCAGACCACCGCTGTACTTAGGAAGCGTGAAACCAAGATTCTTAGCGCCATTGTCCGAGAAAGAGACTCCTCTGTAGCGTAAATCAGCGTCAACCTTGACCCGGCTTGACTTCCATCCCAGCAAAACATTGGCATAGATAAGGCTAATGTCCGAATATGCCAGCGAAGGCAACAGGCGGCCGTCAGTCACGAACAACCCCGACTCCATCAAGGCATTCCCGTACACCCCGGCTCCACCGTTCACATCAAACTGAAGCGACGATGCGACATTGCCTCTCACGCCGACCTTGGCGTTCACCTTCTCCACTGTGTTGTCAATCAATTGAGCCATTGTCTCGTACGCAGGTGCGATAAGGAACGAATGATTCAGATGATGATTCCCCGAAATCTGAGACGAATAAGTGTTCAGACGGCTTCCGCCTGTCGCGTCAGCGTAAAGCGACACGCTCTCCCCCGCCGCGAAACTTACGTGAGCGTCAGGATAGACAATCTGTCCCTTGCCACCTTCCATCTCGTGGAAAGCCAAAGAGTCGGAGGCGTCATTTCGGAACATGACCTCGAATTTCACTCCAAGATTCAAGCTCCAACGTCCGGACTTTACCCGATAGCCAGGCACCAAAGCGACACGTCCGATGTTCCCGTCATAGGACCGGCTGCAGGAAGCAGATTCCGCCTCGAATCCGACCAGCACACTCCTGCGGCTGTCCTTTACCAGACCAGCCAGACCATCAAGAAAGACCCAACTTTCGTTCTGCTTGTCAATCTCAGCTCCGGAAGGGAATGCAAACGACCTATAATCAAGTCTGTCATTCGCCACACGCCCCTTTATTCCCATGTCGTAAAGGAAATAAGACTCGGAATCATTGTTCGAACGAACCCTGGCGTTGAAGTCCAAGGCATTATAGGAACGTGACATGACCGTGTCCTTTGCGGCCAGACCATAGTAACCGGCTCCAAATGACAGAATCGCCTTGTCCCAACAGTAAAGGCCGTCGAAGCCGGCGGAGGTCAAGGCATCATGACCGCTGAAATGCTCATCCGCCTCCTTTAGACGTAAGATTCCATCTTCGCCAAGTACAGGACCAATCTTGTGATAATTTCCGGAATAGGACCTGTGGGACGCGTAGGCACTCATCTGGAAAGGGCCTGACAGCTCTGGACTGAAGACGAAATCCAACCGAGGATGAAACGCGTAGCCAGCCCCGGCCCTCAGATAAAGTTTCCGGCCACGCCAAGCATCTTTTTGAGGCCGCATGTCAAGCAAGTAAGGTTTGAAACTGTAAGCGCCCTGATAAGGTTTGTTGAACACCTCGTAGTCGAAATTCAGGTCAAACCTCATAAGAGAATCAGGAACACTCATCTCGATCAGGGGTTTGCGGGCATCCGAAGAACCCTGCTTATAAGTGTTGGTGACCTCGACGGTCGGATTGAAATTCTGTCCGTAAGAAACCGCGGCGCCCATCAGCATCGCCGCAAAAACAAGATATGTCCTTTTCATTTTAATACTGTCGCTCCTCCATAGTTTTAAGTTTCTCCAGACGCATTGTCACGTTATCCAGGACGTCATCGGTCGTCCCTTCGACAGGCTTGTAACCATTTTTGACACTCTCGAACGTAGCCTTTGCCTGAGCGATATTGTCCTGTTCGGCAAAGGAGTCGCCCAAAACAATGAACGCCTTGGCCAGCCAGTAGTTCTGTCCGCCGGCCTTCTCTGAGAAAGCATAGACTTTTTTCTCTACAGAATCATATTTTCCCTGGTCGTAGGCGTCCTGGATGATCATGTAGGCAGACTCGGCGCCCTCTGAGGTTGACGGCTCGGCGCCAAGTTCAGAAAAGATCTCAAAAGCCGCGGCACGCTCGTTCATCGAAAGCAAAGACTTGGCCTTGGTGTAGTCCGCCTCACGGATCTCGGCCGAGGAACTCTTTCCATCAGCCTTCACCTTGTCTGCGCACGCTATGGCGGAGGTCCAGTCCCCACTCTTGAACGCGGAGCGCATCATTCCGACCCTTGCGGTGTGTTTGTTGTTCTCTATCCGCGCTTCCTCGAGCAGGGAGGAATAGCCACCGAACGCATCTTTGTAGCGCTGCAGATCGTAGGACAGCCTTGAGAAATTCAACATGGCGGTCTCCGCGAAAGCCGAGCTGTCTCCTTCCTCCATTGATTTACGGTACCAATCACAGGCCTGCTCTTTCTTGCCGATGTTTCTGTAGCATTCAGCGACATAGAACCGGGCCGCAGGAACCTTCTGTCCTGAAGGATAGCGGTCGAGATAACTCATGAGCGACGCCAAAGCCTTGCTGTAATTCTCAGTCATGAAGACCTGCTCCGCGGCATTGAAATACATCGTCTCTTTTTCGCTTTCAGACTTGTCTTTGATAACTCCAGCCTTATCAGCAAAATCTATGTACTCGTCAGCGCGTCCCTGCGACTGGTAGATCGACTCAATGGCCAAAAGGGCGTCCTGCTCGTATTCAGTGCCCGGCATCTCAGTGATCACCTGCTTATAGTAATCCAGGGATCTATCGTACTCGGACATATTCCTTGAGATCATTCCAAGTTCGATCAGCGAACGTGCGACGATCGTCTTGTCGCCGGTCATGGTGCGAAGCTTGTTGAATGTCTCGATCGCATCGTCATTCCTTCCCGCAGACACGTAGGCCCTGCCAAGCTCGAACATCGCATCCGGGTAATACTCAGTCGATGGGCTGGACTTCAACGCCCTTGACAGCACCGAAATCTTTCCTTCCATGTCGCCGAGCAGGCCGAAGGCGATCCCCGCACGGTAATTCGGGTAAAGGCTGTTCCTGAAAGGGAATCTTTTCAGAGCGTCTTCATATTCAGAGACCGCAGTCCTGTAATCCTTCCGGATGAAGTCGCAGTCCGCGCGGCGCACCGCAGCATCCTCACCCTCGGCAAGGTCGCGGCCGGAAAGATATTCATCGAACCACTTGGCGGCATTGTCATAGTCACCCAGGCGGAAATAGCAATAGGCCAGGTCATAAGGGATCAGACGGCCTTCCGCCTTTCCCTCGAGGGCGGAGATGTTGTAAAGATCCTTAAAGGTGTCAAGAGCCTTGTCAAACTCATCACTTCGGTAGTAGGACTCCGCCAGCCAGTAACGGGACAGCTGATAGAACGACGAGTGCCTGTCAGCGTAAAATGAAGACGCCCTCAAGAAAGGAACCGCGTCCCTCCAAGAGCCGGTCTCCACAAGTTGCCTAGCCCTCAAATAATTAGCTTTCATATAATTAACCTTCTGGCTCTGATCCAGAAGATCAATATGTGAATATGCCTCCACGGCTCCGGCGTAGTCATGGCTGTAAAGTGAGGCCAAAGCCATGTAGCTGTAGATGCTGTCTCCTTTCTTCCTGTCCGAATACTTAGACATATAGTCATTGAACACAGACGGGTTGTGGTTCAGGTCGAACGACAGCTTAGCGTAATTAAAGTGGGCGTCCTCTTGGATGTCAGGATTGAACGCGACCTGCGAAGCATCCTTGAAGGCCTCGAGCGCGGCCACCTTGTTACCCGTCTTGATGTAACTGTAGGCCAATTGATAGTTGGCTATCTGACCTATCGAGTCCGTCCTTTCCCTCATCATGGAGAAGTTGTCTATCGCACCCTTGAAATCCCCCGTGGCATACAGAACGGATCCCGCGTAGAAATAGTCGTCACGGTCCATGTCAAGTTCATGGCCCTCGCTTCCCGACATATCATAATACTCTTTGGCCTTTTCCGTGTCGCCCAAGGCAAGATATGACTCGGAGATTATCCTGGCCAAATGCCTTCGGCGCTCCTGCGGGGCGTTACCAAGCTGCCGCACTCCATTCTTGAGGACGTAGGAATAGTCTTTCTTCATGAAACGGCATTCAGTCATGTAGTAATCGGACATGTCCGCGAAACGCGGGTCCTTGGCTGCCTTCCCAAACCATTCACAGGCTTCGTCAAAATTCTTTTCCGAATAGTTTATGTAGCCTAAGAAGTACCTCGACGGGGCAGTATAGTCAGAACGGGCCATCCTGTCAGCCTTACCGAAAAGGGATTTGGCCTTCGCGAGATTTCCTTCCTCAAAATAAGAATAGGCTTCCTTGAATGTGTACTCGGCTTCCAGTTCACCAGGCAACCTGTCAATGTCAATCTGGCCGAACTCAAGGATAGCCGACTTGTAGTCCTTGTCGTCGAACGCGTTCAAGGCCATGTAGAAATGGATCTGAGGCACCAGAGAGGAATAAGGATGCTCACGGACATATTCGTAAGCCAAAGTCTCGTTGCCTTTTTCCTGCAGCCTCACAGCGCACAGGGCCTCATAGCCCCCTGCCATGACATCTCCGTTCCCTTCATAAATCGCGCTGAAGACACTTCCGGCCCTTTGGAACATCCCATGCTCATAAAGATCAACCGCAAGGCGATACTGTCCGGGACCGGTCTCCTGCGCCCGCGCGACCGTTCCTATGGATAAGGACAGCGCGGACAGAAGCACTGCGACAAAATTGGTTTTCATATCAGTTCAAGATATTTGTCTTAACCTATTAAATAATCCACAAAATTACTTAAATATACCCGAAAAATAAAGTATATTTGCGTTACTATGGAAATGAACGCGCATTCTGCATCAAAAAACGAGCCGCTTGTCTCTTTCAAGGACGCGGACATCGTCAATGGGGAAAACACCGTGATCTATGGGCTGGACATGGTGATACTCCCCGGGGATTTTGTCTACATCGTTGGCAAGGTCGGAACAGGAAAGACATCGATCATCCGCACAATGACAGGGGAAAACCCTCTTGAAAAGGGATCTGGAATTGTTTGCGGATTTAATCTCAACGGACTGAGAGACAAAGACATCCCTTACCTAAGACGCAAAATAGGCGTAGTGTTTCAGGACTTTCAGCTGCTGATGGACCGGTCCGTGGAAAGCAATTTGGAGTTTGTGCTCAGGGCCACCGGATGGAAAGACCGTGAGGCGATCGACCTGAGGATCTCCGATGTCCTTCATGCCGTCGGGATGGAAAACAAGGCGCACAAGATGCCGCATCAACTGTCAGGAGGCGAGCAGCAGCGCATCGCGATAGCCCGCTCCCTGCTTAACAGGCCACAGCTCATAATAGCCGATGAGCCCACAGGTAATCTGGACAATGAGACCGCCGACGGAATCCTGAGACTGCTGTCTTCAATCAACAAAGAGGACGGCACGGCCATAATCATGGTAACCCACAACAAGGACATTTTCGAGAAATACCACGGAAGAGTCTTCGTCTGCAAGGACGAGAAATGCGAGGAAAGCGCCGGCAACGAGGCTATCGGCTTGTCCAAGAACATCTGAAAATGCGGAAGGAAGACAGGTACAATCACATCCTCCGCTGGTTTCAGACCAATCAGCCGGAAGTCAGCACGGAGTTGCGCTACGGGTCTTCTTTCCAGCTGCTCGTCGCCGTTGTCCTGAGCGCTCAGTGCACCGACAAAAGAGTGAACATGGTGACTCCGGAACTTTTCAGGAAGTTCCCCACCCCCGAAGATCTGGCGTCCGCCTCATTCGACGATGTGCTTCAAATCGTCAAAAGCATCTCCTACCCAAAAAGCAAGGCCGCCCGCCTGATCTCGATGGCCAAGAAACTGTCACAGGAATATGCCGGTGAGGTTCCCTCGGACATCGACCGGCTCATGACCCTTCCCGGGGTCGGACGGAAGACTGCCAACGTACTGGCCTCCGTCATTTATGGCAAGCCTGTGATAGCCGTCGACACACATGTCTTTCGTGTGTCCCGCAGGCTTGGATTGTCCGATGGAAGGACCGTCGAGGCTGTCGAGAAGGAACTCGAGTCGCACATTCCATCCGGACTAAGGGCAAGAGCACATCACTGGCTGATACTCCACGGACGGTACACATGCAAGGCCAGAAGCCCAAAATGCGAAGAATGCCCGCTCCGCGACTGGTGCCGGGACCATGAACAAAAACACAGAACCAACTTATGATACAGTTTTCCCCCGAGAACATCCTCCTTATCGGATCCATCCTGATCTTCACCGCGATACTCATCAGCCGGGCCGGCTTCAAGTTCGGGATCCCTGTCCTTCTCCTGTTCATAGTCGTCGGTATGACGTTCGGGGTCGATGGCCTGGGCCTCGAGTTCAACAATTTCCACATAGCTCAGTTCATCGGCACGATAGCGCTCTGCGTCATACTTTACTGCGGCGGCCTTGAGACGAAATTCGACACGATAAAACCTGTTCTAAAAGAGGGGATCGTGCTGTCCACCGTCGGGGTTTTCCTGACGGCCCTGTTCACGGGAGGGTTCATCTACCTGCTCACCAGGATCGGACATCTCTCGGAAGGAATGTCGATCGTGATGTGCTTCCTTCTTGCGGCAGCGATGTCATCAACCGACTCCGCGTCAGTGTTCAACATCCTGAGAAACGCCAGGATGAAATTGAAGGAAAACCTACAGCCCGTCCTCGAGTTGGAATCCGGATCCAATGACCCGATGGCCTACGTCATCACAGTAGTGCTCATCCAGTGCGCCCGGCAACTGTTCGAGCCTTCATCGGAAATCGTCATAGACTATCCGCGCATGATCGGCAACGCCCTGCTGACATTCATAATGCAGCTCGGAATCGGGACGATCATGGGTGTGGGCCTAGGCCGCGCTTTCTCCTGGGGCCTCGGAAAACTGAGTCTTAACGGAGCGTCGCTTTACGCGATCCTCGTACTGAGCATAGGTTTCTTCATCTATTCCATCACCGGGCTTGTGAATGGCAACGGATTCCTTGCCATCTACCTCGCCGGCGTGATCATCGGCAACAAACCAATGGCCTGCAAAAGGGAAGTATTGCGGTTCAGCGACACCGTGACTTGGCTGATGCAGATGGGAATGTTCTTGACTTTGGGTCTGCTTGTAAATCCCAAGGAAATGCTTTCCGTCGCGCCCGTAGCTCTGCTCATAGGCGTGTTCATGACTTTTATCGGACGCCCTCTTGCTGTGTTCATCTCGCTTCTGCCTTTCAGAAGGTTGTCCTTCAAGGCCAAGGCATTCGTGTCATGGGTAGGCCTGAAAGGCGCGACTCCGATCATCTTCGCCATATTCACGGTGGTCGCCGGCATTCCGGGATCGGAGCAGATCTTCAACATAGTGTTTTTCATCACGTTGGTGTCCATGCTTATCCAAGGAATGAGCATCCCGGCAGTGGCGAAGAGGCTCAACCTTGCGCTGCCTCAGGAAAAGACTCCGGAGACATTCGGCATCGAGATTCCTGAAGAAGCCGGAAAACTTATGGACCATAGGCTGACTGATTCGGATCTGGCCGCAGGTGACACACTCAAGGAGATTTCGCTTCCTGACGGTGCCAGGGTCGTGATGATCAAAAGGGACGGCGAGCTGATCGTTCCTGACGGATCAGTCAGGCTGAAGGTAGGAGACAAGCTTCTGATGATTATGGGCAACCAGTTTGACGAATCAGAATAATGATGTAAATTTGCAGCGTTGGAAGATAAACCAAAATTATCATAGAACATGAAAAGAATAGTACTTATCCGCCACGGTGAAAGCCAGTGGAACAAGGAGAACAGGTTCACAGGCTGGACCAACGTCGACCTGAGCGAGAAGGGTGTCCAGGAAGCTCTCGATGCAGGCAAAGCACTTAAAAATGCCGGATTCACCTTCGAGGTGGCCTACACATCCTATCTTAAGAGGGCCATCAAGACCCTTAACAACGTCCTCGACTCTATGGACCTCGATTGGATTCCTGTGAAGAAGACATGGAGGCTCAATGAGAAGCACTACGGAATGCTTCAGGGCCTGAACAAGGCAGAGACAGCCCGGAAGTACGGTGACGAGCAGGTGCTCATCTGGCGCCGCAGCTTCGACGTGGCCCCACACAGCCTTCCTGAGGACGATCCAAACAGCGCCACCAAGGACCCGCGCTACGCCCTCGTTCCAGATCAGTACATTCCTCGCACAGAGGCTCTGAAGAACTGCATCGAGCGCGTCATGCCTTACTGGGAGTGTGAGATCTTCCCCGCGCTCAAGCTGCATGACAACATCGTCGTAGTGGCCCACGGCAACAGCCTCCGGGGTGTTGTAAAACACCTCAAGGGAATTTCCGATGCCGACATCGTTGGTCTCAACATCCCTACCGCGACACCTTATGTCTTCGAGTTTGACGACGACCTGAATCTCATAAAGGATTACTATCTTGCCGATCCAGAAGAACTCAAGCGCAAACAAGAAGCGGTCGCCAAGCAAGGCAAAGCCAAATAAGCACCCAACTAAGGGAAAAGACATTACCGGACGGTTGTAACCGAAATGTAACATGGTTGCAACCGTCCGGTAACATTTTTTCGTTAGCTTTGTAAACTATTAAAAAAGTCATGAGTAATGAATGAGATCTATTTGGCATTTGTGGTTTTCCTGTTCGTGCTGGCGGTGTTCGACCTCATGGTCGGGGTCAGCAACGATGCTGTAAATTTCCTGAACTCAGCGATAGGCGCGAAAGTAGCCAAATTCAGGACCATAATCATCGTGGCCTCTGTCGGAGTGTTTCTCGGAGCCACAATGAGCAACGGAATGATGGAGATTGCCCGGCACGGAATATTCCACCCTGCGATGTTCTCATTTAAAGAATTGATGTTCATCTTCCTCGCCGTGATGATCTCCGACGTGATCCTGCTTGACATATTCAACAACCTTGGACTTCCGACATCAACAACCGTTTCCATGGTGTTTGAGCTGTTGGGCGGAACCTCGGCGTTTGTCCTGCTGAAACTTTCGAACGACACTACAGGCCTTACCGTAGGCGACCTGATGAACACGGAGAAAGCCTTGGGAATGATCATGGCCATCTTCGTTTCGGTCGCAATCGCATTCTTCTTCGGAATCTTGCTGCAGTACATCTCACGTCTGGTGTTCACCTTCACCTACAAGAAAAACCTGAAATGGAAGATCGGAATCTTCGGCGGCATAGCCACTACCGCAATCATCTATTTCATGCTTTTCAAAGGGATGAAAAGCATGACCTTCATCACTCCCGAGGTTCAGAGTTTCATTAAAGAGAACACGTTGTCGATTCTGGGACTATGCCTTGCAGTCTCGACTCTTATAATGCAGACACTGTTCTTCCTGAAGGTCAATGTGTTCAAAATTCTTGTTCTAATGGGCACATTCGCCTTGGCAATGGCTTTCGCAGGAAACGACCTGGTCAATTTCATCGGAGTGCCACTGGCCGGATATTCCTCGTACACGGATTTTGTCTCCAGCGGGGCTGGCGATCCTTCCTCATTCATGATGTCCTCTCTTGACGGTCCTGCGAAGAGCCCGCTGATATTCCTTATCGCTGCCGGAGCCATCATGGTGTTCTCGCTCGCCACCTCAAAGAAGGCCAGAAACGTAATCAAGACATCGGTTGACCTTTCCCGCCAAAGCGAGGGCGATGAAATGTTCGGATCCTCGAAGATCGCGCGGGTCCTGGTCAGATTTTCCAACAACACTGCCAATTTCTTTAACGATGTCGTGCCGGACAAAGTAAAGGCATGGTGCGACAGCCGTTTCAATTCAGATGACGCAAAGCTCCCCGAAGGTGCAGCTTTCGATGAAGTCAGAGCCACAGTCAATCTGGTTGTGGCAGGCCTTCTGATAGCCCTTGGCACCTCATTGAAGCTTCCTCTGTCCACAACTTATGTCACATTCATGGTCGCGATGGGATCATCTCTTGCTGACCGCGCATGGGGTCGGGAGAGCGCCGTCTACAGAGTGACAGGTGTTGTCTCAGTCATAGGAGGCTGGTTCATCACCGCCGGAGCGGCGTTCATTCTTTGCTTCCTCATTGCGATGCTGATGCACATCGGAGGCTTTGTGGCTGCATGCGTGCTGATGGCTCTTGCCGTCTTCCTGCTGATCCGCAGCAACATCAACTACAGAAAAAAGGCTGAGGAGGAGAAAGGTGACGTGACCTTCAACCAAATGATGCTCAGCACAGACAAGAGCGAGATCCTCAAACTTCTGAGCAGGCACATCTCAGACAGCCAGTCCGATTTCCTTGAATATGTCAACACAACATTCCGCCAGATCACAGACGGCTTCATCAAGGAGAATCTCGGCATGCTTCATAAGGCAGAGGACACAATGAGACGAAAAAGAGAGGAACTCAAGAACTGCAGGCGCAAGGAAATGATCGGATTCAGAAAAATCGATCCAGAGGTGGCAATGGAGAAGAACACCTGGTTCCATCTCGGAAGAAACTCATGCGAGGAGATCCTGTACTGTCTCAGACGCATAGCTGATCCATGTGAAGAGCATGTAGACAACAATTTCGCGCCTCTTAGCCAAAATCAGATCAAGGAATACATTCCTCTGAGAGACACTGTCCTGTTCCTTCTCAGACGAACAGAGAAGATTCTCCGGACCGGATCCTACGAAGAGGTTGATGAGGTCCGCCATGAGGCCGAGGAATTGAAAGACTGCCTTGAAAAAGCCCGGGAGGCCCAGATGCAGAGAATGCAGTCAACAAAGGAGAACATCACTGTGGCGTACCTCTACCTGAACCTTCTTCAGGAGACCCGCGAGCTCACAAGCTCGCTCCGACACCTTCTCCGCGCATCTAAAGGCTTTATGGAATAGCTCATCCGTGTAGGACAACATCCTTTAGGTCATCAAGTTAAATGAATATCCTCCTGCCCTGTACAGGTAGGAGGATATTCATTTAAACAGTAGATTATGTGCCGCTTACCCTCCACGAGCATCCTCAAGACTGTACCGCCTTAGGCAAAGTGAAAATAAACTCCAAGCCTCCTGCATCGCCTTTGCGGACGGAAATCGTGCCATGATGAAGCAGAACGGAATTCTTGACAATTGCAAGTCCAAGACCGGTTCCCCCCATTTTTCGGGAGCGTCCCTTGTCAACACGGTAAAATCTCTCAAACAAACGAGGAATATGCTCGGAAGCGACGCCAGGACCGTTGTCAGAGAAACTGAATGTGTAGAAAGAATCTCCTTCCGACAAGACCTGAACGGTAATCGTCACCCCTTTGCCACCATAAGCTATAGAATTGTCTGTCAAATTCCTGAATACAGAGTATAGCAATGAAGGATTGCCGTCCACAATCACGTCCTGGCAAACCAAAGCCCTGAATGTCACATGGTTTTCCTCGACCGGCATAGAGACATCCCTTTGAATGGAGACAAGAAGAGCGGAAATGTTCACAGGTCTAAACTCATAGCCTTGCGGAGCATCCTCAAGTTTGTTCAGAGTGGAGATGTCCGCAAGGAGACTTGATAGCCTGCGACTTTGAGCATAACATCTCTGGATAAACTGATTCTTGGTTTCCACGTTCAAGTCTGAATTGGAAACAATCGTTTCAAGATACCCCTGAATGCTGCTGACAGGAGTTTTCAGCTCGTGCGCAACATTTTGCGTCAATTGCCTTTTCAGACGAGCTTTATCTTCTTCACTGTCGCGCAGCTGATCATTCATGCTGACTTTTCCCTTCTCAATTGTAGCCCTGAGACGAGCGTACCGGCAAAGCAGAACCGAAAAGGCGACCGCAAGCAAGACAACGATTATAGATAAAACAGCTATCATTTGTCCTCATAAAGATAACCAAACCCATGACGAGAGACAATCCTGTCTCCAAATTCGCCGATTTTTTTACGCAGTCGGGTTATGTTGACATCAACTGTCCTGTCAGTAACAACCACATCATCTGGCCAGACACTTGAAAGAATGTCACCACGCGCGAAGACTTTGCCCTTGTTTGTAAACAGAAGCTTGAATATCTCATATTCAATCCTGGTCAATGAAACATCGGAACCATTGACTATAACAACCTTTTTCGAATCATCAATGGACATATTATCCGGGTGAGGGTTATGGTTCATAGTGCGCCTGAGGACAGCTTTCACCCGAGACAAAACCTCTCTGATGGAAAAAGGCTTAGAGATGTAATCATCCGCACCAAGTTCCAGCCCTTCGACAGCATCATCCTCAGTGTCACGGGCTGTTATGAAGATCACGGGGACAGAGGAAGTAGCTTGATCCGACCTAAGCTTTTGTGTCAGTTCAAATCCTGACATGCCACTCATCATCACATCAAGAAGAAGCAAATCGAATGACGACAAATCATACGCCAAGGCTTCCTCAGCGGAATTGGCAGTCAAAACATCATAACCTTCCTTTGCCAGGTTGAATTTGAGGATAGCACAAATGTCCTCTTCATCATCAACTACGAGTATTCTGGGCGACATAACTATTTTAAGAAAATTTCCTCTAAGATAACGACAATTTTCTTAAATTTGGGAATAATAACAACTAAATAATATGCCAACAATTTCTTTACGCGGAGAAAAGATGCCCGCTTCTCCAATCAGAAAACTGGCTCCGCTCTCAGATGCAGCCAAAGCACGCGGAGTCAAGGTCTACCACCTGAACATAGGACAACCAGACCTTCCTACACCGCAGAAGGCACTTGACTCATTGAAGACAATAACCAGAAAGACACTGGAATACAGCCCAAGCCAAGGTCTGGGATCATTAAGAGAGAAGATGACAGGCTATTACAGCCGGTTCGGAATCAATGTCAACACTGATGAGGTCATCATTACAACTGGAGGCTCAGAGGCTCTGCTGATGACATTTCTAGCATGTCTTAACCCTGGAGACGAGATCATCATGACAGAGCCAGGATACGCAAACTACATCTCATTCGCGGTAACAGCCGGAATCAAAGTGAAAACAGTCACAGCTAAGATCGAAGACGGATTTGCTCTTCCGCCTGTAGAAGACTTTGAGAAGGCGATAACAAACAAGACAAAAGCCATTTTGATCTGCAACCCTAACAATCCCACAGGCTATGTCTACTCAAAAGAGGAACTCTACTCTCTTCGCGACATAGTGCTCAAACATGACCTCTATTTGCTAGCAGACGAAGTCTACAGAGAGTTCCGTTACACCAACGCGCCATATCTTTCAGCACTAAACCTCGAAGGCATTGAAAACAACGTCATAGTCATAGATTCAGTTTCAAAGAGATATTCAGAATGCGGCACCAGAATAGGCATGATAGTGAGCCACAACTCCGAATTGATGAAGACCATCATGAAATTCTGCCAAGCAAGACTGAGCCCGCCACTTCTAGGCCAGATTGTCGCTGAAGCATCAATCGAAGGAACCGAAGAGTATTCGAAAAAATGCTATGATGAGTACCTCTCACGCCGAAACTTCTTCATTGAAGGTCTCAACAAAATACCAGGTGTGCATTCTCCAACTCCAAATGGTGCATTTTACACGGTGGCATCACTACCTGTAGACGATGCTGAAGAATTCTGCCGTTGGTGCCTGACGGACTTTGTCTATAAAAACGACGGAACACCGGTAGGATTCATTGGAGAAACTATAATGATGGCTCCCGCATCCGGCTTCTACAGTTCACCAGGGCTTGGAAAAAATCAAGTGCGAATGGCCTATGTTCTTAAAATTCAAGATTTGGCGCGCACACTGATGATATTAAGTAAAGCTCTGGAAGAATACAACAGAAAATAGATATCAATTACGGGAGACAAATGGTTATCTCCCGTAATTGAACAAATAAATAAATCGGGGAGAAACACATGCAAAAAAAGGGAGTCCGACCGTCTTTCGACAATCGGACTCCCCGAAGAACGGCGGCGACCTACTCTCCCAACTGGTGTGTCAGTACCATCGG
>DJOW01000070.1:0-176 GCA_002437305.1 Bacteroidales bacterium UBA6428
GGGGAAGGAATGAGGGGAAGGAGAAGTGATGAAAAGGAAATGAGAATTGAATAGACAAGGAGCGTGCATGGAGAAAATAAGGGAAATAAGGCGGACGAGAAACGGTCAGAGGAACGGCCAGAGGAGCGGTCTCAGGAGTGGTCTGAGGAACGGCCAGAGGAGCGGTCTCGGGTGTG
>DJOW01000070.1:321-17783 GCA_002437305.1 Bacteroidales bacterium UBA6428
AGGAGCGGTCTCGGGTGTGGTCTGAGAAATGGTCAGAGGAGCGGTCTCGGGTGTGGTCTGAGGAGAGGTCTCAGGATTGACTTCTGGTAGAGAATGGTCTGGTAGAGGGAACGGTAGAGGAGGTGGGAGTAGTAGGCGGCGAAGAGGAGGTGGGCGTCAGCTACTCCTTTGTGGGGCAGGAGCAAATGTCCGAGAAACCAGACGGTGAAGAAGGCGGTCACGCAGCCGATGTTGGAGTCGCGCATCGCCTTGGTGGCGGTGGCGCCGATGTAGATGCCGTCCCAGGTGAAGGCCGGGCAGCTGATCAACGGGAAGAAGATCAGCCACGGAATGAACGCACGGGCCGCCTCGACCACGATGCCGTCCGATGTCAGAAGGCGGACCATCGACATTCCGCAGACAGCATAGATGAAAACGAAAAAGACTCCTATGCCCATACTCCAGGCGAAGGTGTACCTTACGGTCTTTCTGACTTGATTGACCTGCCGCGCGCCGACATATTTCCCCGTCAGCGCCTCGCCGGCGAAGGCGAATCCATCTGTGAAATAGGAGAATACAAGAAGAAGTTTCAGCATTATCGAACAGGATGCCAACAACACGTTTCCGAAACGGGCGGAGATGGAGGTGAACGCCAGATAGACTATTATCAGGCAGGCCGAACGGATGAACAAGTCTCGGTTGACGGAGAAAAACCTCTTGACCCTGTCACCGTCAAAAGCGGACTTGAGGTCTATCAATGAAATGCCTTCAAAGACGTTTATGAACTTCAGCGCGACACGGCCGGAGGCGAAAAGGAGCCCTGAGTATTGCGCCGCGACTGTCCCGAAGGCTATTCCCTTGAAGCCCAGACCATCGAATCCGGTTCCCGGAATTCCAAAGGTAAGGAGTATGCTGAACAGGATGTTGCCGCCGTTTACGATCAAGTCCGTGAGCATCGAGCTGAACGTGTCCTGCATCCCGATGAACCACCCACGGAACGCCATCAGGCTGAGGGTCGCGGGGGCTGCCCAGACGCGGATGTAGAAATATTCAAGGGCAAGCGAACGGACTTCTTCGGAGCAACCGACGAAGAGGAAGATCAGTTTCTGGAACGGCCACTGGATCAGCAGAAGGACGATCGCGATGATGAACGCGAGCCCGACTCCCCTTGCCAGGTTGCCTGCGCAGTCGTCCCGGTCCCGCCTGCCGAAAGCCTGGGCGGTCATTCCGCCGGTGCCGGCGCGCAGGAAACCGAAGTTCCAGTACAGCATGTCGAACATCAGCGATCCGACCGAAATCCCGCCGATCAAAGCCGCTGCGGAAGCGTCCAGATGTCCGGCCACGGCAATGTCCACCATCCCGACAAGCGGCACGGTAAGATTTGCCATAATGCTCGGCAGAGCCAGGCGCAGCATCTCTCTGTTCATCGTGTCCATTCGGCAAAGGTAGTCATAAAGTGGAAATATTGCGATGCAAAGCCTGAAATTCTTTTCAAAAGGACGAATTTTATTGTTTATCGGTTGAAAGAATATACTTTTGTGTGGTGAACAAGCGGCAGTAAACAAGTCGCAGCAGATTCGGCAAAGATTTTTACCGCTTGGTTAGCCGGTTGGTTAGTTGTACAGAATATGAACTTGAAAGGAAAAACAGTGCTTATCACCGGAGGCGCTTCCGGGATAGGCAAGATCATGGGGCGTATCTGCCTGGAGAAAGGAGTGTCTGATCTGGTGATCTGGGACGTCAATCCGGACAACATCAGAAGGACTGAGATCGAACTTTCCGGAACACCGGGCAGCTGTGCCGGCCAATCAGACGAGAACAACTCAGACAGAGCCAAGACAAACGTCGGCGGCGATAAGGATAGAATCCATGCCTATCTGGTCAACTGCGCGGACGCGGACATAGTGGCGGAGACATATTCAAGGGTTGTCAGCGAGGTCGGAGAGGTGGATGTCCTCATCAACTGCGCGGGAATCGTCAGAGGCAACAACACATTCGACAGACAGACCGTCCAGGACATCAGCCTGACGATGGACATCAACGCGACCGCACCGATGCTGGTGGCTTTACAGGTACTTCCGGATATGATCAAAAGAGACCGCGGGTGCGTCTGCAACATCGCCTCCGCCGCAGGAATGCTCGGAGTCCCTAAAATGTCGGTCTACTGCGCGAGCAAATGGGCGGTGATAGGCTGGACGGAGTCGATGAGGATAGAGTTGAAGATGGCCAGGAGCAGGGTCAAGGTCATGTCAGTCGCCCCGTACTTCATAAACACGGGGATGTTCGACGGAGTGCAGTCCAGAATATTCCCTATCCTGAAGCCGGAGGCCGTGGCGAAAAAGGTCATCAAAGCCATAGAGAAAGGCAAAAGTTTCAAGGGGATCCCGTTCCCGTACCACTTCATCAGGTTCTGGCAAGGAATATTACCGCTCGCGGTCTTCGATTTCATCTTCGGCCGATGCTTCGGGGTCTACAGCGTGATGGACCACTTCACCGGAAGGAGGAATATTCAGAAAGAGTCGCTGGATATCAAGGGGAAATCACTACCTTTGAGGCAGGATATTCATAAAGCGTCATGATGTTGGAAAACACTTCGATTGAGAGGATAAAGGAGATCAGGGGGCGGCAGGAACGCTTTTTCAGGAGCGGGGCCACCCTTGACGTGAAATGGCGGCTTGAGCGGCTCAAGGCGTTCGAGGCGGCTGTGCGCAAATGGGAAAGGCCGCTGTGCGAGGCGCTTTGGACGGATCTTCACAAGTCATATGAGGAGGCTTATCTTACTGAGGTCAGCATACTTCTGGGAGAGATACGCGGGCATATTCATAACATTCGGAAATGGAGCAGGCCGCAGAGGAAGGCGACTCCGCTGAAGATGTTCCCGTCGCGGAGCAGGATCATCAGCGAGCCGCTGGGCACAGCTTTGATCATCTCGCCGTGGAACTACCCGGTGCAACTGCTTCTCACTCCGCTGGTTGGAGCGATTTCCTCCGGCTGCACGGCGGTCCTGAAGCCGTCGCCTTATGTCCCGAACGTCTCCAAAGTAACACAGCAAATGATCGAAGACACTTTCAGCGATGAATATGTCGCCGTCGTCCAAGGCAACCGCGAGGTCAACTCGGCCCTGCTGGAGGAACGCTGGGATCTGATCTTCTTCACCGGAAGCCCGGCGCTCGGAAGGATCGTGATGGGAGCGGCGGCGAAGAACCTTACGCCTGTCGTGCTGGAACTCGGCGGGAAGAGCCCGTGCATCGTGGACAAGGACGCCGACATCAAGGTGGCCGCGAAGCGCATAGCCTGGGGCAAGAGTCTCAACGCCGGGCAGACCTGCATCGCACCGGACTACCTGATGCTTCACGAGGACATCAAGGACGAGTTCATTAAAGAGCTGGAAATCAACTTCAAGGCTCTTCTCGGAGATAATCCGCAGGAGACTGAGTACTTTGTCAGGATCGTGAACGACAAGGCATTCGAGAGACTACAAGGCTACCTTAAGGACGGACGGATCGCTTTCGGCGGGCACACGGACCGCGGTGACAGGTATTTCGAGCCGACCGTTCTGGACGGTGTCTCGCCGGACGCGCCGGTGATGCGTGAGGAGATCTTCGGGCCGATCTTCCCGGTGCAGACGTTCAAGGACATCGACGAGGTCATCTCGTTCGTGACATCAAGGGAAAAGCCGCTGGCCCTGTACTATTTCGGAAGCCAAGGGGATCACGTCCTTCGCCACACATCCTCCGGCGGAGCCTGCATCAACGACACGATAATGCACATCGCCAACGAGAACGTTCCGTTCGGAGGGGTCGGAAACTCCGGCCTCGGCAGCTACCACCATAAGCGCAGTTTCGACGCGTTCACGCACTATCGGGCCGTCGTCACCACACCGGCGTGGCCGGATCTGCCGTTCAGGTACATGCCGTACAGGTTTTTCAAGGTTGTGAAGCGGATTTTGTAGGGGGCATTGATTCCGCGCGGCGGAACGCGAGACTTTGACGCTGTGGACGGAAATGGAGAAAAGTTCCACGAAATGGTTGATGTTGTAGGATTTTAGTTGTATCTTCGCCGCGTGGGAGACTCTAACTCGTGTGACAATGGCAAAAACAGACAAACAATCCCGTTACCAATGGCTGTATGAGACTTACGAAAACGATTTGTTTTCGTACGGACAGGCCTTTGGCGTCGAAAAAGAGGAGCTGGAAGATGCCATACACGATGTCTTTCTCCACCTCTACGAACACGACCACCGGTTGTGGGAGAGCAACAACATCAAAGCCTATCTGCTGAACTGCCTGAAAAACCAAATCCGCATGAAGAAGCGGAAGCACAATGTTCTCAGTCTCTTCCCGGACAAGGACGAAGAAGCTTACGACTTTCTCATCGTTGTAAACGGCTTCGAACTTCTGGAGAACAGGCAGGAACGATCCGAACAAATCCGGATCCTGCAGGAGATGCTCGACAGCCTCACACCCCGCCAGCGCGAGGCCATCTACCTGCGCTACACACAAAGTCTGAGCTACAGAGAAATCGCGGAACTGATGCATATCCAGCCTACCGCCGCACAGAAATTGGTCTACCGCGCCATCAACGACATGCGCAGCCTGCAGCCGAAGATGATATTCGTGCTGCTCCTCGGACTCATGTCAACAGTCAGTCCCTCGACAACTCCGGAAGGAAACGATAGGCGTTCCATTGAAGAATGGTCTGGATGCATTGAAAAACATATCCACTGACGCATTCCGGATGTCACCTCCGCGAAAAGATAAAAAATATTAACTTTTCGTGGGGCTATTTCATAACTTGCCGCATTCTTAAGATGAAATTAAAAAAGAATGCACATGCAAACCTATCACCATATTCCGGCATCGGTCAAGAGATGGATTGAAGACAAAGACTTTATCCTCCACTGCCTGACACCCACGCCCGAATCGGAAGTCAAATGGAAGCATTACCTCCGGGAACATCCGGAATCGGAAGCTGACATGCGGGAAGCTCAACGCATCCTCCTCTCGACCCGTCTGAATCCCGCGCACCGCCCGGCCGAAGAATCAAACCGCCTGTGGGAACGCATTGCCGAAGACATGCGACGCAGCGACAGCAAACGCCGCCATCGCCGCGTCCTTACGACACGTTATGTCACAGCCGCCTGCATCACGACGATTGTCTTCATCGCCTCATGGCTGCTGTGGGCAACATTCTCACCTTCACCCGACAAAATGCCCCTGACAGCTGAACTTACCGCCATTGACACATTGCACCGGGAAGTCACCCTCATCAGTGACAATCACCAGCCTATCCAGATAGAAAACAACGCGCTAATCTCCTGCGACAGCCTTATCACCATCCACGCACGAGGAGAAAAGACACACGCGCTGCAGAATGAGGCCTCCACCCCGACAGGTGGTACAAACACACTGATTGTGCCCTACGGCAAGCGCTCCTCACTCATTCTGGCCGATGGTTCGAAAGTATGGATCAACTCGGGCAGCGTACTGCACTTTCCTTCCATCTTCAAGGGCAAGGAACGCCGCATTCAGGTAGAGGGGGAAATCTACATTGAAGTAGCCCATGATTCCACACGTCCTTTCTTCGTAGAGACATCACAGATGGCAATCAATGTATTGGGCACAAAATTCAACGTCTCTGCCTATCGGGACGATGACAGCCAGTCGGTGGTGCTCGTTGAAGGGAAAGTGAATGTCAGGACCGCCGGCGAAGGTGACTGCACGCTGGTTCCGGACCAACGCCTCTGCTTCGACACCACGGACAGACTATTCCGGGTTGACCGCGTGGATGTGTCCTACTATACCTCCTGGAAAGAGGGCATCCTTCAGTTCCGGGGCGAAACGATGGAAGAGATCGCCCTCCGGCTGAGCCGATACTACAACGTGCATATTCATTGCTCATCTTCAGTGGCAGGCAAATGCACTATGGGCAAGCTGCTCCTTTTCGATGACATCCACCAGGTAATGAAAACGTTCTCGCTGCTCTACGACATACGCTACACGGTAGAGGACGGAGAAATCCGGATCCTATAAGGAATGATCTTATTAATAGCCACTTATTATCCTTATTAATAACCACTTATTATAATGTATGGAAAATACCAATCAAACAAATGAAAGAGGGATTCTTTCTCCGCGCAGATCCTTGCGTATGGTTTTCCTGCTGTTCTTTCTCTGCTGTTCCCTTGCGCAAGCAGGAGCGGGACAAGACCACAGGCATCGTTCGGACCAAGCGGAGAGAAGGACACTGTCGGCCCATTTCAAAGCCATCGAAAAAGAGACAGGCTATGCCTTCATCTACTCGAAAGAGATTCTGCCCGCGCTGAGCCAGGAAGTGACTTTGGACGTGTCGGGCCAAGACATCCACAAAATCCTCCCCGCGCTGTTTGAAGACACCCCGCTTACGTATGAGGTGAATGGGAAGCAAGTCGTGGTGGAGAAGAAAAAAGAGTTTTCTACCACCCCACAGAAAGAGAAAAAGGGCACGACGGTCAGCGGTGTCATTACCGACACGCAAGGGGTGCCTGTCATCGGCGCCGATGTCATTGAGAACGGAACCTCCAACGGAACAATCTCCGACATAGACGGCAGGTTCACCTTGGAGGTGAAGCCCGGCGCGACCTTGCGGATCAGTTTTATGGGATTCATCACACAGATGGTGTCCGTGGGCGACCACAACAGTCTTTCCGTTCGCTTGAAAGAAGACTCAAAAGGTCTGGAAGAGGCAGTGGTGGTAGGCTATGGCACGCAAAAGAAAATAACCGTGACGGGTTCGATCGCCACCGTAAAGGGAAGCGAACTGGTCAAGTCGCCGGTGCCGAATCTTGCCGCCTCTCTTACCGGGCGTGTTTCAGGTGTGTCCACCATGCAGAACTCCGGCGAACCCGGCAAAGACGATGTCACCATCCGTGTACGCGGAATCGGCACGCTGACCGAAAATGCGGCTCAACCACTGGTGATAGTCGATGGCATTGAACGTTCGTTCGACCAAATCAACGCGGATGAGGTGGAATCCATCTCAGTCCTCAAAGATGCCTCCGCCACTGCCGTGTATGGTATCCGAGGAGCCAATGGCGTGATCATCGTCACCACGAAAAAAGGGGTGGACGGTCCGGCAAAAGTGAGCTATAACGGCAACTTTTCCGTACAAAGCCCCACCCGACTGCCCAAATTCTTGAAAGGATACGAATTTGCCAAACTCTACAACGAAGCGGCCGCCAATGACAACCCGAACTCCGAACCGGCTTTCTCGGACGAGGAGTTGCAGAAATTCAAAGATGGCAGCGATCCGCTGTTCTACCCAAGTACCGACTGGCTGGATCTGGCAATGAAAAAGCACGCGGCACAAACCAGACACACGGTAAACATCAGCGGCAGCACAAAGCGCGTCAGTTACTTTGTTTCGTTGGGATACCTTTGGCAAGACGGCTTGTTCAAAGAGTTTCAAAAAGCAAGCAACATCAGCAACAACAACACCTACGGGCGCTTCAATTTCCGATCCAACATCTCAGTTGAAGTGACATCCACCACCAAAGTGAACTTCCAGTTGGGTGGCTATTCCGGCCAGCGCAATTCTTCTCGCGGCATGGCCGAAGGAAGCGACAACTCATTCTTCCGGCGGTTGTTGCAATCGCCTCCCAACGGCACAATCGGCTATTATGAAGGCAAAATCATAAAATTGGATCAAGCCGGTGGACGCTATTCGGGAGGACGCAACGCACTGGAGGCTCTCAACGACGGGTATGTAGACGTGCAATCAAACAGCCTGAGCATTAATCTCGGCCTCGAACAGAAACTGGACTTTCTGTTGAGAGGGCTTTCATTCAGGGCTCAATTGGCATACGACAACAGTTATTGGAGACAAAGGACTTTCCGCCGCAACGCTATCGCATACTCACCGGTCAAGTCAGCGGATGGGGAAACAGTCTTCCGTCCGTTAGGAGACGAGACCGATGTCGTGGCCGACCCGGCAATGGCATACGGACGCGGGCGGCAATTCTACGTTGACTGGGGACTGAACTATAGCCGGAGTTTCGGAGACCACCATGTGGGAGCGTTGTTGTTGTACAATCAAAAGAAAAAATGGTATCACGGCCAAAGTTATCCTGGGGTACCTTTGGGATACCAGGACATGGTTGGCCGAGTGACATATAATTACGACTATCGCTATCTGTTGGAATTCAACATCGGCCGGAACGGCTCGGAAAATTTCCCGAAAAACCACCGTTTCGGATGGTTCCCCGCAGTTTCCATTGGCTGGATTCCTACAAATGAGTCCTTTGTAAAGAGAATTCTCGGAAGCGACATCCTGTCATACCTGAAAATCCGCGCTTCATACGGCGAGGTGGGCAACGACAAGTTCGGAAGCGCCCGCTTCATGTACTATCCTTCTGAATATTTAAATGGCTCCGGTCTGAGCGGATACGGAATTCTGGGAGAAGATCCCAAACTGTATTATGGCTTCTACGAAGGGAAAGCCGGTAACCCTAATGTGACATGGGAACGTTCGAAAAAGGCCGACATTGCCATAGAGTCACGTTTCCTGAAAGACCAGTTGAATTTAACATTCAATTACTTCCATGAAAAACGCGATAATATTCTGACCAAACGAAACACCATTCCCAGTTATATATCTGCCGTCATTCAAGATACCTATAACATAGGTCGGGTAAAAAACGGTGGATATGAAATCGAATGGGGATGGAAAAGCGACATACGCGATTTCCATTACTGGATCAACGGAAATTATTCGTTCGCACGCAACGAGATTCTCTTCATGGATGAAATACTCAACGAGAAGTATCCGAACCTCAACCGTACCGGCCATCGCGTGGGCGAACAGTACGGGTACGTGTTTGACGGGTTCTTCAATACACAGGAAGAGATCGATGCCGCGCCACTGTATTTCGACAAGAAACCATCTTTGGGCGATACCAGGTACAAGGATATCACAGGTGACGGAGTCATCGACGTAAACGACCAGCAAGCTATCGGATACCCACGTTTTCCGGAGATTTTCTATGGCATTTCCGCTGGATTCTCCTTTCGAGGATTCGATTTCAGCGTGCTTTTCCAGGGATGCGCCAATGCCTCCATTTTCCTGAGCGATACGTTCTATAAGCCATTCAACTCATTCGGATCGGCTCTCGATATCGTGGAAGGACGCTGGCATGCCGACAGCCCGGACGGAAATGCCAACGCCACTTTCCCGAAACTGACGGTGGCTTACGGAACCCCGCAAAACTATTACAACTCCACACTCAACCAGAAAGACGCTTCATACATCAGGTTGAAAAACGTAGAGATCGGATATTCCTTCACCAAAGCCCGTTTTAAAAGGCTTCCAATCGCTTCAGCCCGACTGTTCGTCAACGGACAGAATCTGATCACGTGGGACAAGCTGAAAATCATCGATCCGGAAGGAGTGGCCGGACGGGATTTGAGATACCCGCAGATGACAACGATGAACATCGGATGCCGAGTCGATTTTTAAGACCATGATTCAGCAATTAAACGCTTTGACAGAAATGATAAAAAATAAACTAACGAAACTGACCGCCGGCCTGCTGCTTGTCACCGGCATGTGCTGTCCGTCATGCAACCATTTTCTTGAGATGCCCGAACAGGCGGGCATCAACATCGACTCCGTGTTCAGCAACTGGCGCAACACGGAACTGTATCTCTATACACTCTACGAACACGCCCCTTTGATCCTCCTTCCAAATGACAACAATTTTTTCAATATGGGCGGTGCCTCGCGCGTCTCTCTCACCGATGAATCCGGATCATATCCTGGGCAAAGTGCCTATACTACCCACAAGGTATACGCCGGCAACGTAGACGCGACTTGGTTCACCTCCGCCAAGAAGGGTGGAGAAGACGGCTACGATTTCCATTGGCAAACCATCCGACGCAACTGGGTAATGCTGGAAAACATAGATCGGGTACCCGATGCCACGCCACAGCAGAAAAACAGAATAAAGGGCGAATGCCGCACCCTGATAGCGTTGGAATATTTTGAAATGTGGAAACGCTACGGAGGAATGCCGCTCATCAAAAAAGCGCTGGACGGGAATGATTTTGGTTCGGGGGAACGGAAATCAGTGGAGGAGACGTGCGATTATATTGTTCAACTGTGTGACGAAGCCATCAACAACCCGGATTTCCCGGCCCGGGTAGAAAGTTCCATAGAATTCGGACGTGCCACGAAAGCGCTGGCCTATTGCCTGAAAGCCAGAACACTGCTCTATGCGGCCAGCGATCTGTTCAACACCGCCACCCCATATATGGACTTCGGCGAACACAACAATCTGATATGCTTCGGCAATCACGACCCAAACCGTTGGAAGGCTGCCCGCGACGCAGCCAAGGAGGCCATCGACTATTGCGAAAGCAACGGATATGCCATCGTGCATGACCAGGGCATCGACAAAAATTACTCTATAGCCGCCTGCGCTCCCCCGAAAGACGGGAATACGGAAATTGTGTTTGCCACCTACTTGCATCCGAAACGGATAGAGTGGTGCAGGCTGGCTTATCTTTTTCGCGGCAGAGCCAACGGATATGCAGCCAACGCTCCAACACAGAACGCAGTGGAGTTTTACAGCAATGTGGACGGGACAAAGGTGGACTGGAGCAAAAAGATCACGACACCTCCCAACGATCCGACGTATCCCTATAAAAATCTGGATCCCCGATTCCATCAGTCCATCGCCTACAACGGTTGTAAATGGTACACCAATCCTGACATGACATTGGAGTTTCACGACCATGCGCTAGGTTCCGCATGGGCCGGCCAGGAATCCCGGCAGAAAAGAGGCTCTATCCACCTGTACGGATTCCGCAAGTACTTCAACGGGTACGAAAAGACATACGGACAAAACCACGTCGTTATGCAACCCATCTTCCGGCTCGCCGAAATGTATCTGGCCTTCGCGGAAGCCAGCAATGAATTTGGAGGCGACCAGACACAGGCTTTCGACTACATTGACGTGATCCGCCAAAGGTCGGGGATGCCGAAAGCCGACCGCAGCATGGATCAGGAGGCTTTCCGTGACTTCATCCGCGATGAGCGGGCTGTGGAATTGTATGCCGAAGATCACCGCTATTTCGATCTGAAAAGGTGGAAGACACCTGAAAAGATGCTACAAATCAATCAAATCAACATAGTCCGTCAGGCCGATCGCACATTTACTTACGAACGTAAGCCGTATCAGACACGTGCCTGGCACGAATGGTGGTATCTCCATCCGTTCCCTTATGATGAAGTGAATAAGAATTACGGATTGGTTCAAAATCCAGGGTGGTAATTTACTTGAATGAAAAGAATGATGAAAATATTATATACCAATATTTACAGAAAGCCTGTCTGCTTTCTGCTGTTTCTGCTGATAGGAGGAATATCGGGCACAACGATGGCACAGCACGCGCGGTTGGACCGGAAGCAGGACGCCGCTAAAGATTCTTGCGAGAACAGGGTGAATTTCGGTCCGATAGAACGGAACAGCGCCGCGCTTGTAGACAAGGCCGACGGCAACCGGCTGCAACGGAACTCGGTTTACTCTGTAACCCAGTCACTCTACGGCATGATACCAGGTCTTGTCATGCGCCAAGGCCAAGGAGAACCTGGCAGCGATGACGCCTCCTTCCTGGTAAGGGGAGTGGGAACATTCGGCAACACTAACGGGCCGCTTATCCTCATCGATGGCTTCGAAAGGAGCATAGAGTCGGTCGCTTTGGAAGATATAGAATCGGTTTCGGTTTTGAAGGACGCCACGGCAGCCGTACTTTATGGGAACAAGGCCGCAAATGGAGTCATCCTGATCACCACCAAACGGGGCGATGTCGGGAAACCGCGCATTAAGGTTGATATGACCACCGGCTTGCAGCAACCTCTCCGGCTGCCTACGTTCGTGTCTTCCGCTGAGTATGCGGAGATGTACAACCAGGCCCTGTTGAACGATGGCTTGCCCACCCTCTACTCTCAAACAGACATTGACGCCTATCGGGCCGGGAACTCCAATCTCTACCCCAACGTGGATTGGATGGATGAAATGCTGCGCGGCAATGCCCCTCTGACGCGGGTCAACGCCACGGCCACAGGCGGCAATAAGGTCGTGAAATACTATGCCTCCATCGGCTACCTGCTTCAGGACGGTCTGTTCGACCATACCGACACACACGAAGGTTATGACACCAATATCCGGTTGAACCGCCTGAACTTCCGTTCCAATCTGGATATCCAGCTCATGAAAGAATGGAACATGAAGTTCGACATTTTCGGAGTGATAAACGGTAAAAACACTCCTTACCGCTACGATGTGGTGTGGACGGTACTGAACCGTTACCCTTCTACCATTCCAATGTATGTGGAACCCGGCAAACTGGGAGGTACACCCAACTATCCAAGCAACCCGATGTCTGTCATCAACGAGCAGGGTTACGCCAACTCACAGAACCGCTACATACAGAGCGCCCTCTCCACGGAATACGACTTCGTGCGGTGGGTCAAGGGGCTGAAGGCAGGAATCCGTTTTTCGTATGACAGCTACTACTCGGTGAAAGACGGCTGGCAACGCTCCGTCGAATCATTCAACCTGTTGCCGGATCATACTATTGGAGAAGCCATCGGAAAGAACAGCACATTGAGTTACATTTCCCCTGGAGGAAACGCTCAGAGTCTGGCATTCAACTTCGAAGGGTACATCGACTACCAAGTCGAATGGAACGACAAGCACCGGCTGTCCGTGTTGGGATTGTACCATCAAGACAAACAGACAACCAGCGCACAGACGCCTTATAAGAACCAATCGCTCAGCGGGCTGCTCAGCTACCAGTTGTCCGATCGCTATTTGGTGGATGTCGGACTGAACTATGCAGGTGTGGAGCGTTTCAGGAAAGGAGACCGATTCGGACTCTTTCCATCGGTGGCGGCGGCATGGGTCATCTCCGAAGAATCGTTCATGTCTGGATTACCTGCCATAGATCACCTGAAACTGCGTGCGTCTGTCGGCAAGACAGGAAGAAGCAGTTTCGACCTGAGGTATGCCTACCGTGACTACTACGCGTACAGCGGAGACTATTATTTCGGAAACGGCTCATCGCCTACACAGGCTATGGTGGAGACAGCTTTGTCGAATCCGGACCTGAGTTACGAAACTGCCCTGACGTATAACATAGGGGCCGACATACGCCTCTGGAAATGCTTGCATCTGCAGGCTACCTATTTTCACGAGAAACGAGAGAATATACTGGTTTCCCGTTCCAATGTTGTGCCTTCACTGATAGGAGCCTCTCTCCAACCGGTCAATATGGGAAAGGCCAGGAAAAGCGGTGTGGAGCTGTCGGCCCGTTACGAACAGAGCTACAGTGACGGTTCAATCGCCTTGCAGCTGAATGCCACACGGATGAGCAGCAAGATCCTGTACAACGCCGAACTTCCCGTACCTGAAGGAAGTGAATACAACTATCGGAGCGGCCATGCCATCTCGCAACCGTTCGGTCTCAAGTTCGCCGGTTTCTTCCAATCTGAGGAAGAAATAAACAACAGCCCCGTCCAGCAGTTCGGAGAAGTGAAACCCGGAGACATGAAGTACTACGACTTGAACAATGACGGGGTCATCAATTCGTATGACGAGACAGCCATCGGGAAGTCCGTCTACCCGGAATGGGAATTGGGCTTCCTTATCGATTTCACCTACAAAGGATTTGATTTGAGCGGGTTGTTCCAGGCACAATTGGGTCGCGACATTTATTTGGGAAACAATTCTCTGGTATATTGGCCTCTGGTCAACGATGCGAAAATCTCCACCTATGTGGACACGCCTTGGACGGAAGAAACGGCATCCATTGCCAAGTATCCGCGCCTCACCACCCAAGCAAATCCAAACAACTATCGAAGCAGTGATTTCTGGTACAAGAAAGCCGACTTTTTGCGGCTGCGTTCCTTGGAACTGGGGTACACCTTACCGTTGGCCAAGTCGCATGCGGACGCTCCTTCCGTCAGGATCTTCCTGCAAGGAAGTAACCTGTTCACACTAAGCAATTTCTCCTTCAGTGACCCCGAAACCTACCAGGTGGGATATCCTGCCATGCGATCGTACAACATAGGACTCAATCTAAAATTCTGATATAATGAAAACAACCCTCTTTAAAAAGAGCCTGCTAATAATGATGTTGGCCGCCGGAACACAAGCGTGCCATTTTCTCGACCCTGAAGAATACACGATCCGCTCAGCCGACCAGATGCGCGAAGGTTTCTATTACTACCAGTCATTGAGAGCCGGAGCCTACACGAATCTGCCCACAGGATACAATTCTATCGGCAATTCCTGGCTGGCGGCAGCATGTGACGAGGCAGAGGATGTCAACCCAATGGAAACCATACAATCCTTCAATATTGGCAACTGGAATCAGTTTTCCAATCCCGATGACCGCTGGAGCGCACTCTACGCGGGGATTAGGAAGACATTCGATTTCACATTGCTGACCGATAACCAGGATTGGGAATCCTTCCGCCTGTCCGACCCTACAGAATACGAGAAAAGGATGTACATGACAGACATGTACCGGAATGAAATGCCTTTCCTGCGGGCCTTCTATTATTTCGAGCTTATCAAGCGGTACGGAGGAGTCCCATTGGTGACGAAGAAACTGGAGGTCAATACGGATCTGCCTGAAATTCTGCAGATGGAACGTGCCGGCTTTGCCCAGTGCGTTGACTACATTGTGAGCCAGTGCGACTTGGCGGCCGGGAAATTGCTGGAGGAGCACGACCTCTCCGAGGCGGGTTCGCCCACAAAAGGGGCAGCTTTGGCATTGAAGGCACGTACTCTGCTCTATGCTGCCAGCGACTTATTCAACCGGGCGGAAAACACCGATCCGGTGACCGGATATGTCGGAGGTGACCGCAAGGAACGGTGGGAAAAAGCCGCCCGGGCCGCTCTGGCAGTGTTGAATATGTCCACTTACCGGCTTAACGACTCCTATTCGACACTCTTTCAGTTGGGTTCAGCACAAAACAAGGAGGTCATTTTCGAGCGACGTAGGGGATTGCTAAACACCTTCGAAGCCATCAATTACCCAATCACTTTCAATGGAGGCAAAACAGGCACGTGTCCATCGCAGAATCTTGTGGACGCCTACGAAATGCAAAAAGACGGGTCGGCATTCGACTGGAATGACCCCAACCAGCAAACACATCCTTACGAAGGAAGGGATCCCCGGCTGAAAATGACAGTAGTGGTCAACAACAGCCAATGGAACGGACGCGCCATCGAAATTTGGGAAGGAGGAAAAGATGGAAATCCGATAGACAAGACCACCAAAACCGGTTATTATCTCAAGAAATACGTAGCGGAGAATTTGGACTTGACCAAAAACAACACTTCATATCATCAATGGATTTATTTCAGGTTGGCCGAAATGTACCTTGACTATGCGGAAGCAATGAACGAAGCTTTCGGTCCCGACTACACAGACTCCGAGTTCACGCTGTCCGCCCGTGATGCAGTCAACCGGGTGCGCGGCAGGGCCGATGTGAAGATGCCGCCGTTCCCGACAGGCATGACCAAAGAATCGTTCCGCACTCGTCTGCGCAACGAGCGCCGGGTGGAATTGGCCTTCGAAGACCACCGCTTCTGGGATCTGCGCCGATGGGACCAGGCCGCCCAGGGCATCGGGGGAGAGCTGCGAGGCGTTAAAATAACCAAAGGAAGCGGCGATGGGTTCATCTACCGACCTTTTGTGGTGGAAAAACGGAGCTATGCCCCCCGGATGGCGCTCTACCCTATTCCGGCCTCGGAAATTTCGAAGTCAAAGGGAATGTTGAAACAAAACCCGAACTGGTAAAAAATCAAATCAACATGTTTAACAATAAAAATATCACTTTATTATTCATTCTCATGGCTGGCATCATGGCCTGTTCCAGTTCCAATCCGGACGGGCCATTGAAGCCGGACGGCAACAATAACGGTGGAAATTCCGGAGTAAGCGGCGCCAAGGAGTGGAAATTGGTGTGGGAAGATGATTTCAATTATGAAAACTCCCGATTGGACGCTTCCTGGAATGCCGAAAACGGATCTGCCAGCCACATCGACTGCAGCAGGTGGAGAAGCAATGTCACCACCGCCGACGGGAAACTGTATCTGAATAACAGGAAGGAACAGAAAGGAGGAAAGCAATGGACCAGCGGCAGCATCTGGACCAAGAAGACATTCAAATATGGCAAATTTGAATGTCGCTACAAGTACGCCGAAGCGACGGGGGTGAACAATTCCTTCTGGATATTCCTCCCCTCCGTCTTCGAATTGGATATCAATGAAGGGAAATATCCCAATGTCATTGACATGACCGTACATGATTGGTCCACTAATATTCCCTATCCGGACGGGACGAGCGGCCACCCTACTTTTTCGTCCAAATACATAGCAGGGTCCACCCAAGTTTCCAAACCCGGGTACAGTTTTGAACTCCCTGCCAGCATAAAAACCCAACAGATACGGCTCACCATCCAAGACGCCGGCAATTTCCAGATAAAAGAGTTGCGCGTATTTCCACCGTCATCCACTCATTATCCAGATCCGATGACGGACGTCGATAAGCAGGCCTCATCCCTGCCCAACTACGCCTTACAGGCAAATGTGAAAGCCAGTGGATACCTTCAGGCAGGCGGCGACCAGACACGTCCCTACGATGCAGTAAAACCTGAAAATGCAATCGATGGAGATCTTGGGACCGCATGGTATACCGAGAAGAACGCTGACGAAAAACACATCGAACTGACCTGGGATGAAAAAGTCTCCATAGGGTGCATCCAACTGGTCAACGGCTGGCAAGACGGATCAGGCACATGGCAATCGCTTCCTGTCTCATTCAAAATAGAGTATCTGGACGGCAACGGATGGAAAACAGCCATAGACCACAACTACACACCGACGGTAGATTTAAGCAAAGACTTCCATACCTACGCCGTAGAGTGGAACAAAGAAGAAATCATATGGCTGTTCGACGGGAAAGAACTCTGGCGGAAGCCCAACCAATATTTCCACAAAGAAGCATCCATTTATTTGAGTGCGGCCATCGCCGACTGGGTAGGTCCGGTGACTGACAAGATAGACGGCACAAGCATGGTGGTGGATTGGGTAAAAGTTTATCAAAAAGAAGAACAAAAATGAGCAGACAAATCTTCTTATATGGAATATCTGCCGCATCGATATTGCTGTTCACCTCTCTGCCGGCTTTCTCCCAATTGTACAAAAATCCGGACGCGCCCATAGAAGCGCGCGTCACGGACCTTCTGGGGCGTATGACACTGGAAGAGAAGGTTCTTCAACTGACCCAGTACACCTTGGGACGCAACAACAACGCGAACAATCTCGGCGAAAAAATACAAAAGATGCCGGCCGAAACCGGGTCGCTCATTTATTACGAAGAATCGCCCTCGCTGCGCAACCGTCTTCAACGGAAAGCCGTTGAAGAGTCCCG
>DJOW01000078.1 GCA_002437305.1 Bacteroidales bacterium UBA6428
TATGCAATAGATAAATACCTATGTATCAATATTTTGAACAACTCTTTATGAGCAAAATCTTATTAAATTATCTCGCCCTCACTGAACCCGTAAATGGGCGAAAACAGTGACTATAAATATTCAATTAACTTAACACCCTAAATTCAGAATCGCAGGCCTGTCCGAAACGAGAAAAGGAATGAACTCGGAGACCTCACGTCCATAGCCATTTCTAGCCCAAAGAAGAAGCGGATGCCCATACCTTTCATAAGACCCGCAATCATCCACGAATATATCCACCTTCAGCCCTGTCCTGTCAGGCTTTAGCCACATATATTCCATAAGCTCGTCAAGTGACGTAAGTTCACATTTATCTTCTTTCATAACGTTGCTATTTGTTCCCGAATCATTTCATCTTCTGCATAAATCCCCCACTGATTCTCAACAACTTGCCAAACGCTGCCAGTCTAATTAGGAGGGCAGAATTCACTAATATATTCAATAACACACCGTTGCATTCAACGGACATTCCAGTGGGAATCTCCATTCCTGCCCGGAAGCCGCACCACAACACCGGTAATACATCTCTAAACAAAAATCCGCAACCAGAATAACGGGATTATACTCTTTAGGCTTGCGCTTGATCCCATCGGCAGCACTTTCGGCCTCTTTTGATCCTCAAGAGTGTATCAAACACTCTTAGGAAACGTTTTCAGCACTTTTCGCCTCCCGACGGTGCTGCCCAGGGATTACAAACGACATAAAACCATCGAATATAATCTTTGTTATTGGTCAGAAAAACTCTTTAAATTCAAAGAAAATTTATCTATTTTTGTTTATAGTAAAGGATACCACATTGATTTTCACATATACAATATAGTGATAATCGTTGAATCATTATACACTTTAACCATTTTATTATGACAATCAAGGAGCAATACTCATCTGTTTTCGTCAATTTAATCGAAGAAAATAAGGCTTCTGTTAACCGTCCAATCTTTGTCATTCTTGGAGATACTGGATCAATAGGATTTTCAAAACAAGAAGAATACGTCTTAGATCCTAACACGTTTGGCCTTACATGCGGTCAAGAAGTTTTTGATAAGCAATGGTTCGGTAGAGTATTTCTGTCGCTGATATCAGCGTCTTCCTACAAGATTGTGTCATATCAGCAATATTCCTATGTCGTTGATTATCTTAATCCAGATTTCTTTAAAGATCGAGTGATTGTTCTTGTCGATAATCTCAGACAGATTTTTCCAATTGCTGGTAACGACTTCATCGCAGACACGTCTGAAGATGACACACAGAATGTCGTATTACCTATCTATCAGGCTGATCAATTCAAAATTGAAAGTCGCTATTATTATTCAGTTAAATCCCCGAATCGCCAAATAGGGCACATAGTTCCTGTCTTTTCTAAGACAAAGAAATTAAAAAAGAATGTTGCGACTTCTATTGGAGTTAAATTTATAGACCCATATTCCGATCCTACATCGATTGATATATTTATCGATGATATCATTCAAAATGATAAGCACAACCAGTCACTTTTCTTAAAATTCTATCCCAAGCAACCTGTGACTCCTGATCAAGAAAATAGAATTCTTGCGCTGAACTGGTTTATGTCTTTATCCAAAGGAGAATTGATTTATGCCCTAGAGAATTCCATCTCTGAAGATTATTCTCCCTCTACTGATTTGAATAAACTCCTCAAGCGATATTGGGGAGATAGAGCGTCTTATCGAAACATCAAAATATACAAGAACCCAAACGTCAACAACGAGATTGTTGAAGTCTCACAAGGACAAGTTGTACAAACCCTCATCAATGAGTACGAGAATGTCAGGGCTGGACACGAATACCGTGACGTTTTCTTGACTGCGCCAACCGGTGCTGGAAAGTCCTTGCTCTTCCAACTCCCTGCATTCTATATTGCTTCGAAAGGAGATGTCACAATTGTCGTATCTCCACTTATCGCCTTGATGAAAGATCAGGTCGCAGCCATCATCTGTCAACGAGGTTTCACGCATGTCGCATATATCAATAGCGAAGTCAGTTTATTAGACCGTGACCACATTATTGAGAAGTGTAAGAGTGGCCAGATTGACATTTTATACATGGCGCCAGAACTTCTTATGTCTTATGACGTGAGATATTTCATCGGGGACAGGAATATAGGATTGATGGTTATCGATGAGGCTCATCTTATTACAACGTGGGGACGTGATTTCAGAGTTGACTATTGGTATATTGGGAATCATATCAATAAAATCAGAAAATATTCTGGCCAAAAATTCCCGATGATTGCAGTAACAGCAACAGCAGTTTATGGTGGAGATAAAAACGATATGGTATTTGATACCATAGATAGTTTGATGATGCACACGCCTCATCTCTTTATCGGTATGGTGAAACGAAATGACATAGAATTCATTATCAATAATTACGATAGTGAAACCAGAGGATTCGACACCGCAAAAATTAAGCAGACAACAGAGTTTATTCACAATGTCAATAACCTTGGATTCAAAACGCTGGTTTACGCACCCTACACTGACCAGGTAAGAAAGATTACTGATGCTGTAAACGATGTCGAGGAAATAGCAGTCAAATACTATGGTGGTCAAATGGATTCGCTTAGCAAAGAGCAGGCGGAAAAGGCATTCAGAGGAAATGAGAAGAAAGTGATGGTATGCACAAAAGCATTTGGTATGGGCGTTGACATTCCTGACATCCAAGTTGTATATCATCACGCACCTTCCGGTTTGTTACCAGATTATGTTCAAGAAATAGGAAGAGCCGCCAGGGGCAATGACATGACCGGATACGCTGTCTTGAATTATTCTCCACGTGATCAGAAGTACAGCAAGCAGTTATATGGGATGTCCTCCTTGAAATTATTCCAACTTAAGGCAGTCCTCAAAAAAGTTTATGACACATATAGAAATAACGGGCATAAGAGAAATATGCTTCTCTCTGTTGACGATTTTGCTTTTGCTTTCAATGATATGGATGACATGGGAACAAAGGTTAAAACCGCGCTTATGATGATAGAGAAGGACTACCTTGCAAAGGATCGGTACAATGTTCTTCTTGCCAGACCCAAACAATTATTTACCAAGGTCTTTGCATCAGTTTCACATTCTGGATATTCCAAACTGATGAAGCTGTATCCTAAATCTATAATGAAGCTGATGGAAAGGCAGACAGGTGATATTATTGTGCAAATTGACCTCAATGCCTTATGGACAGACAATTTCAGTGACAAGAGTTTTCCCATCCTAAAAAGGGATTATTACATAGGCAAACTTTTTAATGGCATTGATGTCTCACCACGAATCAAAGTCAGCTATGTCATAGACAGTATTAATGACGCTAACGAGAAGATCACTAATGCCCTTGATGTAATAAAGGCATTCCTAATTTCTCAGGAATTCCATTTCTTTGAAAAGGATGATATGGTTGCTGTACTAAAAAAGTATTATGATGATAGGACAGCAAGGCAATTGGCCTCTTTTGTTCTGGCATCATATTCGGGCAGACAGACTTCATTCTGCGGAGGTATTGAGGAAAATGCCTTCCTGCAAGAAAAACCTACAACTCCTCGTCGGTATAAAGTGTTTGGCAATCGATATGAAGGAAGTTTCGCTCATATCATAAAACTTCTTACAAAACTATTCGAATCTGGCAATAAGGAACCGTTACGCTTCTTATCTAAGGAAAATTCTTTGCCCTATGTCCGCATAGGCAATCTCATGGAAATCCTGAATTGTGGCTCTTTTGAGATGCAGGGCGGAGAATCTCCGATGATTTTTATCCGACTCAATAATCCGGAAAAAGTTCACTATGACAGTCAGAATCCTAACTATCAGAATATCTTATTCGAGAAAACTCAAGAGAAACATACAGTTAGTACAGAAATAATGAATCATTTCTTTACAAGGAGTTTCTCGAATAAAGAGCGTTGGAACTTTATTGAAGATTTCTTCCTTGGAGAAAATAACGAAGAACTAATTCGCAAATATCCGGGACAAGACATAAATCGGATCGATGTAATAGAAGAACTCTCTAAAAAGAAAGTTCACGTAGCCTCAAAGGACATTTCTGCTGGAACCGATAATGCAAAAATGCTCTACCCGCCTCGTCCGGGAAAATATACACAGAAAGATCACCTTACTCTTGAAGTGGAAGGTAAAAAAGTGACCCATACTATCAAAGAATGGATTTTACTGGATCCTACCACTCTCTACGGGGCTGTAAAAAACAAGTTGATCTATGTTGATAATGCATTTGTATATAAGCCATTAATGAACGCTCTCGAGAAGAATTTTCCCGAATATCACACGAAATTGCTCGGAACAAAAAAAATTATTACTATATCCGGATATAAAGAGCCTGTCATGGCAGAGGTAGTGATCAGCGAAAATCCAATCAAGTTCTACAAATGGTGGTGTACAAATAGAGCCGAGGTGTATATTCCGCTTGCCGAAAAGATAAAATTATTCGATAGAATAAAAAATACCAGTCCTTCAACTCTTCAACAAAAAGACTTGAAGTTTCTTATGGGAGGTAAAAACATATCATAAGATTTATGGCGGTTCTGCCTCAAAAGTGTGTCTGGCTTATCACCTTACACCGCCTTAAGTTCAAACGCGTCCGCGAACGGAATCCTGCCGCTGTTTTCGTGGCAGTCGAGCCAGGCTTTTTCCTTGTGGCTGACGGCTGAGATCTCACGGGAGGACATTGAGCCGAATCGGGAACATACGGTATCAAGAACGGCAAGCTCATCGGGAGTGAAGAGAGTCTCATCCGGCTTCTCGGAGGATGTCAGGACATTGCCCTCGAAATCACCGATGAGACGCGGCTCCTGATGGATTTCGTCGAATTGACTATAGACTCTGTCCCAATTTTCCGGGACTGGGCCATAGCTGATTGCGCGATATGACAAACCGCTCATCGCCAGACCTCTCTCCCTATAGGAAAGGAAGTCAATGTAGAAAAGTAGTTTGTTCATCTTGGTACAGAAGGTGTCTCCGCAACGCTGAAGAATATATAACATAATATTCTTCAAGCGCGTTAATGAAAGAGGAGCGAATCCATTCTCCTCGGAACGCGCGCAACTATAGACACGCTGAATCTCGTAGCGCTCTACAGAATAATTCTCGTCAGCGGAAATCACATCATTGACCTTTGATGTTATTTTCACATATTCTTTATCCGAAAGAATTTCTTTCGAGCTTTCCACCAAATCCAGAAACACTTTCGGATTCATTATGGAGCGGATCATCTTTCCGTTCGACAGACTCGGAATCTCCTCTTGCTCATATTTGCGCCATTGGTTCTCTCCGAAGCCTAGAATCAAAGACATCTTCAATGCGGAAATTCCATAACGGGCACGCAGGGCGGTGATTTCGTCAGTGTATGGTATGCCATACTTGTGGCAATACTGATTCCGCATTTGAGCCAGCCATATTCCGTCGGATTCTGTTGTCGTGAATTGTTCCTTAGTGTCATCGCAAACATAATATGGGGCCAAGACCCGAAACGTTTCTTTCCGGAAATCAATGTCACGCCACTCCCAATGCAAAGTGACTTTGCCACCCGTCAACGGGCTTTTCATATTCTTTGGATCCTGTAGCATTATTTGTCCTCCTTATTCTGTTTAAGTGGATAATTCATTGGATGTTCCGCTTGATGAAATGAGATGCAGATTGTCTTTAGGTTCGGTTTGCCAAGAGTGATCTTTATGTATGTCTCTATTCCATTCACATCTTTACCGAACACCCACATCTCACCATAGTCATTCAACACGTCACGAATAGGACCTTCGGAATAGTGTTCCACCTGAATGGTCCTTATTTCATTAAGCCTTTCAAAACGGGAAATGTTAAGATCCGCAAGGGCCTGCATATTCTTTTCCCTGCCATCAAGGAATATAATTCCCCATATGTCAAGCTTAACCTTGAATTGGCTTAGGAACTTTTCTACCTCACCACGTGTCGCCATAAGTTCTCCATTCTAGAAATCGGCTCAAAAATACTTAAAAATAGCTGATCCCACAAACAAATTCAACCTTAAAGTCGATTTTCTTACAATCATCTTGATAATTCCGGTATAACATGAGTCTCTTGAATCCGGGAAACACAATATGAGTTGACTAACTTTTCTTGATTTTTGGTTGCATTTTTTCTTTTACTCAAGTGTTGCTTTCAAATCCAACGCAGTCAAAATTCCCCGATGTCAGGCCAAATTCCTCAAAGCGCTTGGCAGCATCCTCCAGTTTGTCGAAATACGGCATGCCCTTGAAACGTCCGAGCATCTTGATCGTGTCACGGAACATCTTCGCCTCATCGACAGACAGAGGCCTGTCGTTTATCGAAAAGCCAGGATCCGCATACCGATAGTAAACACGTCCCCGCTCCCCTCTCATTTTGACAATCGCATCGGGATATTCTTTCATCAGATTCTTTATGTCATCGAACACCTGACTTCTGCTGACTGTCGCTCCAGGATCATCCGAAGTCCTGATCGCATCGCCGCATTCCCGGATCAAATCCTCAATGGAGTACCTCTTGCTCTGGTTACTAAAGCAAGCGTCCAGACGATGGTATCTTGCCATGGCATTTTTGTTCAGCGGCATATTCTTAAATATTAAGCATATCCATTTATCCAACTTTCGCAAGCAGACAATTGCTTGCTGTAGAAAATATGTCAAACACAACCAGATCAGGGAACCACTGTCACCGTGCTGGTGGCGGTGCGCTCGTTCTGGTTGACTTCTATCCGGACGGGGATCTTCTCCTGAAGCTCCTCGATGTGGCTGATTATGCCGACCTGCCTGCCGGACTTGGTGCTTGCCGGACGGGTGACGTAGCCTTGGTAGGCATCCTCGACCTCAATGACGAACGTTCCCGGCACGACTTTCAGGACATACCTGTCGATCAGATCGTTCAGGCGGCTCCACAACAGGAACTCCTTCCTTAGATTGTCGGCAATCTCTTTCAGTCTGCCGACCTTTTCACGGTTCTCCTCATCCTGCCTTAGAGACTCGGTCAGAAGAGCCACCTCACTGGCAGCATCGGACATGGCCTTGTCATTCATTTTGTACAAGGCTTCCAAGCGCTCAACCGTGTCACCGTCCGAGAGCGATGGCTTATTCAACTGATGCTCAGCCTCATTTCGCTGATCTGTGGCCAATGCTACCTTAGCTGCGGCCAACTCGTCAGAAGCCTTTTTGTGCCTACGTTCTATCTCGGAGATCACCACCTCCGAATATTCAGAAAGAGCCTTCAGCGCCGCCCTGTCATGTTCAGGATGATCCTCTAAAAACGCATCGACCTTGGCTGACTCAGTCTTGGCGTGTTCCTCGGCAAGCGCAAGTTTGTGCCTTTCCAGAATCAACGCGCTCTTGACAGACTCCGCCTCCTTCGACAATTCCGGAATATTCACGGCTTCTCCGGCTTCAAGTCCCTTCCACGACGGCATCATCTCCACTATGACGGCCACAGTCCCTTGCACGAAGCCAATCAGCGTCCTCGACTCTTCAATCTTCTTGCCCATGCTCTCCGAAAGATCCACCCTCTTCCGGTATGAACGGGCCGTTTCCTCAAGATCTTTTATGAATATCCGAGTGTCCTCACTCCAGTTTTCACCCCAAGGAGAGCCGGCAAGAATCTCCCCGACCGCCTGCTCAGCCGCTAAAACGGTCTTTTTCCTGGCTGCCACAAGCGCCTCTGTCCTTTCAATCTCGGATTTCTTGGCCTGGACATCCTTTTTCTGCCTTGACGCGCGCTGCCACCGCCTTGTCCACGGCATCTCTTGCGGTGACACTTGATTTCCGGGCATCTGCGGACTCCTTTTCAAGACGGGCGCAAACCTTCTCTTTTTCAACAAGTTCACACAGACGCAAGCATATTTCCTGGCTCATCGCCTCAAGCGCCGCCTTGGTGCCGTCATCAACAGTCGCCAGACCGCATTTCTTCACAGCCATATTCACGGATTCCGTCATCCGGTCCACCTCACGGTCATTCTCGAAGGCGGATTTCTGTTTCCGCAGCTGCTCCGACTCAGCCTTTGTCTCAGCCACAAGGCGGTCGTAACACTCTTTGTCATTACGGTATATAATCCGTGCCTCCTCACACGCACTCTCCATAGGTGCGAGACGTTTCCGCAGTTCCAGATCTGTCGGCAACGCTGACTCGATCTCCCTCATGCAGACAGGACAGACGTCCCCGACCTGAAGGTTGTTACGGATAGCCTTGACGGTGTCCTCTACCGTCATACTTAGCTTTCTATAGACTTCGTCAGCCAACTCGGATTTGATACGGGAAGCATCAACGGCCTTGGCTAGAGAATCTCGTTCAGCGATCTTGCCTTCAAGCGCCTTCTCTTTCTCAGAGATGTCGGCCTCTTCTGTCTTGCGCCTGGCAATTTGTTGTTCCAGGAGCGAAAGTCGATCCTGAGCCAGCTTGACATCCACTGACTTATCTTTCAGGTCGCCTATCTCCTTGCGTACAGCAGCGGCATCAGACCCGGCCAAAGCCTCTTCCGCCTTCTTCTGAGTTCCCTCCGCCAACGCACGTCCCCTCACGGCTTCAGATTCAAGGACTTTCGCCTTTTCCAACACAGGAAGCAACTTCTCTGTCAAATCCGACCTTAGGCGCAAAAGCCCCTCTTCTGATCCACGAATATATTCACGTCCGCTCTCGATGACTCCTATGTGCCCCGCGATGGTCTGTTCCTTCTCAAGGACAGGCAGCAAAGGAGCATCCTTTTCCAGCTCAGCTTCACCTGGCTTTGTCCGGTGGAACCGACCATTCTCCCGGTGGAATGTGATTTGGAGGCACTTTGTCCGAAGTGAGGTGTTACATAGGACAAAACATTTATTTGTGCGACAGCTGAATTGTTTTCTTTACGCAACGGATGATATTCGAGGAAAATTACTATTTTTGGAGGTGTGATTCTATGAGTTGTAAAACGGACTTTGCTATGGACACGATTCATCAGAGATTTCCCCAGTACGATGAGGCGGGACAGGCCCTCATCGACAAAGCTTATGCGATAGCATCGGCCGCCCTGGATGGAGAAACGCGTGGCAACGGCCATCCTTTCATCGAGCATCCTCTCAACGTGGCGCTGATCGCGGCGGACGAGATCGGTCTGCCGGCTGACTGCGTGGCTGCGGTGTTTCTTCATGAAGCCACCAGAAAGCATCCCGAGATTGATTTGCGGACGGAAAGGTCCTTCGACAAGCTCAGGGACCAAGCACAAAAATTTGACATTGAACTGAAAGGCGGATTTCCGGAGGATGTCTACACAATGGTGGAGGGGCTGAACAAGATCGCCACAATCAAGCCCAAGGACACACGGCTGGAGGCCGAGAGCTACAAGAAACTCATCGTGCAGTACTCGACGGACCCGCGCGTGACCGTGCTCAAGATAGCCGACAGGCTGGAGGTGATGAGGCATCTGGAGATGTTCCCGAAGGCCTCCAGAGAGAAGAAGATTCTGGAGACCCTGATGCTGTACATCCCTCTTGCGCACCAGCTCGGACTCTACAACATCAAGAGCGAGATGGAGGACATCTACTTCCGTTTCGCCGAGCCGGAGCAGTACCGCGCGATCACCAACAAGCTGAAGGCCACGGAAAAGGACCGCGAACGTTTGACGCAAGAGTTCATAGAACCGCTCAAAAAGACACTCTCCGACGCCGGAATACACTACAAGTTGAAGATCAGGACAAAGACGGCATATTCAATCTGGCGGAAGATGCAGAAGCAGAAAGTGCCGTTCGAGGGGGTCTATGATGTCTTCGCCATCAGGTTCATCATCGACTGCGAACCGGACACCAAGAAGGAAAAGGACATCTGCTGGCAGGTCTATTCGTACGTGACCGAGGAATATGAGGCCGACACGAAGCGACTGCGCGACTGGGTGACGAACCCTAAGCCGAACGGCTACGAGTCACTCCACATCACGGTCAAGAACAAGAGCGGAGCCTTCATCGAGGTCCAGATCAGGACGAAGAGGATGGACGACGAGGCGGAGAACGGACAGGCCTCGCACTGGTCCTACAAAGGCATCAAGCACGAGGCGCAGCTGGACAAATGGCTGACATCCGTGCGCTATGCCCTTGAGCATCCGCACGAAGGCAGTCCTGACGATCTACCGCAGCCTCCTTCAAAGGAGATATTCGTGTTCACTCCGTCCGGGGAGCTGAGGATTCTGCCGGCCGGAGCCACGGTGCTGGACTTCGCCTTCAATATTCATTCAGGGCTTGGAGTCCGCTGCGCCGGCGGACGCATCAACGGCAAGGCGGTTTCCATCAGGGAAAAGCTCAAGACCGGAGATGTGGTGGACATCATGTCCGGCAAGAACCAGAAGCCGTCCTCCGACTGGCTGAACTTCGTCGTGACCTCAAAGGCACGCAACAAGATCAAGCAGGAACTCAATGAGGAGGAATATAAGAAAGCGGCCCAGGGAAAGGAACTTCTGGGCAGAAGGCTGAAGAACTGGAAGCTGGAGCTGCCGGACGAAGTGATGGCTGAGTTACTGAAAAAGCTTAAATATGCCACTCTCAACTCGTTCTATGCAGCTGTCGCGGACGGGATAGTTGACATCAACGATGTAAAGAACTACATCCTTGACAGGGACAGGATCGCAGCCGAGGCCATCGAGGCGGCAAAGGAGGCTGAGGCCGGCAGGGTCGTGGCCCGAGGCGAGGAATGGGACAGACAGCACTCAACCGATGACATTCTTGTGCTGAACGCGCGTGACCTTAAAGGGCTGGACTACAAGATGTCCAAGTGTTGCCATCCGGTGTTCGGGGACGATGTGTTCGGATTTGTGACCAGGACAGAGGGCATCAAGATCCACCGGATCTCCTGCCCGAACGCGGCGCGTCTGATCAGTACATACCCTTACAGGATCCAGAAGGTAAAGTGGGCGGACTCTCCTGCCGGAGGCAGTTTCCAGAGCTCGCTGAAGATCATCACCGACATGGAGTCTTCAGTCATCGGCCAGATCACCGAGATCGTCAACACTTTCAAGGCTTCCCTCAGGACGTTCAATGTCAACGAGAACGTACGGAACGGCACCTACGAGATCACAATGAGGATTTCGGTGCCGTCCAACATGGAACTAGACAAGGTGATCTCGCAGATCAAGACGCTGAAGCATGTGACGAAGGTCTCCAGGGTTTAAGGAGCGTAGCGACGCAAGGGGTCTGTGGACCGTGTTCCCCAGTGCCCCACCGGGGCTGTCACAAAGTGACTGGGGGTTGAGAATATCTGAAGGTCTGGAAAGATTAATCTTTCCAGACCTTCAGATATTCCTGCAGAGCCCACATCTCGTCGCGGTAGCGGGCCGCCTCGCTGAAATCCAGGTCGGCGGCGGACTTCTCCATCCTGCGTTTGTCCTCCGCGATGGTCTTCTGGATCTGCTCCCGGCTCATCGAGCGGATCACCGGATCCTGAAGCACGGCGGCCAGGTCGGCCTTGACGAAGCCGTCGACATAGGCCGTGTTCCCCTCCCTCTTGGAATCGTGTCCGAGTCCGACCGAGACAGTACCTCGACCAAGGTCGCTTGGGTTGGGAATATATGTCGGGTCGGAGACCGAATCCGCCGCGCTGACCCTTCCGCTAGGCCCGTTCTTGACACGAGGGTTGACAGCCTTCTCCGGCTCGCCATAGAGTTCTGACACAAGAATATTCCTTTTCACCTCAACCTGCTTAGGGGTGATGTGGTGGAGTTTGTTATATTCGATCTGCTTCGTCCTGCGGCGGTTGGTCTCGCGGATGGTCTGCTCCATCGACTCGGTGACAGTGTCGGCGTACATTATCACAAGGCCGTTGACATTCCTGGCCGCGCGTCCGGCCGTCTGGGTCAATGCCCTTCCGGAGCGCAGGAAGCCTTCCTTGTCGGCGTCCAGGATCGCAACGAGTGACACTGTAGGAATATCCAGTCCCTCGCGCAGGAGGTTCACTCCGACCAGCACGTCGAAGAGTCCGTTCTTGAAGTCCTCTATGATCTCGACCCTCTCCGCCGTGTCCACATCGGAATGGATGTAGCGCACCCGGATGTCGATCTTGTCCAGATAGTCAGTCAGTTCCTCGGCCATCCTCTTGGTCAGGGTCGTGACAAGGATCCTCTCGTCCTTCTCGGCCCTCCTGCGGATCTCCTCCACGAGGTCATCCACCTGGTTCTTTGTCGGACGGACCTCGATCGGAGGATCCAGCAGGCCGGTAGGCCGCACAACCTGCTCGACCACAAGGCCGTTCGAGCGTTCCAGCTCATAGTCCGACGGCGTGGCGCTGACATAGACCTTCTGGTCGGTGATCTCATTGAACTCGTCGAATGTCAGAGGACGGTTGTCGGACGCGGCGGGAAGGCGGAAGCCATATTCAATGAGAACAGACTTGCGGGCATGGTCGCCGCCGTACATCGCCCTGATCTGCGGGATTGTGACGTGGCTCTCGTCGATGAACGTGATGAAGTCCTTCGGGAAGTAGTCGATGAGGCAGAACGGTCTCTGGCCCGGCTGGCGGCCGTCCAGATAGCGGGAGTAGTTCTCGATTCCGGGGCAGTAGCCCATCTCCTTCATCATCTCGAGATCATTCTCGACACGTTGCTGCAATCTCTTGGCCTCCAATCCCTTGCCGATCTCATTAAAATAATCGACCTGTTTTTTTAGGTCATCCTGGATCATGCTGACGGCCTTGATGCTGCGCTCCCTTGTGGTCACGAAATTCGTTGCCGGGAAGATCGGGACCTCGTCCAGCGACTCGATGTGCGCCCCGGTCAGCGGATCGATCAGCGAGAGCGAATCGACCTCGTCCCCGAAGAACTCGATCCTCACGGCCTCGTCAGAGCCTCCGAGAAAGACATCGACCGTGTCTCCCCGGACCCTGAACGTCCCTCTCTTGAAATCCACCTCCGTGCGGCTGTAGTTTGCGTCAACGAGATGGTAAAGTAGTCTTGTCAGGCTGCGCTGCTCTCCTCGCTTCACCAGAATGGACTGAGCGTGAAAGTCCTCCGGGTTTCCGATGCCATAGAGGCATGACACACTGGAGACCACGATAACATCCCTCCGCCCTGACATCAGAGCCGAGGCGGCACTCAGCCTCAGTTTGTCGATCTGGTCGTTGATGCTGAGATCCTTCTCGATGTAGGTATCGGTGGTCGGAAGGTAGGCCTCCGGTTGGTAGTAGTCATAGTAGGAGACGAAATATTCAACCGCGTTGGAGGGAAAGAAGCTTTTGAACTCCCCGTAAAGCTGCGCCGCCAGAGTCTTGTTGTGGCTGAGGATCAGCGCAGGCCGCTGGAGCTTCTCGATGACGTTCGCCATCGTGAAGGTCTTTCCCGACCCCGTCACTCCCAGCAAAGTCACATCCCCGACGCCCTGGTTCAGCGCGTCGCACAACCCCTCGATCGCCCCCGGCTGATCCCCCGACGGCTTGTATGGTGATTCCAAACGAAATTTCATGGCTTACCTCTTGATCCTGTTCACAGTTCACAAAAATAACAATATCTTTGCAGATAATAAACAAGTAATGAAATGAGACTGCCTGCTGAATGGGAGAGACAGAGCGGGGTGATGCTCACCTGGCCTGACGAGACGACACCTTGGTACGAACTTGAGAAGGTGCAGGAATGCTACGGACGGATCATCTCGGCGATCCTGCGTTTCGAGAAGGTGCTTCTGGTGACTTCCGATGTGGAGGCCGCCTCTAAAAGGCTTGCCGGACTGGGGGTGGACACTTCCGCGATCAGTTTCCACGAGTGCCCGATAAACGACACATGGGCGCGCGACCACGGTGGAATAGCCGTCTACGGCGACAACGGGGAGAAGTACCTCTACGACTTCGTATTCAACGGCTGGGGGCTCAAGTTCGCCTCCAACTTCGACAACGGAATCACCAAGAAGATATTCTTCGACAGGGCATTCGCTGATGAGGTGATGTGCGTGGACATGCGTCCGTTCGTTCTTGAGGGGGGCAGCATCGACACCGACGGAGCTGGAACCCTGATGGCCACCTCGGAATGCCTTTGCAGCGACAACAGGAATGAATATCTCACCCAGGAGGAGATCGAGGGCGAGCTCAGGCAGGCGTTCGGGCTCAAGCGTGTGCTCTGGGTGGACAACGGCAGCCTATCCGGCGACGACACCGACAGCCACATCGACATTCTGGCGCGCTTCTGCGGCCCGGAGACAATCGCCTACCTCAAAAGCGACGACCCGGAAGACCCTGACCACGAGTCATTAATGAATATGGAAGCGCAGCTTCAGTCCTTCCGTACTCTGGACGGCAAGCCGTACAGACTCGTGCCGCTGCCTAAGCCGGAGCAGATGTTCCTGGACGGCTACCCTCTCCCGGCATCCTACGCCAATTTCCTGATAATCAACGGAGCGGTTCTCGTGCCGGGCACAGGATCAGAGCTCGACGAGGTTGTCCGTCCGAGGCTTCAGGAAGTGTTCCCGGACAGGGAGGTCATCATCATCGACTGCCGTCCTCTCCTCTCCGGCCACGGAGGCCTCCACTGCGTCACTATGCAGCTTCCGGAGGGGTGGCTGGAATAATCAGAATGAATATGATAGCGTCACTCCAAAAGTGTGATAGACCATCTCTTTCGCGTGATAGAAGTCATCGAAAGACTGCCCTTCATATTCAAGAGTCCTAAGGGTGGAGTACATGTCAATGTCGTTCATGGAGTAGCTTAGCCCTATTCCAAGATCATCAAAATTAAACATCAGCGTCCCTCGGCACTGCCAGAATAGCCAGCGCCCGCCCCAACTATGAACATGCTCGGTTGCCGTCTCCCCGGCTTCGTTAGACAAAAGGAGGTTCCTTCCCGAATATGGCACCGCAAAGACAGCGCCCGGCTCGATGAGGCAAAAGACCCTGCAATGCGGAAATTTCAGCAGGTCCGGAGTCTTGAATATTTCCGAGAACAGGAATTTCGGCCCCATCGCCTCCATGTCCAGACTCTCTTCCTCATCACCGGACATCTCGCGCCAGAAATCATATTCCCTATCCGTTATGGCACCGCAAGGCATCTTGTCTCCAAGGTAAGCCAAGCCGCATGACACACCGCCTCCCAAAGCGATGTTAGGACTTAAGAAGTGTTGCCATGTGATTTCCATCAGACCATAGCGGTTTGTGGACCAGCCCATGTTGAGCCGAAACAGATCCGACGTCCTCACCGGTCTTTTATCCTGGCCAACCTTCACTTCAACTTCTCTGGGACGGCTGGTCGCTTCGACAGGCTCCGTGGCCAGAAAGGACAACAGCACTAAGCCCAGAAAGTGCGTTTGTATAATTTCATCCAGCCCACTCATAATCAATCCTCTTTTTGTTGCAGCATATAGATTTCTTTTTGGCGTTCAATTTCCCTGCGGAGTTCATCTTCTGTAGGGAGAAACGGCAAGTATTTCGCTGCGAAAAGTTGCTCATTTCCATTCAAGATGGAATATTTCGCGATATCCGAATCCGTATCCGAACAAAGGACTATTCCTATTGTAGGGTTATCCCCCTCCGTTCTCTTCAACTCATCATACATACGGCGGTACATATCCATCTGCCCTACATCTTGGTGTGTTATTTTTCCTATTTTTAAATCGACCAACACATAGCATTTGAGAATCACATTGTAGAACACCAAGTCTATAAAATAATCCTGAGCATCAGTTCTTATCATCTGTTGGCGCTTGACAAATGCAAAACCTCGTCCCAATTCCATAAGGAAGTCTTGCAGGTGGTCAATTATTGCTGTTTCTAGTTCTTTCTCTGAAAAGCCCGTGTCCTGCTTGAATCCTAAAAATTCTGCCACAATCGGATTCTTCAACAGTTCCGGTTGTTTTGGATATTTTTCAGTCATCGTCAGTTGTGGCTGAGTAAAATGACGCTCATAGTATTGCGTACTGATGTTTCTATCGAGAGTTCTTACACTCCACATTTCTTGGGATGCAGTTTCCAAATACCAACGTATAGCAGTCTCATCGCCTACTCGTAAGGTTCGGAAAATGTGAGTCCACTGAAGATTTGGAAATCGCGATTTCCAAATCTCGTAATTAGGGATAGTAATATAAAATTTGCGAAATGCCCTAAGATAACGAGCCGAAAACCCTTCTCCATAATCATAAGTTAGTCGCTTCGATAGTTTATCTATAAGTTGCTCACCGTACACAGCCCGTTCTTTCCCCCTCTGTTCTTCCTCCACTATTCGCTTTCCTATTTGCCAATAGGTCTCAATCATAATGCCACTGACATAAGAATAGGCCACTTCACGACCATGCTCAATAATGTTTTTGATGTCGGTGACAATCTTGCCTATATTTATTTCCGGACACTCATTCATTGTCATATCAAAAATATAGTAACTTATTCTCCTTTATCCTTTCCTATATTGCAATATAAGCTGAGATATTCATAATCTTGCAGAAGCAGCATAACATCGCTATATTATGATTGGTTCGTGTCCGCAGGCGGGAAGGAACTTGTCGAGAAGGTCGCTGACCTTGATTTTCACGAAGCAGCCCGCCGTGCCGTCGGTGCAGCAGTACCACTCGCCTTCCAGGATTTCTTTGTCAAGGACGAATGTCACCTCCTTAGCTGAATCAAGACAGGCACTCAGCACGGTCGTCGCCCCGTGTTCTGTCCCGGCGATCTCCTGCAACTTCTCGGCTGAGGCGAAAGACACCCTCGGAATCCCGAGAGCCTGACCGAAGTCCTTGGTCACGAACGGCTTGTCATCCCTTGTCACATAGAGGTAGAACTTGGTCTGCTGACGGTTGCAAAGGAATATGCTCTTGACGATCCTGCCTCCGAGTCCGGCATTGATGTTCCGGCAGTCCTCCATCGTGATTCCAGGATCTGTGTCAACCCTCTCGAACGGAATTTCCAGTTTCGAGAGGGTCTCATAAACTTTCTTCTGCAACGGGGTGGAGAACGTCTCCGGAGCCGTGCGCTTTATCTCACTGACGTAGAACATTTCTTCTGACCGGTCCGTTTGCGAATCATCATTCTCTCATGTGCCGGAGAGCCTCCGGACATGATAGCCGATGCTATTCTGATTAGAAATCAATCGTCATGTCGAACTGGTCGTAGGCCTCGGTCCTGTGAGCCAAGTGCTTGGTGCTCGGCGAGATGCCAAAGAGCGGGGAATATGTCTTCACCTTCACCGTCTTGCCGTCCGGCATGAACTCAAGGATCCTCAGCCAGCCGTCACCGCCGTTGCCTTCCCAACCGCCTCCAAGGATCTGGACGTTGAACATCATCTGATGCACGTTGCGGCCCGCCTCGTTCTTGTCCACTCGGTAGGCCACAGAATCCTCGAAGCCGCCCGGCCGCCCCGTGTGGCCGCAGACCACGAGCACAACATTAGGAGTGACAGACACGAACTTGTCCCAGAAATCCTTGCCGGAGGTCTGTGGTCTCACCTTATAATGAGAGTTGTCTGTGTAATCCGCCGTGCGGTGCTTGAGATAGCTGTGGGTCATCGCTATGACCTTATGGCCGATGTACTTCTCGCTCGTGGCAAGATTTCTGGCCCATTCCAACACCTCCGGCCTCGGGGCGAACTCGGTGGTTATGACCAGGATGTCACCCCAGTTCCTGTCGTGGAACTCAAACGCGGCGTTCTCCATCGAGATGTCGCCGTTGCGGTTCGGGAAATCCGCCACGAGGCAGTCCCTCCAGCGGGAGTTGCGCTCGAAAGGGAAATATTCAGGGAACTTTGTCCTGCCGTTCTCGGCTGTCTTATAGCCATAGTCATGATTGCCGCACGAGATGATGTACGGGACCTTGCCGTCAAGACGCGACATGGACCTCGACGCGGCCTCCCACATCTCGCGGCTGGTCTGGTTCACCATCTTGCGGTTCATCTTGATGTTCTCGTTCTGCTCGACCAGATCTCCGGTGCAGAGCACGGCCTTGATGTTCAGGTGATCCACATTGTCGGCGATCCAGGCGGTGCACAGCTCAAAGATAGGCTGGTTTATGTCGTACTTGTTGTAGGTCTGGGGATCGCCAAGGACGATCATGGAGAACGAATCCTCGTTCTCAAGATTCTGACGGTCAGCCCTGTGCTGGGCAAAAAGCGGATTCGCTCCGACTGCGAGCAAACCTAAACTCAAAAAGGCAAAGATGTGTTTTCTCATACTATCTGTGTTGATGACATTGCAAAGATAATTATTTTCATAGTGGAGACCAAAACCATATCCTTCTCCTCGCCCCTGAGCCACGCCGGGCAAACACAATCATTATGACAGCCTGTCCCGAGTCTTGCATAAAATTGTACAAACAGGTGGCATACTACCGTGCCCCGCACTAGTGCAGAAGCATGGATGTATGCCACCTTTTGAAATCCGGCAATGCCTGCCTTCCGTGAAAATCGGGGTCACTTCAACCGTGATTCCCGCGGATCATCTCGTAGTCGGCATCTTAGGAAACTATTTGCCTGGACTATAATTTCTAACGATAGTCACTTTGGACGAGGTGTTGTTCTCCTCTTTGCCACCATTGTTGTTGTAGCCGCTGATTTCGCAATTTGTGTTTTCTGCAGACGATCCAGAGCTCTTGATGTATATTTTCGTGTTTTCAACAGAGCAGTTTTTGACAAGACTGGCATCATTAAATCCGACAATTCCACCAGCACGTTTATCGGTAGCGTAGACAACTGATTCGGAAACGTGGCAGTTGTCAATAGTGAATCCTTGATACGCAGCCCCTGCGATCACGCCTACGCTCTTCGGGCCGGTGACCTTCGCCCCGGTGACTTTCAGGTTCTTTATCGTGGCGCCTCCACTATAATTTTCGTTATAATTGAACAGACCGGTACCTATACCATTGAATATGGTGTGGTTGATCACAAAGTTGCTGACGGTGTGGTTCTGTCCGTCAAAAACTCCGTAAAAAAAGGCGGAGCCATCGCCGAAGCCGTAGATTTCGTGACCGCCAAGATCGATGTCGCTTTCCAGAACGACCTTCTTGTATTTATGGCCTTTCGGATAAGGCCTACTGTCCTCCAACATGCCGACAAACTCATCGGCGGTTTTGATGTGGTAAACCCCATCGGTGTCCGAAGTCGGCTTGACTGTTGTCTTGCCGTCCCAAACCATCTTTTCGCTTTTCTTGGTAAATGCAACGTTCTCAAACTTTCCTGCGTCAAATGAAACATCCTTGCCCAGCGTCTGCTTTACAGAAGACCCATTGATTCCGATTTCCAAAGTAGAGCCTTTCTTGGCGGTAAAAGGCTTGATAGGAATATAGAAATACGCGTTCCCGCCAGGCTCGATCGGAGAGCCATCCACTACAGTCAATCTTGCATAGTTACTTACTGAAGCGGGATTGACGCTCTTATATTCAACCGAGGACTTGGTTATGTCCACGGCAAACGGTCCAACGATATCCTCCTCAGCCTTGAAATACACTTCTTGGACGGTAAGCGGGGCACTGGTAGAGTTATTCACGACGACTTTTACCACTGAGGTGAGATGCATCATCGTTAAATTCACAGGAGAACCTGCATCCACGCCCCTGGCAACACCATAAAGAGGGCACTGGGCGCCGCAGAGATGAGCGGTACTGCTGTTCCCTTTCTGTGTCATTCCGTCACTGTCTCCAATGGACAGGGAACCGCTGGTAGGGTTCTCATAGTCTTCGCTGTACGGGTAAAACACAAACCAATTATAGCTATTTCCTTGTTCGAGTGATTTTGTGAGAACTCCGGTAAATTTATTGCCTGAGGAATAGCTGAACTCATCATTCATTCCATAATCAGTGGCACCTGACTCTGCATGAAATATAGAGAGCTTATCGCCTGTGATCCATTTGGTTTCATACCCTTCATTTGCGGTTTTGGTCTCGACAAAGGACGCGGAGATTTCAAAAGGAACATTATCCGCTGAATTCAGAGGATCGGTGGACTGTTTTTCACAATTCGTGAAAACAAATGCGGCAGCACACATTATGCCCGCACTAAGAATCTGTTTTTTCATCTTTCCTGATTTAGAAGGTTAGAAATAAAGATCAGTTCCTTCATCCTCCCAATTCTGGGTTTCGAAATTACTTTGGCAGAAAGTAGCTTTGGTGTCAATTTCTACGAACTCACACACAGGAGCAGTGTATTTCACCCCCCCCTCATAGGTTTCTGTAAATTACTGAAAATCATAGTGTTATTTATTAAAAAAAACAAAAAAAATGTATCTCGTCCTGCTCTTGTTTTCTTAAATCACCTCAAAATTACAAAAAAAATAATACAAAGGAAAACTTATTATTATTTTCTTTTCGTAACCACTATTTTCTTTTCGTAACCACTCTGGTGCCCACAGCCATAAACCGACGGCCCTGACTGCCTGCCAATAATGATCGAGACAATGATGCCATGCCTGCTCAAAGACCGCAATGACCCGAAGGACCTCGAAGGGGTCTTATCCGTCCTTGACCGCCGTCTGCATGACGGAGGCGACGTTGGCGCAGCGCTCCGCCCCTCCTTCACAGGGAGTAGGAATCCTCGTTAAAAACACTAATAATAAAATAGATAGCCTCCACAGCACCCACCGGTCGCCACAAGCATCCACGGCACCCACGGCATCCACAGCACCCACCGGTCTCCACAAGCACCCACTGGTTTCCACAAGCATCCACGGCACCCACGGCACTCACAGCACCCACCGGTCTTCCTGTCGGAGAACTTCCGACGGGATTGCGTGCGAGGGACACCCGTCGGGTTCCTGGAGGGTGAAACACCGCTGTTGGCACCGGTCCTCACTATGGGTTCGGCTCCGCCTTCAAACTCCGCGATCCTGGCTTTGAGTCTCTCCATCTCCTCGTCATTGCGGACAAGATTACGCTCAGGTAGTCCATTTTTGAAAAAAAAATACAGTTGGATGGCGAAAACCTCGCGTCATCCTCGTTTTATGGCCAAAGCAGGGGTACCTGAGCAGTTACTCGGACAAGAAATCTGCCTCCCGGTCCCGATTTCCGTGGAATCAAAAAAAACGCGTGGAGGACAAGTTATTGTACTTCAATGGTTTATCTGACGCTCCTCCACTCCTTCACAGGGAGGAGGAACCAACGTTAAAAACACTAATAATAAAAGAGATAGCCTCCACAGCTCCCACCGGTTTCCACAAGCTCCCACAGCATCCATCGGTTTCCACAAGCACCCACGGCACTCACAGCATCCACCGGTCTCCCAAGCACCCACGGCATCCACAGCACCCACCGGTTTCCACAAGCATCTACGGCATCCACAGGTCTCCACAAGCACCCACGGCACTCACAGCATCCACCGGTCTTCCAAGCACCCACTGGTCCCCACGGCTCCCACAGGTCTCCACGGCATACCCGGCATACCCGGCATACATGGCGCACACTGGCATCCACAGGCATCCACGCACTTTCGCAGACTTTTTTGTATATTGCGGAGAAAAATGGAAAAGATCAAGATCTGGAGAGGGGGCAAAGTGCCGCTCCCGACGGTTTACATTCATTCTGTGGCCGGAGATGGACACTGTGTCTGGGAGGCGTGCAGACAGGCCGGCTGCCCGGATTTCAATCTGGTGTCAATTTACGATTTCGATTTCGAGGACGAGCTGACCCCGTGGGCGGCTCCGGGTGTCCGAAAGGGGCAGCCCCCGTTCAAGGGAAACGCCAAGAGGCATCTGAAGGAACTACAGGGCAGAATAATGCCGGAAGCGGAGGCCGGGCTTCCGGCACCGCCGTTGTACAACGCCTTGGCGGGATATTCATTGGCAGGACTCTTCGCCCTATGGAGCTGCTGGAACACTGACCGCTTCGCGCGGATAGCCTGCGGCTCAGCATCTTTCTGGTACCCGGGGTTCATTGAATATGCAGTCTCGCATCCGATGGCCGTAAGACCGGATTTCGTGTCCCTTTCGCTTGGGGACAAAGAGAGCGGCACACGAAACCCTGTCATGAGCCGCGTGGGAGAATGCACGGACAGGATCCTTGAAATCCTCATCAAACGGGACATCCCGCACTGCTTCGAGATCAATCCCGGGAACCATTTCACGGAGCCCGACCTGCGCCTTGCAAAGGCCATCTCGCGGATGCTGGATATTCATAAAGAATCTTAAGACACATGATGCAAGGAACGGTTCTTGCGGGGTTTAGTGAGTTGGCTTGTTAGCGCGGCGGGCAATCGCCGGTTTGAATGAATATATTCACATAAGGCAATTGCCTGCCTGACTGGAAAAGAGAGAGAGAAATGGATAAGACAACAAGAAAGGTCATGCTTTCGGGCATGGCGGCCGTCATGCTGGTGTCATGCGGGGCGGCGAAAAAAAGCGGGCAGAGCGATGCCGGAAAAATTGTTATGGGGAACATGGAAGAGACCGATAGCGGCTATCTGATTCTCTCTGATGCCCAGAGGGAACTTTTGGCGAAGAACAACACTTTCGCCCTCAACTTGTTCAACAAGGTCTCAGGAATGGACTCTAGGGTTATCTCACCGCTCAGCGTCACCGGACTGATGACGATTCTGTCAAACGGAGCCGACGGAGAGACCCGTCAGGAAATCCTCAACACGCTTGGATTCAGCGGAGCGTCACAGGACGAGATAAACGCTCTGTACGGCTATCTCATCAAAAAGGCGGGCAGGCTCGATCCGGCGACAAACATCAACATCGCCGACTACATCGCGGTCAACAAGAACTTCAAGGTCAAGAAGGAATTCGAGCAGACAGTCAGCGATTGGTTCAAGGCCGAGGCAGAAAATCTTGATTTCACCTCGAGCAAGACGGCAGGCATCATAAACGGCTGGTGCTCAAAGCACACGTACGGGATGATTCCTAAAGTCATAGACAATGTGGAGCCAAGCGCCGTAGCCTACTTGATGAACGCGATCTACTTCAACGGCTCATGGGCGGAGAAGTTCGACGCCAAGGAAACCAAGGTCGAGCGGTTCAGGGGCTACACCCGCGACATCAAGAAAGTCAAGATGATGCACAGGAACGATGAATATCTCTACACGTCGAACAAGACTTATTCCGCTGTCAGGATCCCTTACGGCAACGGCATGTTCGCAATGACGGTGCTTCTGCCAAATGAGGACAAGTCGATCGATGACATGATGAGGGTTCTCAGCGCTAAAGAGATCTCGAATCTTGGACGCGAGATGGATAACTGCAAGGTTGACCTCAAGCTGCCTAAGTTCACGACCGAGGTCGAGCAGCCTCTCAATGACATCATAGCGAGCCTTGGCGCGCCGACAATGTTCAAGTCGTCCGCTGATTTCAGCAAACTGGCGGACGGGAATATGTTCGTTTCCAAGATGTTCCAGAAGGCGAAGATCGAGGTGAGCGAGGAAGGCACAAAGGCCGCCGCCGTCACAGCGGCGATCATGACCATGTCCGCGCTTGCACCGGAACCCCGGCAGGTAGAGTTCCACGCCGACAGGCCGTTCGTCTACATCATCAGTGAATCCAGTACTGGAGCCATTTACTTCATCGGACAGTTCACCGGCAGCGGGATCTAAACTTATTTCAGGCTCTGTGAGAGCCAGCAAAAACAAATTCCCGAATTTTGCACGTCACCAAAATTCGGGAATTTGCTTTTGTCAGGCTTATGTCAGTTCAATGCAAACAGTATTTATTCATTGCGGTAAACATTTCCATATTTGTAAAAAGCATTGCATTATGGATATTTTATTCGACCGTCACCTTCCTTCAGAAGCCAGACAAACTGCTGATGGACAACATTAATCTCCTCTACACGTTTTCCGATGGCGAACCTGAGACAGGAACCGCAGAGGTGCAGGGAAGGATTATTTCCAGATAAATAACGCAGAAATCCGGAACGCAGCCCTCACTGGTGGCAACATCGACATGGCTAACAGCAAAAAATTCAGCTGTGGGCATTCGACAGCCTTGACTGACAGCGACACTTCCGAAGAGTCGAAGCCTTTTCGGGCAAAATCCACCCAAAAGGCTTATGCTTTATAAAAAACATAAAAATTCATAAAAAAACATATTCTTACCCCCTAATGTTTTTTATCACCTGATTGAACTTGAGGGAAATGATTGTACATTGGCATCGGTTTCTGTGTGGCCACCTGCCGGTTGAGGAACGGCTCCTCGGCAAAAAGGGCATAAAACGGGATCCAATAATTTGTTTAACCAACTAAAACTATTATCTTTATGGCTGTTATTGGATATGATGACCTGAGTGCCTTCGGATGGGACCGCGCACTTTTGGAAGATGAAAGAACCGGATCCGGTGACGAAGTGGATGTGGAGTGTGATGCACTGCCACGGTACATCGACCCGCTGAACGATTGGGGATTCAAAAGGCTCTTCGGGACGGAGATGAACAAGGAGTTCCTTGTCGCGTTCCTGACGGAGATATTCCCGGACAAGAGGATCAAGGACATCACCTACCTGCCGACCGAGCAACTCGGATTGGCCGCTGGGGACAGGAACGCAAGGTTTGATGTGATGTGCAGGGACGAGAGTGGGGAAAAGTTCATCGTAGAGGTGCAGTTGGCCTACCAGAAACATTTCAGGGAAAGGGCTTTGTACTATTCCGGGATGGTTCTGCACTCACAGGGAATGAAAGGCAAGAAGTGGGACTACAACATCAAAGGGGTGTATTTCATCGGGTTGCAGAACTTCTCTTTCGGACCGGAAAGAGACGGAGGGCTGATCCAGAGATATTCAGTGCGGGAGGACAAGAGCGGAGAGTTGATGACTGATAAGCTGCGGTTCGTGTTCATCGAGATCGGGAGGTTCGACAAGAGTCCCGAAGAACTCAAGACCAATCTGGACAAGTGGTTCTACGTGCTTAAAAATCTGCACCGTCTGCTGGAGCGTCCGGCTGCGTTGGTGGACAGGATCTTCCGGAGGTTCTTCAATGCCGCGGAAGTCATATCCCTTACAAATGATGAGAAGAAACAATATGTCAGCAATATGATCAACGAACGGGACACTTACAATCAGATAGCCTACGCCAGAGAGTTCGGGCGCGAGGAAGGGCTCAAACAGGGACTGGAACAGGGGCGAGTACAAGGGCTGGAGCAAGGGCTAGAACAAGGCAAGGTAGCCGAAAGGGAAGCCATCGCCTTACGTATGATTGGCGCGAACACCCCCATAGAATTTATAGTCAAATGCACTGACCTTGACAGGACTGCGGTTGAGGCGCTTGCCAAACGCTTCGTATCTTTATACAATAACGACAAAGCATAAAGAAACTACAAAGGGCTTGCATTAAATTAAGTTGGGCTGCTGGAATCGCTTTCAGCAGCCCAACTTTAAGTATGGTCCCATGATGATCAAGAACAAGTGCGCTTTTGACGAGACCAAAGTCAGTCTTGACGAAAATGAACTACTCACAATGAAAATCAGTTGTTTATCATAATAAACAAATTTAGCGCAAATTTGTTTATTGCGGTAAACATTTCTATGTTTGTAAAAAGCATTGCATTATGGACATATTATTCGGCCGTCACCTTGAATACCTCTCTGACGTACCTACGGAATTCACTCGCGGACTGATGAATACGATTGATTGGGATTCAAGGCTTGTGATGATCCGCGGGCCGAAAGGGGTCGGAAAATCCACACTGATGCAGCAGTATGTGCTGAATAATTTCGGGTCTACAGATCGCCATATTCTATATTGCTCCGCTGACACGGCGTATTTTTCCAGCCATACTCTGATAGACACTGCGTCAGAATTTGTGAAGAAAGGCGGCAAGGTTCTTCTTATTGACGAAATTCACAAGTACGAGAACTGGAGCAGGGAAATCAAAGAAATCTATGATCTTTATAAAGGGTTGAAGGTTATCCTCAGCGGATCATCACTGATTCAATTAAATGACGGACAGGCGGATCTGTCAAGAAGGGCTGATGTGTATGACATGCCGGGATTATCTTTCCGGGAATATCTTTGGTTCCGAACCAAGCGTGAGGTAAAGCCTGTGACTCTGACTCAGCTTCTGACCGATCCCAATGGATTCTGCATGGCGGTAAGAAAGGTGTGCCGCCCGTTGGAATATTTCCCTGATTATCTAAGAAACGGTTACTATCCTTTCTCGTTCGAGAAAAGCAAGACCTACAAGAACCTTGTCGAAAATGTTGTCAATTACATCATTGACAGCGAATTGACAAGATTCAGAGGGATAAGCGTCTCAAACACGAGAAAGATAAGCGCTCTTCTTCAAGTGATCTCCGGAATGCTGCCGTACCTCGTGGATGTGTCCAAATTATCAAGAAGTCTGTGCATCGACAGGGTCACACTTCTAAAGTATTTCAAATATCTTGATGAGGCGAAAGTGATCAGATGCCTATGCACAGAAATGGACAAGATCTCCGACCTTCAGAAGCCTGACAAGCTGCTGATGGACAACACTAATCTCCTCTACACATTCTCAGACAGCGAACCTGGGACAGGAACCGCTCGAGAGACGTTCTTCTGCAACCAATTGGCCTCCGCCGGACACAAGATTGAATATGGAAGACTTAAAACAGGAGATTTCAGAATAGACAACAAAAACGTGATAGAGGTTGGAGGCGCGGGAAAGGATTACTCCCAAATAAATGACACTGACATCCAGAACGCGGCTCTTGCTGTTGACAACATCGATGTGGGCAACGGCAAGAAAATTCCACTATGGGCTTTCGGCTGCCTGTATTGACGGTCAGCCTATCTTAGGCAGTTAAACGATGATTGCAGCGCAGGTTTCAGTCTTCGTCACACATAGGAACTCGTCATAATCCTCAGTTTCTTTATAACTGCGATGCTCCATCCACACACACTAACTGCGCTAGCATCAGTGATGTTAGAGCCACTTCTCTTGACGTTAAGGTCCACAACTCACCTAGCAAATTTATAAAACTATGACTATCTTTCAAAGAAAACAGTGTTAAAACATTGTAACAAATCATAAATCGAATGCATTTAACTGACTGACCGCGCATTTGGCGTTTTGTACAATTAACCTTCCCGGCAACTTTTCGGGAAGTCATAGCTGAAGGTCTCAGTGATCGCATGACAGTCCTGGTTCCTGTGGTCTCGGAGGTGGTATAGCCGTGGAGACTAAATGGTTTATAACCAATAGATTACACACCCATACTACCCCATGGTACAGGGTGGAGCAAGGTTGTGGAAAGCACTGATTATGGACAGTTTAGCCTCCACGGCCAAGTTTCAGGAAAACTTACAGCTCTTCTTCTTCGCCGGCTCAAGGGAAGTTCCGGCGGCTCACCGTCCTGAGGTCCGCCGCGCGTCAAGCGCTCGCTGGAACTCGCGGGCGTTGCGGAGGTGTTCGGCGTAGGTGGCGGCGAACTTGTGGGTGCCGTCCATGGCGGCGCTGGCGCAGAAATACAGGTAACCGTGACGGTCCGGATTCAAGACAGCCTCAAGACTCGGCTTGTCTGGAACACAGATCGGACCGGGAGGGAGGCCCTCATGCAAATAGGTGTTGTAAGGCGAATCAACCTCAAGATGCTTGAGCAGAATCCGGTTGAGGGAGTAGCCATGGCAGTAGGCCACAGTCGGGTCCGCCTGAAGCTTCATCCCAAGACGCAGGCGATTCAAGTACACACCGGCGATGGAGGGATATTCAGGAGCATGGTTCGACTCGCTCCTGACTATGGAGGCCACAATCGAGACCTGCTTCGGGGTCAGGCCCAAAGCCTCGGCCTTGGCGACATTCCCTGACGTCCAAAAGGCATCGTAAGCGGCTTTCAGCCTGTCAAGGATGTCCTTCATGGAAGCGGTCCAGTAGACCTGATATGTGTCGGGCATGATCAGTGAGAACACATCCGTGGGAGTGAATCCGTAGGAGGCCAGCAGCGTGCTGTCGCCCAGCGCGTCAGCCACCTCGGTGGAATCCAGCATCACCTGGCCTGAGATCTTGCGGGCAATCTGTCCCTTTTGCCTCATCGTGCCCGAGAGCACAAGGTTCACAGGCGACTGCCAGCCGTGTCTGAGCATGCGGACCACGTAGACGCTTGGCTTGTTTTTCTCCACCACATAATGTCCGGGCTTCAAATCACTATCAGTCAGACCTTTTTTAACGACACGGGACAGGTTGCGGCGTTTTACAACGATGCTGTCGGGGATCTGCGCGAGAACATCTTCCACAGTCATCCCCGCGTAGACGTACAAATCAGCATTCCCGGTGAAGTTAGGCTTTCTGTTCGCGGCGTACCAACGGCCACCGACAGCGCCAAGGACCACGATCACTGACAATGCCGCGACCAGGACGATAAGCTTCCATGTCTTCATCTCTTCTTCATCTTCTTGCCGCGAAGGATGACAGTGTCACCTTCACGAGGTTCATGGCCGGCAGTAAAGCCGTTCATCTTCATCACGCTGGACATCCTTACGGCGAAACGTTGGCAGATGTCACGCAGCGACTCTCCGTCCTCGCCCACGATGTACTTGTCAAGTCCTTTCTCGGATTGTTTTTTCTTTGCCTGTAGATAGACGACTGTGCCGGGGAGGAGTTCCTCTGAGCGAGTCAAATCATTGAACCTCAACAGCTCATTCAGATAAAGATGGTATGACCCGGCTATGCTTGAATATGTCTCACCCTCGACCGAAGTGATGAATGGAACGCCATTGCGGGAATATGCCTCCCGCGCCAATGAGAAACTGAACACCTCCTGCCCGGTCCTTTCAATCCTCCTTGGCTCCTCCAAAGACAATGGAGAGGCAGGGATCTCTGCGGAAACCGGATCCTCACGAAGCTGCCTTTCCCTGGCCTTGCGCGCCCGCCGTTCCCTTCTTAGCTCCCTGCGGGTCTTCTCCCTTCCAGCAACGGAAGACCCGCCTTCCCTTCCAGTCCCGGAGCCACCGCACACGGACACCTCCCTTTGCTCCTCAGCCTCCTCAAGACGCTCGGACTCTTCGTAAGGCATGGTGTCATATTCATAAAGTTTGTAGTCCTCGATGTATTTGATCAATTTGGCGGGATAGCCGGGATCCGTGGCGTAGCCGGCCTTCTTCAGGCCGTAAGCCCATCCCTTGTAGTCGGTTGTCTTAAGATCGAAGAGAAACTTGTAGCGGTCACGGTAGCGGAGGAAGTCAGAATGATCCTGAAACGACTCGTCCGCGGAGTCATAGGCCCTGAAGCACTCCCCCTTCGCGTCATCGTCATAGCGCATCGACTTGCCTCTCCAATCCTTGTGGCACTTGATTCCGAAGTGGTTATTCCCCTCCGAGGCCAGGGGCGAAAGTCCGTAGCGGGACTCCAGGATACCCTGCGCAAGCGTGATGCTTGCCGGCACTCCGCTGCGGTACATTTCCCGAACCGCGGTAGGGGCCCATTTCTGAATATACCGTTCCTGCGGCGTGCCCTGGGCAAGAGAGGCTCCATGGCACAAAACGAGACCTATGAATATAATAACTTTTCTCATCCTGAACAATCACAATCACTTAAAAGATCCTTATCAAATCCACGGCAGCCGATGTCATGCCGCGTGATGTCAATGGAGCGTAAATATAATGATTTTTGGCCGATAGAGAATCCCTTCTTCCACCAATCAGACAATATCTAGCCCAATTTCACAAGAGGGACATCAAAGACATCACCGTCATTGGCGGCATAGGTCTCCGGAAATACGCTCCTGCACTCCGACTCATAAACGGAAACGTCCCTGCACCGTGATGAATAATGCCCGATGACAAGCCTGCCCACACCGGCCTCAAGCGCGCACCGCGCTGCCTGGAGTGTTGTGGAATGATACCGTCTCGCCGCCTGGTCTGCAAACTCCTCGGTGTAGGTCGTCTCGTGGTAGAGCAAGTCCACACCTTTTACCCACGAAGGCAACTCCGGGAACGGAGCCGTGTCGCTGCAGTAGGCGAATGAGCGGGGGACATACGGGGTGTATCCCAGCTCCTCAAACGGTAGGACCTCGGCGGTGCCGTCGGGAAGTTCCCGGATCACATCCTCGCCACGTTTGACCGCCCCGATCTCGGTAAGCGTGAGGGCATATTCATCAATCTTCCACTTCCTCACATTCTTCTGAGGTTCCCTCTCGCGGAAAAGCCAGCCATAAGTGTCGATCTTATGGTTCAAAGGGAACGAATAGACTTCCAGCGACTTGGTGTGATAGATCATCCGTGGTGACTTCATCGTCATCGGAATATGCCGGATCTCGAAAGAGATGCCCTCGCCGTAGTACGACAGGAAGAATTTAAGGATCGGGCCGAAATTGGCGGGAGCGTAGATGTTGAGAGGGGTCATCCTGCCTGACATCCCCATAGTCGAGAGCAGGCCGAACAGGCCGAACACATGATCACCGTGGATGTGGGACAGGAAAACAGCGTCTATCCCCATCGGAGAGATGCGGCACTGCTGGAGGCGCGTCTGCGTACCTTCACCGCAATCAATTAAAAATGAGCGCCCACGTACGGAAAGTACCTGAGCGCTCTGATTCCTTCCCGGGATGGGCTTGGCCGAAGCCGTGCCCAACACCGTCAAAGTGAAATCCATGGATTATTCACCTTTCTCAAGTTTGTCCTTGAGGGCCGCGAGCTCGCTGATGTCACCAAGAGTGGTCTTCTCCAGATTGGAGTTGATCTTCTTGACCGCCTTCTTTGTGTTGTCCGCCTCTGCCGCGACCTTCTCGGCCTTTGCCTCAGAGTATGTCCTTACATGTGAGAGAAGGATCCTGCGAGTGCTCCTTCTGAGCTCGATGACCTTGAAAGGAAGCTTGTCTCCGACAACAGCCGGCTTGCCATCCTCCTTGATGAGATCACGGCTGAAAGCGAAGCCCTCATCGTCACCCTCAAGCTTGATGTTGGCGCCCTTGTCCGTGAGTGAGGCCACTGTGCCCTCGACTACTGAACCCACAGGGTACTTCGCCTCGATGGCGTCCCAAGGGTTAGGGGTGAGCTGCTTGTGGCCAAGGCTGAGCTTGTGGTTCGCCTCGTCGAAGTCAAGGATCTGTACATCGATCACGTCACCTGGAGAAACCAGCTCCGAAGGATGCTTGATCTTGTTCCAAGAGAGATCACTGATGTGGATAAGTCCCTCCACACCGTCCTCCGGCTCGGCGAACACACCGAAGTTGGTGACGTTGCGCACGACAGCCTTGTGGACAGAACCCACAGGGTACTTGTCACGGATGCTCTCCCAAGGATTAGGGGTGAGCTGCTTCAGACCGAGTGACATCTTCCTGTTCTCACGGTCGATCGAGAGAACCTTGGCCTCTACCTCGTCTCCTACCTTGAGGAACTCCTGCGCGCTGTGAAGCCTTGGAGACCAAGACATCTCAGACACATGGATCAGACCCTCGACGCCCGGCTCGATCTCCACGAAAGCACCGTAGTCCGCGATGAGGACGACCTTACCCTTGACAACATCGCCTTCCTTGATGTTGGCGTCGAGGTTGTCCCAAGGATGAGGGGTAAGCTGCTTGTAACCAAGGGCGATCCTCTTCTGCTGAGGATCAAACTCCTTGACGACGACCTTGATCTTCTGGTCGAGGGAGACTACCTCCTCAGGATTGTCGATCCTGCCCCATGACAGGTCTGTGATGTGGATGAGACCGTCAACACCGCCGAGGTCAACGAAGACACCGTAGTTGGTGATGTTCTTGACGGTACCCTCAAGGATCTGTCCTTTCTCAAGCTTGCTGATGAGCTCGGCCCTGCGCTGCTCCTGCTCGGCCTCGAGAAGAGCCTTGTGGGAAACGACAACGTTGCGGAACTCCTGGTTGATCTTGACGATCTTGAAGTCCATTGTCTGGTTGACGTAAGCATCGTAGTCGCGGATAGGCTTGATGTCGATCTGCGAGCCCGGGAGGAACGCCTCGATTCCGAAGACATCCACGATCATGCCGCCCTTCGTGCGGGTCTTGATGAATCCCTTGACAACCTCATCGTTGGCGAAAGCCTCGTTCACCCTGTCCCAAGACTTAAGGGCGCGGGCCTTCTTGTGGGAAAGGATGAGCTGTCCCTTCTTGTCCTCCGCCGACTCGACATAAACCTCAACCTTGTCACCGACCTTGAGGTCAGGATTGTAACGGAACTCAGGAGCCTGGATGACACCCTCGCTCTTGTAACCTATGTTGACGATGACCTCCCTCTTTGAGATCGCCGTGACGGTGCCCTCCGTCACCTCGTTCTCCTGAATCTTGGAGAGCGTCTGGTCGTAAGCCTTCTCGATGGCTTCCTTGTCCTCGTTGCCATACTCAGGGTTGCCTTCAAAAGCATCCCAATCGAACTTGTCAGGGGCGATGGAAGCGTTGAGAACAGGCTTCTTCTCGACCTTCGGGGCCTCCTCAGCCTTCGGCGCATCCTGGACTGGCGCCTCCTGGACAGGAGCCGCCGCCTGGGCTTCCCCGGCTACTTTTTGTGTTTCTTCTGCCATAATAATAATGTAAAGATAACTAGTTGTTTAACAATATTTTTACGCCCTACCACCCGCGTCTTTAAGACTTCAGCGGTCAAAAGGCGTGCAAAAATAGACAAAATTATCTGATTTACAATAAGAAAACAGCTAAAATTCAACTCCACCCCTACAACAGCTTGTTACGCCGGAAGAGGAACATGACAAAAGCCACGGTCAGAAGCATCACCGCCAGCAACAGCACCCATGTCCAATTCCTGTCCATAAAAGGCATAGGAACATTCATGCCGTAGAAGCTGGCGACCAACGTAGGAGGCATAAGCAGCACCGACACAAGGGTAAAAATCTTCATTATCTTGTTCTGGTCAAGATTGATAAGACCGACAACAGTGTCCTGGAGATACTCAAGTCTCTCAAAACTGAAATTGGTGTGGTTGATCAGCGAATTGATGTCTTGAAGCAAGACCGAGAAGCGGCGGTGAAGCTCTTTCGGGTATTTCTCGCTCCGGAGCATGTTGGAGATCAAGCGCTGCTTGTCCACTATGTTCTCACGCACAAGCATTGTGTTTTCCTGCAGCTGATTGATGTCCAGCAGGAAATCCTCATCAATGTCCTCCTGCTGGTTGATCCGTTTGCTGTACTGTGAGATTTCCTTGCTCATAAGCTCGATCATGTCCGCGTCCAGATCGACTCTCTGGTCCATGATGCTGGCGAAAACAGTGTAGCCGCTGGGGTAGGATTGGGGCATTGCCACTATTCTCCTTTGAAGCTCGGTAAAACTTCGGAGAGGGACATCCCTCAATGTAGTCAGACAATTCCCCACAAATGTAAAGGACACAGCCTCCATCGAGTAGTCCTCCGGCCCAGGCATCAGGAAGTTGGTGTTGGCGAAAATAGCGTTCTCTGTCTCGGAGAAACGGGAAGAGCTCTCGATTTCCTCAGCCTGCGCACGGCTCTGAATCTCTTCTCCGAGGAATTCATCGACAGTGTGCTTCTCCTCTCCCGAAGGGGAAAGAATGTCAATCCAAAGGACATCGCTCCTCTTTAACTTTGAAAGCTCCGTTTCAGACTGGGAAACCAACAGCTTGCCGTTCAGTCTGTAGAAAATCGCGATCATACTCTTCCTGTTTATCCCGGCCCGTTCGTCGGAAGGGTTCCACTTCAATGTCCTGACATTACGGAGAAGTCAGTCTGCAAAAATAGGAATATTTTCGGAAAACAAGGCAAAAAAACACTCCTTCCCACAAGAAATGATCCCAAGGCGGCGTGAATATTCCTAAATGAAACCAAAAAGTATGTTAAGGCCGATCATGATCAGAACCGAGCCGCCCGCAATCTCAGCCGGACGGCCGAACCTCCGTCCTATCTTCTGGCCGCCGAACATGCCGCCGATCACGGAGAGCATCGTCACCAGGAACAAAGCGGTGAGATCCGCGGCCATCCTGTCCGGCGGAGTATACCCCATCGACAGGCTGACCCCCACCGCGAAAGCGTCAATGCTTGTAGCGACAGCGCCCACTATGACATTTTTCAGTCCGTTCAGGTCGCGCGACTCGCCACAAGCGTTCCTTGAAGCCTCTATGATCATAGACCCACCGACATAAAGCAGCAACAGGAAACCAATCAAGCCGGCTATTTTGTGGACAAGTCCTATGAATATGTCGCCGAACAGCCAGCCCAAGGCCATGAGGGCGGTCTGGACAACCCCGAACACAAATGCGACCGGAAGGATCCTCTTCCAGGAGACGCCTTTGAGAGTGACACTGGAACATGTCGAGACGGCGAAACAGTCCGCGCAAAGGGACACCGCCAGAATCAGAGGCTCAACAATCGACAGCAACATCATCAATCAAGTGTTTCACAAAAAACCAAGGCATCCTTCTAAGGCTTGAAGGTCTGACGGTTGACAATAGAGCGGCCCAATGTGAGCTCATCGGCGTACTCAAGATCATCACCGAAGCCCAAGCCTCTGGCCAGGGAAGACACCTTCACGCCAAAGCCGGCTATCCGCCGGTAGATGTAGAATGATGTCGTCTCTCCCTCGACATCCCCGCTGAGGGCCAGTATGACCTCGACCTCCTCAGGTTTCAGATCAGTGGACGTGACCAATGAGCGGATCCTTTCCGTCAACTGCTCCACTGTGATGTCCGAAGGGCCGACTCCGGCTATCGGAGAGATTATCCCGCCGAGCACATGGTACACCCCGTGGTACTGTCCGGTGTTCTCGATGCTCATGACGTCACGCACACTCTCAACCACGCAGATCATCTTGTGGTCACGCGATCTGTCAGAACAGATCGCGCACACCTCATCGTCAGAGATCATCCAGCATTCACGGCAGTACTTGGCCTCCTGCCGCATCCTCACGATAGAGTCCGCGAAATGGCGCACACTCTCAGGCGGCTGCCTCAACAGATGCAGGGCAAGACGCAAGGCACTGCGTTTACCGACCCCGGGAAGAGAGCCTATTGCCTGAACCGCGTCTTCCAGAAGTTTTGAGGTGAATTTTTCAGGAACCGCCATCTATTCCGCTTCCCCCTTACGCCAAGCATTCACCGCCGCACGGACCTGGCCGTACTCAAGCAACAGCCTGCGGGCGACATCGTAGTCATCTATTCCTGTCTCGCCCATGATCATCCTGGTGCCTCGGTCCACAAGTTTCTTGTTGGTGAGCTGCATGTCCACCATCTTGCTTCCCCTGACGTGGCCGAGACGGATCATCGAGACCGTCGAGATCATGTTCAGAACCAATTTCTGAGCCGTTCCTGCTTTCATCCTGGTACTTCCGGTCACAAACTCAGGGCCGACCACGACCACGATGGGAACCTCAGCCGCCGCGGCTACCGGGGAACCTTCGTTGCAGGTTATGCAGCCAGTCAGCATGCCGTGCCCGCGTGCGGTCTTCAGGGCCCCGACAACATAAGGTGTCGTGCCCGATGCGGCGATGCCGACAACAACGTCATTTTTGGTTGGCGAATATGCCTGCAGGTCTCTCCATCCTCCCATCACATCGTCCTCAGCGCCTTCCACAGCATCACGGATCGCAGTGTCACCACCCGCCATAAAACCGATGAACACATCCTTCACTCCGTACGTGGGCGGGATCTCGGAAGCGTCCACTATTCCCAGACGCCCGCTTGTCCCGGCACCGAGATAGAAAACCCTCCCTCCGCGCGGAACTCTCTCCACGATTCCGTCCACAAGTCTCTTGATCTGCGGAATCGCACCCGCCACCGCGACTGGAACCGTCCGGTCTTCCGTGTTGATCGCATTCAGCAACTCCTCGGTGGACATCTTCTCGAGGTGGTCATACCTTGATGACTGCTCTGTTGTCCTGTTGTCTTCCATAACCTTGCAATGTCTCCGGACCACAGTCCTTGCCTACATAATAATCATTTCCTGCCAAGATGGTAATCTACAAGTCCCTCGACAGGAGCAGGAATGATTGCCGAGAAACGGATCCCGTACGGCTCTGCGACTTTCTTGAGGATCTGCCTGTGGGCATAGCCGAAACCACCCACGACACCGACAGGGTACCTTTCCAGGTCATACTGTCTCAAAGCCCTCTCGATGAAATCCCTGAAATTCCGGTCAACGAGGCCGCGGACATATTCACTGACAGGGTACATTTCCAGAATCCACGGAGCGAACGCTCCAAGGTACTTTGACGGGGCTTCACCACGGTAGACATTCTGCACGACTGTCATGTAATCCACCTTGAATGCCTTCGCGAACCCGCCAGCCACCGGCTCCGGAACAAGTCCCTTGAGAAAGTCAGCCATGAACAGCTTGCCAAGCCTGGCTCCTCCGCCTTCATCTCCAAGGATGAATCCCGCTGAGCGGACGTTCTTAACAATCCTCTCTCCGTCAAACAGGCAGCTGTTCGACCCTGTCCCCAGGATGGCGGCGATTCCCGGATTGTGTCCGCAGACAGCGCGCGCGGCGTCAAGAAGATCCGAGGCGTACTCCATCCGCGCACCGGGGAACAATGCCTTGAGCACTTTGTCCAGACCTTCAGCCTGGGCCGGCACAGTCTCTCCTTCCGGGACGATCAGTCCGGCGGCGTAGAAATGCACCTCCGTCACATCCTCACCGGTAAGGCCATGCTTTCCAAATTCCGAGAACGCCTCCATGACGATGTCACGAACCACATCCTGCGGCATCGTGGAAAGATTCATCCCCGCTGTCTTCACATTGATCGGGGCTCTGTCCTGTGCGGCGGCGCACCAATCAGTCTTTGTGGCGCCGCTTTCAACTATAATGATCATAAGTATTTTTTAATTTGTCTCTCCAGCGGATAAAATCAAGTCCTGCAAAGATACTTCTTTTCAGTGGATATTTATCAAATCAGATGTGGCCGGCGCCCTATTTTTTCAAAGCCCTTCTCATCACCGGCAACATCTTATCCACATAGCGCATCATTCCGAGATCGGTAAAGTGCACCCCGTCAACGGTGGCCTCTCCGTCATTCCCTATCAAACCGTCAGTGGAGACATAGTACAACTTTTTCTCCCCCGCCTTCTTGAGCTTTTTGTAAAGTGACCGCTGGGCGGAGTTTCTTGAGGAGACATCTTCCTGCATCTTCAGGTCGAATCTGGTGTGCGGGAAAGTAGGATCCTCGACAAGAATCACCGGCACATCCGGAAAGGCATCCCTGATTATGCGGAAGAACCTCTCCCCCCTTTCGTTGGTCATCTCGGCGGTTGAGTTCGGAACGTTGTCCAGCACAATGAGTCCCGGATCCGGGACCTTGGTGATGTACTCCGCGATCTCATAGTCAAGGATCGCGTTGCCGCTGAAGCCGAGGTTGATCACCTCCCTGTCAAGCCTGCGGCCAAGAATAGCGGTGAACGCCATGCCAGGACGCGAGGCGCAGCCACCTTGAAGAATACTCGTGCCATACATGACAATCGGACGGTCATGCATAGGGCTGTCTACAGCCGGAGCCTCAATCACGGAACCCTCATCGATTCCTATCTCCAAAGACGTAATTCCATTATACAAAGAGAGATACAGCATAAACTCTCGCATCCGGGGCCTCATGTTGGCCACAATCGTCTTGTTTTTGACCTCTTTGTCCCGGCCTCCCCACTCAAAGCCGCTGCCAGCGAAGCGCCATCCGTCTTTCTCTGTAAGGATGTATAGGTCAAGGCCGCTGTCCCCGGCGTCAGCCATGTGCGGCATGTACTGTCTCGGACTTGTGGACCTCCATCGGGCCCGAATCTGGGTTGAGTTGGAGCGGAAACGAATGTAAAGGCCTGCGGAATTACGGCCAAGATCCCACAGCGGTTCCCTTATCACATCCTTGAGCTCATCCGGAAGGCGTTCGTACCTGGCCGAGGTTTTCTCGACGCACTTGCCGAACAGCGGCAATGACGAAGCATCACTGTAGATGACCTTTTTCTCTTGCGCCAAGGCATCCAAGCCCAAAAAGGCGGCGATCATAACGCCCATGGCGATCTTTAATAAATTCGGCATATCAATAGAAAATTATTCATCATGGTCTACGTACGCGCCCCTGCGCAGCCAATGGAAAAAACCGTAGGCGGCGGCTGCGACGTAAGCGGCATAAAGCGTTGTCAGCCAATATTGCCCTTCAAGGAAACACATCACCACCAAGACAATGTCAGCGACAATCCAAATGATCCAGTGATAGGGAATCGACCGCCCCAGCCAATAGGTCGCGACCACCGACATCATGGCCGACGCGGCGTCCAACCATGTGCTTGATCCACCAAAAGCCCGGAGAATCCAAGCCAGAGACACCGTCCCGCCGATGAATATCACCGTGCTCCACAAAGCAGTGGAGGCATCCAACCTCCCAAGATGAACGGAAGCCTCCTTCCCCGAAGCGCTTTCCCGAAGGGTCCTGCTGTCCTTTCTCCATTGATACAATCCCCAGAACGACATCACCACATAATAGATGTTCAGAGCCATATTCGACCAAAGATGCTGCACTGCGAATGAATATGCACACGCAAATCCCGTGGCTATCCCGAAGTACCACATGCCGTTCTTCTGAAGAACCTCCAGAACTATGTAAGGGACGCCAGAGACAAGGGCTATAATCTCAATGATTTCAATAATGTCCATAATTTCAGAAATATCAGAAACAATCCTTTTGCAGCTTTCAGCGCCTGCTTTGCAAAATTACATATTTTTGAGTCCACTTGAAAAAGTCTTTTTTTGAAAAATATGTGCCACACAGCTACCTTCAAAGGGGTTAAAAGTGGCGAATGGTAGTTTTTCAAGTGGACTCATTTTTGGACAACTTTATAAAATTCGGGCAATTTCATCAAACAATAAAAAGGCTCATCTCTGTGATGAAAATCACCTCACATTAACTTTCCAACCGTATTTCCCCTCTGTCTCCCTCCGCCCTCTACTCTCTTCTCCTCACTCTTTCTCCTCCCTATACATTTTCTTCTCGTCTTTAGACATCAATTCATTGACCAAGACCAGACCGTCCCTTCACATTGACTTGGACCGCGGCATTTTGTGATTGGGGATGTTCAGGTTGGGGACCATGTCCTTTAGCCATCCCATTCGTTGGCCAGAACTGCGGCTCAAGCACGCGCCATGGAGACCAACCCACTATCTATGAACATGTAAAATGAATATCCTCCCACCCAGAAAGGGCAGGAGGATACACATTCTTTAGCTGACTATCAAGAGCTTATGCTCCAAGAAGTTGCTTACTCAGCCTTTCCGTCAGAACCGAGGACATCCACAATCTTGTGCTTGTAGAGCTTCTTCATCTCATCGCGGGCTGGTCCGAGGTACTTTCTTGGATCGAACTCAGCCGGCTTCTCAACGAAGATCTTGCGGATGACAGCGGTCATGGCGAGACGGGAGTCAGAGTCGATGTTGATCTTGCAGACCGCGCTCTTGGCCGCCTCGCGGAGCTGATCCTCAGGGATACCGACAGCGTCAGGAAGCTTTCCACCGTACTTGTTGATCATGTCAACATACTCCTGAGGTACTGAGGAGGATCCGTGAAGCACGATAGGGAATCCAGGAAGCTTCTTCTCGATCTCGTGGAGAACATCGAAAGCGAGTGGAGGTGGTACAAGACGGCCGGTCTTAGGGTCTCTTGTGCACTGCTCAGGCTTGAACTTGTAGGCTCCGTGAGAGGTACCGATGGAAATCGCGAGGGAATCGCATCCAGTACGGGTAGAGAAGTCGATAACCTCCTCGGGCTTTGTGTAGTGAGACTCCTCAGCGGAGACCTCCTCCTCAACGCCGGCAAGAACACCAAGCTCGGCCTCTACCACAACATCAAACTGATGAGCATAGTCAACCACCTTCCTGGTGAGAGCTATGTTCTCCTCATACGGAAGGGCGGAGCCATCGATCATCACTGATGAGAATCCCATGTCCACGCAGCTCTTGCAAAGCTCGAAGCTGTCACCATGATCAAGGTGAAGAACAATCTGAGGATGCTCCCAACCCAATTCCTTGGCATACTGCACAGCACCCTCCGCCATGTAGCGAAGAAGGGTCTGGTTGGCATAGTTGCGGGCTCCCTTGGAAACCTGAAGGATTACCGGTGACTTTTCCTCCGCGGCAGCCTGGATAATAGCCTGAAGCTGCTCCATGTTGTTGAAGTTGAACGCAGGGATCGCATAGCCACCCTTTACGGCCTTAGCGAACATCTCTCTTGTGTTGAGAAGGCCAAGATCTTTGTATGATACCATAATTCTATGAATTTAGAAAATAATTTTCAGTTGCACCGGCATTGTTTTTCTTCAAATGCCGTGCAAATTTACTCCATTTTTGTAAAAAGTTTATAATTTTGCGACATTAATCGTTTAATGATAACAATTATGGCGATAGGTGATGATTTCAAGGTGATCTCTGACAAAACGTCCGATGGTGTCAGACACATAACCGCGGTTCCCAGCGCAATCGTGTGCTCCGTTCAGATTGATTTCGACCTGGTGGACGGGAAAATACACAATCTTCGCTACATCAAGGGATGTGACGGAAATCTCCAGGCAATCGGCAGACTTCTGGAGGGAATGAACGCGTCCAAGGCTGCCGAAATCCTGTCCGGGGTCAACTGCCACGGCCGTGGCTCTTCTTGCTCTGACCAGCTGGCCAGGATCCTAAAGCATGTCATAGGGTAGGATTCCCTGTCATTGCGCCATTGACCGGTCAGGCGGAAGGCACTTGCGCTTCGCGCCAAGGCCTTGACTACATTTCCTCAGAGAAGAATACCATGTCCGGCTGAAGGAACTTGCGATTATCATCATTTCACATCCTCATCCGTCTCCCACTCCTTCCGTCTTACGCTCCTTCCGCCTTCCGTTCCTTCCGTCAGACAGCACCGCATTTCTCCTGGGAGTAGCGGCCGTATCTGAAGTCTTCCTCTCACACTCTTCACTCCCTACTCTCTTACTCTCTTACTCTCTTACTCTCTTACTCTCAACATCACCAACTCCCTATCGCACACTCTCTTCTCTCTCATCTTCTTCTCTCTCTTTTCTGTCATCTTCTTCTCTCTCATCCTCTTCCTCTTTATCTCTTCCTCTTCATCCCTTCTTTATCTCTTCCTCTTCCTCTTCATCTCTGCCTCATCCTCTTCTTTATCTCTTCACTCTCATCTCTTCTCTCTAATCTCACCATCTCTCAAACATCATCTCCCACCCGCTCTCTCTCATTCATTCAAACGACTCAAAACCGCCCTCCAACGCATTAACCTCGCGGCTGCAGCTCCACGGGCCAGAAGCTCAGAAGGCTTTCAACGGAATGTATGCCCCATAAAGGGGTAAGCCAAAGCCGCATGGAGGGTAAACCACTGCCTCTCAACACGATAAACTACCATCCTCCCTTCCGGTTCAGCGGGGAGGAGGACATTATTATCATCTGAATGTCAGCAACTTATTCTCCACATCCGTTTCTTGAATATGCAGGAATTTCTTTGCATGGGCAGGAGAGACAAGGCAACGGCTGACAAGCTCATCGAAATATTCAAAACGAATCTCCATCGCTTCACGGAATATGTCGCCGATGTCCTTGAAGCGTTTGTCGGCGGCGAGGTACCGCGTCATCTTTCCGTAGGCCCGCCCCGATTTCGAATCGAAGGGCTCGTCGAGGTCATATTCAGATCCGGTGTTGAACGAGAACGCGCCGACCATCTTTTCTTAACTGCCATAAAAGCCGACGGTACGGTTGAAATCAATGCAGGAATATTTCCGGATAATGAAGTCTGTCAGCTGTTGTTTCTCTTTGACATTCAGAGGATCAAGCAGTTCATCCAGCCTTTCGTAAAGCAAAGGCCTCCCTGTGGTCTGGAAATAATCAACCATCTTCAAAGATCTTCTTAGTCCCGCTGAGGCGCGTGACAGCACCGTTTTCTCTGAATATGGTTGTTTGGCTCCGGCATATGCGATGAAGTTCCAGCGCCATTCCTCAGCACGGTGGCACATCCTGTCTTCCACAGGATTGTTGTTGACGTAGGCCAGAGCCGTCCTGACGGCCTTGTCATCACTCTTGACCGAGGTACCATAGACACCGAACAGATTGCCGGACAAGCCATGTCTGGAATTATAGGCCTTTGTGAACCAAGAGTTGAGATCGCGCAGAAAATTCGCGACCTTGGCGGAAGTGACATCTTCCAACAGGATGTGAACATGATTGTGCATTATACACAGTCCGAGCACTCGTACCTTGTACCTTATGGCGACGACACAAAAGATCGTGAAAAACACCAACGAGTCTTTGGTGTTGTAGAACACCACGAAACCGTGTCTTGCCCTCTGAAAGACGTGAACCGCCACGCCTCTCGGGATGATCTTACGCTTTTTTGAGGTCATAGTTCAATGTTTAAGTTGTTATCGTTCATCATGTGTCTGGTCCCTTGGATCAGAAATTGCCCCCGATCACCTTGGCCTCAGCCGATTCCGCCCGATCCATGCCGTGGGCTTCCTCCTGCAGGCGTTCTCAACCACCTTGGCCTCAGCCGATTCCGCCTCTTATGGCGTAAATACTCAGGATTTTCGCTAAGATAAGCATTCTATGTCCAAACAACAAACTTTTTTGATTAGAGATTACGCACTGTGATGAAGATAGCGGTGAAGACAGTGATGACAGTGATGGCAGTGATGGCAGTGATGGCAATGATGGCAGTGATGGCAGTGATGGCAGTGTCTTTGACGGCGCTGCTCCGCCTTGCGAAGGTCGGACCTAATTGATGCTCATGAAAGACAACACCCTGTAATTCAATAGATTAAGCACACTTCCTCATACCCGCAGCGGGCATTAGGAGATACAACTAAAGTGCTTATTACAAAGCCATTGCTCTCCACGTCGAGTTATCCGGATGTTCATAAAAATGGCGAGACACGCTTGTCTCCAGACCTTTTTCGGCCATAGTGTCAGCCGAGACGGCAGGGAGAGAGACAACCAAGGTGGCCATGACGGCGGCGGCTGAGACGGCGGCGGAAAAATCTCTGGAAGCCAGAAGGATTCCGGAGGGAACGGACGCCGGCAAGGAGTTCTAGATACTGATCAAGATACTGATCAAGATACTGTCGGATTCAGGCTGGAAAGTGACTGCACAAAGACAAAGATGCTGCTATGGCCTGAATGAGACATAGCGGCGGCGAATGACGCCGTGGCGACCTACCTCAAGGATCATAGGCATTGAGGAGAGGTCGAAGGTGTCAAGGAGAGCTTTGCCAAGATCGGGATGAGAGACCATTATCTCATCTACATTCACGTCCAAGGTCCTAAGGCCAAGGGAGTCAGCGGCAGAGAGTTCGGCCTTGCAGACCGGGCAGCCTTCCGAATGGAAGACGATGTAGCCGCCCTTTCCGCGCAGGCGGTTCCATTTTCTGATCCAATTCCGGAGAGAAGGGGAACCTTCCTCAGGCGGCTCCAGACC
>DJOW01000074.1:0-19434 GCA_002437305.1 Bacteroidales bacterium UBA6428
TGCCTGTCCTCTTTTTTGTTTGAAGCCACCCACTTCAGGCTTGTCTGCCTGAGAATGTGCCGGAGAACTTCTGGCATAAAATGGGTGATTTCATTTTAATGGTAATTAAACTATTCATATACTATGCTTACACTCAAGACGCTTCGTGACGATCCGCAGCGCGTGATCGAGAAGCTGGCAGTAAAGAATTTCGATGCGAGGGCCATCGTGGAAAGAGTCCTCGAACTGGACACTAACAGAAGAAATCTCCAGACAGAGAGCGACGCCATCGTGGCCAAGCAGAATCAGCTCACCAAGCAGATTGGCGGTCTGATGAAGGACGGCAAGAAGGCCGAGGCCGAAGAGGTCAAGAAGGAAGTGGCCGAGCTTAAGGCTGAATCCTCCGAACTCCTTGCTAAGGCTGACGAGAACAATAAAGAACTCAACGAACAGTTGGTTCTCCTTCCGAATATGCCTTGCGACCTCGTCATTCCAGGAAAAGGTGCCGAGGACAACCAGATTGTGAAGATGGGCGGCCCTGAGGTCAACCTTCCTGAGCACGCCCTTCCTCATTGGGAGCTTGCCAAGAAATATGACATCATCGACTTCGATCTCGGCGTGAAGCTCACCGGAGCAGGATTTCCTGTCTATAAGGGCAAGGGCGCGAAACTCCAGAGAGCCCTTATCAACTTCTTCCTCGACATCAACACGGCCGCCGGCTACAAGGAGGTGGAGCCGCCGATCATGGTCAACGCCGCCTCAGGTTTCGGTACCGGCCAGCTTCCTGACAAGGAGGCCCAGATGTACTATGTTGGACTAGACGAGTTCTACCTCATTCCTACAGCCGAGGTTCCTGTCACCAACATATTCAGAGATGTCATCCTCGGCAACAATGACTTCCCGCAGAAGATGACCGCCTACACCCCGTGCTTCCGCCGCGAGGCCGGTTCCTATGGCAAGGACGTGAGAGGCCTGAACCGTCTGCATCAGTTCGACAAGGTCGAGATCGTGCGCATCGAGAAGCCGGAGAACTCCTATGCCGCTCTGGACGAGATGGTTGCCCATGTTGAGGGCATAGTCAACAAGCTCGGCTTGAAGTACAGGATCCTCCGTCTGTGCGGCGGTGACCTGAGCTTCACCTCAGCCATCACCTACGACTTCGAACTCTGGTCAGCAGCCCAGGGACGTTGGCTTGAAATCTCATCTGTCTCAAACTTCGAGACCTATCAGGCTAACCGTCTGCACCTGCGTTACCGTGACGCTGAGGGCAAGATGCAGCTCTGCCACACCCTGAACGGAAGCTCGCTCGCTCTCCCTCGCGTGGTGGCCGCCCTGCTTGAGGACAACCAGAAGGACGACAGGATTGTCATCCCTGAGGTTCTCCGTCCTTACACAGGATTCGATTGCATTGACTAACCTGTCAAAGGTGGGTTCTTGCTCTGAATTATTATGGACAAGACAACGATAATTGGAATAGACCCCGGAACCAATCTCCTTGGTTTCGGGGTTATTGATGTCATCGGCGGCAAACCTGTGTTCGTGGACATGGGCGTGCTGGACCTTCGGAAGGAAGCGGACGCATATTCAAAACTCCGTCAGATCTACGACACCGTCACTGAAGTCTGCAAGACCTACCACGGCACCGAGATGGCGCTGGAGTCACCGTTCTACGGCAAGAACGCCCAGGTCATCTTGAAGCTGGGGCGTGCGCAAGGGGCCGCGATGCTCGCCGCTCTTGAATATGGCGTCACCGAGATTCATGAATATGCTCCCCGGGAGGCCAAGCAGGCGATCACGGGCAACGGAGCAGCCTCCAAGGAGCAGGTGAGCGTGATGCTGCGCAAGACTCTGGGCGTTGATTTCCAGCCGGAGCATCTGGATGCGTCTGACGCCCTTGCCATTGCCCTTTGTCATTACTATTCGATCACCAGCCCTTTGTCTAAGGTCAAAGGCTCCGGAGGTTGGGAAAAATTCATAAAGGATCATCCGGACAGGGTGAAATGATTTTGGGATGTACTTTGACAATTTCCCGCTATTCCAGGCTTTTCCGGTGGCGTGTGGCTTGTTTTGTTTTTTTCGCTTTCTTGGTTAAACCATCGCGGCTTTTGTCTGTCAAAAGAATCGTTAGGTTGATTAGTTGTGTATTCCTTATGAACTTAAAGAAATTAATCACAGTTGTCGCCGGCGTTATGTCGGCTTTTTCTTTGGCCTTGGCTCAGGGTGGAGGCACTCTGACCTTGACCCTCACTGATTCCTCCAATGGAGATGCCGTGGGATTCGCGACGGTCTCACTCTCAAAACCGGGCGCCCAGAAGCCCTACAAGTACTCCCTGAGTGATGACAAAGGCAAGACCGTTATCGAGAAAGTGGCGGCGGGAAAGTATGTGCTCAAGGCTGAGCTCCTTGGCTATAAGACATTGACCAAGGACATCGAGATTAAAGGAAAGCTCGATCTCGGTGTCTTGAAGATGGATCCTGACAAGCAGGTTCTGGACGCAGCAAGCGTCTCCGCCACCGGCAACCCGATTGTGATTAAGAAAGACACCATCGAATACAACGCCTCGTCATTCAAGACGACTGACAACGACATGCTTGAGGATCTGTTGAAGAAGCTTCCAGGCGTGGAAGTCTCAGAAGATGGCACTGTTACTGCTAACGGTGAGACAATCAGTAAGATAACGATTGACGGCAAGACATTCTTCCTTGATGATCCGCAGCTTGCGTCCAAGAATATCCCCGCGAAGATCATCGAGAAGGTCAAGGTCGTGGAGAAGAAGTCCGAACAAGCCGAGTTCACCGGCATTGATGACGGCAACGAGGAGACGATTATTGACCTCTCCATCCAGAAAGGAATGATGAACGGACTTTTCGGCAACGTCATGGCCGGTGCCGGCCACGATGTCCGCAAGCAGGTTTCTGGAGCCGAACTGTCATCCGGTGACGGAGACTGGCGCTATCAGGGAGCCGGGTTCCTTGGACGGTTCACCGACAAGAACCAATTGAGCGTCATCATCAACGGCAACAACACCAACAATCGTGGATTCAATGACTTGGCCGGCAGCATGATGCAGGGAATGCGCGGAGGCGGAGGCGGAATGGGCCGCGGCAGCCGTGGCTGGGGTCCCGGCAACGGAATCACGACTTCGTGGATGGGAGGCGTGAACGGCAACACCACCCTGTTTGACGACAAGATGGATCTTGGTGGCAACTACCTCTACAACAATAACGAGACTTATGTCGAGGAGGAGAGCAAGAAGATTACCTATCTTGATGACTACAACCTCATCTACAACAATAAAGGTTCCAACACTACAAATTCCGATGGCCATCGTTTCGGAGTGCGTTTGGAGCACAAGTTTTCAGAGAACACCTCCATACTCTTCCAACCGCAAGTAAGTTTCGGCAACGGTGATTTCAATGAGATTTCCGAGTTTTCCACGCTGACAGATCGTGGCGGTGTCACATCGAGGACAAATGAGGGTTTCACAAGTAACTCCGGATCCAACAACAACTGGAAGACAAATGGCTTCTTTCTCTTCCGTCAGAGGCTTGGCAAGGCCGGAAGGACGCTCTCTTTCAATGTCCGCTATAACTTCAGCGGCAATGAGACGAACGGGTTCAATCAGTCTTTGACCCGTGCTTTCGATGAGTTCGAGGCGGCCTCCGATTCGGTGATCAACCAGCGTTACAATCAGAATCAGGACACAAAATCCTTGAGCGGTCGTCTCACTTACACCGAACCTCTTGGCAAAGGCTTCTTTGTCGAGGCCAACTACGAGGCGTCATGGAACAGGACCACGTCAAAGAAGAACACTTTTGACAGTGGAGACGTTAAGGATTTCAGTGCGTCGAACCTGGTTTATAATCCGCTTGGAGAGGTCGCCAACAGCGTCTATTCCAGTGAGATAATCAACCGCTACATCAATCAGACGATCGGGGCCAACTTTGTCTACCAAAAGGACAAGTTCCGGGCGCAGGCCGGAGCGAGCGCAAACCCGACGTACACCCACAATGAGACCAGCGGTTTTGACACCTACGACAGCCATGTGCTGAATTGGTCGCCTCAGGCGATGCTTTGGTACGACATCGATGACAACACGAATGTTCGCGGATTCTATTTCGGACGTTCCCAGCAGCCTTCCGTGAGTCAGTTGATGAGGGTGCCGGACAACACGAATCCTCTCAGCGTTTCTTTCGGTAACATGTACCTTGAGCCGTATTTCAACCACGATTTCAGAAGTGATTTCGGCCACACGAACAAGGCCACGTTCTTCTCCATCCGTGCGGGAATCGATGGCGGGATCGTCAAAAACCCTATTGTCAACGCGCAGTGGTATGGCACAAACGGTGTGCAGTACTCCATTCCTGTCAACGGCAAGGACTCCTACAACGGCGGCTTCCGTGTGATGCTGAACACTCCGATCGCGAAGTCAAACTTCAGCATATTCAACATGACGAGGGCAAGCTACTCAAAGTCTTCCTCCTATGTGGGATCCTCTAATTTTGATATGAGCGGCTACTATAAGGACGGTGACTTCAGCGCTGAGAACTTCCTCGCTGACAAATTCCTTGAGGATTTCCACACGTTGGACTTCACCCTGAACAAACTTCAGACTGTAGGTCTCACCGAGCGTCTCCGCGTTACTTACCGCAACGACATCGTGGAGCTCACCGCCGGCGGCCGAACCAGAATGTCAAAGTCTTGGTACACAATCGCCAACCAGTCCACGAATATGACTTGGAGCAATCAGGTCACCGCCTCGATGAACTGGACTGTTCCGGGAGGCTTCGGAATCGTAGCTGACGGCAACTACAACTGGTACAACGGCTACACGACGGATCAAGGAACACAGTTGATTCTGAACGCAAAGATCACCAAGTTGTTGTTCAAGGACAAGTTCACGCTCGCTCTGAACGCCTACGACATCCTCGACCAGGCCAAGAACCTCTCGATCTCCGATGCATCGAACTATCACACAGAGACCCTTAACAACACCCTCGGTCGTTACATAGTCGTTTCCCTGACCTACCGTTTCGGCAACTTCGGAGGCAAAGACGGAGGGCGGATGGGACCTGGCGGCCCGGGCCGTGGCCCGATGGGACCTCCACCTCCAAGGATGTAGTTTGACTGAATATGATTGGACGGTCAAAAAGACTATGGCGAATTTTGCACGGTGAACCAAAATTCGCCATAGTCTTTTTCTGACCATAGTGACACGATTGCGAATAATTCAAGAGCCGTGCATTATGATAACCCCGGAATGTTTTTTGACATATTAGCCTATGGCCAGAATAAAAATAAAATTCAGAATTTTGCACGTTACCAAAATTCTGAATTTTATTTTTATTCTGGCTATCCAATCGAAATTTTTCTTAGTCAATCTAATACAGAACCAATCAAGTTTAATGTGAGATCAATCGTCCTCTTCCACCTTGACAAAATTCACGTAGTTCCTCCACCTGTCAATCATGGCGGTCATGTCTTCCGGAAGCTGCGAGTCGAATTGGATCCATTTGCCTGTGCCAGGATGAACAAAGCCGAGGGTCTTGGCGTGAAGAGCCTGCCTAGGACAGATCTCAAAACAGTTCTGGATGAACTGGCGGTACTTGGCGTAGATGGTGCCCTTGCGGATCTCCGAGCCACCGTACCTTTCGTCGTTGAACAACGGATGTCCGATGTGACTCATGTGAACCCTGATCTGGTGCGTGCGTCCGGTTTCCAGTTTGCACTCGACTACGGTAACATAGCCGAACCTCTCCAGCACTTTGTAATGTGTCACGGCATGCTTGCCTCGGTCGTCCTCACCGGGATAGACCTTGAATCTCAACCTGTCGTTGGGATCGCGCCCGATGTTTCCGTCAATCGTACCTTCATCCTCCTTGATGTTGCCCCAGACGACGGCCACGTAGCGCCTCTCGATCGAATGCTCGAAGAACTGACGGGCCAGATCAAGTTGGGTCTCATCGTTTTTCGCCACGACAAGAAGCCCTGAGGTGTCCTTGTCGATTCTATGCACAAGAATGCCCATCCGCTCGTCTGCCGCGTCCGGCCCCTGGGATATTCCCAGATGATAGGAAAGCGCGTTGATGAGGGTCCCCTCAAAGTGCCCGTGTCCTGGATGTACCACCATTCCGGCGGCCTTGTTGACAACAAGAAGGTCGTTGTCCTCATAGACTATGTCCAACGGGATGTCCTGCGGCAGGATCTCAAGACCACGGCGGCGGTACGGCATCACGAAACGGATCACATCACCCGGACGGATTATGAGGTTGGCTTTCGCAACCTTGTCATTCACCCGTACGTACCCCTCTTTGATCGCGCACTGAACCCTATGCCGTGAAGTGTCCTCAAGGTGTGTGGCCATGTACTTGTCCACACGCATCGGGGTCTGCCCGACATCAACATTGAGCCTGAAATGCTCGAACATTCCCTGCTCTTCGTCTTCTACGTTTTCCTCTTGGTCGTTGTAGATTTTGCCTTCGTCCACTTTATTTGCTCTTATTGTCTGATGAAAGGTAGATTGTCACGTCAGAACCCATAAGGATCGGGAACTCTGTGGCTTCGGGTGATTGTCTGGTCACAGAGGCGTTAAGGGAGTCAGTGTAGTCCCTCACACCTTTGTCGAACACGACACGACCGACATTCAATGAGTTGTCATGAATGGCTTCCAATGCCCTGAGGTATTTCAGCCCTATGACATTGGGAATGTATGTCTGATTGTCCTCCGGATTAAGCCCGACCTCAAGATTGATCTCTGAACCGGTTTCAATCTGTCTTCCCGGTTTGATCTCACGGTTTCCGTAGATTTGCCTGAGAACATTGTTTGTGGCTATGTCATTGACATAGATTAGTTTGCCTAATGTCAACCCTTTTGAGTTCAGTTCTGCCTTGGCCTGACGCATTGAGTAGCCGACAAGGTTAGGCATGCTGACTTTCTTGGCGTTTTTGGCATTTATTGTCAGGAGTATCCTTCTGCCCTGCTTTACGAGTGAGCCGGCTTTAGGGTTCTGGCTGTAAACGGCTCCGCGCTCCATCTTCCTGACAAAAATTGAGTCGGTCACTTCAACCCTGAGCTTGGACCTTGCGGCTTCATGCCCGGCATCAGCCAATGTCATGTTGGTGAAATCAGGAACTGTTATCATCTTCCCGTGGTTGGTCAAAACTTTGAGCAGCAGCGAGCTCACTGAGATCAGAACCGCAAAGAACAGGAAAGCAAGCAGGAGGTTCTTGACTATCCAGTTGCTGAGGAATCCTTTTTTTGTCTCTTTCTCTTCCATATTCGTAAATTATTTGCCTCCGTTGAAAAGCAGGTCGTACGCTCCTTCTCCGAGCAGGGCTAACCCTATGATTGTTATGATGATCCCCGCAATCCTGTTCATCCACATTATCTTCTTCATGTCGAATGCTTTTCGCCAGTTGCTGAAGAACCAGGAGAAGAAGAACCAGTAGGCGATCGAGCCTCCGGCCACCGCCAGGATTATTGGATAGATCCTGAAGCTTCTGTCGGACAGGTCGACCTGAAAGAAAGCGAACAGGGCAAACATGACCAGTATCGCCCCGGGGTTGGAGATAGTGGTCGCGACCGCCTGCAGGAAATCCTTGATGGAGGCTCCGCGGGCTACGGTGTCTCCCGGCTCCATCTTCCTGAATGGATCCTTGAATGCCATTGAGTAACCAAGCAGAGCTATCACAGGTCCTCCGATCAGGAATATTATGGATTCGTAGGTGTTTATGAAATGCTGTGCGAAAGCCCAGGCGAAGATCGAGACAATCGCGTAGGCTGTGTCCACAAGCGTGGCTCCCAGTCCGGTTGTGAATCCGGCCTTGTGGCCGTAGCAGATGGATTTCTGAAGCACAATTATCGCCACCGGCCCGAGCGGAGCCGATGCGCAGATTCCTATTATGAACGCTTTCAGAACCTCCAACAGCATAAGCGGCGATTATTTTGCCCTCATGAAGATCTGCACCGGGCAGCCTTGAAGGTCGAAATGCTCCCTTAGCTTGTTCTCAAGAAACCTCTTGTAAGGTTCCTTGACGTACTGCGGCAGGTTGCAGAAGAACGCGAATGCCGGGAAGCGCGTAGGCAGCTGGGTCACATACTTGATCTTCACGTATTTGCCTTTCCATGCGGGAGGAGGGTAATTCTCTATCTCCGGAAGCATGGCTTCGTTCAGCCTTGCTGTGGAAAGTTTCCGTGAGTAGTTCCCGTAGACATGCTCGGCGGCGTCCAGGACGTCCATGATCCTTTGTTTCTTAACAACTGAAGTGAATATGATCGGAACGTCATCGAACGGAGCTATGCGGCGGCGCAGCGCGGCTTCATATTCCTTCATGGTGTTGCTGTCCTTGAGGAAGAGGTCCCATTTGTTGACAACCAGAACACAGGCCTTGCGGTTTCGCACGATCAGGTTGAATATGCTCATGTCCTGAGCCTCCATCCCGCTGTTCGCGTCGATCATCAGGATGCAGACATCGGAATGCTCGATAGCCCTTATGGAACGCATGACGGAATAGAACTCAAGATCCTCGTTGACCTTGGCTTTTCTGCGCATACCGGCGGTGTCCACGAGCATGAACTCATGTCCGAATTTGTTATAAAGTGTCGAGATTGAATCTCTTGTGGTTCCTGCCACAGGGGTTACGATGTTTCTTTCCTCCCCCAAAAGGGCATTCGTCAGCGAAGACTTGCCGACGTTCGGTTTCCCGACAATTGTTATGTGCGGAAGGTCAGGGCGTTCATCGTCCTGCTGTGGCTTCTCTTCCGGAAGCACGCGAAGCACTTCGTCCAATAGGTCACCTGTTCCGCTGCCGTTCGCCGATGACGTGGCCCAGATCTCTCCCAGCCCCAATGAGTAGAACTGGTAGGCATCGAACATTTTCTCTCCTGAGTCCACCTTGTTGACACACAGCACTACCGGTTTTTTGCTCCGGCGCAGAATGTCTGCGATCTCGGAGTCGTAGTCTGTGATGCCTGCGGCGGCCTCTACCATGAATATCACTGCGTCAGCCTCCTCTATGGCGATCACGACCTGCTTGCGGATGGCCTCCTCAAACACATCGTCCGAATTGGTCGTCCAGCCTCCCGTGTCTACCACCGAGAATTCCTTTCCGCACCATCCACACTTGCCGTAGTGGCGGTCTCTTGTCACGCCGGCTGTCTCGTCAACGATGGCCTGACGCATGCCGACAAGTCTGTTGAAAAGTGTGGATTTGCCTACGTTAGGGCGTCCCACTATAGCGACCAAACTCATAATATAATCGTTTTTTTTGGCAGGAGATTGCCAGAATGTTTTACATTGTGTCTGATTCCAACCGGCTACTGCCGCCAATTGTCATTTGGAATCTTTCTTGTTGCCTCCGAACTCATATTCATAAAAACCACAACCCTTGCAGGCGTCGCTGTAGGAACCGGTGCACGAGGCGTTTCTTTTCGGTTTCTTCTTGGAGAAGATGTCCTCGTCCTGCTCCCTCATGCATTTGATTCCCATCTTGCGCATGTTCTCGTTGCGGCTGATCTCCGTCTCAGGGAACTTCCCGTTCTTCCGGAATATTATGTTGAAGCACATTCCGAGGACTCCTAGTCCAAGGAGGATTATCGCGGCGAGGACAGTTTTCATGTCTAGAAGATGAATTCAGTACTGATCGGCTCGTAGCGGTAGACCTTGCGGATTATGGACGCGAAAGTCTCGGTCATGGAGACAACCTTGATCTTGCTGGTGTCGGCGCCTTCCTTCAGAGGAATGGTGTCGGTCACGAACACTTCTTTCAGGCAGGAGTTGTTGATCCTGTCGTAGGCAGGGCCGGAAAGCACAGCGTGTGTGGCGCAGGCCCTCACGCTTGCCGCGCCTTTCTCCATAAGTACATCGGCGGCTTTCACGAGGGTACCGGCGGTGTCGATAAGGTCGTCGACGATCACCACATTCTTTCCCTCTACCTCTCCGATCGCGGTAATCGAGGCCACCACATTCGCTCTCTCTCGTGACTTGTGGCAGATGATCACCGGACAGGCAAGATCCTTGGCATAAGCGTTCGCCCTCTTGGCACCTCCCATGTCCGGGGCGGCTATCGCAAGATTCTCGATGTTCAGGGACCTCAGATAAGGGATAAAGACCTTGCTGGCGTAGATGTGGTCCACAGGCAGGTCGAAGAATCCCTGGATCTGGTCGGCATGGAGGTCGCAGGTCATGATCCTGTCCACTCCGGCGGCTGTCAGAAGGTTCGCCACGAGTTTCGCTCCGATGGAGACGCGCGGTTTGTCCTTGCGGTCCTGCCTGGCCCATCCGAAGTACGGCATCACGGCGATCACCTTGTCCGCCGAGGCCCTTTTTGCCGCGTCGATGGTCAGAAGAAGCTCCATCAGATTCTCAGTCGGTGGAAAAGTGGACTGCAGGATGAACACGGTCGCGCCCCTGACGCTGTCCGTGAATGACGGCACGAATTCACCATCGCTGAACTGGGTGACCTCCGAAGCTCCGAGATGGTACTTCTCGCCGACTCCCTCGCCGATCTTGTTCAATTCGCCGACAACCTTGCAAGCAAAGTCTTTGGAGGCCCTGCAGGCAAACAATTCCATTCTGTGTTCGATGTACATTGCGCTATGCTATAAGTTTATGTATTGTTGAATATAATCAAGTATCTCCTCTTTCCCGGCTCCTGTCACCGCGCTGGAGGCAAACATCGGAGGCATCTCCTCCCATTCCTCCGACAGGATTTCCCGGTCCCGCTCGATCTGTGCCTTGAGGGCGTTGGGGCCAAGCTTGTCTCCTTTCGTGAATATTATCGCGAAAGGTATCCCGTTCTCCCCCAGATTGGCCAGAAACTCCCTGTCAATCTTGGTGATGTCATGTCGGGAGTCGATCAGAACGAACAGAATGACCATCTCCCCGGACCTCAAGATGTAGTCATTTATCATCTTGCGCAATTCCTCGCGTCCTTCTTTTGAGACCTTGGCGAAGCCATAGCCGGGAAGATCCACAAGGTACCAACTGTCGTTGATGATGAAATGATTGATGAGTTTTGTCTTTCCTGGGGTGGATGAAGTCTTCGCTAGTTTGCTGTTGCCGCACAACATGTTGATCAGCGATGACTTGCCGACATTCGAACGCCCTATGAAAGCGAACTCCGGCAGTCTGCGGGAGGGCTTCTGGCTTGCTCTGGTGCAGCTGCCTGCGAATTTTGCTTCAATTATGTTCATCTTTCCTTCAGTCTCTGGGATTCTTTTACAAAGATAGTGGATTTTTGTTAAATTTGTAAGAGATAGATCTGTTATTATGGAAAAGAAGTACATAGACCTGTTCACCCTTCAGGCTCATTTGAAGGCAGTGGTCGAGGGCTCGTTCCCTCAGAGGCTCTGGGTGAAGGCAGAGATCAGCAGCCTGAGCCGCAAGCAGAACGGTCACTGCTACCTTGAATTGTCTCAGAGCGAGGGAGGGGGAGTGGTGGCGAAGAGCCGCGCCACTGTCTGGGCTTTCCGCTGGAACATCATCGACCAGAAGTTCCGGAGTGTGACAGGCTCGGCTCTTGAGGCAGGGATGGACATCCTTGCCAGCGTTCAGGTCAGCTATCACCCGGTGTATGGATTTTCCTTGAACATAGACGACATAGATCCTGAGTTCACCCTCGGCGCTGGCGAACGCCGCCGGCAGGAAACAATCGAGCGGCTCACGAGAGAGGGGCTGCTCGATCTTCAGAAGCGCCTGCGGCTCCCCGCGCTGCCATATTCATTGGCGGTGATTTCCGCTCCGGGTGCTGCGGGTTTCGGGGACTTCCGCCATCATCTGATGGACAATGAATATGGCTTCGTGTTCAACGTGAGGCTGTTCGAGGCTCTGATGCAGGGGGACGGCGCACCGGCTTCGATAATGGCGGCTTTCGGGGAGATTCTGTCCTCCCCGGTCCATTACGACGCGGTGCTGATCATGCGCGGAGGAGGCTCGGACTTGGATCTGGCCTGCTTTGACGACTACGATCTTGCCGTGGCCATCGCCCGTTGCCCCGTGCCTGTCTTCACCGCGATCGGCCATGACAAGGACCATCATGTCGCGGACATGGTGGCGAACACTTTCGTCAAGACTCCGACCGCCCTGGCAGACCTGTTCCTTGACTGTTACATCGCCGAGGATCAGCGTCTGGGCACTCTGGAGTCCCGGCTTATGATGTCGTTTGGCAACCGATTGTCGGCCATGTCCTCCCGCATTGATCTGTTAGAGGCTCGTGTCCGCCGTCAGGCTGACGCCCGTGTGTCGGACGCGATGCACAAGGTGGAGATTCTGGGCGCGGCCCTGACGAAAGCCGTCGAGAACAGGATCACCGGTCAGGAGCATCTTTTGGACAGACTGTCCGACAGGGTCTTGCACGGTGCTGACAGAAGTGTCTACAAGGCCGGATCTCTTTTGGACAAGATTGAGCAGCGGCTGAAAGGCCGTGTGGGAGTTGTTCTTTCCGGAGCCTTGTCCCATCTTATGATGATGGAGACCAAGATCTCCTCCAATGATCCCCGCAACATTCTCCGCAAAGGTTTTGTTCTGGCCTTGGACAGGGACGGAGTGAAGATGAACTCCGCCACCAAGACCCGTGTCGGAGACCGTGTGCGGATGATGTTCGCCGACGGAACCGTCAAGTGCGGTGTCGTCGAGGTGGATCTGAAGAGCAATGTCCCCGGAAGCGAGGATGAGTCCCTTCCGGCAATCAGTGAGATTGGTTAGGCCGCAGATCGGCCCCTGAGCCTGTCGAAGGACCGAATGACCGAAGAAACAAATCAATATTTTAAGCAATCAACAAAAACCAATGAATATGTCAGAGAAGAAATTCGATTACACAAAGGCGGTCGCCGAACTGGACGAGATCGCCGCAAAGGTAGAGGACCCGTCCACCAGCCTGGATGACATCGGCGCCCTCGTGAAGCGCTCCAAGGAACTAATAGAGTCCTGCCGCCAGTACCTCCGCACCGTCCGTGACTCCATCGATGACACCAAGGAATAACCTCCTGTCACTGCGTCTGCTGAAGACTAGCGCCTAATCCCTTCGGTAGCATTTTCGGCCTCTTTTGCTTCCCAAGAGTGCATCCTGCACTCTTGGGAAGCGTTTTCCCCACTTTTTTGTCACCCAAAAGTGCTACGATCCGTTGGACTTTTGCAAAGGTCGTACAATCCTAGAATCATCAGTGATTTTATGTGTTTTCAAAAATAATGGTTATATTCGTGAATATAAGAAGAATAGTTGTCTTATGAGAAGGCCGGAGATAGTCAAGCAGATAAAGTCTGTGATCAATGAGGCCGCTCCTACGGCGATGGCCATTTTGTTTGGGTCTGAGGCCAGAGGGGATGCGAGGGAAGATAGCGACATTGATGTTTTGGTTTTGCTGGGCAAGGATCATCTGACTTATGAAGATGAGAACGTTGTCCGTTGGCCGTTGTATCAGTTGGAAATCAAGACGGGAGTGTCAATATTATTATGTCGCGAAAATCCTGGGAGTCAAGGCAGGTCAAGACCCCGTTGTTCTATTCCAATATCGTCAGGGAGGGCATTGTGTTATGAAAGAGACAATCACTTTGCAGACGAAATAGAAATATTGAATATGATTACAGGCGAAATCAAAAACAGGATAGACCAGATTCGGGACACATTCTGGACTGGGGGCATCACCAACTCGATGCCCATTCTGGAGCAGATGACGTACCTCTTCTTTATGAAGATGCTCGATGACGCGCAGGACAAGAAGGAAGCGGAATTGCTTCCCAAAGAATCCTTCTTCAACGCTGCGGTCAATCGTTTGTCCTATGCCTGCTATTACGCTGCGGTTGCTCTTTTGCTGAAGAATGATATTCCGGCACAGACTCACAATGGTGCGAAAACGATGATGGGCCTTCATTTCGTATCCAAAGGAATCTTGTCGATAGAGGACGGATAATTATTCTCGACACTTTTTGAAAAAAGGCACAGCAGTGATTATGATGACTTCGTCTATTGCGACAAGGAAATGATTGATGCTCTTACTCCGAAGGCAGAGTCCTTCATTAAAACTATTCAGAATCTTTTATGACAGTCTGCCAAAGCCGGACGAGGTCGCAGCCATTCTCGGACTGGGACCTCCAATCGTTCCTCAATGCCGAGACCCCGGCCTTTGTCAGTTACATCCGCAAGCTTCACGACGTGATCGCCGTTTAGTTTTATGAACCCCGACAAGCGCGATAATTCCTTTTTTTGCTCTTGTCGGAGTTCAAATCTACCTCGACGAGAGCGAATAATTGGGAGTATGCGCTTGTAGATGACTAGCACATCTTGACGGGAGCAGGAATGTATATATTTGCTCTTGTCGGGGGACAATAATATGGTGACAGGAGCGAAAAGGGGGTCAATTGCTTCTGTTGAAGTGACAGCTAGTAGATGAACCCGAACATCCAGAGAGGAATCTTGTTCTGGAAGGCGTATTCGATGTCATCCGCTACCACATAACCATCTGTGACATCAGCGATTTGCTTCTTTCCTTTCTTGCGTCCTCCGACCTCAAAGGTTCTTCCGTCAATATCGAAGTCGGAAACCTGTGATTCCAGTACGGTATGTGACCGCTTCATCCAGCAGAGGAACATCGTTTCCCGTACATTGCCTACATTTGGCTCGGATTCCGACAGGGCATACATCATGTTAGGGTTCTCCAGATAGAGTTTGTCCATTTTACGCAGTATGGAATTGCCGTTCGCCTTCATTTTCAAGGTGCTGACAAGTTCGGCTTTTTCCAGATATTCCAAATATTGCGGGAGACTGTTCCTCGGTGCTGATAGTTGCGTGCACAAAATTAAGAAAATTGCATGAAACATCGTGCAATTTTCGCAAAATTCTGATCGGGTAACGGTGCGATTTAGCCTTGGAAGGAGCAAGAAGGGGAATTTTTGCGCTTGTCGGGGTCAAAATTCACCTCGACGGGAGCGATGATTAGGGAAATCGCTTCCGTCGAAAGTGCGAGGATGGTAATGGGCGGTGCCTTAGTCAATGCTGAACGCTTCGATCTCCTTGTTGAGGGTGTCGAGGATCTCGAGTTTGGTGTTCAGGAGGTCGTCGGAGATGTCAACCTTGTAGTAGTGCGGGTTGATGAGACGCCTTTCGGACGGGCTGAAATGCGACAAGACGCTGTCGTAGAAAGCTTTTTTCTCTTGCAGGGTGTGGCTTTCGACACACCTTTCGCCAGCCTTTATGACCTGATGCTGGAGGGGTCTCCAGGAATATTCACCGGACTGGAAGATCTTGTACTTGTAGCGGTCCTGCTCATCGTAGATCGTGAAGGTCTCGCCGGCCTCGATCCGTTGTGCTAAGGTGTCTCCGCGCAGACATGTGACATCGGCCTTGTAGACCTCGCCGAGGTCCGGGTCTTTTTTCGTGATCCGGTAGGTGATCTGGAATCCTGGGTTGATCAGTTTGATCCTGTCCTCGGAGCGTTTCAGGACGGGACGGCCGCCAATCTGGACGAGTTTGTAGACGTTGCCGAAGCACGGGGCGGCCTTGCTGGTGGCGATGGCGTCGCCGACTCCGTAGGAATCTATGCAGGCACCCTGGCGCTCAAGATCCGAGATGAGATATTCATCAAGGGAATTGGTCGCGAAGATCTTGCAGCCGGTAAGTCCGTGGCTGTCAAGGATTCTGCGGACTTTGGCGGAGAGGTAGGCGAGGTCGCCGCTGTCGAGGCGCACGCCGTAGCCGAATGGATATTCATTGTCTATGCCGCATTCCTTGAAAGAGCGTATCGCATTGAGGATGCCGCATTTGAGAGTGTCGTAGGTGTCTATGAGGAGGATTAGGTTCTCGCCACGGTGGGTGCCTATGTAGTCAACGAAGGCTGTGTGCTCGCCTTCGACCGTGCTGCCGTAGGAGGTGACGAAGCTGTGGGCCATCGTGCCTGTGGAAGGCACTCCGTTGAGGACGCCGGTCAGAATGTTGGAAGTGCTGGCGCAGCCCGCGATGATTGCGGCTTTGGCTCCGTAGACAGCCGCCCATGGCCCGTGCGCCCTTCGTGATCCAAACTCGCTGACAGGGCGGTTTGTGGCGCGGCAGACCCTTGAGGCTTTGGTCGCGACCGCCATCTGATGGTTCATTATGCACAGGAGGGGAGTCTCAAGGATCTGAGCCTCGATCAGAGGGGCCTCCACCGTGATTATCGGCTGGTTCGGGAACGCGATCTCGCCTTCGCGCATCGCGTAGACGTTGCCGGTGAACTTCAACGTGGAGAGGTACTTGCGGAATTCTGCATATTCATCGCCAGGAAGGAACTTCTCGTAGAAATCCGGTTCGGCCTTGCCGAGGTTCATGATGCACTCGATGGCTTCATCGGTGCCGCTCACGACGGCCCAGTTGTTGTTTTCCGGGGCTTTTCTGTAGAACATGTTGAAAACCGCGATGACATCCTTCCTGCCGGTTTCGTAGAAGGATTTGCCCATCGTGTACTGGTACTTGTCGGAGCAGTAGGCGAAGTCTTTGACCTCGATTCCGTTGTTTGATTCCATTTCTTTGTGAGTTTTGGCGGTTGTCTTTGTTTACTGATTGCTGTGACGGAAGCCGTCTTCTTCAAGAATGATGCTGAGGATGCGTCTGGCGGAGGTGCCGTCGCCTGAGGTGACCAGCTCGATGTCGGGCTTTAAGGTGGCTTCGGCAGACTTGGTGACCGAATATCCATTATGCCTTGTAGCCTCGGTGGCTGAGCTTGTCGAAGCCACATTCCCTACAAGCAGCCCTTCCTCTTTCATCACCTCGACCAGGTGCCTGGCCACAGCCGGAGCAGGGTCGATGATCTGGACATCCGGCCCTGCGACCCTCTGGATGACATCCCGCAGGAACGGGTAGTGTGTGCATCCGAGCACAATCCTGTCCGCACCAGCATCCAGAAGCGGTTGCAAGCTTTTCCGCACTGTCTCCTCCGCCTGCGGCCCATCCAGGATTCCGTCTTCCACCAGCTCCACAAACCCTTGCCCAACATGCTCGACAATCTTCACGTCATCTTCGTAGATTCCTTTGGTGGTCAAGTATTTGGACCCTTTCAGAGTCCCCGCTGTCGCCAGCACTCCGATCACACCGGTCTTGGAGCTGAGCGCGGCCGGCTTCACCGCGGGCTCCATCCCGATGAAGCGGACGGGATATTCATTCCTGAGGGTTGTGATCGCTGCCGCTGTGGCCGTGTTGCAAGCCACCACGATGATCTGCGCTCCCCGCGAGAGAAGGTATTCAGTTATCTCCCTGCTGCGGTTTTGGATGAACTCAGGTGTCTTTTCCCCGTAAGGGCAGTTGGCGTTGTCGGCGTAATAGACAAACCTTTCCTCCGGAAGAAACCGAAGGATCTCCCGCAGCACGGACAGTCCGCCCGAACCTGAGTCGAAAATGCCGATCATCGCTTAAATCTTCAGCTATTCAGATCAAAGGTACAATAAAGAAATGGAAGTGCGGAATATTAATGGATTTTTTTATCTTTTTGGGTATAATCGAATGTTAAAAATGAATATATTTGCATAACTGCGATTGCCGCGCGGTTTTATTGAGGCTAATCTGAAAACATTTTGTGTATGGGGACAAGGAAATTAAGAATGACTGCGGCGCTTTGGGCTGTGGCGGCTTTGGGTTTTGTGGCGTGCGAGAAATCTGAAACAGGTGGAACAGGCGCTCTCTTGGACGAGGTGTCAAAGGCGGATCAATTCGCAATAGATGTACTGGGGTCATATTATCTTTGGAATGAGGAGATTGAGAGAGACCTCAAGCATCTGAATCCGGACACATGCAGGTTCCCGATGGAAGTGGTAAAGAACATCCGTTACTATGACTATTCGGCAGGCAAGGAAATAGACAGGTGGACTGTCCTGACGGATGACCTGCAGTCGCTCGTCAATTCCATTCAGGGACGCGAAGTCGCTTATGGATACTATCTTCAGGCTGGCCGGATCTCCAATGCGCCCGGTTGCTATTTCCTTGTGGTTACTTATGTGGTCAAGGACAGCCCGGCGGACAAGGCTGGGCTTAAGCGTGGGAATGTGATACTTACCCTGGATGGAAAAACCATCACCAAGGAGAACATTTATGATTCGTACAACACGGCATCGGTCACCCTTGGCCTATCGACCCTGGTTGATGGCCAGATCAGTACGCTGGTGCATGACGTTGCCTTGACGGCAGAGGAAATCTATGAGGATCCGATACTTGTCGCCAAGACATTTGATGTGTCCGGCAAGACAGTCGGCTATCTTGCCTACACAAGCTTTGATTTGAAGTCTTCATTGAGGCTCCCGGAATTATTCCGCCAGTTCAAGTCCAAAGGAGTCGACGAGTTGATCTTGGATCTAAGGTACAATGGCGGTGGCTATGCCTTCACGGAGACCTTGCTTGCCTCCATGATTGCGCCTGAGGCGCAGGTTGAGTCAGGGGATGTCTTCCAGACAGAGGTCTACAATTCTATTCTTACCGAACAGCTGAGGAAAGCCGGAGAGGACGCTAACACATATTTCTCGACAATCCATAGGCTAGAGAGCGGTGCCGGGGAACTTGTGATCGATGTCTCGGACGCGAACCTTGGCATTGACAAAGTCTATGCGATAGTGTCAGGCGGGACAGCTTCGGCTTCCGAGGGTTTGATCGTAGGTCTCGATCCTTACATGGACATCGAGCTCATTGGAAAGCAGACGCACGGCAAGTACTGCGCCGGGGTTTTGCTTTCACCGAAGGACATCTACAACAATAAGTATGATTACTCCCTGATCAAAGGTTGGGGTATGTATGTTATGATCAGCATGTTTGCGGATAGGGACGGCAGGAATGCGTCAATTCCTGACGGCCTTTCAGTGGATGTGGAGGCCGAGGATGATCCGCTTGACGGCTACCAGCTTGGCGACGAGAACGAGACGATGCTCCGCGCCGCCCTTCAACTCGCAGGGAAGTCCTATCCACAGGCCGTGTCTCAGACACGAGCATATTCAAAGAACATCGAACTCACTCCATTGGAGCACGGCGCTCCGAGAGGCATCCTCATCAAAACGGATGTGCCGCCATTCAGGTAGCCATATTTTCCCCATCGCTTCGGCAGCCTCTGTGACGACCTTTTTAGTCGCTGTGGCCAGTTTCCCGGTCACAGAGCCTGTCGAAGTGACCCTCCCGCCGAAAATCCGTTTCATAAATTGCGTTTCGCTTTTTATGTTATCTTTGCTGTTGAGTGTAATCAACTGTAATTATGGGCGTAAAAGAGCGTGAGTCAAGATAATCCTTTCTTGATAGCCGGCTATGCTGGACCGGAATATTTCTGTGACAGGGAAACGGTTGTGAATTGCTTTCAGATTTTGTATCTTCGTTCTTTGAACACAATATAAGTTGATGAGCAAGCGATTCACTTATAGTTGTGAATTGCTTTCAGATTTTGTATCTTCGTTCTTTGAACACAATTTTAGGCGGTGACGTGTGCGCCATTTTGGCGTTGTGAATTGCTTTCAGAT
>DJOW01000074.1:19526-20285 GCA_002437305.1 Bacteroidales bacterium UBA6428
TTCGTTCTTTGAACACAATTTTTATTCTTCTGATGATTCTTTGAGTTTTGTTGTGAATTGCTTTCAGATTTTGTATCTTCGTTCTTTGAACACAATTATTGTCAAAGAGCTTTCCTTTTTCGTTGGGTTGTGAATTGCTTTCAGATTTTGTATCTTCGTTCTTTGAACACAATCTCGTTAAAGTAGAGGGCTCGGATGAAAGGGTTGTGAATTGCTTTCAGATTTTGTATCTTCGTTCTTTGAACACAATTGACCCTTGACATAATTCAATCTGGTCTCAGTTGTGAATTGCTTTCAGATTTTGTATCTTCGTTCTTTGAACACAATTAACCTCGATCCCTTGCTCCTGCGCGGTCGTTGTGAATTGCTTTCAGATTTTGTATCTTCGTTCTTTGAACACAATTCAATTAAAAAGACCTCACACAACTCACGGTTGTGAATTGCTTTCAGATTTTGTATCTTCGTTCTTTGAACACAATAAACCATCATTAGAAAAGCTTGACGGGTTAGTTGTGAATTGCTTTCAGATTTTGTATCTTCGTTCTTTGAACACAATCATTAAAGAATTAATGTTTGGCTCCGGCGCGTTGTGAATTGCTTTCAGATTTTGTATCTTCGTTCTTTGAACACAATCATCCGTCATTTTTGAAGGACAAAAATGACGTTGTGAATTGCTTTCAGATTTTGTATCTTCGTTCTTTGAACACAATCAATTAACAAAATTAACAATTTCTACCTTAGTTGTGAATTGCTTTCAGA
>DJOW01000062.1 GCA_002437305.1 Bacteroidales bacterium UBA6428
CCGCGGCCACAAGCAAGACTACAAAACGGAGGGCGGCGCGCCAACCGTCTTTTTCATAGAAAACACTTCCCCATGTCGTCAATATGGAGCAGAGGAGCGGAATGATGAGGCAGATAACAGTGTAGGCCATAAGTTCATGTGTTGTTCCCGACCCAAAGATAGGAATATTCCCGAAAATCCGGAAACATCTAATGTTAATTGTCATCCGGCAAACTTACCGATGCGCGCTCATCCGAGAGCGTCACTTGCCTGGAAGAATGTTCTCCGCGGCGAATGAGAGGGCCGAGTAGAAGTCTTCGCCATAGATCTTGGTCAATGGCTCCCGGAGAAACTCGTAGACATGGACGCCCTCGCGACGGCCTTTCTCGAAGGCATCCTTGCAGATTCCCCAACGGTGGAGATTAAGGGCCTGGCCGCCTCCTGTCAGTTTGGTCACGCGGATCGGATAGAGCCAGCAAGACTGAGGCTTGCGGAAGCCACAGACTCCTTGAGAGAAGCACCGCTCAATGGAACAGAAGCAGTTCCCCTCTTCATCGAAAGTAGTGTAGGCGCATTCCTCGGTCTGGTCCACAACCGGAGTCACGATGTCACCGTCACGGTCTATTGAGAAAAAGCCTTCCTTGTCAATCTGGGCGCGTCCCTGAGGTCTCATCAATTTTGAATATTCAGGATAGTTTTCCTCCAGTGGTTCCAACTCTGCCTCCTCCAGTGGAGCGCCGCTGTCCCCGATGATGCAGCAACAGCCTTTGCAGGCGGAGTAGTCACAGGCGAAATATTCAGTCACGACATCCTCCGACACAAGGATGTCTCCGATTTGGATTATGGTTCCGAACTTATTGTTTGACGACATATTCAATTCTCATTCCTTCGGACAGAGCACCGAAGATTTCCATTACCTTTTCCGCCGAGACACTGGCTATCCTGTTGCCATAGCCTGTCAGCACATCCTTCCCGCATGAGTAGCGCATCAAGATTGCGTCAACATAATTCCCCGGATCCGAAAGCTTCACTGAATACCCATTGTTCAGCAAGGACTTGCACGAAGCAAGCTCAGCCGCATCAACCGGCTTGGAAAGGGTCTCCTCGATAGCCTTTCTGGCTGCCACAAGAGACATCATAGGCTGATCGGAGCCACTCTCGACCCCATAAGGAAGACCGGATTCCGGCACCGGAGAGCAAGTGAAGATCAATTCCAAAGCCTCCTGTGGCCAAAAACCGAAACGGTCCGACATCCGGACGCTGAAGCCATGTTCCGCCATCACTCCCGTAAGACAACGCTGAAGCGCCAGTCCGGCGACTTTGAAGGCCATGTAGTTCTCCGTAGTGAACGGCTCGGCGCAAGCCATACCTATGCTGATCTCCACAGGGGAGCCGGTTCTGGAATATGTCGTGGACCCTGTTCGCATCTTATAGGGAGAAAATTGACGTACCGAGGATGACTTGCTCACCCTAAAGCCTCCAAGATACTGGCAAAGGACCTTTTGTACAGATTCGGCAGGCATGTCTCCGACTATAACAAACACACCATCGTTTGACTTGATGAACTGGGAGTTGAAGAACTCGTGCGCGTCCTGCATCATCCCGTCCACCAGACCGGAAGGGGTCTTGACCGAGGAATAGTCATAGTCCGGATACATCAGACTGTCAAGATAGGCCGGCCTGAGTGAAGCCAGCTCCATCTTTCTCCAAGACTCGAAATCAGGAATCGAGGTTCGGCGTTGATTCGCCACAGAAAGCAAGGCCTTAAGCACCAACGTAAGCCTGCCAGACGGTGCCGAACCGTACAATCTCATGTCAGATGTCGAGACCTCGCAGTCCAGCTCGACACCTTCCGCTTTCAAAATCTTCTGAAAGTCACTTCCTGGCATTCCGGAAATGTAGCAAAGATCAAGCATGTCAGAGATGAAAGCCCCCTCTCCGCGCCTCAGGCCACGCACAGTCGAGTATCCACCTTTGATCATAAAGGAATAGCTGAATCGCCCTTTCGTGTCCATCTTCTTGTAAATGACCTTCATGCCATTGGAAAACGTCCACATGTCTCCTCCTGAGACAGGCTCTGAGGCTATAGATTTGAGTTTGACCTTGTTCTTATCGCTCCAGAGGGCTGACGTGTCGCATTGGCCACTCATCCAACGGTACATTGGCTTGTCCAGAAGTGCTACTCCGTCCCAAACCGAATCGAACAGGACCGGCCAGAGCCACTCGTCATATTGTTCCGGATCACCGGCCCAGGTCACGCTGCAATTATCCAGCTCCGCCAGAAGAGCAGAGGCATAGGCGTTGAACAAATCCGTCTCAGACTTAGGGGACATGCGTCTGGATGAGAAGAAACGGGCTTTTGTCGCAGGAAATGCCAAATCAGCCCCATACAGATACGAAGAGATGCACTGCCGGACGAGAGCATCATTGCTTTGCGGCTTGAAAAAGCTGTTGAGGACGGAGTTGCGTGCTACTTTATACTCCTGTGGCCCGACTCCTTTGGCGTGAATTTCGGAAAGGACTGACACCACGGCCATTGTTGCCGGCATCAGACCGGCCTCGGTCGACTCCACCGTCACCCTGAAATGTTCATCACCCGGACTCGAGGCGCTCCCCTGATTGACGACAGTGACCTCACGCGCAGGAATCCCTCTGGTTCTCAGAATCTCTCGAAGCCTGCCGGAAACGACTTCCCTTAAAGCACCCGAGAACAGTTCGGAAATGAACGGCTGGATCGTGTTCATCTGGTTGTAAGGAGTCCTCGGAGCGCGGAAATCCACAGTCACGGAAGATGTCTCGGAAGGGAGAAATGAATATTCAGTGGAAGATGACGGCTTCCACACGTATTCCGTTTTCTTGTAGGCAGGGTCGCGGAAAGGCACCATCAATGAAAAGACATTCATCCTCTCCAGGATCGCGGAAGGATTGATGTCTCCGGCTATGACAACGGCATGCGGGCAAGGCTTGGACGCGATCAAATCAAACAGCATCAGAAGAGTGGTGTCCGACGCGGCCTGATCGAAAACAGGCACATCGTCAAACCTGAACACCGTGGCATCGCCCTTGTAGGAGATATAGCCCTCCTGACGGCAGCCTATTCCCTTGCGGGACAAGAACTTGTACGGGATCGTTTTGTTAAAGTGCGGCAAGTTCGACAGTTCCTTCCTTGCGGACAACGTGTCGGTGACACCTTTGCACACAAGAGAAAAATCCGCGAGTCCTTTCATCGAAGGATTCGTCACAAGGTAGTATGTTATCCCGTTGGCGAGGCTTCCGGTAGTGACGGCGCCATCCTTTTTTAGAACGGGCAGATTCTGCGCCGGCATAATTATTGACAATCCGAAAAACGCAGAACACAAGACTGTTTTGATAAAGTGTTGCATTGTTTACACCTCCCGTTTGAAGCAAAAATAGCCAATAATGTGTAATTGACCCAATTTTTTTATTACATTTGCGCCAATCGCAGTAAAAGGAATATAGTTTAACATAATTTTAATACGATGAAAAAGTTTATTCTCGCTATCGCTGCCGCGTTTATGACAGCAAGCATGGCCTCCGCTCAGGACATGGCCCAGGCAACCGAACTCTACAATAATGGAGCCACAGCGATCACCATGAAGAATTGGACAGAGGCTCTCGACTGCTTCCAGAAAGCGCTTGAGATGGGAAAGACCATCGGTGCTGAAGCCGACGAGCTCGTGGCCAACTGCAAGAACGCGATCCCCGGCGTGGCGCTTGAGATCGCCAAGGATCTGATCAAGGAGAAAAAGTACGATGAGGCCGCGTCGAAACTCGATGAGGTCGCAAAGATAGCTACCGAATACGAAAACACCGAGGTTGTGGAGAGGGCGAAGGAGCTTGTCCCTCAGATGTGGATGCAGAAAGGAGTTGATGCCCTAAAGATTAAGGACTTCGCCACAGCCGCCGACGGATTCGCCAAGTCATACGCCATTGACACCACAGCCGGCAAGACAGCCCTTCTTCTGGGCCAGGCTCTCGGAGCCCAGGGCAAGGTCAATGAAGCCATCGAGGCTTTCCAGCACGCATCCTGGAATGGAGAGGAGGCCGAGGCCAAGGAGCAGATGTCAAACCTTTATGTAAGGCTGGCCAACACAGCCCTCAAGGGTCAGAAATTCGCTGACGCGGTCAAGGCTGCGGAAAAGGCCAACAGCTATGTAGAGAACGCGACCGCCTATCTCATCGCCGGACAGAGTTCACAGAAACTCAGCAAAAACGCAGACGCCATCAAGTTCTTCGAGAAGTATCTTGAGCTGAAGCCGACCGCTAAGAACGCACCTGCCATCACCTTCACCGTCGCCGCTCTCTATCAGGGAGCCAAGAACAACGCGAAGGCTCTTGAGTTCTACAAGAAGGTCCAGGACGATCCTAAGTTCGGAGCCCAGGCCAAGCAGATGATAGCGGCTTTAAGCAAGTAAGCCTGGCGACTGACAATGGTTCGCCATCTTGAGTTGCTTGCTCCGGCAAGGAATGTTGACATCGGCATCGCGGCGATTGACTGCGGTGCCGATGCCGTGTATATCGCCGGACCCGCGTTCGGAGCGAGACAGGCCGCCGGAAACTCGCTGGAGGACATCAGGAGGCTGACTGGATATGCCCACAGATTCGGGGCACGCATATTCTTGACGCTCAACACAATCCTTTTTGATGATGAACTCAAGGCGGCTGAAAGGATTCTTGCCGGAGCCAAGGCCTCGGGTGTTGATGCCGTCATCGCACAAGATCTGGCGGTCTGGAGGCTTACAGACCTTCCTGTCCACGCATCGACCCAATGCGCGATAAGAACTCCTGAGAAGGCACGGCTTTACGAGGGCGTCGGTGCCTCACGCCTTGTCCTGGAAAGAGAGATGTCCTTGGAACAAATCAAGGCCGTGCGCGAGACGGTGAATTGCGAGTTGGAGTTTTTCGTGCACGGAGCCCTCTGCGTCTGCTACAGCGGGCAATGCTACATGTCAGAACGGATCGCCGGGCGGAGCGCCAACCGTGGGGAATGCATCCAGGCCTGCCGGTCGCTCTACGACCTTGTGGACGGTTCCGGGAATGTTCTGGTGCGGAACAAGGCCCTGCTGTCTCTCAAGGACTACAACCTCAAGGACAGACTGGCGGACCTTGCGGAGGCGGGAATATGCTCGTTCAAGATCGAAGGCCGACTGAAGAACATCTCCTACGTGAGGAATGTCGTGAGGGCATATTCATTGGCATTGGATGAGTTGGTCGCGGCGAATCCGGAAAAGTACCGTAGGGTTTCGTTCGGGCGGTCCGAAGGAGGATTCACTCCGGATTTGAACAAGACCTTCAACCGTGGGTACACCCGGCTGTTTCTGGACGGGAAACGGGACACACCGTGGTCCTCGATGGACGCTCCGAAATCAATCGGAGAGGAGATCGGGACAGTGGTCTCAGTCACTTCGGGGCGCCAGGTTTCTCCAGCAGGAAGATCGATGGATGATAGGGATGTCACGATAACAGTACGGATGAATAATTCTGCCGACAGACTCCGGAACGGAGACGGGTTCTCATTTCTGTCAAAAGGCCGCGGGGAGATTGTCGGATTCCGTGGTGATGTCTGTCAGGGAAACCGGATAATGTGCAGGAATGCCGCCCAAGGACTCTATCCCGGCGCGAAACTGTACCGCAGTCTCAACATCGCTTTCGAAAAGGAACTGGACAACAACCTGCCGGTCAGAACGATTCCGGTGACAGTGGACATTTCTGTCAGGGTAGTGAAGCTGACGACCCGAAAACAATACTTGCTGAAAATCTGTGCCGTAAGCCAGGACGGGCGGAGTGTCACGCTGGAGCGCGAAGCGGGAGACGGCACGGCGGAGAACGCGGAAAGAATGCGCGGAATGTTCTCCACCCAAATCTCAAAGGTCACGGGAATATATTCATTCAAGCTACATTCGCTTGAAGTTGAGACTCCAGGCGGCTCTTTGCCGTTCCTTCCGGCCTCCGCGCTTAACGCCGTCAGGCGCGACCTCGCCGCTGAACTCGAAGAGATGCCCTGTCAAGCGATTCCACTGCCGACAGGACAGGTGGGCAGCCAGCAGACACTGTCCCAAGTCCGTGACATTCAAGAAACAGCGTCGGAGGACATCCATCTTTCGTACAAGGCCAACATCGCCAACCACATCGCCCGTGAGACATACCACTCTTTAGGTGCCACGCGAACAGACGATGCCTTTGAAATCTCTCACCGCCCCGATGCCGAACTGATGCGCACCAAGTACTGCATCCGCCATGAGCTCGGTCTATGCCCCGTCCACAAGTCAGTGGACAGCAGGAGAAAATCTGTCAACTATAATGACCAAAACACCTTCGACGCGGCTCATCTATTCCTGACAAACAACGGCAAGCGCTACACCCTCGCTTTCGACTGCATGAGCTGCGAGATGGTCGTGAAAGGGTAGCGGTCGGCTAAAAATAGAACCCGGTGTTGAAATACATCACACCGGCGCCGTCCTGGGCGGAAAGGGCATGGGCATATTCAATGTTCAGGACGAAATTCCTGTTCAGGATGATTTTAAACGCGCCACCTGTGGCAAGATGAACGATGTCGCGTCCGGAAGAGTCAATGTACTTGACATAGAGCTTAGGGAACAGGCCTGTCCTGTTGGTGAGATCGAAAGACTTGACGGCGCTGATTCCGTCACAGAAACCGCTTAACATCAAACCAATGTCCTGCTTCAGGAAAGTGAACTCCGCAAACTTCCAACGCAGCTCCGCATTCGCGAATCCGACCGCCTGCCCTTCCACCCGATTGTACATCAGACCACGGACTGTACGGTAGCCTCCGAGCGCGTTGTTGTCATAAATCGGACCGCCGGGAGTGTAAAACGGAATGACATACCATGGTGCACCGCCAAGGAACTCTTGATAATCAAGACGATAAGCAAAGACAAAATTATCATTGAGCACAGGAATATAATGCCTCAACGCGGCATGAACCTTAAGGTAAGAGTCAGAGGACCCCAAAAACTTGGGGGCGGCTATCAGGTGCGCTTTGGCCAGAATGCCTTTCGACGGGACACCTTCATAGTCACGTGAGTCATAGACCAGTCCGGCACGCAGGGCGGATGAATATTCTTTGGCAATGTCTTCGGAAGGAATGATCCCCCATCCTTTGTAGAGGCCGAACAGAGATATTCCCGAATCTGAATCCTTCGGCTGATAGTCTTTAACTTTGAATTGGTTGAAATGATAACCGGCCTCCCATGACAAATGATCGGAAATCCTGCCGGAAAAATCAGCCTTGATGTTGAATGTTGTCCTGTCGTATTTGTAAAAAGCATCCCCGAGCGAGGCGTCATAGATGGTCTGACGGCCTCCGAAGCCGAAGAATTCCATCGCGTTGTCAGAGCAGAAGCTGGCCGCGGCATTCATCCTGATGCCGGGAAGCGATCTTCCTGAATCATAAGAAGCCACGAAAGTCTTGCTGCCGCCTGTGTAGCCTGAAATCTCGAAGTAAGCGCTACTTTTGGGATTGGGATAAGTAGAGCCATCACCGAAGTCGTACACGTTCATCAGCCCGCCGAACAGGAAACCCTTGGACCCGTCGAATCCGGCCACCGGAAACGGAACGAACGAATGGCCGGTCTTGACAACAGAATCCTTGTCTTCGGCCTCAAGAGACTCAAGAGAAAGAGACAGGCACAGAGCCAGAGAAAGAAACCTTGCGAGACGTGTCATACATTAAATCTGAATCGGTGCGCAAGACAAGGAGCCACACGCACGGGAATAGGTAAAGCAATACGTCCGTGCGCAAAGGAACAGGATCCAGGCACGAAGCGAAACCGCACGATGTCATATTCAGAAGACAAGGGGTCAATCAAGAAAATGAAGAACGTCTTGTGTCCAGTCCTTACCGCTGACGGCCTGGATGGCATTGATGCCGATGGCGCGGGCGGCCTCTACATTCTTGGCTCCGTCATCGATAAACAGGACCTTGGACGGTTTGACATTCTCGGCCTCCAGCATCATGCGGAAAATTCGCTCATCAGGCTTCATGACTTTCATCTCGTAGCTCAGGTAAAAACTGTCCAGGTAATCATCGAGCGAGTGGCCGTGGCCGTCAAACGCCTTGCTGAGAGCCCATTCCATAACAAAGGGGTTGGTGTTGGACAGAAGGGAAAGACGGTAGCCTTCGGTCCTGAGCTTCCTGAACAGCTCGAGATTCCGCTCAGGAATGCCGGAAAAGAATCCCATATAGGCCTGACGGCACTCATCCATCGACACTTCCCTGCCTACCTCTTCGCTGACTTCGCTTCGGAACTGTTCCTTGTCAATCAGTCCCGTCTCGAAATCTCCGAAGATTCCTTGCTGGCGGACAAGATTGAGGTACTTTTCAACATTGTTGAATCCTAGCGCCTTGAACCGGCCAAGGACCACGCTGAGATCCGCCGGGGCGACCACCCCGCCAAAATCAAAAACAACATTCGAGATGTCCTTCCTCATGTTCATGAATATTTGGAGCAAAGATACTCATTTTCAGAAAAGGAAATTCGGGGAAATTTAGTATATTCACGAAAATTTTTGAGCGATGTACACATTCAAACAGGATGGCGACAGGTTTGTTGTCAGCATTGACAATCACCGGGAAGTGATGGAGGCCATTGCGGCGTTTTGTCAGGAGCAGGGCATCCTGGCCGGAGAGGTGAGCGGAATCGGAGCGGTGAACAACGCTACCCTCAGGTTCCTGAACCCGGCAACGAAGCATTATGTAGACAAGACGTTCGACGAGCAAATGGAGATCTCCAGCCTCGTTGGCAACATTTCCGAAAAAGACGGCAAGGTCTATCTGCATCTTCACGCGGACTTCGGACGGGCCGACTACACGGTTGTGGGCGGACATCTTCTCACAGCCACGGTCAACGGTGCGTGCGAGGTGTTCATCAGGCGCTACAACTGCAAGGTGGGACGGCACTTCGATGAGGAGACCGGGCTGAATCTTTACACATTGTAGCCGTGCCGCCAAAGCAAGTGGCAAAGGATAACCGGATGGAGAAAATCAACATCATTGACTGTCCGCTGATGGATGTCAAAAGGCGCCTCGGCGGCTACGGAAGCATATTCATAATCCACGACCGCAATGTCAGCGGCATCGTGGAAAGGCTTGGCATAGAGGCGAAAGGGGCATTCCCGATCGAGGCTGCGGAGGAGAGGAAAACGCTCGTCACTCTGCTGGAAATTGAAGAATGGCTGCTGGAGAAAGGCGCAGACAGAGAGGCGTTTGTGCTTGGCATTGGCGGTGGGATCACGACAGATCTTGTCGGGTTCGCGGCATCCGTCTACAAGCGCGGCGTGAAGTTCGGATTCGTTCCGACCACATTGCTCTCACAGGTGGACGCGGCGATTGGCGGGAAGAACGGCGTGAACCTCGACTCCTACAAGAACATCATCGGCGTGATCCGCCAGCCGGAAATGACTTTCATCTGCCCGGAGCCATTGGAGACACTTCCCTACCAGCAGATCCTCTCCGGAGCGGCCGAACTGCTCAAAACATTCATCATCAACAACAAAGGCAATGAATATGAAAGGGCGGTGAATATGCTCTCGAATATTCATGAGCGGGCGTCGGGAGGCTCCGCCGAGGCTGCCGTACGGGAATACTCACAGACATTCCGGGAGCTGATCGCAGCAGCGGCGAATGTGAAGGCCGGCATCGCAGGAAGGGATCCGAACGAGCGCGGGGAGCGCCGTCTGCTCAATCTGGGGCACACTTTCGCGCACGCCATCGAGAAAAATTCCCGCGAGGCTGTTCCGCACGGACAGGCGGTCTCCATGGGAATCATTCTTGCCGCCCGGCTGGCCGAAGCCCTAGGACTGACAGACAATCTTTCCGAGCGCCTGGAAGCGGATTTCACGGCTTGCGGCCTGCCGGTTGAGAGTCCGTACAGCATTGACACTCTTGCCGATGCGATGAAGAAAGACAAAAAGGCGGACGGGGATTTTGTCCACTTTGTGCTGCCGCTGGGCATCGGACGGGTCGAGACAAGGGAACTTCGGGTCGAGGACGCGGTGGAGGCCTTGACCGGAAAAAGTTGATTCCAATTTACTGAAACCGCTCCTTGATAATAATCAGGCAATCCATCCAGAATGTCAGACTTTGCGGCTGATGGTTGCTCATTTACGACAATTTGAATATTATGATCTGCACGACAATCCAGAACCGAACACTGGAAGAGATAATGAACCTGCTGGAGGGCAGCGAGCCACGGATTCAGATGGCAGAGATACGGCTGGACAGATGTCCGCTCAGCATTGAGGAGATCGAGTACATGTTCTCGGCCTCGGACACACCGCTGGTGGCGACTTGCCGGGTGGCCGATGACGGAAACGGGACGTGGGAGGAAGCCGAACAGAAACTGACGGCTGCGGTGGAGGCCGGAGCGGCTTTTCTGGATCTGGAGATCGAGGCTCCGAAAGAGATCGGCAAAAGGCTCCGCAGGGCCTGCACTGAATATGGCACCACAATGATCCGTTCCAGCCATTTCTTCGCAGGGACGCCTTCGGATGACGTGCTGCGGAGCACTGTGGAGAAGTGCAGGAAGTTCGGTGGGGAAATCGTGAAGATCGCTGCGATGGCCGCCTCCGAGGATGATGTCACAAGGGTGCTGGGGCTTTACTCTGCCGCTGGGCCTGTGGTTCGACCGGGCTCACCAACAACCGAAGCGACCGTTCGTTCTGGAGGACAAATGTCGCTTCGACATGCTCAGCGACCACAAGAGAACCAGCGGTCGTTTGAGCTGATCGCCTTCTCGATGGGCGAAATCGGCAAGGCCAGCAGACTGGAATGCCTGAGGCTCGGCAGTCCGTTCACTTACGCCGCACTAAATGACGCCGAGGCAGCCGCTCCTGGCCAATGGGGCTACTCAGAGATGCTTTCTGCCGTCTATGGCGACAGGAAGCCCCTACATTGTGACACAGCATTGAATATGCCGGCCTCCAAGAGTTTCGCCCAGCGGGCCATAATCGCAGCGGCCCTCGCTGGGGGCGAATCCAGACTCGGAGGCTACTCCCCCTGCGGAGACAACGAGGCGGCGATCGAGGTCGCCAAGGCGCTCGGGGCGAAGGTTCGGATAGAATATTATGAAGATACTCCACAACTTGGTGCGCTTCGACAGGCTCAGCGGCCAACCAGTCCGGTCGCTTCGACAAGTTCAGCGACCGGAAAGACCTTAATCATAGAAGGCATAGGCTCGTCAGCGACTATCCCCGCAAAGATCAGCGTCGGGGAATCCGGTCTGCTGACCCGCTTGCTGATTCCGCTCGCCGCCGCTCTGGGCAACGGCTGTCAAATCGAAATTGATGGTGTCGGAACCCTCCCGACCAGGCCTCTTAAAGGCGCGGCCGAAATCATGGCCGGCTTCGGAACGGTCCTTAGGCCGCTCAACCCGGCTCTCGAAGTCCACGTGCCGCTCACCGTCCAAGGGCCCCTGCTTTCCGGCAAGGCAAGCGTTTCCGGCAAAGGCGGCTCGCAGCTGATCTCCGGCCTGCTGATGGCACTGCCGCTCCTCCCCGAAGACTCGACCCTGCATATTCATGACCCCAAAAGCATCCCGTACATGTTCATCACCGCTGACGTGCTCCGCCGCTTCGGCATCAAGATCGGCAGCGAGATGGAAGGCGGCGAGGATTTCCTTGAGACGCAGGACTGGAGTCTCTGCACCGGCATAACATTCAAGATCAAAGGCGGGCAGAAATATTCCCCGGCAGTCTTTGACATCGAAGGCGACTGGAGCGCCGCCGCCAATTTCCTGGTTGCCGGAGCCCTGTTCGGGGACGTGAAGCTGACCGGGCTCGACACTACCTCCCTTCAGGCCGACATCTCGATCATGGACATCCTGATGGAGGCCGGAGCGAGCCTGTCGCAGATCGATGACGAGACGGAGGGCGAGAATGTGGACAATGAAGCGACCAATGAAACTGCCGACGCGGCAAACGGCAAAGTGACCGGCGACATGAACAACTCAGAGGCGGATGTCCCGAAAGGCCACCGAGGCCTGATCACCGCCCAGAAAGCCCCGCTCCGCGCCTTCGGCACCGACCTCAACAACTGCCCGGACCTGTTCCCGATCGTCTCGATCCTCGCCGCCTTCTGCCACGGACGCAGCAATATTCAAGGATTCAAGAGGTTGGCCAGCAAGGAAAGCGACCGTGGCGCGGCGATTCTGAATATGCTGTCCCAGATGGGCGTGGAGGCCTCCGCCAGCGGCGACATCCTCTCCATCACCGGTGAATCCGTCGAGAGCCGCCTGTTGAACGGCCACCTGCTGAAGGGCGGTGAATATACCTCCTCGCACGACCACCGCATGGCCATGGCCCTCACCGTCGCCTCCTGGTGCGCCGACTCCCCGATCCACATTGACGACACCACCTGCGTCGCCAAATCCTTCCCCGCCTTCCTCGACACCTACCGCTGTCTGGAACGTTAGGCATTTACCCGGCATCATCAAGACTGGAATTTATGCATTTTTATTGCATTATGACTTGAATTTTAGTACTTTGGCAAGAAAAAAGAACAAGATTTGGCACAAGTTTCAATGACAGTCAGGATGGACTCCTCGTTAAAGGAATCTTTTGATTCCTTATGCTCCCAATTGGGATGAGCGCCAATACCGCCATGAACATATTCGCAAAAGCAGTGGTTCAACGAGGAAAAATTCCATTTGAGATCCGAGGCGACAAAGCCGAAAAACTCACGGAAGGGTATAAGGCATTCAAGACCATCGGAGCGCTGTCTGAAGCTGGCGCCTTTCTTGAGATGTCCCTTGAGGAGATCAATGAGGAAATCCAACACGCAAGATCGGAAGAATGAAAATCTTTGCCGTCATAGACACTAATACGCTATAATGTCGGCCATCTTTCCGGGGTCGATGAAGAGACATGTAATATAATTTATTAACAGTAAATACTTTATACATTTCACTTTGGTAGATCCTTACTAAAGTGAAGTGCATATTCATTTGATTATAAGCGCATTTCCCGTCACTCATTGATTCTGAACGAGTGATATGTAACATCATATTAATCAAATAGATAAACCTTTGTCTTCAGTCCGATCATACCAAAGACAACTATTTAATTATTTGACTATAAACCATATCATTCCCACCCATAAATTTAGAAGTGCTTTCCGTTGAACGATAGTAAGACGGAATTGATAACAGGTATCGTGACCATTTAGATTAAACCTCAATGAACCCTAGACAAACCCGAAAAAAAAGATTTGCATGAACACATCTTTTACCTCAAAGCCGGCCACTGCCAAACTTAGGTTTGCCACATATAAATCAGATCGGTGGAGCTTGTATCATTAATAACAAGTCATTGTCGTGGCGGCCAAGTAGTTGACAATGAGGATAATGATTACCACTCCTCATGGACGAAACGGGTGGGAGGAGAAGTGAGATATTCATTGATTGTGAGTTACTTGGCCGCCACGGGCTATTTGAGGGTCACATCGAGTTTCTTGCCGGAGACCAGGATTTCGAAGAGGCCGGGCTCAAAATGGCGGTCGCCGGTCGCGTCGATGTAGCCGAGATCCCTGAGTTTATCGACCTCAAAGCGGAATGTTTCCGTCGCGCCGGAGCGGATAAGGCGTTTCTCGAAGAATTTCAGTTCCTTGTTGTAAGGACGAGTGACAATACCACTCCAACAAATCACCGAGCCGAAGAGTCGTGGCGGTTAACACATTGAAATTCAAGCGAAAGAACAACTTCGTGGTGCTGAAAATCAGACCACGATATTGCCTTGTACGTTCATTATAAAGAAATTAAATGCCACGAGACTTCGTAAGGTCAGCGAGGACGATGGCGGTGACGGCCTCGACGATGACGGGGGTGCGGAGGGCAAAGCAGACATCGTGGCGACCAGGGACGTTGAGGGTGGTCTGCTCTCCGGTCCTGACGTTGAGGGTGGTCTGAGCTCTGGAGATGCTGGAGGTCGGTTTGAAAGCAACGCGGAAGACTATCGGGGAACCATTCGTGATGCCGCCGTTGATCCCACCGGAACCATTCTTGGACGTGGTCACAACACCGTCTTTAAGTTCAAGAGGATCATTGTGTTCCGAGCCTTTCATCCGGGAAGAGGCGAAACCATCGCCAAACTCAATTCCACGGACTCCTGGAATTGAGAACACGGCGTGGGAGATCAGAGACTCGACCGAATCGAAGAACGGTTCGCCAAGACCGGCCGGCACACCTGTTACACGGCATTCTACTATGCCACCAAGCGAGTCGCCTTCCTTGGCGGTTCTGTCCAAAAGATTGTTCCACTTTGACTTGTCGGCCTCCCCTCCGATCTCTACCAAATCAGCATTGCAACAAATCGCAGGGCACATTTTCTTGGCGATGACTCCGGCTGCGACAAGCGGCAATGTTATCCTGCCGGAGAAGTGCCCGCCTCCACGGGGGTCGTTGAATCCGTTCCACTTGACAGAAGCGACATAGTCGGCGTGCCCTGGACGCGGAACCGCCTTCAAGGCCTCATAGTCCGAAGAGCGGGTGTTGTTGTTTCTGAATATTACCGCGACCGGCGCTCCTGTCGTGTGTCCTTCAAACACTCCGCTGAGAATCTCCGGCTCGTCCGCCTCGACGCGCGGGGTAGTGCCTTCCGCCCCGCTCTTGCGCCGGAGGATGTCCGGCATAAAGTCCTCAACGCCAAGCTCAATCCCCGGTTTGACACCATCCACGACCACTCCGATGGCCGCTCCGTGCGACTCCCCGAAGATCTCCACCCTGAAATTCCGTCCGAATGTGTTCATATATTCAAAAATCAATAATACTTCCCTACCATGCAAAAATACACTTTTATTATGAAAACCCGATGACAAGATATGCTTTGACAAAAGGTGTTTTTACAAAGAGCACCTTTAAAGCAATTGTGTTTAATAATAAAAACACTATCTTTGCAAAACCAATCACTTTTCCCCATTGCGTGAATCGCAATAAAAGAGGTTGGTGAGACGCAAAGAAAGATCAGAGAATCCTGTAAAGCATTTCTGTTCTGATTTTGCATATTCACTTGAACTATGAGTTTGCCTAATTCAACTTGACAG
>DJOW01000014.1:0-4031 GCA_002437305.1 Bacteroidales bacterium UBA6428
CTGCTTCCTTATGTAACTGACCTTCTTAAATAATAGGAGAGCGAGATTATGAAGATCATTTTGAAGAAAGAAGTTGCCAATCTCGGCGAGGCCGGAGATGTGGTAGAGGTAAAGTCAGGTTACGGCCGCAACTATCTTATCCCTCAGGGATTCGCCGCTGCCGCCACTCCATCCGCTCTTAAGCAGCTTGAGGAGACAAAGCGCCAGAGGGCTCACAAGGAGGCCAAGCTTGTAGCTGACGCTGAGGCTCTTGCGGCCAAGATCGCAGCCACACCGGTTAAGGTAGCCGTTAAGGTCAGCGAGTCCGGCAAGATCTATGGCTCTGTCACCACCGCTCAGGTCGAGGAGGCTCTCAGGAATGCCGGCATCGAGGTTGACAAGAAGAACATCACCCTCGGTGAGATCAAGACCGTTGGAGAGTACGAAGGCACCGTCAAGTGCTACAAGACCGTAAAAGCCACCGTCAAGGTTACGGTTGTGGCCGAGGCGTAATTCCAAGCTTGTCAAGCAGCCGTTCAGGCGACAATATTTTCCATGAAGCCGCAGTTTTTCTGCGGCTTTTTTATGACTATGCGGCAATTGTCGAGCATTCAGAAGAGTACGATGAAGACTAGAGCCGCGAAGGCTGCGCCGGCGATCGGGCCGAAGACCGGTACCCAGCTGTAGGACCAGCCGCTGTCTCGCTTCGGGCTCTTCATCGGGAGGATGGCGTGGGCGATTCTTGGCGCAAGGTCTCTGGCCGGATTGATGGCGTAGCCTGTGGCTCCGCCCAGAGACATTCCGATGGCCATTATCAGCATTGTGACAGGGAAGGCACCGACGGAGCCGAGGCTGATGTCCGCTGAGTTCCCTGGTGCGGAGAACATCAGGATGCAGAACACCAGAAGCCAGGTCCCCACGAACTCACAGAAGAAGTTCCTGCCTGGATTGTAAATGGCCGGCATCGTGCAGAACGTTCCGAGTTTGGTGTCAGGATCCTCAGTGGCGTCATAATGATCTTTGTAGAAAGCCCAGACAAGGGCGGCTCCGAAAAAGCCTCCCAGCATCTGTGCGATGATGTAGCCCGGGACCAAAGCCCATGAGAATGAGCCGGCGGCGGCAAGTCCAATGGAGACCGCGGGATTCAGGTGGGCTCCCGAGTATGGTCCGGCGATAAAGACTCCGCACATCACCGCGAAGCCCCATGCCATGGTGACGACCACCCAACCGGCACCTTTCCCTTTTGATTTGTCAAGACTGGCGCAGGCGCAGACTCCGTCTCCCATAAGAATGAGCACCAGTGTGCCGAGAAATTCAGCGAGGTAAGGGTTCATATATTCGTGACTATTTGGTTAATGTTCGTGAGATAGCGTCCGCCCAGCCTGCCTTGGCGGCATTGACGGAGGATTCGTCCATTGACGGGGCGAACACTCTTTCGGCCTGCCATTGTTTCTTGACTTCATCTATGCTGTCCCAGAAGCCGACGGCGAGTCCGGCGAGATAGGCCGCTCCGAGCGCTGTTGTCTCTGTGACCCTTGGCCTGATGACCTTGGATCCGAGAATGTCTGCCTGGAACTGCATCATCAGGTTGTTTCTTGACGCGCCTCCGTCAACCTTCAACTCTTCCAGGCGGATTCCTGCGTCTTTCTCCATGGCTGAGACTATGTCCATTGTCTGGAAGGCGATGCCTTCGAGGGCTGCCCTGGCGATGTGCGCGGCGGTTGTTCCCCTGGATATTCCTAGGATGCTGCCTCTGGCGTACTGGTCCCAGTACGGGGCGCCAAGACCGGTCAGCGCCGGAACCATATGAACTCCTCCATTGTCCGGAACCGAGGCCGCCAGTGCTTCCACTTCAGAAGAGCTTCTGATGATTCCAAGGCCATCGCGCAGCCACTGGACTACCGACCCGGCGACGAAGATAGAGCCTTCCAGCGCATAGTTCACCTTGTCACCAATCTTCCAGGCTACCGTCGCCAGTAGGTTGTTCTTTGAGTGGATAGGTCTGTCACCTGTGTTCATCAGGAGAAAACATCCGGTGCCATAGGTGTTTTTCACAGATCCAGGTTCTGTACACATCTGACCGAAGAGGGCCGCCTGTTGGTCTCCGGCGATTCCCGCCACTGGAACATTCCCGCCAAGAAGATCTGTCTCTCCGTAGATCTCGGACGAGGACTTCACCTCAGGCAGCATGGAAGCCGGAATGCCCAGAAGGTCAAGAAGTTCATGATCCCATTCCAAGGAGTTGATGTTGAACAGCATCGTTCTTGAGGCGTTGCTCACGTCGGTCACATGCTCATGGCCCCCGGTAAGGTTCCAGACCAGCCAGCTGTCCACGTTCCCGAAACGGAGTTTGCCTTGCGCGGCCTTCTCCCGCGCGCCTGGGACATTCTCCAGAATCCAGCGGATCTTAGTGCCGGAGAAATAGGCGTCGATGAGCAGTCCGGTCTTGTGCCGGATCATCTCCGTCAACCCGGCTTCCTTGAGTGAGTCGCAATATTCAGATGTCCTTCGATCCTGCCAGACGATCGCGTTGTAGATTGGCCTGCCGGTGTCGGCGTCCCAAACTATTGTGGTCTCACGCTGGTTAGTGATTCCGATCGCGGCGATGTCAGCCCCGCCAAGTCCAAGAGAGGTGACAGCCTCGGTCATCATGGCATATTCCGTGGCCCAGATCTCCATCGGGTCGTGCTCTACCATCCCGGGCTGGGGAAAATGCTGTGTGAACTCTTTCTGGCGCACGGCCTTCGCCTCGCCGTTCCTGTTGAAGACAATCGCCCTGGAGGAACTGGTCCCCTGATCAAGGGCAATGATATATTCTTTCATATTCAATGATTTATGAATATTATTGTGTTGTTAAAATGGCTTTGCCGCCAAATCGGCAGCCAGACGAACGGGGAACACCCTCGCTTGCCTGACAAAATTAATTAAATTCACAAACAACTCCAAAGGTTCCAACACTTGACATGATCAATCGGCATTAAGATCTTGCTAACATTGAATAGGCGTCAAAGGATCATTTCAATTACAGGCCTTACGCCGGATGACAGCGAGGTAGGTGAGCAGGATGACATTCATCATCAACGCGTAGACTATGGCGGGGATGGCCATTTCACCATTGTTGAAGACCTGAGGTGAAACGGCCATGGCGATGGCCTGGGCTGCGTTCTGCATTCCAACCTCAATCACAATTGTCCTTTTGGTGGATTTGTCGAGCCTGAATGTTCCTGCGAGGATGGCTCCGCATCCCATAGCCGCGAGAATAAGAGTCCCACACGAGAGTCCGAGCACGCCGATGTTGCCAATGATCTCCTTGGCGTACTGGATGAAGAACACAGCGGCCAGAATCATAAGCGCGGGGAAAGCAAAACGCCCTGCTGCGGCTCCGACCCGCTCTGCCGTGGCAGGAGCCCACCGTCTGAATCCCGCTCCTAAAATCATTGGCAGGAACACCAGAACGATGTTCTGCACGAGCAGATGTCCCACGGGAAGGGAGATCACAGCCTCTTCTTTCAATGAAACAAACCTTGTCACGAATTCCATGATGACAGGAATCGTCACAAGTGTCACCACGCTGCTCAGTGCGGTCAATGTGACGGACAGCGCGATGTTTCCTTTGGCGAGCATAGAGAACACATTGGACGAGCTTCCTCCAGGGCAGCATGCCACCAACAGCAACCCGACAAAAGCGACAGCCGGGAGCTTGAAGGCCACAGCCACGATGAAGGCGATGACAGGCAGTATGACCAACTGCCCGACAAGCCCCACCGCCACCGCCTTCGGGTGCCTGACAACCTGCCTGAACGAAGCCACGTCCAATTCAATTCCGAGTTGGAACATCAGAACTATCAGAATCGGCAGTACTATCCAGATTGTGTTCATCGCAGTATTTTTTACTGCAAAGATAACCTTTTCACGCCAACAACCGCAAGATGTCTTTCAATGAATATGCCCGCGAGGACCCTCGTGGTTGATTTATCGGTTGCCCTCTACTCTGTTTGCCATTCAGTCCTCGGATGCGAGGTCGCCCTTTTTGCCCCCGCGGTTGCTTACAC
>DJOW01000014.1:4140-8598 GCA_002437305.1 Bacteroidales bacterium UBA6428
GCGGTTGCTTACACCGGCAACTCCGGGTGCGAGGTCGCCCTTATTGCCCCCGCGGCTGCCCGGGCTGACAGAGTCGGATGCGGATGGTATATTCCAGCACCCGAACCGCTGGTTTCTTGTGGTAAAAACCAGAGAATAATTGCCGCCATTAATCTGATGGTCAGGGGGCAAAAAGACCAGTTTTGCACCCAAAGCCGTTTCAACACCACACTCGGGGTGCAGGCAGGCGGATATTGCCCCCGAAGCGCCTACGCTGCCTCCATCGTCCTATTTGGCGGACAGAGGGAACAGTGAATCCACGTCGTACTGGGTGAGACCCAGAACCCGGCGTATCTGGCCGTTGGATGAATGGAAATCTTGGCGCAGCATGCGGGCCAGATCCAGTTTTTGAGGCTTCGTCAGATCTCTCAGCGAGTTGGTGCCGTAATTATGCATAAGAAGTTTGCTGACCTGTGTGAAAAGTTCCGGGTCTGTAAGAAACTCACCATCGTCAAGCTCGTTTGCCAGTTCACCGTACGCCTCGACATTCTTGCTTATCATCGAGAAGTAGTGATGGGCGTCGCGGAACATCGCTTTGCCAAGCTCGATAGCACAGAAAGTGACAGGTGAGATATGCCCGTTGATTACAAGGGAGTCGCCAGCCAGTTCTCCACCCCTGCTACGAAGCAACTTTCTGGCTTCCCTATAGGTGAAGTCACCCAAAGGTCTCCCGATCTGGTAGTCTCCGAAATAGAACCTCCCTGTTCCCCAAGGGTCGGAATAAGGCGTGCGGTCAGGATCCGCCACATAGCCGTTCCTGTTGACGTAGACGATCGTGTTTCTCAGCGTTCTCAGATCTTTGATGGGTTTTAGAGACATTGTGAACCGCCGGATGGACTCCTTTCGTCCCTTTGAGGTCAGGTACCATTTCAGACGTCTTCTAAGAAGATCGAAAAAACGCCTGATGTCAACCTCATTCCCGCTCACTACCAAATGAATATGATTGCTCATGATCTCAAAGGCGACAATAATCACGGTTCCGATTTCTTTATGGCATCTGGCCATAAGGTTGATCGCATAACGAAAATCCTCAGCGTCTGCGAAGAGCAGCGAAGTGTCTATCCCCGGCGTGTAAAGATGCCACCAAGGACAACCTTTGGCAAAAGTCGCCTCGCAGATCCGTTCAGAGTCGGCATAAGAAGCTCTTTTCATAGTTCAAAAATATTTGGCGGGTGCGTTCAGGCCGTTCTCGCCCCCGCGATGTTAATAATCAGTGGTTTCGGGTGCGGCAACGGCTATTTTGCCCCCGAGACACAGTGTCGCAGGAAAAACAAAAAAGCGGGTCAGGTGCGATATAACCTAACTCGCTTTGCGGATTCTTTGCCCCGCGGCATTCAGTTTGTCAGCAAATAAAGCAATAATCCATGAATATACCAAATCTTGGGACAGCGACAAAAAGCAGGCGGAGTCAAAAGCATGGCAAAAGGCAGTCAAAAGCATGGCAAAAGGCAGTCAAAAGCATGGCAAAAGGCGATATTCCAAATCTCCTTGCTCCATGAATATCCTTGATATTATTTCAGGAACATGATTCCCTTGAGGTTGACACGCATCGAGTCTCCTTCGTTGTCGGTCGAGATGTGGTCCGTAAAGAACACACCGTTGTCCCCGTGGAAGTACAAAGGTTCGTTTCCGTTCTCTTTCCGCGCCCTGTCAACCTCACTCATCGGAATCGCCAACCTTACCGAATCGGCTGAGACTGTCACAAAGACTGTGTCCGCTAAAGGAACGGAGCCATTGAAATTGATGCTTTCAAAGCGGGTGCACCCGTCCGGAATCCTAAAAGCCCCTTGCGTGTTTATCTCTACCCAACGGAAGTCATCAACTGCCACGGTGTCTGCCTGGCATCTGTCGGCCCAACTGCCGAGGTTCCGGAACCCAACAGTCGTGTCAACAATCCCGCGCACGACTTTTTCGGGATATTGAAAGTAGAGATATTCCATTTTCCGGTCAATTCCCACCACAGACGCTGAATCACAAGATTCCATGATCTCTGAATATTTTGCCGAGTCCAAAGGAAATCTGATGTCTGGGGAAATCGATGACATCGCTTTCTTGACATCGTTGACGAGGACTCTGCGGGACAGTGCGGCGAAATTCTGAGGTCCGACGGATGAAAGGACCGCAAGCGCGAGGAAAGACAGCGGTATCCAGCGGAAGGTTTTTGATTTGTTGACCGTCAGTCCTATGCAGACCACATAACACCAAAGGTTTAAGAGCATGAGATAAAGGCGTGGCGCGGTGATTCCGTAGTCGCATACCCTTTTGACGATCCCGACCGTCATCAGCATAAGCAGTGGCAGGAATATGGCTGGCAGAAGCCTCAGCGCCTTGCGGTCGAATCTCCATTTGTCCCTATCCTCGCGGAATTGCACCGGATAGATCAGGAATATCATCAGCACCATACAAAGCATTGACGCCATCACCAGCGTTGACACCCATCCCCGAGGCAGGTTCCATTCGAAGATGATCTTCGCGGCATAGACGTAGAGTGTCAGGACGTAGGCTCCCAAAAGTGGAAACAGCAGGTAGTTGATCAACCCGAGTTCAGCCTTTCCCGGCCTGTCGGCATCATATCTGCCCTTAGCTGGTATCAGTTGCATGAACACCATCGGGGCAATGAATATCATGCTGACCCAGAACACGTCCGCAAACACTTTCCAGCCGATCTCAAGACCGAAGAGCATTTTGAACGCGAGAGCGAGCAGATCCAACCCTCCGGCCAGAAGCAGCCCGACCACGAATGCGGTGAACGCTGCGGTGACACAGTCTATGGTGTGGTTCCAAAGCCCGGTGTCATTGTCGGATTTCCGCCATACGGGAGCAAGGAATATCCCAGTTATGATGATCCACGCAAGGGTTGCCGCCGCATTGAGCCAACTCATGTCCAACGGCCAGCTCCAGCGGAACAGAAGGCAGATTCCGAGCCACAATGCGTTGATGGCCAGGGCCAAAAGCGGTTTGAGGGGCTTTCTTTCGCCATTTCTCCAGTCCGTGACCCCGAGTCTGACCGCCAGATTCAGCAGTCCGGATGTTATCGTCCAGAACATCAGAAAGAAAGAGTCCTTCCCCTCAATTTTGTCATCCGAATGAACAAGCACGACAGCCACAATCGCAGCCGCGGCCATGAAGCAAGACGGGAGCGGGAACCTCTTGAAAGTCCCCGCCGCCTTTCCCCACAGGTTTTTGAATGTGGTTTTATTGATCATATCTTTAACTTCTTTGTCTGCAAATTTAGTATTCCTTAAAGAATACCAATTTATTTTTAATGCTTACTGAGCGATAATTCCGGAATATAATCATTATCTTGTGTCGTAAAGAAAATTTTTCGGTTATGGGACGTAATATTAAGTTTTTATTTTGTCTGACAGCTGCTTTGATACTGAATGTGTTCGCTATGGTGACAGACGCTTCCGCGCAGCAGGCTCTATGGAGCGGGGCGCAGGTGGTGTCGCCTCAGGTCAATGAGGACAAATCAGTGACTTTCAGATATTCAGCACCTAATGTGATCAGGGTGCAGGTGACGGGAGATTTCCTGCCACCGCAAAAGATCAGCACTCCGAACGGAGATTTTGAGGTTCCGGGAGTCGCCGAACTTGTCCAAAACCAGAACGGTGTCTGGGAATATACCAGCACACCTCTTCAGCCCGAACTCTACAGTTACTCGTTCATTGTGAACGGCCAGCGGATGAACGATCCGTCGAACGTCTATAAGATAAGGGACGTGGCCACGGTCACGAGCATATTCATTGTCGGTGGCGGTCAGGCTGAACTTTATAAGGTGAATGACGTGCCGCACGGGACGGTGTCGAAGGTCTGGTATGACAGCCCTTCGCTTGGAATGAGTCGCAGGATGACGGTTTACACTCCGGCAGGTTACGAAAGCAGCGGCAAAACCCGCTATCCGGTGTTCTTCCTGCTGCACGGAATGGGTGGAGACGAACAGGCGTGGATGGAACTCGGACGAGCCTCCCAGATCCTCGACAATCTCATCGCGCAAGGCAAGGCAAAACCGATGATCGTGGTGATGCCGAACGGCAACGCCTCGCAGGAGGCCGCCCCAGGCGAGACCTCCCGCGGACTTGTCCAACCAAAGTTCAATCTTCCAAAAACCATGGACGGCACCTATGAGACCTCTTTCCCTGAGATCATTGAATATGTTGACTCCCACTATCGTACAATCCGCAAAAAGGAAGGCCGCGCGATAGCCGGACTGTCGATGGGCGGATTCCATTCGCTCCACATCTCAAAGGAATACCCAGGCACCTTCTCGTACATCGGCCTGTTCTCCGCCGCCATATTCCCTGAAAAGGAATCTCCTGTTTACGAAGACTTTGACGGCAAACTCGCGAAACTGTTCGCCACCAAACCATCCCTTTTCTGGATCGGCATCGGCAAGGATGACTTTCTCTACAAAGCCAA
>DJOW01000007.1 GCA_002437305.1 Bacteroidales bacterium UBA6428
GACAAGTACCACATCCCGGCGATCGTATATTCCCCTGGCTTCATCCGCCCTCAAAGAGTGGAGAAACTCTGCTCCCAGATCGACCTGATGCCGACAGTCTTCTCCCTGCTGCACTTCTCCTACGATTCGAAGTTCTACGGCCAGAACATACTTGCTCCTGAATATAACCAAAGAGCTTTCATGGCCACCTATCAGGATCTTGGCTACTACAGCGACGATGTGCTGACCGTCCTCTCCCCTGTCCGCAGAGTCCAGCAGTTCGACGTGGCTTCGACCGAGCCTTGGCATAACACCGAGACTCCGAAAGCGGATTCAGCCAACTCTCTTGTCAAGGAGACCCAGGCCTTCTACCAGACCGTCAACCTCTGTCCTTTGGCAAAGGAACAGTAAGCATTTCCGTGTGCCTGAATCACATCAGCGGTTTTCTTCACTCTATCTCTTCGGTGACATTTTCGGCATTTTTCGTCGCCCGAGAGTGCACGCCGCACCCTTCGGAAGCGATTTCCACACTTTTCGTCGCCCGAGAGTGACAATTAATTTCATCGTACCTGGACACTGCGTTTCTACAGGCAGAACCAGCCGAAGGAAGTCTTCTGTGCGCAAACAACCATGTATCTACGCACCGGATGCCAACAAACACTATTCCGTGCGTAGAATCAGAACATCCACGCACCGAAGCACTCTGAAAAAGCCGAAAAGGGGGCGGCTACCTCAAGCCGATTTCACTCTCGGACATAGTTTGGCATTTCGGATGGGATGACAACGGAGATTTCGCAAAGCCCACCTACGATGCCATCCGTTTTCCATGCGCTCTGGAATATGAATTTGTGAACGCCGTGCTTCTCTATTGTATAGCAGTTCGTGCCCCCGGTCTCCAACAGATGCCGGATTATACCGCCCGAGCGTTCCCCATGGCAATCGAAAAGATTCTTTCCGATCAGACTGCCGTGTTTCTTATACTGCTCCACAGCGGGATCGTTCTGATAGATTATAACACCGTCCCTATCACAGACGGTAATGGAGCAGTTCAGCTCCTTTGCCCAGTCAGGTATCATCATACAGTAAGTTGTTTTGTATGCTAATGTATATACAACGGGTGCAAAATGTCATGAATCGCACCCGAAAGAGCTAAATCCAAGAAATTCGGGTGCAAGACAAGACATTACGCACCCGAAATAAGAGCCATCGAGAGACATGGGGTAATCCGACAAGCACCTAACCTGTAATAAGTCTGCGGATTAACCTATCTGGTAATCTTGAGGTTGCCGACGTTGAGTCCCCATTCGCCGTCCTGGACAATGGGGATTGGGATGCCGTCAAGATTGTTCTCGTAGTGAGGGGCTTTGAGGAAGGTGTGGGAGTGGCCGCCTACTACCAGATCGACGTTGCGGGATCTTTTAACGAGGGTCGGATCGACATAAGGCTCTCCCTCGAAGCCGATGTGGGTCAGGGCGATGACCATGTCGCATTTCTTCTCGGTCCTTAGGTACTCGGCCCATTTGTTGACAACCTCTGCGTTCTCAAAAGCGGGGATCTTATCTGAGACCTCCTTGGAGACAAGGGTGGTGATGTCGGGCATTAGACCGATGATACCGATTTTCATTCCGGCTTTCCTCACAATGGTGTAAGGCTTAACGTACTTTGCCAGAGCCACATTCGAGAAATCGTAGTTGGCGCAGACAACCGGGCATTTGATGCTGGACAGACGACGTGCGAGCTCATCGACACCGTTGTCAAACTCATGGTTGCCGAGGGTCACACAATCGTACTTCATCGCATTGATGAGGTCGATCTCGATGTCGCCTCCGAGCACGGAAAAGTAAGATGTTCCCTGACTGAAATCTCCGGCATGAAGAAGGAGCACGTTCCTCTTTCCGTCAGCTTTCACGACGCTGTCCCGGTAAGCCGCACGTTCGATCACACCGCCAAGGCCTTTCCGCTCACCGGCACGCTCTGGCTCAAGGTGGCTGTGGGTGTCGTTGACATGAAGGATGGTCAACCGTCTCTGGGCCGCGGCATCGATGCAGGACAACGCCGCGAGCAGACATATTCCTAAAAATATCTTTTTCATTTCTGATCCTTATCAGTCACTTCGGCAATCTCAGTGGTCTACTTATTTCTGATTCTTGATATTCACTTCGACAAGCTCTTAGTCACTTCGGTCTTAATCACTTCGACAGGCTCTGTGACCTATTGTATTACTGTGATCCAGTGCTGGTTCTGGTACTCGATAGGCTTTCCGGCGGCGGTGAGACTCTGGACGTAAGCGAGCATCGTGTCGTAGAGGTAGCCTTTGCACTTTATGATCTCAACAGCGTTGTCGGCGACCTTGTAGCCGTCGCCACCGTCCAGAAGGAAGTTCAGAGTGGCGACCCCATAGATTCTGTCATCATCAAGAGGCTCACCGTTCACGAGCGCGGAGACAATCTTGCCGTTCTTCACCGTGACCTTCACACCACCGACAATCTGCAAAGTCGTGGCGGCCATCCGGTCGAGCAACGCGCGAACATCTCGTCCATGCAAAGCCACGTAACACAGATAGTTGCGGAACGGGAACATCGACATGATGTCATCATAGAGCACCTCTCCGGCAGGCATGTCAATCCTGACTCCGCCACGGTTGGCGAAACCGATGTCAACCCGCTTGTCCGTGCTGTCAGCGGTCGCGCGCATCAATTCATCAATGTACCAATCGTAGATCTCGCACTCCGGATAGGTTCTGACCATAGTCCTTGTCGAATGGCCTATGACGGCCTTCACCTTCGCCATTGCCGGCTGGGCGTCAAGCATTATCCTGGCGACATTCCTAACAGTGCCTTTACGGAATTCGCGGCCGTTAGGCGCATAGTAGGTACAGCCTTTGACCGTACCCATCGCCTCGTTCACATTCGTCGCGTTAGAGGCCACGACTCCGGTACGATGCCCGTCAACAGGATCCATCGTCCATGTGATAGTCCGTTCCTGGGCGCAGAGGCTGAACCCTTCAGCCAGAAACAGCATGATTATCAGCCAATTTCTCATCACTTTATTGGTAATTAAAGGAGGGCACCGTTTGTCCACGATGTCCTCCTCATATTTTCAACTTATTTCATTTTCAACCACTTCCAAAGGTCTTTGAAAGTAGATTTCTTGCCGAACATCAGGATGCCGACCTTGTAGATCTTGGCGGAAAGCCAGGCGCAACCGACGAAGGTCACGAGCAGCAGAGCGATTGAAACTACCAGCTGCCACATCGGCACTCCGTACGGGATTCTGGCCAGCATCACGATCGGTGAGGTGAACGGGATCATCGATCCCCAGACGACCACACTGCTGTCAGGATTCTGGAAAGCCACAAGGATGATGAAGTAGGCGATCATCAGCGGGATGGTCAGCGGCATCTGAAGTTGCTGCGAGTCGCCCTCGTTCTCGACGGCCGAGCCCACGGCGGCAAACATCGACGCATAGAGCAAGTACCCAAGAATGAAGTAGATAAGGAATGAGATAATCAGTTTCACCCAAGGAATATTCACGAGCGTGCCGACTATGACACTCATCTCGTCAGGCTCTCCGGCCACAACGGTGGTGGAGTCAGCAGCATTCAAAGTGGCGGTCGCCCCGCCAAGAGCCTGCATCTGATCCGGTGTGACACCCATTGTCTGCGCCATCATCTCAGGATTGCCGGCCATTTCAGCAAACATCTCCTTGCCCACGAACGATGTGGCCACGGAAACCAGCACTCCGGTCAGGATGATCCAAAGGAAGAACTGGGTCAATGCCACAAGGGCCACACCGATGATCTTTCCGAACATCAGGTCGATGGCCTTCACGGACGAGATCAGAACCTCGACAACACGGCTGGTCTTCTCCTCGATGACGCTTGACATCACCTGCCCCCCGAACATCATGATGAACATCCAGATGATGATGCCAAGCAGCATGGAGATGATCATGTACACTCCAGACTCTGAGATCGTCTCATTACCCTTGTCATCCAAGGTATATTCAGTAACCTTGACATCAGCCTTGACCTCTTCCATGATCTGCGATAGGTTCTCGATGCCGTACTGCTGGACCCGATATTCCTCGACAGCCTCGTCAGCCTTGTCCGCAAGCCCGGTGGTGAACTCAACCCCAAGAGGGTCTTTTGAATATGTCTGGACAGAGACGGTCTTATTCACAGTGTCAAGGGGTGACACCACAACCAGGACATCCTTCCCGTATTCAGACAGACGCGCCTTCACGGAATCAGGATTCTCGGTGGAGTAATCCGCGAACGTCAACCGGTCAGTGTCCTGGAGATGGCTCATCACGATGCCAGAGCGGTCAACAACCGCCACATCCTGCTTCCTTTCCTTCGTCCCGGCCATTATGAAGCCGAGAACGATCATGGTGACCGCAAAGATGACAGGGACTAGGATGGTCGTGACAAGGAATGACTTTTTCTTGACGCGGGTGAGATATTCCCTCGCTATGACTGTCTTTATTATTCTGAAATTCATGACTATGCCTCCTCTGTTACAAGTTTTATGAATATGTCGTTCATCCTCGGGATCAGCTCCTTGAACGAGTTGACGACGATGTCCTGCGCCAGCAGGGCCGAAAGCGCGTCATTGGACGAGACATGCTCTCCGAGCGTCAGCACGGCGGTGTGGCGGCCGGCGTTGTCCTCATCGGAAAGGACTTTGAATATATCTTCAACGTCCTTCACCTTGTCCTCCCCGGTGTAGATCAGTTCAATGTTGTTATTGCCGTACTTGTGGCGGATCTCGTTGACTCCTCCGGTGATCACAAGATGCGACTTGTTGATAAGGGCGATGTTGTCGCAGAGTTCCTCCACAGACTCCATGTTGTGGGTCGAAAGGATGATCGTCGCACCCTCGTCCTTCAAGCGAAGAATCTCCTTGCGGATCAGCTCAGCGTTCACAGGATCGAAACCGGAGAACGGCTCGTCCAGAATCATCAAGGACGGATTGTGAACCACGGTCGTGATGAACTGGACCTTCTGGGCCATTCCCTTGGACAGTTCCTCGACCTTCTTCTTCCACCAGTCCTGGATTCCGAAACGCACGAACCACTCCTTCAACGCCTTGCGGGCGTCAGCTGCGCTCATGCCTTTCAGCTGGGCCAAGTACATGGCCTGGTCTCCGACCTCCATCTTGCGATAAAGGCCGCGCTCCTCCGGCAGATAGCCTATCTTCTCGACATCCGACTGGGTTATCGGGCGTCCGTCGAACAAAACTTCACCTCCGTTCGGAATAGTTATCCGGTTAATGATGCGGATAAGCGTGGTCTTTCCCGCCCCGTTAGGGCCCAGAAGACCGAAGATCCCCCCTTTCGGAACGTTCACGCTCACATTGTCAAGCGCGACCTTCTCTCCGAAATTCTTGCAGATGTTCCTGCATTCGATGATGTTCTCACTCATACACTTAATATCTTACTGGTCAATTCCACAATTAGTTCCCCGGGAGTCGCCTCGCCGACCTCGCCGCCTTTGCCTTTGTAGTCATAATCACAAAGCAAAGAGATCACCTCCATCGCCTTGCGGACAGGATAGTTGGCCACAGCGGTGTCATATTCCTTCCAAAAATAAGGGTTCACGCCCTGCAGGGCGGCAGCGATGGCGGTTTTGTCCGGATAGCGGCTCTTCTCCTTCAACGCCCCGTACTTCAGGATCCTCGCGAAATGCGTGTACAATGCGCTGACCGCCATCGGCATGGCGAATTTCGCGGACTCACCGATGCGGGCCGCGATCCGCAAGGCTTTCGGGCCGTTTTTAGCCGACAGTTCCTTGGTCAACTCGAACACGCTGAACTCCCGGCTGATGCCCACATTCCGCTCGATGTCAGAGGCCGTGATCCGCTTCGTCCCTTCAGGCAGGTTTTTCAACATCTTGTCGGTCTCGACGGCTATCCGGCCCAGATTCGTACCGGCGGATTCCGCCAGCAAAGCTGAAGCCTCAGGATCAATGGTCAGTCCCCTGCCGGAGAAATACTGCGCGATCCAAGATGGCATCTCGTAGTCTCTCAACGCATTGGACTCAACCACAACCCCGTTTTTCGAGGCCTGTTTGTACAAAGCCTTGCGCTTGTCGGCCGAAGCCCCGCGCATCAAAAGCACAAGAACAGTGGAATCCAACGGCTTCTCGCAATAGATTGAGAGTTTCTCCAGATCCCGCATCGCCTGCGCGTCTTTCACAACGACCAGCTGCCTTTCGGCCATCATCGGGAAACGCCTTGCGGCTGTGATGACAGTGTCGGCATCCACGTCCGAGCCGTAGCAGATTGTCTCGTTGAAATCCCTCGAAGCCTCGTCAAGAGCGTTCTCGATGACGGCGTCACAGACCATGTCCGTATAATACGGCTCGTCCCCCATCAAAAGATAGACGGGGGCGAACTGTCCGGACTTGACAGCCGAGACTATCTCACGGCACCGACTGCCGACATCAACTGTTCCTTTCGCCATTGAGTAACCGTAGAAACGACTTGTCGCTTACTATATAGAATCAGTTGTTAGTATTTGAAATCAACGGTTTTACGAATATCCTCGGACGAAGCGCCGACAAGGATCTTGTAACCTCCCTTCTCTGCCACCCAGTCGTGCTTCCCGGCATCGAAATAGCTGATGGAGGCCTTATCCAAGGTGACTTTCACCTCTCCTGACTTGCCAGGCTCTAGGAATATCTTGCCGAAGCCCTTGAGTTCCTTGACAGGACGTTCTACCGAGCTTTCAGGAGCGCCGACATAGACCTGGACGACCTCAGCGCCGGCCACAGAGCCTGTGTTCTTGACTGGAACGGTCACTGTCAGCCCCTTGTCAATCGAACCGGATGTCTTCGGCTCGCCATATTCAAAGGTTGTGTAGCTGAGTCCGTACCCGAACGGGAAGGCCGGCTTGACGGCCTTGTGCTCGAACCAACGGTAGCCCACGAATATTCCCTCAGTGTAAGTCTCATCGTAGATGATCTTGTCTTGGATACCCATCTTGACTGCCTCCTTGCGAGGAATTCCAGGGTACTGGATCTCGCTCTGAACAGGATAGTCGGCAAGTGTGGCGCCGATAGTGAACGGCAGTTTTCCGGAAGGAGTGACATCTCCTGAAAGCACATCGGCCAGAGAGTGGCCGGCCTCGCTTCCAAGGTACCAATCCTGAATTATTCCCGGCACTTTGCTGACCCAAGGCATAGCCACAGCGTTTCCGGAGATATTCACAACCACAAGTTTTGGATTGGCGGCGGCAAGAGCCTCGATCACAGCATCCTGGGAATACGGAAGTTCATAGGACTCCCTGTCCGAATCCTCACAATCCTGATGCTTGCTCTTGTTAAGACCTCCTATGAAGATCACATAGTCAGCATCTTTGGCAGCGGCCACTGCGTCAGCGATCAGTTTCCCGGCGGGACGGCTCTCGCTGAGGTCCTGGCCTGTTGTGACACCGTTGTACTGACCACCGATGTCACCGACATAGCCGCGCTCATAGACAATCTCCGCATCGGAGAACCTCTCCTGGATTCCCTCCAATGGAGAGACCTCTTTCTTGACTTTCAGGGAGGAACTTCCACCTCCGACAGTCATCATCTTGACAGCATTCTCTCCGACGACAAGAATCTTCTTTGCATTCTTTATGGGAAGGATGCCGCCATCGTTCTTGAGCAGCACAATGGACTCGGCTCCGATCTTCCTCGCGGCGGCGATGTGCTCAGGGCTGACAAATGAACCGTAGGGACGATTCCTGTCCATAACGGTACGGAACATCAGCCTGAGGACTCTGCGGGCCTTGTTGTCAAGGACTTCTGTGGTATATTTTCCTTCTTTGATTCCCTTGAGGTAAGGATCGGAGAGGTAGTAGTTGGCATAAGCGTTTGAGGCCGACCAACTAAGTCCGTTGGTGAACGTCCCGAACTCCATGTCAAGACCGTTGTTCACCGCCTGATCGGTGTCGTGCGTTCCGCCCCAGTCACTGACCACAACGCCATCGAAGCCCCACTCGCCTTTGAGAATGTCATTCAGGGTGTACTGATTGTGGCAGCACCACTGGTTCTTGTAAAGGTTGTACGAACCCATTATCGCCCATGCCTTTCCCTCGGTGACGGCAGCCTTGAAGGCTGGAAGATAGATCTCGTAGAGAGTCCTGTCATCGACAGTCACGTTTGTCGTGAACCTGTTGAGTTCCTGGCTGTTGAGAGCAAAATGCTTTACGCACGCGGCCACACCGTTGCGCTGAACGCCCTGGACGTAAGGCACTACCATACGGCTTGAAAGATAAGGATCCTCGCCCATATATTCAAAACTCCTTCCGTTGAGAGGTGTTCTGCAGATGTTGACCCCCGGTCCCAGCAGCACATCCTTCTTGCGGTAGCGCGCCTCCTCACCGATGCTCTTTCCGTAAAGGGCCGACATCTCCGTGTTCCAAGTTGCCGCCAATGCTGTCAAAGCCGGGAAAGCCGTGCAGGAATCGTTTGTCCATCCGGCCTGGCTCCACTTGTCCCACAACACCTCAGGACGGATTCCATGAGGGCCGTCGGTCATCCAGATCTCCGGGATGCCAAGCCTAGGCACACCTGCCGAACTGAACTTGGACTGGGCGTGCAGGATCGCCACCTTTTCCTCCGTGGTCATCCTTGACAGAGCATCCTCCACCCTCTCATCGATCGTGCGTGAATCATCAAGAAAGACAGGCCCGCCTGTCTCGGCGGCCTGTCTTCCGACACCTTTCCGCTGACCGCACGCGGCGACAATGCCCGCCGCGGCTATCAGACTTAAAATCAGCTTCAATTTCATAATTATTATGCGTCGAATTTCTTTTCTTTTGTCCTTATGATCTTCTCTTTCATCAGATCAACAGCCGCGCTGACGGCATCCTCGAACGAAGTAAAGTTCCTTTCAATGACAAGATCCTGACCGTAAGCCCTGGTCTGGATCCTGACATTCTTGTTGTCAGGCTCTTTGAGCAAAGATAAAGTCACATCAACTCCATCAAGATGGTCACTGAACCGTGAAAGTCTCGAGACCTTCTTCTCAACATAGTCGAGCAATTTCTGATCCGCGTTGAACTTCAGGGATTTTACTCTAATCTCCATTTTTACCTCCGCTTTTTGCCCTTGGGTGGGCGTTAACATAAACTTTTTTCAGTTTCTCGATGGTGTTATGCGTATAGACCTGCGTCGCAGCGAGCGAGGAGTGACCCAGAAGCTCCTTGATCGAATTGAGATCCGCCCCCTCGTCCAAGAGTTCCGTGGCCAAGGAATGTCTCAACACGTGCGGAGACTTTCTCCCGGTGATGCTTCCGATCCGCCCAAGCGCCCGTTTCACAGCCCTGTCTATGAAAACCGGATAAAGTTTCAGACCCTTGCCGGTAACCGCCAGAGGCTCTTCTGCAGACCTTACGCGACCTACCATCGTTTCAACCGCTTGTAAATATAATGAAATTTCCTTACATAGCGAAGGAACAAGCGGAATTTCTCTCACTTTGTCTCCTTTTCCCCTCACGGTCATCGTCCGCCGCGAAAAATCCACATCACCGATCCGGAGTCCGATCAATTCGGCCCGGCGCATCCCTGTACTGAAAAGCATCGACACAATCAGCCGCTCCAGCCTTCTTGAATATGCCGCCTCGGAGGCTTTGTCCGTCCCCTTGATGAGTGACAGATTCTCATCGGACGCATCACAGTCCGTCCCGGCGAAATAATCATTCATCGATTCCTCCCTGTAGAACTCAGGGAGCCTTTTCTCCATCTTAGGCTTTGCCACGGTCCTGACCGGGTTTGCAGCCAGCCTTTTCTCCTTCATCAGGAACCGGCAGAACCCGGAAAGCACTGACAGATGCAGTCTGACCGTCCTCGGACCATCACCTTTCTTTTCCATAAGAAACACTTCGTAGCTCCTGATGGCCTGACGATTGAGCGACTCAAGCAGTGCCCCGTCAGTCTTCGCCTCCGAGAAATCGGCAAAATCCCTCAGCGCATCCGAATATATCGCCTGAGTCCTAGGCGAATACCTCCGGATGTCCCTGATGTAGGAAATATAACTTTCTATCAAACCCATAACATAAAAGTGCCTATACTTGATGGCATTCTGTACTTTTTCACGCCATGTGACACTCTCTTTAAACCTTGTCGGCCAGATCACCCAACCTTTATTCCTGACACCGTGGCCAGTCTCTCGACCGGCTTGTTGCACCACTGGGCGATGACTCCGACAAGGAGGGCCGCTGCAAGGGTTCCCTCGCGGACACCATGGATTCCTCCGAGCCAGATGAGCGAGGCGACGCAGGCTATTGCCACGAGCGAGACATCCACAGCGACTTTCGTGATGTCGAAACGGGTCTTGAAAGCCTTGCAGATCGCCAGGACAAGCCCTTCACCGGCAAGTGTGACCACTCCGGCGACGACCTCGAAACTGACCCCAATTCCGACCAGAACAATGCCCACAAGACACCAAACTACCTGCATCAGGTAGTTCGGGCAAGGCACATCCGCGATGCAACAACAGGCAAAGTCCGTCATGTACCCGAACACAAACGCCACCGGCAGCTGCATCAGCTGAACCCAGTCGTAGTCCTTCCTCAAAAGCGCCATCTGAATCAGAATGAATATGCAGTGCATCACGATCGTAGCCTCCCCTACAGTAAGAGGACACAGCATGCTCGCCACATACGGCGGGCACGAGATCGGCGAAGTCCCCAGATCAGCCAGAATAGAAAAAGCCACCCCGAACGCCACTATCAGCAGCCCGACGCACAGCATCACATATCTCTTGAGTATATCCATAAAAACAAAGGTTACAAATCAGCGGAGCGGATCCGCATCTTCCGCATCATCAGATAAAACAATTGAATAACATTAGCTCAGAGCACAGCCGCAACGATTTTACGAACAGAAGAAAGTTTTTCAAGAAAGGATTTATCCCGTTTTGCCGTCTGCATATCATATTCGGCCTGAAGTCCGAGGAGAATGTGAGCAGGAATGCCAAGAGCTGCCTCGCAAAGAAGAGCGAACTTGGTGTTCACGGCTCGCTTACCGTTCACGATGTCATTCAGGACAGTATACGCCACTCCCATATCCGCCGCCAACTGCTTTTGTGACAGCTTGCGGTACTCGATTTCCTCTTTCAGCAACTCTCCAGGATGAGTCGGCACATACGGATCAAGGTTATTGGCCACCATATCCGGATATTTGGAATTCAAGTCTAACATATTCAAAAAAAACTATTTATAATGGTTTGACAGTTCGAGAATATCACATACGGACAAGAAGGGTTCATCATCCTGATTGACAACAAATTCAATTCTGTACTGATCATTCACCCTTATTGACGAAATGCCTTTCTTGCCTCCTTGCAGAACCTCATAACGCAATGAAGGCAACCTAAACAATTCCTCCACATTTTTCGCTTGTTTCAGATAGTCTATCCTTCTCTTATATCTATTGACTATCTCAGGCTGGAATCTATGCTTACGGTCGCATTTTCCAGTCACGTACAATTCCCGAAGGTAATCCTTATCAAAAACCACAATCATTCTTCTGACCTTCTTTGCCACAAAGGTAAGCAACATTATTCAAATCCGCAAATTTGTGGATTTGAATCAAATCATTGTCTCTGACAAATTGGCTATGACTCAGACCTTGCCGAGACAGGAAGGGCAGACTCCCTTGATGAGAACCTGGCACTCTTCCTGACGGTAACCGGCTGGAAGGTCATAATCATACACAGGAGTTTCTTTCAGACAGGTGATCGAATGACATACCGTACAATAGAAATGGACGTGGGAATGATGCTCTTCCTCTGTGTTCAAGGCATATTCCACAATGGTCTTGTCTACAACGATGCGGTGAACGATGCCTGCGTCACAAAGAGTCTGCACCGTCCTGTAGAATGTAATCCTATCATAGATTTCCCCCATTTCCTCCTTGATTTCATCCTCCTTAAGAGGGACAAGGTGATTCTGAAGGATGTTTATGACCGCAATCCGCTGGGCGCTTTTCTTAAGGCCGCTTCTTTTAAGAATATCGGTAGCATTCATTTAAGTTTCAAAATATTCGCAAATTTACAGCAAATAAATCATTTTATAAAATTTCTCAATTAAATAATTTGCAACATTGTTGCATTTTACATAAACAATCGCTAATTTCGCTGCCGAAAAGATGAGAAAGACAAAAATCATAACCGCTTTGGTTCTCCTGCTGGCAATGATGCCGGTGAGCATCGTGAAGGTAGCACACTTCCACGAGCTTGAGGTGGCTATGGAATCTCATCAGGACATTCCGGAGCATTCGGACAGCGGGCACTGTGAGGACACCTGCCCTATCTGTCACTTCGTAGCGACTCCTTTTGTCGGCACGCCAGCACTGCGCTTGGATGTCATCTGCACTCTGATTTTCGAGGAGCCGGAAATCGAGCTGCGGACCGGAATCAGACCGGCCGAGACACTTGCGCATTCGCTTCGCGCTCCACCTGTGATCTTTTCGTGAATCCGCCTTGGCTTGTCTGCCAGGAGTGAGTGACATATCCAAGCTATTCTTAGGAATTACTAAAGTCAAACAAATTTTGGCTTTAGTGTTCTATACCCCAATAATCATCAGGCAATAGCCCTAAGAAATAGACAATCAGAACAATAGAAAAGATCAAGATGAAAAGGAATACAGCGGTTTCCGCTCTTCCACTCCTCATCCTGCTTTGCCTCGCATCCGGAAAATTGAATGCGGAAGTTTACGGCACGCCAATAAAAGAAACCGCGCCACCGGACACAATCAAACGCGTGGCCGCGACCGACACTGTCAGATCAAGAAAAGGCGGGACATTGAACGAGGCGGTGGTGACAGGATTCAGCAGCGAGAAGGAAATACAGATGCGTTCCTCCTTAAGCACTGTAAAAGCGGACAGGAAATACATTGAGGAAAACTTCGGGGGCTCGCTTATGCAGAGCCTGTCAAGGATTCCCGGCGTCAAAGCCTCGGTGATCGGCTCCGGAGAATCCAAGCCCATCATAAGAGGCCTGGGTGCGAACAGGATACTCGTGGCCGAGAACGGAATCAAGCACGAGGGGCAGCAATGGGGAGACGACCACGGACTTGAGACCGATCAGTTCGGTGTTGAGAGCGTGGAGGTTGTCAAAGGGCCGGCGGCACTCGCCTACGGCTCGGACGCTATCGGTGGGGTGATCAACCTCAAGAACGACATCATTCCAGTCAAGCGTTTCGGGGGAAGTGTCAACTTGTTCGCCCGAAGCAATAACGAGTCAATCGGAGCGACAGGGAAAATCAGTGGCGGCAATGGGAGATTTTGGTATAAAGCTAACGGAACGTTCATAAACTATGCTGATTACAAAGTCCCGGCCGACAGCATTCAGTACTATTCCTACTACATCAAGCTGCATGACCATCGCCTCCGAAACACATCGGGCAGGGAGGCGGACGGCAGCCTGGCTATTGGATACGAGGGCGATGACTGGAGGACATCCCTGCGGATAAGCAACGTGAACACTAAGAGCGGATTCTTCGCTGACGCGCACGGACTTGAGGTGCGGATGTCAGACATTGACTACGATGCATCAAGACGAGACATAGACTTGCCATACCACT
>DJOW01000036.1 GCA_002437305.1 Bacteroidales bacterium UBA6428
CACCGACAGAACTCCTATGAACAACGGAATCACGGGATAGGACTCCATGATGTTCCCGATGACCTCGTTTGTGTAGACCAGATAGTCAACGGCGATGAAGTTGTACCGGACGCCGAATTCGTTCCAGAAGACGCACTCCGAGACGACATTGATGACCATCAGGAATATGTAAAGCCCCATGGTGAACAGCAGTCCCGCTTTGCACCACCCCTTTCTGATGTCCGGAATGAACAGCCGCAGGCAGAACCCGCCGAGCAGCAGGAGTGACAGAATTCTTGCTGTCGTGGGGACAACGGAACCATATTCAGTGAATATGTTGGACGGCAGGAATGAATAGACCGCGAAGGCGAGCAGCGCGGCTCCAATGATGACGCTGAGCGGTTTCCTGTATTTGGAGTCGTTCAGAGTGGCCTGGACCAGCATCGCCGGTGCAAGAGCCAGCGTCGAGAAAGCGATGTCGTTGATGAACCCCAGCAGGAATATCTTAACCCACTCGACCGCGGTGAATCCGATCACTGTCGGGGGGACGAACAGCAGAAGAATCCTGGTGAGGAATCCAAGTATGGCCGAAAATGTTATGAATTCGGGAGCAAAGTACCTGAACCAGTCATGAACTTTCCTCGTTTTGTCATGGTCTCTTAAGCAATTTCTGTTCATGGAACGAAATGATATATGATAATGTAGTGCGAAGTTAAGAAAAACCGATGATTATTGCTAACTTTGCATGAACATGCGTAAATCATTCATCTTGATGAAGAGACATTTTTTCTACGCCGTTGTCTCGGCGATTCTTTTCTCTGTCCTCCCGGCGGAGGCACAGATCCGTGGCTTCCGTCAGGAACAGTTGAAGGAATGGGAGTTCAGCAAGGACGGATCCTCTTGGCAAACGGTCACCGTGCCGCATTCCTACAATGCCGAAGATGGACGTTCGCCTTCTTATTACAGGGGCAAGGCCACGTATCGTTGTGACTTGAGAATCAATGATTTGAAAAAAACTTATTTTCTCTTTTTCGAAAGTGTCGCCCAAGCGGCGGTCGTCAAGGTGAATGGAGAGCAGGTGGCGGCCCACAAGGGCGGTTACACTCCGTTCCAGGCCAACATCACCGAGGCTCTGAGGAAAGGGGCCAACAGGGTTGAGGTGATCTGCGACAACTCCCAGGATGTGGAGATGATTCCGGTCACTTCGGATTTCAACAAGAACGGAGGCCTGCACAATCCGGTGTGGCTTCTTTCCATGGACGAGATTTACATTTCTCCCGAGGAATATGGAATGTACCGTCTCCGTTGCGAGACCCCGGAGGTCTCAAAAAAGAAAGTGGTCACAAACGTGAGGGCCAAACTGGTGAACGCCGGCAACAGGGACGCCAGTGTCCTTGTGCGCGTGCAGCTTCTTGAGGCCAATGGAGTCCTTGGCTACCAGGCTGATCGGGAGGTGCCCGTCAGAGCTTTCTCGGAGTATGATTTTGATCACGAGTTTATTCTCTCCGGAATTCACCTGTGGGACGGAATGAAGGATCCTTACCTCTATACCGTAAGGGTGGAACTGTTCAAGGGGAAGAGGATGATGGACATCGCCGAGACGAAGATCGGCTACCGGTCGATGGCGATGGATCCCCGGAGAGGTTTCATCCTGAACGGACGTCCTTACAGCCTGCGTGGTGTGGCCATGCACCAGGACACTGACGGGAAAGCATCCGCATTGAGTCAATCAGACTATCGGCGAGACTACCGGATGATCAAGGAGCTGGGCGCGAATTTCCTTCGCCTGGCCCACTATCCGCACAATGATTTCGCCTTCCAGCTGTGCGACTCCCTTGGCATCATTGTCCAGACCGAGATTCCTTGGGTCAATGTCTGCGGCTCGGATGCCTCCCAGGGCTATTTCAACAACATCCACCACCAGATGAAGGAGATGGTGAACAATCTTTACAACCACCCTTCCATAGCATTCTGGGGAATGTGGAATGAACTTGACGCCTGGGGCAACAACGATGACCTTCAAGGTCCTTTAGACGCTGCCCTTGTGGCAAGGGAGACCGGGAAGCTCTACGACTACGCCAAGAAACTGGATCCGGACAGGTTCGTAGGCTTCACGGATTGTTCTCGGCTTGCCCGTGACGGCTATCCCGACCTTAAGGGTGACTTCTGTTCACAGAACGTCTACTATGGCTGGTACTTGACGCCTAATGATTTCAGCGGACTGTCCTCTTCAATGGGCAAACTCCATGAAATGAAACCGGACATGCCTTTCAATGTCTCTGAATATGGCGTCGGCATCAACCCTTACTGCCATGTCCTGAGCGAGGCTGCCGCTGTCCGCAATCCTGACGACGACTCAAGGCACAGTGAGGAATATGGCAACCGCTTCCATGAATCTTACGCGCGTCAGATCAAGGCGATGCCTTGGCTGAACTTCACGTCTGTCTGGGTAATGTTTGATTTCCCTGTAGCCGCCCGCCAGGAAGGTTTCATGGATTCAGACGACGGGGTGCGGTTCGTCCGGAACGATGATCGTAAGTACATGAACGACAAGGGATTGGTGACGCGCGACCGCCAGACGAAAAAGGACGTGTTCTACCTCTACAAATCCCTTTGGAACAAAAGCGAGACGACTGTCCACATCACCTCCAGGCGTTTGAGATACTTCCCTGCCGGAGAGGAACTTAGGATAAAGGTCTACAGCAACGCAAAGTACCTCTCCCTCTATCAGAATGATCGTCTTGTCTCCAGACTGACATCGTCGGGTGAGTCCAGTGGCGTTGTCTGGACTTTCCCCGCTGTACGCATCAAGACGGATGAGGACACCTTCAAAGTTGTTTCCAACAACGGTGTCACCGATGTCGTCACTCTGAAAAAAGCCAGATAGTTACATTATATTAAAGATAATCCTGTGTTGAGGCATCGGTTGAAACTCTTTTTAGTGTGTGCGGTCTTTTTGTCCGTGGTGTCCTGTGACAAAGACAATTTTGTCTACCATAGGGAGAGCGATTCGGGGGTTCTGTCTTTCGAAGGCTTCTCTCTTATGGTTTCCGAAGATGTGAACAAGAAGACAAGAGCCTCCTCCGCGGTAGGAGACTATGTCTTGTTCCTTTATGACAACACAGGGGCTCTTGTCTGGCAGAAGTCCTATCAGGATGCCTTGAGCGCGGGAGACGTCACTCTTCCAGCCGGCGTCTATACTCTCGAAGCCAGATCCACGGCCGCTGATGTGCCCCTGGCGGCGTTCGGGCTCCCTGTCTATGGAGCCTCGAAGGATTTCACGATAAAGGCCGGAGCGACGACCGCCTTGGGATCGATCACCTGCGGGCTTCTTCAGGCTGTTGTGACTGTCGGCTACAACGAGGAGTTCCTGCGTTCGGTTACAGGGGACGGGGTGGTCTCCGTGGAACTTGCCGCGGGCTGCCCGTTGGAGTACAGGCTTGGCCGTTCTGACGGTGATCCAACCTTTGAGCAAAGGGAGGGGTATTTCAGCGTCAACGGTGACGATGCTACGATCGTGTTGACATTCAATGGATCCGTGGATGGATCGTCACTAAGAATGAGGGCCGTGATCACAGGTGTGAAGGCACGTGACCGGCATGTGGCCACCATAATGAAGACGACTGGCGCTTCCGGTGTCACCTCGTTTTGTGTGGAGATTGACGGATCTGTGTTTAACGCTATGAAATTTATCCACGAATAATGGCAAGACATAAAATAGCAACAGTCTCGGCCCTGCTTTTGCTCTTGAGCCTGTTCCGGGCGGAGGGACAAAAGCTTGACAGGGGCATTGATCTTTCATCGCAGCCTTGCTTCATCAAGAAAGGAACCTGGATGATAGGCGGTGGCGCCAGTTACATGCTGCACGACAACGACAATTCCCGCCTGCTGGTTGTCAACGGCATAAAATCCACAGGCTACACACTTTCTGTGAGCCCTGCTTTCTGTTATATGGTAAAGGACAACCTTGGGGTCGGAGTGCGGATGGGCTACAAGAGAAACATGCTCCAGTTGGATTCCGCGAAGATTAAGTTCGAGGACGTAGACCTGTCTGTCTCGGATTATCATAAGATCAGCCATGCCTTTGAGGTCCAAGGGATAGGCCGTTACTACATTCCTGTGGGGTCTCTTAAGCGGATCGGTCTTTTCAATGAGCTTCAGCTGTCATATTCCTATGGCCAGGGAAAGATCCTTGATGGCCACGGCAACAAGATAAACGCCACCTATGAGACATCAAACGCCCTTGGTATCAATGTCTGTCCGGGCTTCATGGCTTTCGTGTCGGACAAGCTTGCCATTGATGTGAGTGTGAACATGCTTGGACTTCATTTTGACTGGACAGACCAGTCGCACAACCGTGTGGAGTCCGGGGAGAGAAGCGTGTCCTTGATTAACTTTAAGGTGAACCTCCTGGCGATAGGTTTCAGCCTTTACTATTATTTGTAGCCTTGTGAAAAGAATATCTGTAATATTATTCCTGGTCCTTGGCACGTTGGGGCTTGACGCCGCGAGCCGGGACAGTGTCTCTGTCGTTGAGAGAAGGGGCCCTGACAGGACATTCATGCCGAAGGGGGATTTCTCCGCCGGAGTCCAGTTCTTTTATGTTGACCTGTTCAGCAGTGACAGTGAGTATTTTATGCTGCTTCAGCATCTTGACGCGACAGGGACTATGATGACCTTGGCGCCATATCTTGACTACACCTACAAAGACAACAGGTCGGTAGGGTTGAGGGCGAAATATTCATCCGCAAAAGGTGGAATATCCAAGGCTGATTTCTCCGCGCTCGGCGATGACCTTTCGTTTTCCATGAGCGATGTGAACGCGGACTCCCGCACGATCCAGGCGGAGGTCTTCCACAGAGCCTACGCTCCGCTGGACAAACGCTGCCGTTTCGGGGTGTTCACGGATGTGTCCCTGGGATATTCCTACACAAGAACGTCCTTCTCCTACAATGAGGAGAGCCTTGATTCCTACGCGGCGGCCAACCGTGTCAAGATCGCGGTTCATCCAGGACTGATGGTCTTTGTGACAAACAGCATCAGCACTCATGTGTCGATAGGCATAGGAGGAGCCACCTACAATCACATCGACTACTTCAAGAACGGCAAGGTTGTGGGGACAAGGGACTTCTCCAAGGTCCGTTTCATGCTGGACATTCTTGACATCTCATTCGGGCTCAGTTTCCACATTTAAGTTATGAGAAGATTTATTTTGTTTGTTTCGTCGGCGGCGCTCCTTCCTCTTTCCTCGTGCATCCGGAATGACATCCCTTACCCCGAGGTGGAATCGTCCATCACCAGGCTCGTTGTCGACGGCTCGCAGTCCGTGAGCATTGACAGTGAGGCCAGGGAGGTTCTTGTCGTGTTCGCCGAGGAGGCGGATCTTCGCAGCGTGGACATCAAGGAGGTGGAGTTCAATGATCCTTCCGTGGAGGCCTCGGAGCCGCTCACGGGAGCCAAGGATCTGTCATTACCGTTAAGTGTCACCCTTGAAGCCTACGGCAACGACTGCCTCTGGACAATAAGGGCCGTGCAGAAGATCGAACGTTATTTCACGATTTCAGGCCAGGTCGGCGGGACGGTCATTGATGTGGCCAACAGGAGAGTCGTCTGCCGCGTGCCGTCATCGATGGACGTCACAAAGCTTGAAGTCTCCTCATTCAAGCTGGGCCCAAAAGGCTTGACAAGCTATTCTCCGGATCCTTCCACACTGGAAAATTTCGAAGAGCCCGTTGTCCTGAAGGCCACATGCCGAGGTGTGGCCCAGGAATGGACCGTGTATGTGGTGACCGTGGATTCGGGTGTCACGATGTACAGCCCTGATGTCTGGACCAGGGTCGCTTGGCTGAAGGCCAGCGGTGTGGAGGGGGCCTCGAACGGGTTCCGTTTAAGAAAGGCAGGAGACGCCCGGTGGTCGGAGGTCGGAAATGTTTCGTCTGATGGCGGCTCCTTCAGCGCCGCCGCGGATGGGCTTGAGCCTTTGACTGAGTATGAGTGCTGTGCCTACAGCGGAGACAATCTCTCCGAGGTGGTGTCCTTTACTACCGAGGGCGAGCTTCAGCTGCCGAACTCCGGGTTCGAGACGTTCAGCAACGCGGAGTCCTCCAAATATTTTTCTTTTTACGATCCGGACTCTTCCGATCCGGCATTGAGGACAAAGTGGTGGGGTTGCGGAAACAAGGGCTCGACGACCGTGGGCTCAAGTTACGCGATCACCAAGCCGGACGGCACGGATAAGGTGGAAGGGGAATATTCATTGAAGATGGAGTCGCAGTACGTGATTTTGAAATTCGCGGCCGGCAACGTCTTTTCCGGTGAATATGTCAAAAATGTGGGAATATCGGGAGGCCGGATCAGAATGGGGCGTCCTTTCTCCTTGCGTCCCCGGAAACTGACTGTCTGGGTCAAGTACAAATGCGGCAAGATCCAGGAAAAGACGCTGGGCGGTTATCCTGACGGAGACGAGGTGAAAGTCGGAGACAACGACAGGGGAACCGTGTGGGTGGCTCTGGGAGACTGGGATTTCGAGAAATATGGAGGTACCTCCGACTGCCCTGTCGAGGTCAACACCACGAAGAAGGAGACATTCTTTGATTCCAAGGGGCCGGATGTCATAGCATACGGCAATTTTGTCATAGATCATGACATGGAATGGGCGAAAATCGAGATTCCTCTTGAATATGTGTCCGTTTCCCGCCGTCCTACCCACATCATAGTCTCATGCGCCGCAAGTATGCTGGGAGACTACTTTACCGGAAGCCCGGACTCCATCCTCTGGGTGGATGATCTCAGGCTTGAGTACTGACGGAAAACCCGATCGTAAAGAAAAAAAGGAGGCCGTTTGGTCTCCTTTTCTATTGTGGTCCCAGTAGGGCATGATCCTACGACCCCCTGATTATGAGTCAGATGCTCTAACCAACTGAGCTATGGGACCGTCGTCCTCCGCGCGAAAGCACGGGAATAACAACAGGTCAAAGTTACCAAACTTTTTGGAAACAACAAAACTCTTTGCCGCCCTCCCGGTAAAATATTTTGCGGTCACAGCGGTTCGACTGCTCCCCCTTCACCGGAAAGCCTACGGCGTGGGGCGTTACTTGACGCCGTTTTCCTCCATCCAGGCCAAGAGAGGGGAGCAGTCGAACCCGACTACTCCTTTCATGAACATATTCACATGAAATTCAATTTCTTGGCTAAGCCGATGTACGTTTTTGAGAGTCTCCAGCACGCAGTACTCCGCCGCGATGCCGCAGACGGTCACCGCATCTCCTTGACGGAACAAATCCGGTATGCCGCCTTCCGCCCGGCTTTCGGTCGGTGTGCAGGCGGAGATCCCCGCGAACGCGCCGTATTCCTCCACGTCTTTGTCGCGTCCTTTAAGGATGAAGCGGGTTTTCTCCTCATCCAGCCCGTCCAGCAGTCCGTCGGCAAGGCTGGCGCCTGCCGTGTAATGGACGCAATGCTCCGGCCACTGCCCACCGTTCGCCTTGAACGAGCAATGGTTCTTCGGGTGCCAGTCCAGCGTGAAATACACCATGTCGAACCGCCCCTTTACCATGTTGATCTCAGGGATTATCCTCTCCGCTTGGGGAACGGCAAGGGATCCGTCGATGAAGTCCCTCTGCGCGTCCACAACCAGCAAAATCTTTCTTCCTTCCATTTTCGCTAAGGCTTTGTGGTGATTCTTAATGAAAAACGGACAAACCGTCATCCCTGATGATTTGTCCGCTTTGGCTCCTCAAGTAGGACTTGAACCTACGACCCCCTGATTAACAGTCAGGTGCTCTAACCAACTGAGCTATTGAGGAATTTTTCCAACCATTAGGCTGGTTGTTCCTTTCGGGAGTGCAAAGGTACAACAAAAAATGGTTAATGCAAATTTTT
>DJOW01000043.1 GCA_002437305.1 Bacteroidales bacterium UBA6428
GAGCCGTTGGCCTCCACGAAATAACGGTTGTTGTAGGCGTAGGTGAATCTTCCTACCCAGTCCTCACGGTAATGGGGAAACTCACTGCCCTCCGCCATCTGCTCGCGGCTCATAAGGGCAAGTCCAGTCACGTCATGCTTGCCGAAGCTGCGGGCATAGTCCGCCTGAACTTTGTAATAGGTGCGGCGCACAGTGCTGTTGACCGACAGTTTCTCGCCATCGAACCAAGGCGGTGTTGGATAATAGTCCATGTCGTTGTCGCCTGTGGCCGGGTAGTAGATCACTGAACCTGTGTTTCTGTCAACCGCTTTGGAGAGCACACTCGACCATCCGAAATCCCTTAAGGAGAAGAACCGGGTGTCAAACGAGAAAGTACCCGACGCGGAAAGGCCTTTTGTGACGAAGTCCAATTTCTGCTTCAATGTGATGTCTGACATCATTTGAGCCGTGTTCTTCTTCTGGAAATTGGTCGATCCGCTAAGAACAGCGACCGGGTTCTTTTCTGTGCCTCCATAAGGGCTGCCGTAAGCCCCGTCCTCATACTGTATCGGGAATATGGACGGAGGCAGGCTGTAGAACGCGTCCCAGATCTCTCCGTATTGTGTCGGAACCTCATCCCTCATCCTGAGAGAGCCGGCAAGATTGACGCTGACGGTTGTCGTGGGTGTGAAGTTAAGGTCCACATTAAGCCTTATGTTGTAATGCTCAAATCCGAACTGGGGTTTGAACGGCAGATCATCATTGCCTCCGGACTTGAGCAGGTCGTCATCCTTCAGATAGGAAACCGCGGCGAAATACTTGGCGAACTTGGCTCCGCCCGTCACATTGAGGTCATACCTCTGTGTCATGGCGAAATCCTTGGTGATGGCGTCTGGCCAGTTGACATTCGGATAGAGGTCGGCCTCCGCGCGTGATGCCGGATGACGGTATTTATTGGTCTCACCGACCGGGGAAAAGTAACCCCAGCTTGCCTCATCGTAAGGGAGAGACTTCTCCACCAATTCATTCTGATAACGGTAGGTGTCATAGGCATCCTGGATGTCGGGCATCTCACCGATGACCTTGAAAGTGGTGTTGGCCGAGAAGGAGACGCTTGCCCTTCCCTCCTTTCCACGTTTTGTCGTGATGAGGATGACACCTTCCGCTCCTTTCACACCGAACACGGCTGTCGCTGAGGCATCCTTCAGCACGGAGATACTTTCAATCTGTCCGGCGTCGATGTCAGACATCTTGCGTTCCACTCCGTCGATGAGTATCAGCGGGGAGGCTCCGTTCCATGATGAAAGGCCTCGGATGGTGATGGTCGGATCATCGTTGCCTGGCATGTCGGACGCGGTCTGGGTCGACAGGCCGGGCATGAGTCCTGAAAGCATCTGACCCACATTTCCCTGCACACCGGTCTTCATCAGCTGTTCTCCTTTAGTCTGCGCGATGGCTCCGACGACGCTCTCCTTTTTCTGCGTGCCGTAGCCCACAACGATAGTCTCCTGAATGGACATCGCATCTTCCTGCAACGTGATGTGGAAGTCGGACTTCCCTTTTATCGGAATATCCTGGGTGATGAAGTTGATGTAGGACACTTCAAGCACCCCGCCATCTCCTTTCACATCAAGGGAGAAACGCCCATCGATGTCCGTTGTGGTTCCCGTCCTGGTCCCTTTCAGCATGACACCGGCCCCGATAAGCGGTTCACCGTTCCCGTCAGTGACGACTCCCGTGACCTTGCCCGGCCGTTCAGTCTTCTTGGCATTCTGGGTTTCTGTACGCTGAGGCGGGGCAACGGGTGCTTTAGTGATCGTGACCTGACGGCCTCTCACCTTGTAGTCCAGTCCTTTCCAAAGGACTTTGTCCATGACCTCGGCGATGCCGGCGTCCTTCACGCTGACACTCACGTTCCTGTCAAGTTTGACCTGCTCCTCGTTGTAGAGAAAGACATAGCCGTAATCCCGCTCGATCTTTTCGAGCACCTTTTTGGCGGGTACATTATTCATGGAGAATGTGATGCCCTTCGTCTGCGCCGCCGTACCCGAGGCAAGCAGCGCGATGCTCATGACACAACAGACCACCCTGCGGACAATTCCGACAAGTTTCCTTATTCTGCTCATTATCAGAAGAATTAGATTGGTTATAGAGTTAATTGTTATATGATTTCGTATCTTCCCATAGTTATGGAATAGGTACCGTCTTTATCCTTGCGATAGGTTATGCCTGAGACGATGGAAAGGGTTTCCAGTGCGTTCTCGCAGTCCACCGAGACATCCATATTGCCCGTGATGGACAGCCCCTTGACGGTCTCGTCACATGTGAATTCCACGTTGTAGTGACGGGCGAGCCGCCTGAGCACGTCCGCGATGTCTGAATGATTGAACTTCAAGAAATTATTTGTCCAGCAAACATAGTCCTCAGGATCCACTGTCTCCACGGCCGCACCTCCTGACCGGCCAAGGCTCAGCCTCTGTTTTGGCGTCATCAGGTATTCTCCGTCCATCTGGCCTGAGCCGACCTTGACCTTTCCGGAGACGAGCACCACACTCTGGCTCTCCTCACCGTGGTAGGCCTCCACATTGAAACTTGTACCGAGCACGGAGACGCTCATCCTGTCAGTTATGACCTCGAAAGGGCGGCTTTCGTCCCGCGCCACATCAAGATAAGCCTCTCCGTTGAGGTATAATGTCCTCTTCTTTCCGGACATTCCAGCCTTGAACGCGATGATCGACCCAGCGTTAAGATGCAGGCTCGTACCGTCCGACAGCTTCAGGCGGGCTGTCTTTCCGTAAGGCACCGACAACTTGTGAATATCGTTTCTTGCAGTGATGCCATGCGAGTATGTCGCCCCGCCGGAACTTATCGACAGCAAGTCTCCACTGTAGGATATCTCCGCATTGCTGCCGACCTTGAGGGTGTCACCCGGAAGGACGAGCCTGATCTCCCTGGATTTTTCGGGAGAATAGTCCGCCACCAGCTGAAGTCCGAAATCATCCTGAGCATCACCCGAGACAAATTCGTCATGCACAAACACTCCCGCCGCGATGGCCGCGGCCACGCCCACAGACGCAGCGATGGCCCTGAAAAGGATCCTGACGCGTCGATTCCGCCTCCAGGTGATCTTGCAATCCCGGAAAATCGAAATCCACAATCTTTTCCTGTCCGATTCGCTGATGTGTTCCTCGATAGGCTCCATGACAGAGAATATCTCGTCTCCTAAATCGTTTTTTATATTCATTACTAATTAGTTATCAGTTTATCCCAATGCGTTGACAGAGCGTCACTCTCCCAAAAACACAACATAAAGACCGCATGAGCACGCATTTTATACTCATACGGTCTAACTTTTTTTTGTCAAAATCAGACAAACAATTGCAGGAAAACAGCCAAAGACATTATTTTTCTGACCTTGGCGAGAGCCCTGGACAAGAGGTTCCGCACTGACTGGACGTTCATGTCCATCAGCGCGGCGGTCTCCTCGAAAGAGAAGCCTAATGTGTAATGAAGGTAAACGGTCTCCTTCTGCCTGTCCGTCATGGCAGACAGCGCGCTTTTGTACTTTTCCTCTGTCTCGGCACGATTCTCAAATTCGCACGCCGCGTCATCCGAGAGCCTCCACTCAACGTTGAACGGTAAGTCGTCAAGGCTTATGGAAGGAAGCCTGCTCTCACGCTTCATGTTGTCGTAAATCTGCCCGCGGAGAGACTTGAAAAGATAAGCTCTGGGACTCTTGATGTCCGCGGGAAGCCTTACCGCGCTGAACAACTTTACGAAAACATCATGAATCGCATCAGTCAGGATGTCCCGGTCGGAAACGATTTTCATCCCGTAGCGATACATCTCGTCGACATACAGATCATAAATACGGGAAAACGCTTCGGAATCTCTTTCCGTGAACTTGTTCCAGAGCGCAGTTTCCGATATTTCAGAGTCGTTCATCATCCCAAAGCAAGATTCTCTAATGGAAAACCAGTTGCAAATCTACTAAAAAAAATTGTATCTTTGACATCGGTCGTCCTACCATATAAAAGAGCCTTTCCGAAAGATCTTGAATATGATGCCGCAGCCACAATAAATTAAAAAATGAATAAAAGCAACACTTCACTCATCATCAGAGGCATCGCCCTGCTGGCGGCAGGCGCACTCTCAGTCAACACAGCATTGGCGCAGGGAAAAGCCGGCGCGGCAGTGGCCGGAAAAGAACCGGTCGACACAACCCATCCGTGGTACGGGGCAAGGGTCGGGATCATCGGTGATTCGATCTCGGATCCGCAGGTGGCGAACGGGCCGGAGAAGTACTACTGGTACATGGCGCGGGAAATCGGCATAGTCCCTTGCGTGGTGGCCAAAAACGGGCAGCAATGGAATGAGGTTCTTCCGCAGGCAAACAGGCTGAAAAGCGAGTATGGAGACGACATCGATGCGATTCTCATCCTGTTGGGCACCAATGACTTCAATGCCGGAGTACCGATCGGAGAATGGTTTGCCGAGGAATATGTCCAAGTGGAGGCCGCCAACGGAGAGCCGAAGTCAATGCAAACCAGGAGGCGCCGCACTCCGAACCTTGATCCGAGCACATTCAAGGGCAGGATCAACATGGCGCTCGACTCCCTTAAGAATATGTACCCGCGAAAGCAGATCATCCTTATGACTCCGCTTCACAGGGGCTACGCCGATTTCGGCGAGACCAACATCCAGCCGGACGAGAACTACACCAACAGATGCAAGGAATATGTTGACGCGTACATCAATGCGGTGAAAGAGGCCGGAAATGTCTGGGCGGTGCCGGTGATAGACCTCAACGCCATTTCGGGAATATTCCCGCTCAACCGCTCGCAGAAGGATTATTTTCCACGGGACAATGACAGATTGCACCCGACAGACGAGGGGCACGAGAGACTTGCCAAAGCGATAACAGCCGCATTGAGAGGTCTGGCGCCAGGGTTCGAATAGCCCTCGTTCCTCCTGGGTACACCAACGGCCTTGCCTGGAACGATCAAAAGACAGCGACGGCGGCATTATCTCTCGAAAATGCCGCCGTTGTGTACTTTTTTTCCTTCGACAGGAGCACAATCGCCCATTATCGCTCCCCTTGTCGGACAATCATTTCAAAGAGAACCTAACCAAAAAATGTTTAAGCATCAGGCTTTAATTCTTGTCGGACAATTATTTCAAAGAGAACCTCGCGCCGAATGTCAGCATGAAGTCCAAAGGACGCTCCTTGTAGATAGTCTGAACATCAGATCCATCGTCAAAATGGTAACTGAGACCGGGCTCGACATAGACGCCAAGGCGCCTGGTCAGATTGGCCTGGACACCTAACGATGCATTCAAAGACCATAGCAAAGGCTTGACACACAGTTCTTTTTTCGAAAGATCACCTTGCCTTACACCCGACAGAACGTCAGTCGTCACCGACTTGCCTGCCAAACATTTCTCAACCATGCCTCCTCCAATGGCATAGAGGGAGACCCTCTTGGTGTCAAGCAATGAGGCCGAAACGCTGACCGGAACCCCTAAATATCTCAATGTCTGTTCCGTAGTGGAAACCGTGCTGCCGACTTCGTTCGAGAATGTGCTCTTTAGAATAGTGTAGGCCAGCCCCGACTCCACACCTAAAGTTCGTGAGAAAGGATAAATCAATGTCAACGCAAAACGGACAGGTCGTCTGTGATCCACATTGGAAGTGACCGTAGTTGAATTGTCGACTAGATCCCTCGGAGCCGTTCCCCTCGACTGAATCCGAGAGCCATCTCCTGAATAATCATCATTGTCAGGAATCAAACCATTGGCTGACGCGGGAGCTGATCCTCTATAGAACATCTGAAGGTCATAGACGCTCTCTCTCCGCGCATCGGTTGACGAACCCGCCAAGGACATATTCACTGCCGCTGTTTTTGCTTCCTGGTTTCCGGTGTCCTCGGTTGCGGAAAGATAGCCGGACCAATCCTCTCCCTCATGGTTGGATGAGGAAGTGTCCGACACAATGTCCGGTTGTGTCTCAGCATCATGCAGCGCGGAACCGGTGACGGCAACAGGCCCCGGATCTGTTCCGGATGTCTCGGATAGTTCAGTGACTTGAGTCTCATCCTTTTTCTCGTAGACAACAGGCTCGTCACGTTCCAACCCGGATCCGGAAAAAGTCACCGCCAGACTCTCACTGACAGGCTTTGCCTCCGCCACAAGGTCATCCCCCGCTTGGGCGTCCACGATTTCCACAGATGATTCCCGGCCTCCGGCAGAAATGACTGATGAAGATTGACCGGAGGCCAGGAACCTCCGGGGATCATCATCTGAAGGTTTCTCAAAGTTAAAGATCCGCAGTCCGGTGAAAACACCCAGGGCCACCGCAGCAGCCACAGCGGCGACTCGCCTGAAAACCGGCATAGCGATCACACCGCGCTTTCTTTCCGGGAAAATCGAAGACTCGACATCGCCCCACAGTCCTTCCGGAGCGGGCTCCTCATAGCCTTTCATCTTGTCCTGCAGACCTTTCAGCCAATCATTTTCCTTCTTCATGTCGTCTCCGTCCTTTTATATTCATTGATCAATCTTGCCAGAATGGCTCTCGCCCTGTGAAGCTGAGAAGCCGATGTGCTCTCCGTTATTCCGAGCAAGGCGGCTATCTCCTTATGGCTTTTTCCCTCGAAAGCATAAAGGTTCAGCACAGTCCTGTACCCTACGGGCAAAGCCTGGATCATTTTCTGAATCACCGCAGGCGGAACTTTTTCCACATCCGGCTCCACTTCATCCTCCTTGTCCGGAAGTTCACACTTGTACTCGACGGTGTCGGACCGCTTTCGTTTACGGATGAATTTCAAAGCCTCATTGACGGATATCTGCCTCATCCACGCTTTCAGAGAGCCTTCACCGCGATAGTCGAACTGATCCAAAGATGAGAAAATCTTCACAAAACTGTCCTGAAGGACATCTCGCAAATCGTCATTTTCCGGCAAATAACGGGAACAGATGGCCGTCAAGTACCTTGAGTAGCAGTCGTAGATCTGCCGCATCGCGGTCCGGTCACCTTTTCTTGCCTGTTCGACAAGAGCCTTTTCCATGTCTCCAGACAATGTTCCCATCCTGTCACGTCAGAGATCCCTCTATTTCTCCGGGAGAGAGAATCTAGACAGATACTTAACCTTTGACGTTTGGTCTCCTTCGGAATCCTTCCAATGCAATGTCAGCTCCTGACCGTCCTTGACATCTTTCAAAAGATCATCGATCTTGAACGCGATAACGCCTTCCGCCGGAGCACCGTAGCCATTATCGCCATTATTGTCATGCTTCAGGTAAAGATCGTGTGTCTGAGGATCAACGGCCAGGTCTATTATGTGGACAATCTTGCCGCCTTGTCCAAACCACGCGGCGAAATGAAGGGTAAGATAGCCGTCCTCGCAGCAAGTGATCCAATCATTATAAAGAGCGATCGGAGAATTGTTCCCTTCCTTGAACTTCTCATCGTAGACGACCGCGTTCTTGGTACGGACAGAATCAATCCATTCAACCTTGACATTCTTCGAGAACCGGCCGGCGTCTCCCGGCTCCTCGGAGTAACGCAGCAAAGCCCTTACCTCACGCGCATAAGGATTCTTCCAATCCAACGGATCCAAAGTCGTCTCCTTGTCTAATTGAAAATAAGTCTTGCCTTCATCGCTTGTCTTGACTGTGACAATAGCGTTGGGACCAGGAAAGGTGTCATAGCCGTCATCCTTTGAACAGGACGACACCGTCAACGCGGCCGCTACGGCCGCGAGCGACAAAGCAAATCTGAAATTTTTCATCTGTTTCATACTTTTTTTTGTTTTACCAGATTTCTAAATCCACATCGCCTGAAATCTTGCGTAAAAATGCAAAAAAAAATCTAACTTGCGCTTCTGTTTGGAATGAAATAAAAACGGACTTGTCATAATGAAGAGAATAACAATGTTCAGAGTGGGAGTGTCCCTGATTCCTATCCTGATTCTGATAGTTCTTTTAGCCTTGAACATCAGCATCTTCGGCAGCGATGCGATACTCGGGGCGAGCCAAGTGGCGCTGCTTTTCTCCACAGGAGTGGCCATCTGGCTGGCAATGTGGTTGTTCAAGGTTCCGTGGCAGGACTTCGAGGAGGCGATCAAAAGCAACATCGGCGATGTGACAACCGCCATAGTCATCCTTTTCCTCATCGGGGCGATCTCCGGCACCTGGACGATGAGCGGGATCGTGCCCACATTCATCTACTATGGAGTCAAGATCATAAGTCCAAAGGTGTTCCTCCTCACAGCCTGTGTGATCTGCTCTCTCATCTCTGTGATGATAGGCAGCTCCTGGACCACCATCGCGACGATCGGCGTCGCCCTTCTGGGCATCGGCAAGGCCCTTGGCTTCAGCGATGGAATGATTGCGGGGGCGATCATCTCCGGAGCCTATTTCGGAGACAAGATCTCCCCCCTGTCCGACACCACAGTGCTGGCCTCGTCAATGAGCAAGGTGCCCATGTTCGAACACATCCGCTATCTTATGTTCACGACGGTTCCTTCAATCGTGATCACCCTCGGCATATTCACAATCCTCGGTTTCTCCCATTCAGGGAACGACTCCTCCCTGATCCAGGAATATACCTCCGTCCTCGACTCGAAATTCAACATCACCCCGTGGCTTCTTGCAGTGCCGGCGCTGACTGCCGTGATGATAGCGCGCAGGATGCCTGCAATCATTGTCCTGGCACTATCCACCGCGATGGCCACGGTTGCGGCCGTAATATTCCAGCCTGACATCATCCGCGAGATCGGAAGTTGCGTCTCCCCGGAGGGGTCAAACGCCAAGATCATGTTCACCGGAACGATCGAGGCCGTCTACAATTCCGTCTCGGTGGAGACAGGGAACCCGGAAGTGAACCAGCTTGTCTCCTCGAAAGGGATGCTGGGGATGCTCAACACCGTCTACCTTATCATCTGCTCGATGTGCTTCGGAGCCGCGCTGAAAGCCAGCGGGATGCTGCATCACCTGGCATCTCTGATGCTCCCTCTGACAAAACGAAGGACAAGCCTTGTGACCTCGACTGTGGTCACCGGCACCGCGCTTAACGGAATCGTCTCCGACCAGTACCTGGCGATCATCCTCACTTCCAGCCTGTTCAGGGATGTCTACGAAAAGGAGGGCTACGAAAACCGCCTTTTAAGCCGCTCCGTGGAAGATTCCGCGACAGTGACATCACCACTCTTCCCTTGGAGCAGCTGCGGAATGACACAGGCGACCATTCTAAGCGTACCGACGATGACTTATCTGCCGTATTGTTTCTTCAACCTCATCAGTCCTCTGATGAGCATTACCGTGGCCGCGGTCGGCTTCAAGGTATTCAAAAAAGAAAAAGGCTTGACTCATAATGGACAAATTCAGGAAAATCAACAACTTTGACATCCAGCTGCTCAACAGTTTTCCAGGGCTGACTGTCTATGACGGACAACTCTTCCTCAACGACAACATCAATTACCATTGGAACTCCATTTTCAAAACCTTCCCTTCCCTGCCCGCGAAAATCCGGTTCTCCGTCATCTTCTTATGCATTGAAGGTGAAGGCCATACTAGAATTTCGGGCAAAGATTACACCGTCAAGGCCAACGATGTCATCATGATCAGCCTTGGAAACATTGTGGAGAGGATTTCAACCTCCGCCGATTTCAAGGCCATCTCGGTCGCGATCACCCCCGACAGCAGTCTGATGGACTTCACGATCAGCAGCGCAAGGTTCCTGAGAGATGCGCTCTATGACCCTAAAATCCTGCACCTTGACAAGGGCCAGAGCCTGAGATTGCTGTCTTTCTTCTCTTCCGTAAAGAACATCATACTTAATGACAGCGACTTGTTCAAGGCCGAGGCCATCAAGGGCGCCTACATCATGCTGGCAAGTTTTCTCTCCGCGCAACTCGCGATTAAAGACGAGAAAGTAGTCGAGCATACAGTGACAAAATGGAGAAGCAACGAACTGTTCCGCCGCTTCCTGACCAAGCTTGGGCAGAACTACACTTTTGAGCGCAGTGTCCAATTCTACGCTAAAACACTGCACACCTCACCTAAATATTTTGCCCAGATGATCTACAAGGAATCGGGCAGACACGCGAAGGACTGGATCCGCGACTTCGTCATCAGGGATGCCAAAACAATGCTCAAAAGCGGCAATTACACCGTGCAGGAAGTGAGCGATGCCCTGCACTTCGCGAACCAGTCATTCTTCGGGAAATATTTCAAGGAAGCGATCGGGTGCTCCCCGAAGATGTTCAAGGAGCTATCTAACCCCGATTCTTCAGCAAGTCCCGTATCTGCTCAAGAAGAACCACCTCATCAGACTTAGGAGCGGGAGCGGCGGGAGCCTCTTCCTTTTTCCTCTGCAGTTTGGCCAAAGCCTTGATGACAAGGAATATGCTGAACGCGATGATCAGGAAGTCGACCGTCTCCTGAATGAAATTTCCGTAGTTCAGGGTAACAGCGGGCTTGACGACCTCTGTCCCGTCCATGACCGCCTTATGGAGAACGATCTTTAGATTTGAGAAGTCAAAGCCACCTATGAGCACGCCGATTGACGGCATGATGATGTCGTTGACAAGTGACGAGACAATCTTCCCGAAAGCGCCGCCGACAACAACACCGACCGCCAGATCAATCACGTTGCCTCTCATCGCGAAGTCCTTGAACTCTGACCAAAACTTACTTTTTGCCATAATTAATTGTTATTTAGTGTAGTATTTCTGACAAATTCCTCCGCCTTGGACAGGGTCTCCAACTTGCCCACGTCAACAAGGCGCAAATGCCGTGGCGCCACCCCGTAGATCGGATGCCTGCCACATTCCATGATGTAGAAATCAGTGATTGAGAAGCGGTCTCCCCAACCATCCTCATCAAAGACCTTGAATATCCCGTCAGAGACGCAATGGATCCCGGCGAACGCATATTTCCGGAAATTCCCGGGATCAATGTCGCCATAAGGACTTCTGACCTCTCCGGTGGAGACATTGGTCCAACCGACAAGCCTCATGTCATCATCAAAGAGGAAATACCTCTGAGTCTTCCGGTCACTTACCAGGACAGTGGAAAGGGCGTCCGGACGGACCTGGGACAGAAACCAGTCCACATCCAGATCCGAGAGAATGTCAACATTATGGACAATGAACGGGGCCCCTTCAAGCAAAGGACGGGCGAATTTGATTCCGCCTCCGGTCTCGCGCAGGAAATCTCTCTCGTCCGAAAAACGGACGTTGACTCCGAAATCATCCTGCTCGTGGGTGTAGCCAATGATGGAATCAGGGAAATGATGCACGTTTATTACGAAATCCCTTATTCCGGCAGCTTTCAGTCTAGACACCACTCTGTACAAAAGCGGCTTGCCATCTATCGGAACAAGCGCCTTGGGCAGCGTGTCGGTGATGGGCCTGAGTCTCGTGCCGAGGCCGGCCGCGAAGATCATCGCTTTCATCTACAAGATCTTTTCGATGTCAAGTTCCCTGTGCGAGACCGTGATCTTGATGTCAAACCTGTCAGCGAGGTGCTGGGCCAGACGCTCCGCGCAGTAAACTGACCTGTGCTGCCCTCCAGTACATCCGAAGCAGACCTGCAAATGAGTGAATTTCCTCTCTATAAAGCACTTCACATGATTGTCCACGAGACTGTACACGTTGTTCAGAAAACTTGTCACCCCACCGTCATCCTCAAGGAACTTGACGACTTCCTTGTCAAAGCCTGTGAACTGCCTGTAATGCTCGTACTTGCCCGGATTGTTGATCGCGCGGCAATCAAAAACATAGCCGCCGCCATTGCCCGTCGTGTCAACCGGAATGCCTTTCTTATAGGCAAAGCTGAAAACCCTGACTTCCAAACGCTTGTCCTCGGCGATGTTGTTGAACTGTGACATCGTTGTCAATTTCGAAAGGATCTCGTTCAGGTAAGGGTAATCATCGAAAGGCTTTTGAAGAAGGCGACGCAGGTTGCCCAATGCGTAAGGAACACTGGCAAGAAAATGAGGCTTCTTCTCGAAATAGCCTCTGAAACCATAGGCTCCAAGAACCTGCAAGGTCCTGAACAAGACAAACAGCCTCAGCCTTTCATTGAAATAATCCTCGTCTACTTCCGTGTAGCCCTTCAAGGCTCTTAAATAGGTCTGAATCATTTCTTTACGGAGATTCTCCGGGTAGCGTGACCTGGCCTGCCAGATGAATGAGGCCACATCGTAATAAATCGGGCCCCTACGACCTCCCTGGAAGTCAATGAAGTAAGGCTCGCCATCCTTAATCATGACATTCCGCGCCTGGAAGTCCCTGTACATGAATGTGTCGCCCATGTCCCGCATCAGATCCACCTTAAGTCTTTCGAAGTCATCCTGGAGTCTCACTTCGTTGAAATCCAGACCCGTGGCCTTCAGAAAGCAATACTTGAAGTAATTCAGGTCGAAAAGCACCATCCGTTCATTGAATGCCGGTTCAGGATAGCAGACCGACCAGTCAAGGCCCTCGGCCCCCTTGAACTGAAGCTTGGGAAGCTGCTCCATGGCGCGGCACAGAAGGCGGCACTCGTAGGAGCTATATTCACCACTCTCCCGGCCTTGGGCAACCACCTTGTAGAGTTGATCGTCGCCAAGATCCTCCTGCACATACCGCATTTCATCCTCACTGACAGCCAGGACCTTAGGGACTTTGATCCCCTTCCCGAGGAAATGTGAGCTCAGGCTTATGAACGCGTTGTTCTCCTCGCGGTTCGTTCCGATGACCCCGATAATCGAGATATTTCCGCCTTTAAGACGGAAATATCTCCTGTTGCTTCCGGAGGAGTTTAGCTCCTCCGCATCGTTCACTTTCTGACCTGTGTATTTTTCAAATAGTTGCTTGAGTTTGTCCATTATGAGTAACTTGTTAGTAAAGACTGTTGTAGGAGGCAGTCTTGTTCGAATAATAGTTGTACTGGTCAGCCAGTTTTCCGTACATCTGCCCGAGAACCTCAAGGTAAGGCTTACCTTCCACAAGGGTCAGCCGATAGACCGTGTCATCGACCTTGTAGAAGTCCATCCCGTCCATCGTGACCGTGTCGTAGTCGTCAGGAAGATCCTCGACCAAGGCGCCGGACGGAGGGACTATGACCTCATACTGACCGTTTGAGTTGACGATGTAGAAGACTCCGTCCTGATAGAAGTACGGCTGGTTGGCGTAGGCGTAACTCTGGACGAGCCCCAGCCTGTCCGCAAGGGAATAGGCGTTGTTGGCCCTCGTCGAGTTCAATGCGAACTCGTTGTTCTGAGCTGCGATTGTGGCGTTGTTCTGAGCGATTATCCTGTTCTGCTCCTCGATGATCCGGTTGTTGGAGTCGATGGCGCGGTACATCCGGTAGGTGTTGTTATAGTAGGCGAAACGAACCGAGGCGAACACCAGATCCGATACGGCTCGGTCGATGCAAACTCCGGACGGAGGGCGACAGACAACGAATATGTCCCCGTACGGACGGTAATATATTCCATCATAGATGCAATATTCAACTCCCCAGTAGGTCATTCTCCTGTAACGCGGAGGGAGACTATGGACCCTGTAGCCGTAGCAATGGTGGTCGTGCGCCCAGAAATGCTTCGGACGGTCGTACGGCATGAAGTCACGCTCTCGCGGCGGGATCCTGTGGACATTCCTGTCCTCGCCGATCCTCATGAAGTCACTGCGGCTTTCCCTAATGACATCTCTTCCGCCATGGGCGTTGCGGTCGAAGGATGTCAGACCGTCTCTGGTGGCGTTGCCTACCTTTTGGGACCGCTCTCTTCCGGTGCCTGCCGCCGGACCGCGGGTTGAAGTGCTTCTGGCCGAAGACGAACCGTTTATCTGTCTCGCGACTCTGGAGTTGGAACTTCTCGCCGATGATGATCCCCTGACAGACGAGCCAGTACGACGATGATTGTTGTCCTGATAGGTACCGCTGTCGTTCACCCGTGAAGAGGACCTTGATGATGAACTTCTTACAGAAGAACCAGAGTTTCTCATGTTGTCATGCTGCGAGCCACGGCCAACATTAGCGGAGGAACTTCGACGGTTGTTGTCCTGAGAGCCGCGTGAAACGTCCGTGGAAGAACTCCTGCGACTGTTGTCCCGAGAACTCCTCGAAACGCTCGAACCACTCCTGCGGTTGTTGCCCTGATAACTCCTGGACATGGACGAACCCGAACCCCTCGTAGAAGAAGAATTCGAGCCCCTTGTGGAAAAAGATCCGGAACTCACTGTGGAAGAAGAACTTCTGGACGATGACCCTCTGGACGAAGATCTAGTCTGGGAGGAAGTGGTGTTGCCCCTCGAGGCGGAGGAGCGTCTTTCCTGTGAGTATGAATCAACGGGAGCCGCGAGCATGGCCAGCACAACAGCTGACGCAAGGGCGATATTCAGAATATTCTTCATGATGATCCGGTGTTAAGTGGTTAATTATAGATCCAATACTTTTTGGAAAGCTTCCTGAAGGCTTCGACATCCTTTGACCAGTAGTCAGCGATGTCCTCTACCTTCAGACGTTTTCCGAAAGCCGTTCTTACATAATCTGTACCACAGACCTTGTCGAACATGCTGTTCCGCCCTTTGGACAGGGCGAACGGATTCCTGTCCGGATAGAGTTCGTTCACAGCCTGCATCACGTAGAACTGGGTCATCGTGCAGCAGGCGGCATTATAGTCAGTGTAGTGGAACTGAACGCCATGGATGAGTTTTCCTTCGAGGCTTCCCGAGAATGGCTTGAAATGGATTGTACGGAACGCCACCCCGGGAAGGTTGTAACTGTCAAGACGTGCCTTCAAGGCATCGGCGTCTATCCATTCGGCGGCGAAGACCTCGAACGGAAGCGTGTACCCGATGCCGATGTTCAGATAGCCTTGGAACTCACCCGCGATGCCGGAGGAAGGATAATTCACAGCGGACTGAGGATAAGGAATATTCGGGGAAGGAAGCACCCAAGGGAGTCCGGTATCCCGATAAAGCATATTCCTTTGCCATCCTTCCATCGGAATGACGGAAAGCTTGCATTTCAAAGGGGGCTCGTCGCCTTTCTCTCCTCGGTTCAGACCTTCCTCGTTGATCATTATCGCAAGCTCTCCGACAGTGAGACCGTAAATGTAAGGGATGCTGAATTCACTGACGAACGAATGGAATCCAGGCTCCACGAGACAGCCTTCCACTTTATCGCCTCCCAGTGGATTGGGCCTGTCAAGAACCATCACCTCGATGCCGGCCTCCGCGCAGGCGCGCATCACAAGCCCGAGTGTGCTGATGAAGGTGTAGGAACGGCTCCCGATGTCCTGAATGTCATAGACCACGACGTCAAGACCCTCCAGCATCTTCTTGCCCGGCTTGCGGTTGGAGCCATAGACCGAATAGACAGGTATTCCCGTCTTTGGATCTTTGGAATCCTCAACGTGCGATCCCGCGTAGGCATCGCCGCGGACTCCGTGCTCGGGAGCGAACAACGCCTTCAGGTTGACCCCGGGGGCCTCATGAAGGATGTCAATCGTGGAACGAAGAAGGTGGTCCACTCCGCTAGGGTTGGTGACAAGGCCGACATTCTTGCCGACAAGGCCTTCAAAGCCACGGCCCTCAAGCACCTCGATGCCGGGTCTCACCGCCTGCCTTTCCACCGCAACGGCAGGCAAAGCCAAAGCCGCGGCGGAAATCAGAACTGTCAATATTCCTTTCAATGGGTTCATATGTTTCATATGTTTATTTTTTGCCATACTCTGGATCTATCTTCCGGTCGGCAAGGAAGGTTACAACAACGGTCGCAATGCAGCAGACAATGACCATCCAGAAGAAGCCTTGGTAGCCAAGATACTCCTGCAGGAAGCCCGCGAACATCCCGGGTATCATCATGCTTAGCGCCATAAAACATGTGCAGAAAGCATAGTGGGAGGTTTTGAACTCGCCTTCGGAAAAGTACATCATGTAGAGCATGTAGGCTGTGAAGCCGAATCCATAGCCGAACTGCTCTATGGCGATGCAGGTGCAGATTGTCGCAAAGCTTGTCGGCTGTACCATAGCCAGATAGACGAAGGACAGACATGGCAGCGTCATGAACGCGGCCATGATCCAAATGGATTTCTTAAGGCCGGTGCGGGAGGCGAGCAAGCCTCCGAAGATGCCTCCAAGGAGCAGGAATATCACGCCGAGCGTACCATAGGCGACGCCTACCTCCGCAGTCTGCATGCCAAGTCCGCCTGCCTCTCTGGCAGCCACAAGGAACGGGGTGCACATCTTGATGAGGAACGCCTCGGGGAGGCGGTAGCAAAGCATGAATATGATCGCGAGCCAAACACCCGGCTTTTTGAAATATGTCGTCACGGTGCGCCCGAACCCTTCAAAGATCTCAGTGACCTTGTTGCCTGAATCGTCTTGAATGTTAGGGACATCGGACTCCGGTTCCGGAATCGCGAAAGTGTGGTAGAGGGTCAACGCGGTAAGGAGCATGCCGGACCCTCCGATGGTCAGCTGCCAGGCAAGCGGAACGTTTCCTGTCCTTGTCTCGAGAAGTCCGGCCACCGCGACGATGACTCCGTTACCGAAGACATTGGCGAGTCTGTAGAATGTGCTGCGTACTCCGACGAAAGCCGCCTGGCTGCTCTGGCTCTGTGCCAACATATAGAATCCGTCAGCCGCTATGTCGTGCGTGGCTGAGGCGAATGCGGCGAAGACGAAAAGGATCATGGTGAAAGTGAAAAGGCTCATCGGCGTGGCACCGGCAGCTATGGATTCCGCTGACGGGTGCGGCATCGTGAGAGCCTGTACGACAAAGGCTACGGACATTATGATCTGCATCGTGATGATCCACCATCTCTTTGTCTTGATGATGTCCACAAAGGGGCTCCACAGGAACTTCAACGTCCAAGGGAGATAGAGCAGGGATGTGAACAAAGCCATCTGTCCGTTCGGAACACCCAACTTTGCGAACATCAGCACCGAGACATTGTTGACTAAAAAATATGGGATGCCCTCAACGAAGTAGAGGGTAGGGATCCACAGCCATGGATTTCGTTTTGTAACATTAGAGTTATTCATTATGTGTTTGTTATGTTTGTGTTTGCCGTCTTATTTTCGTTTCAGTCCGCTGCCGGGATAGTAATGTGACAGAATCTGATCGAACGTGTAGCCTTTGCTGGCCATCACGGCGGCACCGATCTGGCAGAGCCCGACTCCGTGCCCCCAACCGGCTCCGTTGAGGATCAGTCTGTCGCCGTTCCATCTTATCTCAAAGGCCGAACTCTTCAGGTGGGACTCGGACAGCCAACGGCGGATTATCAGTTCCTTGCCGATGATCATAGTCCTCTTGTCCCCCACGACCTTCAGCTTCTTCAGCCTGCCGGAAGGCCCCCTCTCGATCGGGACAAGGTCCCGGATGACACCGAAGTCCACTCCGGAACGCCTCCGCACAAGATCGGAGACCTCCGATCTGGAATATTCAGCCGTCCACCTGTAGAAGTCTTTTGTTTCCAAGTCGTAGTCATTGAGAACCTGCGAAAGGATGCTCTCGTCCTTCGTGTCACAGAACACTTCGCCCCCATCCACGCAGCCAGGCGTGTCTGGAAGGGCCTGGAGGTAAGGATAGTCTCTGTCCTCCCAGCAGGTGCTGAACAACTCCATCCTGCCTCCACAGCATTTTGAAAAGCGGGTGTCGCAGATCTGACCCTCTGAGGTAAGGACGAGGCCCCAGGTCTGGTCTATTGCCTTTCGTACAGTCTCTCCCGCCGCCATGGTGAGGCCTTGGTAACGCTGACAGTGGTCATCGGCGCAGACATCGAACAGGGTGTGGTCCTCGTGATCGAACCATTTGATGTACTCTTCCTCTGCCGCCGGGGCTTTGGCCGAAGCCGCCGGCTGAGTCACGTCCTGCCCCGCATGCCCGGAGACCCGCCCCCGACGGTGCGCCATCTGGGTGATGACCCAAGAGCGGGAAATGACAGCGTGCGCCTTGAGGAACTCAAGGCCGGCGGAGGCCTTCATCTCTGACGAGATCACACTCAGAAGATAATCCTCGACCCCGACAACGTTCACCGCTGTGACCTTGTCTCCATCCACGATGAATTTCAGGGTGCCGGCAAACTTTTGGGTCACCTTCCTCTCCCAGTGGAAATCGACTCCTATGGTAACTCCATAAAGGACGAACGATGGCTCCGCGAACATGGTCGCCTCGGTTTGCGCCTCAAAGACCAATTCATCGTAGAGCGCTCCGTTATAGGAGACACGGCCTCCGGAATATTCCACTTTCTGCAGTCCGGCTCCATCAGAGATTATCTCAAAGATTATCTCCTGTCCGCTCATTATCCCTACCTCCAGCCTGCACTGGCTTCTGGTCAGCCTCCAGATGATCTCTTTTTCAGTCTCCGCGTCCACCGTCACCTCATTCACGACCTGTGAGAGCAGCGCGGAATCAAGCTTGTCGAAATCCTCTCTTTCGGGAGCCACATAGACACCGGCCATGTCAGCGCATCCCGGGCTCATGGAAAGATGATCCGGGCCTGCGGAAAAATAATTGTGCGGCCGATGCTTTTCCCTGAACACCACAACCGATCGGTACTCGCCGCCATGATACCATGCGATAAGATTGAGTCTCGGTTCTCCGGATCCATCAGGGACGGGAGCGCAGTCCAGCAACCGGTAGAACAGTTTGGCGGTGGATTTCGCTGTCGTTCCACGGAGCGCGAAAACACCGCGGGCATATTCATTAAGATGGAACAGTCTTGCCTCCTTCACGCTCGTCAGGAATCGCAGCGCTCCGCCACAGTCTGTGTCAAACAGTCCGTCCACCCTGTTCTGGAGAGGCATCATCCCTTGCGGACAAGCCTGGAAATGCATGTGGTCAGGAGCGGACGCCCCGCTTTCCGGACCGTTGTAGAATCCAAGATAGCCATCGTGCGCCTTGACGAAGTCCAGGAGATCCTGATAACGGTGCCAGATGGACTGTGGCGTGTGCTCAAAACTCGAGATGACCAGATGCGATGGAAAAATCGGGTACGGATTCAGGGTTATGCGGTATTTCCGGCCTTTGCGCCCTTCGAACTCCATGTTGGTCTGCTCGGCGGGGCGATTCCCGGGACAAAGGAAACAAGGCCGCTCACTTATTGACTTCTTGTCAAGAGCCGCCTCCGAAGAGATCTTGCGGCAAGGATTGAACTGGACTATGACTTCCAGATCTCCCACGGCAAAACGCTTGGTCCCGGCTCTCTTGAGATCACGGTAATTCCCGGCGGCAAGCGGCCAGACCGAAAGCTGGTCCCTGATGAATTTGTCAATTTGGTGATTGTCCATTAGAGCAATGCAAGTAAAGTGTCTTTTATGTCCTTGAACTCGTGTTCAAAATTCGGTGTGAACACCCCCATGCCGAGACTCGATCCGATTTCCGGCATGCTCCAGTAACGTCCTTCCGTGACCTCATCATGATCCGGCCGCAAAACAAAATCTCCGACCACTGCGAAAACGTTCACCAGCTCTTTCTCGCGGGCAGACTCCCAAACGTAGGATTTCAAGTAAACCGGATTGAAATCCTTGAACCCCAATTCCTCTGACGCCTCCCTGTAAAGCGCCTCCTCCAGGCCCTCGCCGTAGTCGACATGGCCACCGACCGCCGTGTCCCAACGTCCGGGGAGAAGATCCTTGCTCATTGAGCGCTTCTGGAGGTACAACATCCCGGCACGGTTGATTATGTGCAGATGAACCACTGGATGCATCAGCTTGGAGCCATTGTGCACCGAAAGCCTTGTGGCCTGGCCGATCACAAGGCCGTTGGCCTCTACGACAGGCACCATCTCGCCCCCGGGACGGAGCACTTCACCAGGGTTGTCAGCCGAAGGCAACGGCAGAAGCGGTGCCGGGGAAACCGGATAGATCAGGCCGAACATAATGTCATGCAATGGCAAGAAGGATCAGCAGCTGGGCGACAAGCACCCTCATGAACATTGACAGAGGGTAGACTGTGGCGTAGTTAACAGACGGATAATCTGTTCCGTAGGCTCCTTGGGTGAAGGCCAGGACCGCAGGGTCTGTGGTGCCTCCTGAAATGAGACCGCAGATCTGGTAGAAATTCAGTTTGCAGACATACCTTGCGATCAGTCCGATGGCGCAGACCGGAATGAATGTGATCAGCGCACCGTACAAAATCCACCAATAACCTCCGCCAAGAATAGAGCTTACAAAATTCTGTCCGGCGCCGAGACCGACGGCGGCCATGAAGAAGGATATTCCCATTTCCCTCACCATCAGGTTCGCGCTTTGCGTCGTGTAGGTTGTAATCTTCCACTTAGGGCCGAAATAGCCGAGCAGGATCGCTATGATCAACGGTCCGCCTGCGAGACCGAGCTTGATAGGCTGGGGAATCCCGGGGATCGCGATCGGAATGGAACCGAAGATCACACCTACCGCTATCCCGAAGAAAATCGGAATCAGGTTCGGCCGGTTTAGGGTCGAGGTCTGGTTGCCCACCAGATTGGCCACCTCCTCTATTCCAAGCTCCGGTCCGACGACTCTCAGAACATCGCCCATCTGAAGGATAAGGTTAGGCCGCGCCACGAGACCGACACCGGACCTTATGACACGGGTTACGCTTACTCCGTAGTTGGCCCTTATGTTCAAGGTCCGCAGCGTCACTCCAGTCAATGAGGATTTGGTGACGGTGATCTTCCTGTTGACCATCTTTGCGTCGAGCTGTTCCCAGTCCTGGAGATGCATAGGCACCTCCTCACCAAAAGTGATCCTCACGGAATCCACGTTTCTCTGTGACGTGACAATCAGCAGTTTGTCTCCTTTTTGAAGGATTGTGTCCGGTCCAGGAATGGACATGAGCCCATTCCTGAGAATCCTTGAGACCACAATCGAATTGTCAAGATCCTTCGTGGCGTCCTTTATGGTAAGCCCGAAAACCGCCGGGTTCTCGACCTCGCAATGCATGCGCCTGGCCACATCCTCACTGTTGTCAGCGCTGTCAAGCTCTTCCTTCTCCGCATCCAGGTTCACTTTGAACAAGGCCTTGAAAAACATTATCAGACCGATCACAAGCAGCACTCCCAAAGGATAGGCGACAGCATACGCGGATGCCAGTCCGGAAGTCGATGACGCGATGTCAGACGCAAGATAGTTCTCAGCGCGCATCGAGTCGGCCATCGTCTGCTGGGCGGCTCCAAGTCCAGGAGTGTTTGTCACGGCGCCGGACATCACGCCGACCATCGTCTTTAGATCCTCTCCCGTAATGAAATGGATCACCACAGTCACTCCGACGGCAAGAAGCACAAGGGCAACGGCCAGCAGGTTCAACTGCATGCCGCCCTTCCGGAACGAGTGGAAGAATCCTGGACCGACCTGAAGTCCTATAGAGAACACAAAAAGGATCAATCCGAAATCTTTCATGAAACTGAGCACCGTGGCGTCCACTCTGAGACCGAAATGGCTCAAAAGGATCGCGACGAACAGAATCCATGTGGAACCGATGGAAATGCCTTTTATCTTGAATTTGCCAAGATAAAGCCCTACCGCGATGACAACCGCGAAAACCAGAATGGAATGGGCGATTCCAGCCCCTGAAAACAAATCACGCATGCCATTTAAAAATCTATCCGTGCGCAGAAGCACGGTTTGTCTTCAATCATACCTTCTATGAAATAAGTCCTGCGTCCGTCTAATTCCTCACGGCATCGGAATATTCTCACGACCTCGCCAGGCTTGGTCTCCTTGATGAAATTGATGCTGACGCTCTTCACAGGACCGCCGGACACTTCCGTGTAGTCTATGCTGTCCATGGCCCAGACAACATAGCGAGCGTTGTTGGTGTGCCCGTTCACATCGATGTCTGAATATGCCACCTTGTGACAGCCAACCTCCTCCACCGGGATATTCTTAGGCATCGTGACCTTTCCGCAAGGGAACTGTATGGCGCTGTCCGGGCACTGGGTAGCCGTCGGCACCATATCAAGAACCTCCTCGCTGCGAACCAGCCTTCTGGTCTGGACATTCATCACGATCCACGAGGAGGTGCAGAGCACAAGAGCCTTTGATTTGTCCGCCAGGTCAGTGTCTCCACGCCTTCGGAGCTCGAAGTCTCGAAGAAAGAACAAACCGTCAAGGCCTTTGTGCCATGTGTACAAAGTAGTCTCGTCAGTCCACTTCGGAGGATCCGGAAAATCAATCCGCATTCTGGAGAGGACCCAGGCCGTGTGGTGTTTCTGAAGGTCATCGTAGCCAAAATGCAGTGCCTGGGCCGCAAGATACGCCATTTCCTGGGCATGATCCATGAACGCAGCCGGCTTAAGGCGGAAAGACGCGTCCGTGTCGTAGCACGGGATCGTCATGTCCGTACTGAATCTGTTTTCCGAAACGTTAACTTTTTCCATTGTCCTAATAATTAATGATTCTCAGCTCTTCAGGTGTGTAAAGAATCGAATCGACAAAATCCGGCGCAAGGTCGGAAAGAAGCACGAAGGCTCCCAGCAATAGCGCCGCAGCACCCGCCACGCATGCCAAAGCGATCAGCGGGATCCTGACTGTCCTGCGGACACTCCGCACGCCTCTGCCTTTCAGCCTCAATGCATGGCCGGCCGGCTTCTCCGATGCCCCCTCGCCGCTTGCCACCTCCGCCTCACCGCTTCCTTTTCCGGTTCCGGAGGGGCCGGTGACAAGCTCAACCTTTCCCACTTTCATTTCCTTGATCGCGGCCGCGCTGCGGGCCACCTCATCCACGGTCTCCTCATGTGTCTTAAGGGACACCGGCTCCAAACCCACCCCGTAAGGATAAATGTCCAGATCCTCGTCCGCGATGAAGAAGAAAGTGTTCTCCTTGGTCGCCCTCAGGCGTCCAAGTCCCGGGAACACTACAACTTTCTTGGACTGAAGGGTTGCCCTCAACCCGGAGATGAACTCATCCAGAATCCTCCCGGAAGTCTCAAGATCCATGGCGTTTGTCTCGGCGTAAAACTCAGCGAGCATCGTCGCGTTCCCCGTCCCACGCTGCCGGAAATAGAGTTTTCGGTAAGGGGGATTGATGGTGTACCCTTTGTCAGAAAAGGTAGAAGGCATCACCTCGGAGACAAAAGTCCCCAAGCCTGGTAACGCAACTTCATCATTGTCAAGAATCAAGCTCTTGACCATCTCCGAAAACAAATCTATGTCCATTTTCCTTCTCCGAGAAATCCTCACAAAGGTACACAAAAAAAAC
>DJOW01000027.1:0-5922 GCA_002437305.1 Bacteroidales bacterium UBA6428
CGGGTGCTTTCGAACACCTGGACCGAGGCCTTGTCACCGTTCACCTTGATGACCTCGGCCAGGAGGGGAGTACCCGCAAGGGTGATGTAGCAGAGCTCATTCTCCGCCACAGGTCCGTCCACCTGAACCGTCACAAGGTTGGAAACAATTCCTGTTACCTTTCCTTTTGTCTTCATATTCAGTTATTTCAATTTTCTATTTTGTGGGTTCGTAGTTCACGCCCTTGAAAGTACCCCTTACCTCGTCCACGAGGCGGCGGAACATCTCGCGCCCGGTCTTTTCGTCGAGGGCGAACCATCTGCCGATGATGCGCAGCCTTGCGATGAAGCCCAGGATGGCGTCAAGGTCGAAGTAGTTGAACGTGGTGATCTCATTGATCTTGTCCCACATCAGGGAATCCAGACCACGCTCGCGGGACAGAAGGTCGGGGGCGTTCAGCGCCTCCTCAAGCCTCGGGGCTTCCGCGAACTCACCGGTGTCCAGCTGGATCGTGTCCTGATCCAGCGGCCTCTCGAATGCCTTGTTCAGGAAGCGGGCCTTGCCGTTGCGCACGTTCAGGTCGAAGGTGAAATATTCCTTCAGGAACCTGTCGCTGTCCTTCAGGGCGGCCTCGTAGAACTCCCGGTTAAGGTTCTCGTCCTTGAATCCGTCCAGCAGACGGTCCACGACCTTGATGTCGGAGCCGCTGAGCTGGGACTTGATCCATCCGACGTAGGTGTCGAAGGACGTGCCCTCCCCGAACTTCCAGTCAAGCGAGATGGCCGGAAGGCTGGAGATTATGTACTCGTAGTTGTTCATTACTCGCCGAAGAGAATCTTGCGTGTGGCAGGTCTGAGGTAGTCGCCGATCAGGGACTTGAACGTCTCGTCGGTCAGGCTGATGAAATAAGAGCCGTCCTTAGGTCCGATGGTGAACCCGCCGGCGACCTTCTTGGAAAACTCCGCTGTGACCCCGCCCTTGAGGATGCCCGCCAACTCGCCGCTGACAAAAGGCTCAAGTTCTTTCTTAAGGCTTTCCGGAAGCACGATGTTGAGATCCTCGGCCTCCTCGGCGTTGAATTTCTCTGCCACGGCCTTGATGATCTCCTTGACGAAACCGGCTGACGAGAGTGCTGATGAGACCTGCTTGTCTGTCATCTTTCCGACCATAAGGTTCTCGATGTCCTTTTTGGTGGCCTGGAGGCTCTGCGCTGCTGCCATCTTCACGTCTCCCTCCACTTTCGCCTGGTAGTCGTCCGCCTCCCTTCTGGCTTTCATAAGTATGGCCTCGGCCTGTTTTTTTGCCTCCTCAACGATTTCTGCGGCCTTCTCGTTGGCCTTGGCAAGGATGGCCTCGCCTTCTTCCTTGCCTTTTGACAGTCCCTCCTTGTAGAGCTTGTCGGTCAGTTCCTGTAGCTTGTTTTCCATTTATGAATTGTGTGTTGATTTCTTAATCCTACAAATATAACCAAAAGAACCCTCTTGGCAAAACATTTTAGATTAATCTTTTAACATATATACTAAATAAACAAGAAAGTTGAAGCGAATGCCTCAACTTTCCTTGTGTTGTGTAAGATGAAAATTCGGAACGAGTGTATTCCGTCTTTTTGCCGTGCTTGTTTATCCGAGGAAACCGAGCAGGATTCCGGCGGCCACAGCGGAGCCGATGACTCCGGCGACGTTCGGTCCCATGGCGTGCATCAGAAGGTGGTTGTCCGGGTCGGACTCCCTGCCTACGATTTCGGAGACACGCGCGCTGTCCGGCACGGCGGACACACCGGCGTTGCCGATCAGCGGGTTGATCTTCCGGTCGCCCTTGAGGAACAGGTTCCAGATCTTCACGAACAGCACTCCGCAGGTCGTGGCGATCACGAATGACAGCAGACCAAGAATGAATATCTTGACCGAGTTCCCGCTGAGGAACTTGTCCGCCTGGGTGGAGGCTCCGACCGTGAGGCCGATGAGTGTCGTCACGACATCGATCAGCGGACCGCGCGCGGTCTCTGCCAGACGCCTTGTCACTCCGCTTTCTTTCAGAAGGTTACCGAAGAACAGCATTCCCAGAAGCGGTAGTCCCGAAGGCACGATGAATGCCGTGAGGAGGAAGCCGACGATAGGGAAGATTATCTTCTCCTTCTGGCTGACCTGTCTCGCGGCAGGCATCCTTATCAAGCGTTCCTTTTTGGTAGTCAACGCAAGCATTATAGGTCTTTGGATGACCGGCACCAGAGCCATGTACGAATATGCGCTCACGGCGATCGCTCCCATCAAGTCCGGGGCGAGCTGTGAGGAGAGGAATATGGCTGTAGGGCCGTCCGCTCCTCCGATGATGCCGATGGCTCCGGCCTGGTTAGGGTCGAACCCGAGGGTGAGGGCGAGAAGGTAGGCCCCGAATATTCCCATCTGGGCGGCGGCTCCGATCAGAAGCAGCCTCGGCTGGGATATCAGTGCGGAGAAATCAGTCATCGCTCCGATTCCGAGGAAAATAAGAGGCGGGTACCAGCCCTGCTTCACGCCTTGGTACAGAATGTTCAGCACGGAGCCGTCCTCATAGACTCCGATGTTCAGTCCCGGGAACATCGGGATGTTGCCGATGATCATTCCGAATCCGATCGGGACGAGCAGGAGCGGCTCCCATTCCTTCTTGATGGCCAGCGTGATGAACACGATGCCGATCAGGATCATCACCAGATTCTGCCAAGTCGCGTTGGCGAACCCGGTGAAGTACCAGAACTGTCTTAGACTTTCGAATATGATGCCCATCCTTCTATGCTATCTTGACGATTTCGGCGCCTTCAAGGACTGAGTCGCCCTTGTTCACAAGGATTGCTGTGACCGTCCCGTCAGACGGTGCCTGGATCTCGTTCTCCATCTTCATAGCCTCAAGGACGGCCACTTTCTGACCGGCCTTCACTGCCTGGCCTTCCTTTACGGAAATCTCGATGATCACGCCTGGGAGAGGGGAGGTCACCGGTTTGCCTGTTCCTGCAGGGGTTGCCGGTTTCGGTGCAGGTGCTGCGGCAGTAGTTGCCGGAGCGGCTGCCGTGGCAGGTGCCTGAACCGGTTTCTGGACTGGTGCGGAAGCGTTCTCCATCTCGACTTGATAAGCCGCTCCGTTCACCGTCACATCCGCGATGTTCCCTTCCACTGAATTGATCTCAACGTTGTACTCGTTGCCGTTGATCCTGAATTTGTACGTTTTCATGTTATTATATTCTTTTATTATCTTGGTGATTGTCTGAAATTCTGTGTCTTGTCGTTCCAGTTGCTGGCCTGTGACGGGCGTATTGTGATGACGAAACTCTCCTTGTCGTGGATTCCTCCGCCGAGATAGTCGTCAAGCGCCATCGCGATGGCCGCATAGACCTCTCCTCCGAATTCCTGCGAGAGAGCCATCGAGATCGCTGCGGCGACCTCCGGAGTCATATTCACATTCCTGGAAGGTTTTGCCGCCTTTGCCGGTTTCGGTGCTGCGGCTCTCTTGTTGGCGTTGCCGATCCAGCCGAAGATGAACGCAAGGATGGTGAGCGCGATGAACACTGTCGACACTGAAATCAGTGTGAGAACCCATCCGTGCGGATCTTTCTCCTTCATTATCTGGCTGTTGGTTTTCGCGTCCACATCCCCGTTGTAGGATCCAGGGGTCGGCTGTGAGCTGAGTCTTGTCTCGAAATCCATCATTTTCACGCCTGTCGGGACCTTGACCACGGAACAGTCCGCCGGAAGATCCGACGGGATGTCGATGGTGTCGATGATGGTGCGTCCGTCATTGCTGACGAGGTAGATTGTGGAACCGTTGCGCAGGGTGAAGTTAGTGTAATACGTTCCCTGCGAGGCGTTTCCGCTTGCGTAGAAGACAACGCTCTGGCGTGGCTTCAGAGTCGTCGTCACGTCAGATGCCGGAACATGATACTTCCGCAGGTTGTCCTTGTCGTCGGACAGGTAGCAGCCGGCGAACTTCACGCTTCCGTAGGAGTTGTTGAAGATCTCGATCCAGCCTGTCCGCTGTCCGTAGCCGTCCGTGAGCCCGTCTGTGTTCTCCACGAGGACCTCTCCGATTCTCAGGTCCGAAAGGTTCTGGGCACCTAGATTCAACCCGGAGAACATCAGGACAGCCGATAATGTTAATTGTCCAAATCTCTTCATAACCTACAGAGGAAGATTGTCGTGTTTCTTTGCGGGCATCCGCTGTTTCTTTCCGGCCAGCTGCTCAAGAGCCCTGATGACGCGGAATCGGGTGTTGCGAGGCTCGATCACATCGTCGATGTAGCCTTTCTCCGCGGCCTGGTAAGGATTGTTGAAGAGCTCTTCGTATTCCTCTTTCTTGGCGGCACGGATCTTTTGCTGCTCGGCAGGATCCTCAACGGCCTTGATGTCTTTGGCATAGAGCACGTTGACAGCTCCGTCAGCGCCCATCACAGCGATCTGGGCCGAAGGCCATGCGTAGACAAGGTCGGCGCGCAGGTGCTTGCTGCTCATCACGATGTAGGATCCTCCGTAGCTTTTGCGCAGTTCCACTGTGACTTTAGGTACTGTGGCCTCACCGTAGGCGTACAGCAGTTTGGCTCCGTTGGTGATGACGGCTCCGTACTCCTGCTGGGTTCCCGGGAGGAATCCCGGCACGTCCACCAAGGTGACGATCGGAATGTTGAACGCGTCGCAGAAGCGCACGAACCTCGCTCCCTTCCTTGACGCGTTGATGTCCAGCACACCGGCGAGCATTTTTGGCTGGTTGGCGACTATCCCGACGCTTCGCCCGTTCATGTGGGCGAATCCCACTATGATGTTCTTGGCGAACTCCTTGTGGATCTCGAAGAACTTCCCGTCATCCACGATGCTTGTGATGACCTTGTACATGTCGTAGGCCTGGTTCGGATTGTCCGGGATGATCTCGTTGAGGGATTCGTCAACCCTGCCGACAGGATCGTCTGTCGGAACCCTCGGAGCCTCCTCCATGTTGTTCTGGGGAATATAACCGAGGAGTTCCTTGATGGTTGCGATTCCTTCCTGTTCGTTTTCCGCCGCGAAATGCGCCACGCCGCTCTTGGTGGCATGCACGCTGGCTCCACCAAGTTCCTCCTGCGAGACAACCTCACCGAGGACGCTTTTCACGACAGCCGGGCCGGTGAGGAACATGTAGGATGTGTTCTTGACCATCACCGTGAAGTCTGTCAGGGCAGGGGAGTAGACCGCCCCTCCGGCGCACGGGCCGAATATTCCCGAGATCTGCGGAACCACTCCCGACGCCAGGATATTCCTTTCGAAGATCTCTCCGTAGCCCGCGAGCGCGTCGACTCCTTCCTGGATTCGCGCTCCACCGGAGTCGTTGAGACAGATGAACGGAGCTCCGTTTCTTGTGGCCAGATCCTGCACCTTGCAGATCTTCTCGGCCATCGTCTTCGAGAGGGATCCTCCCGAGACTGTGAAGTCCTGGGCCGCCACATAGACAAGACGTCCGTCTATCGTGCCTTGCCCGGTGACAACCCCGTCCCCGTCAAAATGCTGCCTCTCCATTCCGAAGTTCGTGCAGCGGTGGCGGACAAACATATCGAATTCCTCGAAACTTCCTTCGTCAAGCAGCAGCGCGAGGCGCTCCCTCGCGGTCAGTTTGCCTTTTCCGTGCTGTGCGTCGATCCTTTTCTGGCCTCCGCCCATCCTGGCCGCGGCTCTGCGCTCGACCAGTTTCTTGATGTTATCCTGCTGGATGCTCATACTTTCTGTACTTTAATCAATTTTCAGAACCACAAATTTATCAAGAATCCCGTTTCATTCAAAATTCCGGCCCGCAAAATCGTAAAATTCCGTCTCTTGTGGCAAAATGCTGATTTCTGAATATAATTGTGTGCCTAATGTTCCGGTCGCTGAGCTTGTCGAAGCGACTATTTAAGCACAGTTGCAACTTTTGTGACGTCACCATAGCGCAAAGAAATTTTTCCATGGCAAA
>DJOW01000027.1:5997-63847 GCA_002437305.1 Bacteroidales bacterium UBA6428
TTTGCCATGGAAAAATTTCTTTTGCGCGTCATGACCTCCGTAAAGTAAAAAGAAAGGCTGACTAAAATCACTTTCAGTCAGCCTTGATGTTCATTAGCGGCATTACTCCGCTGGTTTCAGCGTGTTATAGACATTGGTGACATCGTCATCGTTCTCCAGAAGATCGGTGAGTTTGTCAAGGGTCTCGCGCTGCTCTGGGGTCACGTCCTTCAACTCAACGTTCGGAATCCTCTCGAAGCCTCCGGAGATGAGCTCGTAGCCATTGTCCTCAAGGTATTTCTGGATGGCGCCGTAGGATTCGTAGGCGCCGTAGATCACTACCTCCTTGGTGATGTTCTCATCCTTGTCCTCGTGCTCCTCGATGAAAACCTCAGGATCGTCATCACAGTCGCACAGAGCCAGTTGGAGCTCATCTATGTCCATTCCTTCCTTATACTTGACGCGGAAAACGCACTTGTGGTCAAACATGAAGCTGACGCTGCCGCTTGTCCCCAGGGAACCTCCGCATTTTGTGAAGTAGCTTCTTACATTGGCAACGGTTCGTGTGTTGTTGTCGGTCGCCGTCTCGACGAGGTAGGCTATGCCGTGGGGGCCGTAGCCTTCGAACACAACCTCCTTGAAGTCTCCCTGGTTCTTCTCAAGGGCCCTCTTGATGGCTTTCTCGATGTTGTCCTTCGGCATGTTCTCGCTTCTTGCCTCCGCCATGAGGGCGCGAAGCCTTGAGTTGCCGACGACATCAGGACCGCCTTGCTTTACCGCGATGGTGATTTCCTTGCCGATCTTGGTGAAGGTCTTGGCCATGTGGCCCCACCTTTTGAGTTTTCTTTCCTTTCTGAATTCAAACGCTCTTCCCATATTCCTTATTTGGTCTGGTTTTCGATCCGTGTGATGTACTTGTCAATGTCATAGCCTTCCGGAGAATTGGCGTACTGATCCTTGATCCTCTTGTAGAAAGTGAGTGCCTTTGCGTTGTCTCCAAGCTCCTCGCAAGCCACACCGGCTTTCAGAAGGTAGGCCGCGGCGAACATGTTGTCGGCGGTGGCGGCCGCTTTCTCAAAGTAGCCGACCGCCTCGTTGTATTTCTCAAGGCCGACATAGGCGTCGCCGATGCAAGCTGTGGCACGTGCCGAGAGGATGTCATCTTTTCCCTTGTAATGCTTAAGGTAGTCTATGGCCTTCTGATAGTGTCCGAGCTGGAGCTCGCAGACACCTGCGTAGAAATAGACCGACTCGCCGCCCTTTGCTCCGAAATCCTTGATGATCTGCGCGAAGCCAAGCACGTTTCCGTCACCGTTGAGGGCGAGCTCGAACTCGCCGTTGCGGAAGTTGGCTTCGGCAGGGACCATTTGGGCCGTGGCTTCCTCGCTCTTGGGCTGCACGTGGAATTTCTGATACGCGACCAACGCAAGCGCGATCACCACGAGTGCGGTCAGTGTGCCGTAGATTGTCTTTTTGTTCTCTCTGAAGAACTGGTCGGTCTTGGACACGGTCTCAATGACCTTCTCCTCACGCTCCTGCTCTTGCTCCTTCAAAATTGATTCTTCTTTTGACATTTTTATACAGTTTTTGTTATTATCGAATAATAGTAGTCTGCAAAAATAGAAAAAAATGTTTAATCTTGCAATTTATGATAGCTCTATCTCTTTTCCCATGAAATTGACTATCTTTGCGGGATCAGAATGATCCAGATGCCGGCACTGAAGAAAATAGTCGTCCAGAATTTCAGGAACATAGCGTTTCAGGAATTGTCCTTCTCTCCCAACATAAACTGCATCTCAGGCAACAACGGGGAGGGAAAGACAAATCTCATGGACGCCGTCTGGTACCTTTCGATGACAAAGAGCGCGTTCGCGTCCTCGGACAGGTTCAACTTCCGTCACGGCACTGACTCATTCGCGGTCTGCGGGACATATTCAATGAATACGGGACCGGACGCGCGGTTCTCCGTCCAGGTGGACGGTAGGGGCGAGAAGAAGGTGCGGAGGGACGACAAGGCATATTCGAAGATCTCGGAGCACATCGGCGTGCTGCCCATAGTGATGGTCTCTCCGTCAGACACTTCCCTCGTGAGCGAGAGCGGGGAGGACAGGCGCCGGTTCGTCAATTCGGTGCTGTCGCAGATGGACAGGGAATACCTCGCCGCGATGCAGCAGTACAACCGCCTCCTTTTCCAGCGCAACAAGATGCTCAAGGACGGGGTCTTCGACGAGTCGCTTCTGGACGTGTTCGATGAAAGGATGAATGAATATGCAGGTGTGATCCACGGCAGGAGGGACGCTTTTGTCAAGGATCTGCTCCCGTTGGCGGCCGGGCATTACGCCGCTCTTTCCGGAGGCCGTGAGACAGTGTCCATTGACTATAAATCAGATTTGAGGAAAGGCTCGCTGGCGGATCTTCTTAAGGCTTCCAGGGAGAAGGACAGGATATTGAAGTACACTACGGCAGGGGTCCAGAGGGATGATTTTATCTTTGAGATGAACGGGTTCCCTATCCGGCGCTGCGGCTCGCAGGGGCAGCAGAAGTCGTTCTTGGTCTCGCTTAAGTTCGCCCAGTACGAACTGATGAAACGTAGGTACGGATTTCCGCCGATTCTGCTTCTTGACGATGTGTTCGACAAGCTCGACATGAGCAGGATCTCGAATCTGCTGGGGATGGTCGCCGGGAGTGACTTCGGCCAGATATTCATAACAGACAGCAACAAGGTCAGGATGTCCGGGATTGTGGATGGCCTGACCGCGGACAGGGCTTACTTCGAGGCTGTCGGGGGAGAGTTCAGGGAGATCTGATTATGACTGAGTTTCAAAAGGTGAAGGGCACGCCTCGCAAGGAGGCCTTGGGGATGGACCAGCTCATCCCTTTGTACATCAAGGCTTTGAAGCTGAGCGCCGGGCTCAATACCCAGCGTGTTTTCGCCGCTTGGGATGCCGTCTCCGGTGTGGGCGGCCAGACCCTTCGCCGATTCTATCGTGACGGGAAGCTTTATGTGACAATGTCATCCTCGATGCTGAGGAGCCATCTGGAATTCCAAAAGGCCGCCTTGATCCAGGCGATGAACAGGTTTCTGGAGGACGATGAGCTTTTCGTCAGGGACTACGACAAGGTGGGGTACGTCAAAGAGTTGATTCTTAAATGAATGTCTTTCTTTAATATTTCAGGAGTTTTTCTGTTTCTTAATCGGAGGAAGGTTATGGACAACAAGATCAGAATCATAATAGACCAGGCTATTCCGTTTATCGAAGGGGTTTTGGAGCCGTATGCTGATGTTAGATATATGGAAGGCCGCGGGATTTCTCATGAGGACGCCATGAACGCTGACGCGCTGGTCATCAGGACCCGGACCAGATGTGACGCATCTTTGCTTGAGGGCACTCCGGTGAAGTTCATCGCCACAGCGACAATCGGAATGGACCACATAGACCTTCCGTATTGCAACAAGAAAGGTGTCGTGGTCCGGAACTCGGCCGGCTGCAACGCCGGGGGAGTGATGAACTATGTGTTTTCCGCCCTTTACGGTGTGGCCGCCCGCAAGTCTATTCGTCTGGAAGGCGGCAAGCTGGGGATCGTGGGTGTCGGCAACGTGGGCCGCAGGGTGGATTCCGTTGCGGGCTCACTCGGGTTCAAAGTTCTGAAGAACGATCCGCCACGCATGAAGGAGGAGGGAATGGAAGGTTTCTGCACCCTGGACTATCTTTTGTCGAACGCTGACATCGTGACCATGCATGTGCCTCTGAACGGGACGACAAGGGGAATGGCTGACGATGAGTTCTTTGACAGGATGAAGCCAGGGACGATATTCATAAATGCTTCACGGGGAGAGGTGGTCGATGAGGCTGCCTTGAAGCGCGCGATTCCGAAGCTTGGTCCTGTGATCATCGACACCTGGAACAACGAGCCGGACATTGACCGGGAGCTTCTGAACATGGTTGACATCGCCACTCCTCACATCGCCGGCTATTCCTATCAAGGCAAGCAGAACGGCACGACAATGGCCGTGCGCGCCCTTGCCCGCTTCTTCGGCATCGAGCCTCTGTACGACTTCTTCCCGAAGACCGAAATCATTGACCTTGAGTCAATACGCCTTGACTTGAAGGGCAAGTCCCAAGGTGAGGTCGCCTCCGTACTCCAGTACAACTACCCGATCTTCACCGATGACTTCATGTTCCGCATGGCTCCCGAGAATTTCGAATCCCTACGTTCCAACTACCAGTACCGCCGCGAGTTTTACATTTTCTGACCGCCACGCTTCCCCTTGTTGGTGAAGAGTCTGAGACGGTGGTGGTCGGTACCGGACGGAGCCGATGCCGACGGCGGTCAGGATAATCTTGAATGCTTGTCTAACGCTTGCTGAGTATTTCCTTCGGGTCGAGCCCCAGAAGATTCATCTTTTTAAGAAAGGCAGGAACTTCGACTTCGAGGAACTCCTTCCTGTCGTTCTCAAGCACGATGTCCTTGGCCCGCTCTCCGATGAAATAGCCGATCCCGCGTTTGTTGTAGATGATTCCCTCGTCGGTGAGCTTCTCGTAGGTTCGCATCACCGTGTTGGGGTTCACGCCGATCGAGGCTCCATATTCCCGTACAGACGGGATTCTGTCTTCGGCCATGAGTGCGCCCGAGAGAATCTTCTCGCGGATTATGTCGCTTATTTGTAAGTAAATAGCTTTGTTTGAACTGAATTTCATTGTTGAGATGTTTTTCAGAACGGGTGCCTTGCGGCGGCGATTATTCGTTCTTTTTAATATTCAGCGCCCTCCATTCCGTCGGAGTACAACCCACGACTTCCCTGAACTGTTGGCGGAAGTTTGACTTGTCGTTGAATCCTACAATGTAGCCTATGTGGCACACCGGCGATTCCGGGTGTTCCAGAAGAAGTACTTTCGCATCTTTGATCCTCAGTTCCTTTCTCCATGAAAGAAACTTTTTCTTCAGGATCCTTGAGCAGTAGAGAGAGAGTTCCTCGCTCGTCAATCCGAGTTCATCCAGAATCTCGTCCATGGAGTTGTAGATTTCGTGATGTTTTCCTTCCACAATCCATTGCTCAAGCCTGTTTCCGACTTTGGACAGAGTCCTTTTGGCGCTGATGTTGTCCTTGAGCCCTGAAAATCCGTTATTCCTTATCTTCTTGAACTTCTTCGTAATGTTCGCTATAAGAGCATTGCTTTTCCGTAGTTGTCCTTTCATCATTGGTTGTGTCAATTAGCGGCTGTGTTTGGTTGTGTGTGGTTTGATGAAAAAGAAGAGGTGATGACCGAGAAAACAGCGGCCATCACCTGATAGGGAACAATCAGCGATGGACTACCAGCCCAGCACGTAGGCGAAGATCAGTGGAGCGACAATCGTCGCGTCGCTCTCCACGATGAATCGTGGTGTGGAAGGGGAAAGCTTGCCCCAGGTGATCTTCTCGTTAGGAACGGCTCCTGAATATGAACCGTAGGAAGTGGTGCTGTCGGAGATCTGGCAGAAATATGACCACAGCGGCGTGCCCTTCCATCCGAGATCCTGCTCCATCATCGGAACGACGCAGATAGGGAAGTCTCCGGCGGTGCCGCCGCCGATCTGGAAGAATCCGACTCCGGCTCCGGTTGCGTTGGCCTTGTACCAGTCAACAAGGAACATCATCACCTCGACACCTGTCTTCACGAGGTCGGTCGGGAACTCGCCGCGGATGCAGTGGGCTGTGAATATGTTGCCGGTGGTGCAGTCCTCCCAGGCCGGGCAGATGATAGGAATATTCTTCTCGCATGCGGCCATTACCCAACTGTCCTTAGGGTCGATCTCATAGTACTGCTCCAGAACACCGCTGCGGAGGATCTGGTAGAGATATTCATAAGGGAAATACCTTTTCCCTTCGTTCTTCGCCTTTGTCCACACATCGACGAGAGCCCCCTCCAGGCGGCGGAATGCCTCCTCCTCCGGGATGCATGTGTCGGTCACACGGTTGTAGTGGTTCTCAAGCAGCTCCTGCTCCTGTTGCGGAGTGAGGTCGCGGTAACCGGGAATCCTGTAGTAGTGTGAGTGTGCGACGAGGTTCATGATGTCTTCCTCAAGGTTGTTGGCTGAGCAGCAGACGAATGAGAACTTGTCCTGACGGATCATTTCCGCGAGTGAAAGTCCGAGTTCGGCGGTGCTCATCGCGCCCGCCATAGCAAGGAACATCTTTCCACCCTTGTCGAGAAGGTCGCAGTAAGCCTTCGCGGCGTCCACCACGCACGCCGAGTTGAAGTGGCGGTAGTGGTGGGTTATGAATTGTGAAATAGGTCCTTTTTCCATTTTTGTCCTAATGTTAAAAAGTATTTTTTCAATCGCTATCTCGTGTCAGAAACCCCCTCTGAACGTACAATAGTGCGCGAATTTAGAAATTTTGGATTACTTTTGCAATTGTTGTGTGTTCAAAGAATATTGTGAGATGCTGAAAATAGATGATTTCTCTTCCTTCCGCAGGGTCGCGACCCCGTTCTACTACTATGACATAGACCTCTTCCAGCGCACGGTGGACAAGGTCGCCGAACTTTCCGTACGCACCGGAATCAAGGTGCATTATTCCATAAAGGCCAATTCAGACATCCGTCTTAATGACATCATAAGCTCCAGAGGGCTCGGGGCGGATTGCGTGAGCGGAGACGAGATAGATTTCGCCGTCGGATGCGGCTACGATCCCAAGAAGATCTTCTTCGCCGGAGTCGGAAAGTCCGACAGGGAGATCTGTCAGGCCTTTCAGGTCGGCATAGGGGCTTTTGTCGTGGAGTCCCTTGAGGAGATAGAGATCATCGGGGATCTGGCCAGGAGACTGGGGCGCAGGGCTTCCGTAAGCCTTAGGATCAATCCGAACATCGACGCCCACACGCATCACTACATCACGACGGGCCTGTACGAGGACAAATTCGGGATCTCGGACAGGAGTTTCGATGAGGCTGTGGCGTTGGTCAACTCTTTTCCTGACATTGATTTCTACGGGCTTCAGTTCCACATAGGTTCCCAGATACTGGATGTGGAGGATGTCGTCAGGCTGGAATGCGCGAAAGTCAATGACATAGTGTCGCGGTTTGAGTCCAACGGGATGGTGGTCGGCAACATTGATCTGGGAGGAGGCCTGGGGGTCGATTACGATGAGCCTGACGCCGATCCGGTTCCTGATTTCGAGACATGGTTCAGAACCATTGACAAGAACCTTCGGCGCCGTCCTGACCAGACTGTCCACATCGAGCCGGGGAGGTCCCTTGTGGCCCAGTGCGGCTCGCTGATCACCGAGGTGCTGTTTGTGAAGAAAGGTGAAAACCGCCGTTTCTTGATGGTTGACGCCGGGATGAACGATCTGATCCGTCCCGCTCTTTACGGGGCTTACCATAAGATCGAGAATCTTTCGGCACACTATGAGGACGATGACTCCCGCGAGAAAAGGGTCTATGATGTTGTAGGACCCGTCTGTGAGTCAGCCGACACGTTCGGCAAGGAGCGCCTGCTCGCGAAGAGTCACAGGGGAGACCTTATCGCGATCAGAAGCGCGGGGGCTTACGGCCAGGTGATGGCTTCCCGCTACAACATGAGGCCGTTCGCCCCATCGGTATATTCAGACCGCCTGGCCGAGGCTCCTCGCCGCAAGGACTATTTCATAGGATGAGGCTGTCATGAATATGATAAAAGAGCCACTGGATCCGGTCCGGTGGCTCTTTTGGGATATTCCTACCTCCTGAATCCGCGGAGCCTCTGCGTAAGGTTCCCGGCCAGGGCGCTCTTCATCATTTTTCTTGTGGCCTCGAACTGCTTGAGAAGCTTGCTGACCTCGGCCACATTCGTCCCGCTTCCGTCCGCTATCCTCTTGCGGCGGCTTCCGTTGATGATCTCCGGATTGTCCCTTTCCTCCGGGGTCATGGACATGATGATGGCCTCAATGCCCTTGAAAGCCTTGTCGTTGTCGATGTCTATGTCCTTGATGGCTTTTCCGACTCCCGGAATCATGCCGGCCAGATCCTTGATGTTGCCCATCTTCTTGACCTGCTGGATCTGGTTGTAGAAGTCCATCAGCCCGAACTTGTCCTTGGCCAGTTTCTTTCTGGTCTCGCGGGCCTGCTTCTCGTCGAACTGCTCCTGGGCCTTCTCCACGAGGGAGACAACGTCGCCCATTCCGAGGATCCTGTCGGCGATGCGCCCGGGGTGGAACACATCCATGGCCTCCATCTTCTCTCCGGAGGAGATGAACTTGATCGGTTTTCCTGTGACGTACTTGATTGAAAGCGCGGCTCCGCCTCTGGTGTCACCGTCCATCTTTGTCAGAACCACTCCGTCAAAGTCGAGCCTTTCGTTGAAGACCTTGGCTGTCTCCACAGCGTCCTGACCGGTCATCGCGTCGACCACGAACAGGGACTCTGTCGGATTCACGGCCTTGTGCAGGGCCGAGATCTCGTCCATAAGCTCCTGATCCACGGCCAGACGTCCTGCTGTGTCTATGATGACCACTGAATATCCTTCAGCCTTTGCCTTGGCGATGGCGTCTTTGGCTATCTTGATCGGATCCTTGACGCCTTCCTCCGTGAAGACCGGAACCTGGATCCCTTCGCCGAGCACCTTCAACTGCTCGATGGCCGCCGGGCGGAACGTGTCGCAGGCGGCAAGCAGTACCTTCATTCCTCTCTTGCTCTTGATGTTGTTCGCCAGTTTGGCGGAGAATGTGGTCTTGCCTGAACCGTTCAGGCCGGCTATCAGCACTATCCCCGGATTGCCCTTGATGTTGATGTCCTGCGATGCGCTTCCCATGAACTCTGCCAGTTCATCGTGGACGATCTTGACCATCATCTGCTGAGGCTTCACTGCGGTGAGGACATTCTGTCCCATCGCCTTGGCCTTGACCTTGTCGCAGAAGTCCTTGGCCACACGGAAGCTCACGTCCGCGTCCAGAAGCGCCCTGCGGATGTCCTTAAGCGTCTCCGCGACATTGATCTCGGTGATCTTACCCTCGCCCTTCAGAATCTTGAAGGATCTCTCAAGTCTCTCCTGTAAGTTGTCGAACATATTCAGTAGCCTGTTAATCTTGTTTATACTAAACCACAAAGATAATCAAATTGATCGGAAGAATAAAATAATGGGCGCAGGCTTCTTTGACGATAGTCATAAAAAATATTTGCATCAGAATTTTTTTTGCTAAATTCGCAACCTTGAAAACGAACTTATCATGAAAATTGCTTCTCTGCTTGCCGTTTCCTGCGCTCTCTTTGCCGGGTGCATGGAAAGATTACCGGAAGATTCCCCCGTTTTGTCCGGTAAAATCGTGAACAGCAGCTCTTCCTCTGAGGAAGGTACGCTGCTTCTTCAGTTTTCCGGTGACGCGCCGGAGACCATCCCCGTTCTTTCAGGGGATTCTTTGTGCCGCGTACATTTGGAGCCATTGTTCCGAGGCTCTTCCGACACCGATCTCAGGAGTTGGTACATCGCCGCTTTCTCTCCTGCCGCCCCGTCGGAAGAGATTGCTGTCGCTTTATCTGAAAGATCTGACATCATCAGGATCCAGTACAATAAGATAATCAGCCAGGGGCCTGAGGAAAGGGTTCAGATTGCCGATGGAGGTCTTCAGACAAAGTCCACGGCCGCCACATCTGTCTTTAATGATCCGTATCTTTCAGATCAGTGGCATCTTATCAACACGGGCAGCACCTCTTTCTGCAAGACTGCCGTGGAAGGCGCGGACGTCTCGGTAAAAGATGCATGGAGGTTGACTGCCGGTGATCCTTCCGTCATTGTGGCTGTGCTGGATGGCGGAGTGATGTACAATCACCCCGATCTGGCCGCCAATATGTGGACGAACGATGCGGAACTCAGAGGAGAAAAGGGTAAGGATGATGATGGAAATGGTTACGTTGATGATGTCTATGGCTATAATTTTGTCTCCGGAAATCCTGAGATAACATGGAATCAAAAGATTGATTCAGGTCATGCCACCCATGTCGCCGGCACAGTGGCGGCGGTGAATGACAATGGAGTGGGAGTCTGTGGCGTAGCCGGAGGATCAGGAAACGGAGATGGCGTCCGGATAATGTCTTGCCAGATTTTCGAGAACAAGAATTCGACCAGCGCGGCTGTGGCCAGGGCTTTCATGTACGCGGCGGATAACGGCGCCTCGGTGGCCCAGTGCTCGTTCGGGTATGATCCGGGCTCTTTTGCTACGGAAGAGGATTTCATGAAAACATGCAGCGCGGAATATGCCGGAATACAGTATTTCCTTGACAAGAAAAACTGCCGTAGCGATGTCGTTGACGGAAACATCATCGTTTTCTCCGCCGGCAATGAGGGCCTGGCGAAGGCTGATTATCCCGGTGCGCTCAGGGATGTCATCGCGGTCACCTCGTTCGGACCCGGCTTCCAGCCTGCCGGATACACCAATTACGGCGTTGGATGCAACATAGCCGCTCCCGGCGGAGATTATTATGTGGGACGTGCCGGCTATAACAAGAAATGTCAGATTCTCTCCACAATCCCCGGTGAGGACAGCAGTGGAGAGTACGGCTGGATGGAGGGTACGTCGATGGCGACCCCTCATGTGAGTGGAGTGGTCGCTCTTGGTCTCTCGTACGCGAAAAAACTCGGCCTCAGGTTCAGCCGTGAGGATTTCATATCCATGCTTCTTACTTCAGTCAACGGGATCGATGGCTATTTCACAGGGACAAAGCCGAAGAATGGAGTTGACAATATGGATCTTTCCGGCTATGTCGGAAAGATGGGAACCGGAGCGGTTGACACATGGAGATTCCTTATGAACATAGAGGGGACACCGAGTGTGCAGGTCGGAGTGGGGCGATCCTCGATTGACCTTGGCGGAGTTCTCGGAGCCACTTCGGCGTCCATCAAGAACTTGTCGGTTAAAATGGATCAGGAGTCCATGAGATCCCTTGGCATAAGCGAGGAACCGCATGTCAATGGGAATATATTGACACTGAAATGCTCAAAGTCTGGTTCGGGCTATATGACAGTCCGGGCTGATTCTGAGGGAATCGCTATAGAAAGAAAGATTTCCCTCATCTCCCGTCCCGCAGTTTCCGGCAACGGAGGATGGCTGTAGAGTGTCATCCGGAAATCATCAGAAGATTAAAGTTATCAATAAAGCGAACAAAAACAAATGCAAAAGAAACATCAAAACCTTTTTTCAAAGGCCTTTGGAATGTTTCTGGCGCTGACGGCCGCTGCGTCCGCGGCCTCTGCCCAGAACATTAAGGTCAGTGGAACGGTGGCGGATGTGTCGGGAGAACCGATCATTGGCGCCACAGTCATTGTGGAGGGTACGAAAACAGGCACTTCTACAGGTGCGGACGGAGAATTTTCCGTAACAGCATCACCTGACGCGACATTGATTTTCTCTATTTTGGGTTATAAGACCCACAGCGAGAAGGTGGCAGGACGTAGCGACATCATGGTCACTATGGAGACTGATTCCGAGTATCTTGAGGAGACCATCGTTGTCGGATACGGTACCGGGCAGAAAATCGGAAACATCGTAGGTTCGGTCGCGACAGTGTCATCCAAAGACATCGCGGCAAGTCCGTCATCCAACATAGGTGACGCGCTGCAGGGCAAGGTCGCCGGACTTCAGGTCTTCAACACATCCGGAGAGCCGCAGAGTTCCGTAAGCATAAGGCTTCGTGGAGTTTCCTCCTTGAACCTTAGTAACGCCCCTTTGTACATCCTTGACGGTGTGCCTGTAAGTTCAGATGTGTTCTCAAGCATGAACCCGCAGGACATAGAGAACATCTCGATCCTGAAGGACGCGTCGTCTACCGCAATATACGGCTCACGTGCCGCTAATGGTGTTATTGTTGTGACAAGCAAGAAGGGACGCAAAGGCGAGAAGCCTACCGTCTCGGTCCGCGCTCAGGCAGGAGTGTCGATGCTTACAAACTACAACATGGACATGATGAGTTCGGAGCAGTTGCTGGAGTTCGAGCAGCTTTGCGTCCCTTCATTGAGTTCGGATCCGGCTTTTCTTGCCAAAAAGAACTTTATTCTTGGAAACAACATCAACTTCGACTGGACATCATACCTGTTTGACAAGTCCGCTCCTGTAATTCAGGGAGATGCCTCATTCAGAGGCGCCACGGACAAGACAAACTACTATGTCTCTTTCGGTTACTTGAGTGAGGAGGGAACCGCCAAGTCGAACTCCGGCTCGGACAGGTACAACCTTCGTTCCAATGTGGACATCCAGCTTTCCCCATGGCTGAAGATCGGAGCGAACCTCGCGCTCAGCTACACGAAATACCAGACAATAGTCACTGGATGGTACACGCAGTCGCCTATTCTCCAGGCAGTTACCGGAATTCCTTATTACACTCCCTACCAGCTTGTGTACAATGAGGATGGGACTCTCTCTTACGGTGATGTCTACGAAGTATACCCATGGGATAACTCAATTGACCTTAATGAGTATTACAAGAAGAACACCAACGACAGGGAAGTGGTCAGTCTGATGGGACAGACATTTTTCCTATTCACACCTCTGAAGGGCTTGAACATCAGACTTCAACAAGCGGCTGACGCGTTTGATTACACTAACCAGTCCATTTATTATCCTTCTTACACGCCATCTTCCGCGCGTGGCTCCAATTCCCAGGCTTTCCAGCGCTACAGCCAGTTGTCGTCAACGAACACTGTCGAGTATAAGAATGACATGGCAGGCAAGCATTTCTTCACCTTTCTTCTGGGGCATGAGTCATTCGTGAAGAAGGAAAAGACATTCAGCATGCTTGGCTCCGGGCTGACCGATGACAGGCTGGTGTCCATCGGCTCCGCCACAAGCATCGACTCATGGGCAGGCGGAACGATTGAATGCGCTTTCAACTCGTTCTTTTTCAACATGAACTATGATTTCTCAGGAAAATATTTCCTGGACGCTTCCGTGCGTACGGACGGTTCCTCCCTCTTTGGAAAGAACCATAGATATGCTACATTCTACTCTGTCGGCGGGATGTGGAAAATGAAACGGGAACCTTTCCTCCTGAACGTGTCATGGCTTGATGACCTTAACATGAATCTTAGCTACGGCACGACAGGTAACTCAGGATTGAGTGAGTGGTACGCGTCTTTGGGCCTTGTCGGCTCCGGTCCGAAATACAACGGAAACGCTGGTTGGGCCATTTCCCAGATACCCAACAGTGACTTGACATGGGAGACCGTCGCCACGCTGAACTATAAGATTTCAGGCCGTGTGTTCGACCGGTTCTCTTTCGGTGTCGAGCTCTATAACAAGCAATCCAAGAATCTGCTCATGGAAATCCCTTATTCCGCCACCACAGGGCATGCTTCCGGTTGGGGTAATGTCGCGTCTATGGTGAACAGAGGCTTGGATGTCGAGTTGAATTTTGATTTTGTCCACACAAAGAATGTCTACTGGGGCGCGTCTGTGAACCTGAACTATAACAGGAACAAGATCACCAAGCTCTACCAGGGGCTTGACGAGATCTCTTTCCCTGATTACTCTTTGAAGTATCAGGTAGGCTATTCATCCTCTCTGGTCTACACCCAGGTCCGTGCCGGAGTGGATCCGGAAGACGGCTCCCCTATGTGGTACGACCTTAACGGGAACCTTACCAAGACCTACAGCGATGACATCATGCAGTTCTGCGGAATGGACACCAATGCAAAACTGTCCGGAGGTTTCTCGACCAACTTCTCATGGAAGGGCCTCGGCTTCAACGCTGATTTCTCTTTCATAGGCAAGAGGTATGTCTTCCTTAACGAGAGATATTACACCATGAACCCTCAGACATTGCTGTTCAGCAGTAATTTCGAGACCAAGATGCTGGACATCTGGACGCATCCTGGGCAGGTGACTGACATTCCTAAATACGGGACGCCGTTCTATCACGATACATCCAGATTTTCCAACGCTTCCTTCATCAGGCTGAAGAATGTGTCTTTGAGCTACAGCCTGCCAAAGCAGATCTTGGAGCCTTTGAAAGAGATATCCAGCGTGAAAGTTTATGTCACAGGGCGAAATCTTCTTACATTCACTGGCTTTGAAGGCTATGATCCGGAAGTCGGTTATTCAAACGCGACCAGCGGTATGTACCCTAACTCCCGTCAGATTGTCGGTGGTATCGAGATAACATTTTAAACCTTGAAAGACAATGAAAATCAATAGAATATATTCGAGAATCGCTCTTTTGTGCGTCTTGGCGGCCTGCTCCGTGTCCTGCGACTTGAACAAATACCCAGACGATGCCATAAATACTGATGACTCAATGGAAAGTGCCTCGGACTGCCAGTCATTCCTTAACGGTCTTTATTCCGGAATGAAGTACTGCTTTACCGGTACACTTGTCTATGTCCCTGAACTACAGGCTGATTCTTTTCACGCCGTCAAGAATTTCGGCAACTTCAGCGGAGACTTCTACAGCTACAATGTGACTGCCGGCAACAGCACCGCAAATGATGTCTGGTATGGCATCTATGGGTACATCGGCAATGCTGACTTCCTGATAGACGGAGCCAGAAAACTCCTTGACAGTGGAACCTTGTCCTCAGATGACACAGCCTCGGTAGCTGAGATATACGGTGAGGCCTCCTACATTAGAGCTCATCTGTATCTCCTTTTGACTCAGTTTTTCTGTGAAGCGTACGATCCTTCCACATGCTCTGAGACCATGGGCGTTCCCGTTGTGGTCACTTATGACCCGACAGGTGATTCCAAGAAATATCCGGCCAGACCGTCGTTGGAGGCGACATTCTCCCAGATAACGTCAGACATCGCCGTGGCTGAGGAATATGTCAAGAGAGAGGGCGAGCAGAATTCCCCTTATGTCACCAAAGATGTCGTGACGGCGCTTAAAGCCAGAGTCTCGCTTGCCATGCATGACTATGACACAGCCCTCATGGCGGCCAAGTCTTTGATAGACGGGGGACATTACACAGTGTGCACCGATGCGTCAAAGCTTGCCGACGGGTGGAAGAATGACAATCTTGCTGAAACAATATGGCAGATCGCCATGACCGGGCCTGATGACATAGGTAATTCATTCCGTTATTTCATCTACAATAATTCCGGAGTGGCCGGGGAGGACAATCCGCAGTATGTTCCTGAGGATTGGGTCCTGAATCTTTATGACCAGACAAATGACATCAGGTACTCAAGTTGGTTCAGCACAAGAAACATCACGACACCGGTTCCGGGACGTCTTACCTTGATGGTCAAATATCCGGGTAATCCTAAACTTTACAGCGCTGTCACCAATTACGTGAACATGCCTAAAGTCTTCCGGCTTCCTGAAATGTATCTTATCGCAGCGGAGGCTGCCGCGAATAAGCCGGGGCAGGAGGCTGTCGCATCGTACTATCTCAATGAATTGAAGTCCCGGAGAATCAACGGGTGGAAAAATCAGGACTATTCAGGTGTTTCCCTGATTAATGCCATACGTGAGGAAAGGGTCAGGGAACTGTTCTGTGAGGGACACCGGCTCAACGATCTAAAGAGATGGCATCTCGGTTTCACCCGTTCCTCAGGTCAGGATCCCTCGCTTATGATGCCTGGAGAGAACTATGTGAAGGCGTCCAGGCCGGCTGACGACCCTTTCTTCCTCTGGCCTATCCCTACAGCCGAGATGGAGGCTAATCCTCAGATGAAACAGAATCCCGCATACATAAATAGATAATGATGAAGATGAAGACATTTAATAATATCTTGGCTGTCGCAATGCTGCTGGCGGCTGTGACCGGAGTCATTTCCTGCTCCGAAGAGAACCTTGGCGCCGGTGACATCGCCATCGGGTTCGGCCAGGAGTCTTTTAGATTCAAGGAGGGAGCCGGATTGAACAAGATAGAAGTTGTTGTGACCGGTGAGGCGCGGAATTATCCGGTGACTTTTGACATCGAGGCCCGACTTCTGACCGATGATGGAGTCGAGGTCGATGACGTCCTGCACTTCACACAGACGAAAGGGCTTAAGGTGAAAGGGAAGGATCTTGCTCCGGTGTATGTCGAGTTTTTCGTGAAAGACGATGACGTCATCAATGAGAAGAGGGAGGTCGAGCTTTCCATCACTAATGTCGAGGGAGCTTCCGTGTCGGCAGCAAAGACGGTTGTCGAGATAAAAGACAATGACAGTGACCCTTATGACAAACTCATGGGTGATTGGACGGCATCCGCCACAGACTACTACGGCAACAAGGTGACATTCCCTGTCAACATCAGCGGCGGGTTCACCCAGTCAGACATAGACGCCAATGAGGGACGTGTTCTGGTCTGCTGGGGATTCGGCTCTGTCCAGAGGGAGTTCCCTACGTCAAACCCGCCGAAGCAGCCAGTATGGTATATGGATTTCGATGAGGATGCCCATGCTCTTTATGTCCAGACCAACACTCTGATGGCTAATGTGTTCCAGTTCTCGGACATTCCTTATGATGTAATCATCAGATGCTGCACTATAATGCCTGGCAATGCCATTAGCCTGGTGTCTCCTTTGGAAGGTTCCTGGAGCTCGGACATGAACACGATCACATTCCAGTCAGGAGGGTATGGTCTTACCGCGGCCATATTCAACACCCAGGGGGAATACACTGACAGCGTATGGCTTGTTTATACAGATATTGTTTTGACACGAAATAAGTAGATGGACTATGAGACTTGATAAAATCATATCAATGGCGATTTGTCTTGCTGTTGTCGCCACGTCTTGCTCTGAGGATGGATTGAGCACCCAGAACGCCGGAAAGGACAAACCAGTGGTCACCATAGAGCAGAATGTCGCCAGCAATTATCTGATGACATTCACTTTGGAGGCTGATTTCAACACAGCCCAGTTCGGCTATGTAATCATGGATGGCGGCAGCACTGTGGTGCCGGCGCCTCAGGACATCTTGATGGACAAGGTCGGTACAGCGTTGCAGAGCGGTGTTTTCAATGCAGTGGACCAGGTCAAGAAAAGAATCGAGTTCGAGTGCGTGCCGAACCATGAGTATAAGGTTTATGCCGCCGCGATCTCGGAGACCGGACTTGTGAGCCTTTTGGCGGAGAAAACCATTAATGTGGCTGACACTGAGATCCCGACCATCCTGAAAGCCTATCCTGCCGGCAATGTGCTTACTCTGGAATATTCAGAGAACGTGGTAGTGAACAAAGAGAGTTATGCCACGATCCAATATGTAAAGTGGGGAACAATGGAAGTCACTCCAAAGAAGGATCTTCCGCTTGAATATATTTCTGTTGAAGGCAACATCGTGACCATTGAGTGTCCCAAGCCGGCGAACGGAGCGGGGTATCTGGTAAGTTTCCCGCAAGGGCTTTTCCTTGATTTGAGCGGAAACAAAGGGTGGGGCGTGAATTCTTCATTCAACACATCAACCGCCACCTACTCCAATCTCGGTTGGGATGACTCTTCTGTGGATTTTTCTGTCGAGGCTTCATATTTCAAAGACGCTCCCGCGACGACATGGAAAGAAGATGGCGCCGCCGTTGAGATGGTTTTCCCGTTCGATGTCTACAAAAACACACATCTTTCAAATACCGTCAGCGTCGTGTATAAGGATAACGGAGGAAAAGAGTATGCTTATGCCGACTATGAGGTGGCCGAGGACAGGAGGACCGTCAGAGTGAGGCTTCCGCATGCCCCAAAGTCTGTGTTTGACATCAAGCTTGACCGAGGCGCCGTGTATGACGAATGGGGTAATGTCAATTCCGCGTTCGAGCTTGATCCGGAGGAGTTCAAATATTCCGCTTTTGATCTCAAATCCGGCGGCTATTCCATAAATGGAGTAAAGAACAAATTCACCGTCACCTTCACCCGCAGAACGGCTTCCGTTGTGACAATGGCCGCGGACTGGTTCAACCTTGGAAAAGATCTTATCGGAGGCTCCGGGACCATAATGCCGCTGCTTAAAGGTGTGGTCGATTATGAGAACAGGACGATAACCTTCGATGGCTCATGGTATTACAGAGACGCTCTTCAGGATTACAGTGCGTTCGGGACTCCTTTTTATTACTATGGAAAGGATGAAAGCAAGAAATTGGTCTTCTGGGGAAGCGGCAAGGGCGGCGATTCTCCTGTTGTTGTGACATTTGACGAAGAAGGCGTCATGAAAGACATTTCAGCTTTCGACTACTCTGTGCATTCTGCCGACACTGGCAATTACTTGTACGTGTACGATGAGGTAAAAGACAACACTGAGCTTACTTACACAGAATAATGAGATATTTACTTAAATCGTTGGTTTTGGTCTTCCTTGCCGCCGGGCTTGTCGCATGCGGCAAGGAAGGCGGTTTGGAATTGTCAACCGGAGATCTTGAGTTCAAGTCTTCAGAGCAGAAACAGACAGTGAACATCACGGCCGATTGTTCGTGGACCGCCGCGTCTGACTGTGAATGGATTGTCTGCTCGCCGGCGAGAGGGGAAGGAGACGCCGCGCTTTCAATCACTGCCCGTCAGAACGATGGATTGGAAAGAGAGGGCACGGTCATGGTCAGCGGGGGCGGTGACATGTGCGAGATAGCCGTCAGACAGGAGGGAGTAGATTTCTCCGCAAGCTCCTACAGTGTCGAGCTGGACCAGGAGGGAACGCCTGTGGTCATTACTATCACATCGAAGCATGATTGGGAGATAGTGATCCCGTCAACCGCCTCATGGTGCAAGGTGTCCCCGTCCAAAGGCTCAGCCGGCGAGACTCCGGTCACTGTCTCGGCGGCTCCGTTCACGGACCGCACACCGAGAGGAAAACAGTTCATAACAGTGAATTATGGGTCTACATTCTCGATGATCGCAGTCAGCCAGAACATGCCGAACAATGACCCGCTGGCTCCGGACCTCCTTCTTCCGGAAGAAGGAGCGACCGGAGTGAAGACGAATGGAACTTTTACGTGGAGGGCAGCGTCCGACCCGGACGGTGACGCTGTGAAGTATTGCCTCATGCTTTCCAGGGACAATGGCACGACCTGGGCTTCGTACAATTCCACGGCCACATCATGCAAGCCGTCCGATCTGCTCGAGAAAAATTCAAGGTATGTGTGGAAAGTCAAAAGCCTGGACGATTTCGGTGGGGAGGCGGAGAGCCGGACCCGATCCTTTATTACGGGAGATGGCGGAGCCTATGCTGACGGTGAGATCCTGAGATACCAGACGGAATCTGCCGGAGCGCCTGATCCTGTGCATCTTATCATCATGGGTGACGGCTACACGAAGGATGAATATTCCGACGGCGGGAAATTTGACAGTGATGTCGCAGTCGCTGTTGAGGCTTTCTTCGGTCTGGAACCTTTCGCCACGTACAGGGATTATTTCAGGATAACCGTGATGGCCGTGTACTCGCAGGAGAGCGGGGCCACAATTAAGAATGACATGGCTGAATGCCGTGCGCAGACAAGAAACACCGCCTTCAGCACGGTTTTAACGGGCGGCTCAAGCACCGAGGTTGCCTGTGACACCGACAAGGCCTATTCTTACGCCAAGAAAATCACCGGGGTGACCGACACCGAACTCCAGAACACCACGATCCTGATGCTTGTGAATCAGAATGTCTATGCCGGCACATGCTGGATGGAGCGTTCCGGAAGGTCTGTGTCGATTTGTCCGGTCGGTCCGACGTTCAGGAACATAGTTGTCCACGAAGGTGGAGGGCACGGCTTCGGCAGGCTTAAGGATGAGTACCGCTATACCGACGCCACCATTCCGGTCGGTGACAAGAACCTGGTCCTGGACTGGAGGACGCTCGATCCGTATTTTGCCTACAACATCTCGTTCACCAATGATAAGAACACCGCTCATTGGGGGCATTTCATCGGTCGCAAAGGATATGATGCGGTAGGATTCTTCGAGGGTGGAATGCTTTACACCAAAGGTGTCTGGAGGCCCGAGACCATCAGCTGCATGGAGGACAACAGGATGTACTACAATGCGCCTTCACGTGAGGCGATTGTCAGAAGAATATTCAAGGCGAGCGGAAAGACATTTTCTCTCAATGACTTCTATGCCAATGACAAGGTGAGGGTTGACAACACTGTGGGCAGCCATAACCATGTGGAGAAGTTCGTACCTTTGGCCCCTCCTGTGATGATAGACCGTTGAACGGACAATAAGACAACTTAACAATAACATTTAATCTTTTACGAAATGAAGAAGTTACTCTCATTGGTTTGCATCGGCCTGGTGGCCGTGGCAAGCTGCTCAAGGGTGGATGACCTTGAGACAAGGGTGGATGACTTGGATTCAAGGGTTGTAAAACTCGAGGAACTTGTCAGTACTCTTAACGGACAGGTGGCGTCTATCGATGCCCTGGTCAACACAATCAAGGATGGAGGGTACATCCAGGAAGTCAAGTCCGAGACAAAAGATGGCCTGAACTATTATACCCTTACCTTGAGTAACGGGAAGACATATACGATTCATGACGGCGCCAAAGGCGCTGACGGACATACTCCGGTGGTGGGCGTCAAGTTGGATGAGGATGACAACAACTACTATTGGACGGTTGATGGAAAATATACCGATCCTAAGGTAAAGGTCAACGGAACAGATGGGAAGACCCCTGAGATTTCCATTATTTCCGGTTATTGGTGCATCAGGTGGCCCGGGGATGAGAACTGGACAACGCTATCCGTCGCAGAGGGTGAGGATGGAGACTCGTTCTTCAAGGATGTGAAGATCGGTGACGATGAAGTCACATTCATCCTTGCCAGTGGCGATTCTTTCTCCGTTTCGCTTCTTGGCGGGTTCAGGCTTGTCTGTCCTGGCACGACTGTCGGGGTGTCGGCCAACAGCACCGCCAAAGTGAAATACACTGTGAAAGGTGCCAAGGAAGGTGAGGAAGTGGTAGTGTACATAAAACATGTGTCCGAAGGTTGGTCCGCGTCTGTTGATGAGTCCGCCGCCGAGGTTTCCATCAATGTTCCTTCCGATCCGGAAGGTGGACTCGTGATCATCGAGGCCATCAACAACACAACCAGTAAGGTGGCTGACCAGGCGATTCGTTTCGAGCAAGGTGTCCTTGCCGCCGCCAATCTCAGCTACGAGATCTCGGACGCGTCCGGAGTGCTGGAAATTCCCATCAGCACGAACATGGAGTATGAGGTCAAGAGCGACAGTGATTGGCTGAAGCTTGTTGAGACTAAGGCCGCGCACACCGAGACGCTCGCTTTCTCCTATGAATTGAACACGGGCGCCGATGCCAGGACGGCCACGATTACCATAAGTGGCGCCGCCGGCAATACGCTTTCCGTTGTCGTCCTTCAGCGTGGCTGCCCACCTCTTAAGGATGAATATGCCATCGGTGAATATTATGAGAGACAGGGCGTGGTTGGTGTGGTTTGGCATACCGATGAAAATTGTATCAAGGTCTTGGCCCTCGATGAGAAGAAGAACATCCAGTGGTCTGAGTACGAGTCCGCTAATTCATGGGCTGACAGCGAGACAGACGGCCTGGCCAACATGAACACAATCCTGAACAACCCTTATAGCTCCATAACCTATTTCACGGCCCAGAAATGGTGCAATGACAAAGGTTCAGGCTGGTATCTTCCTGCCGTGGACGAGATGTGCGAGATTCTGAACAACATTGGCACTCTTAATGACAGTCTTTCCGTACATGATGGCACAACTCTTTCAAAGGGTTATTATTATTGGACTTCCACCCAGAATACGGAAACCAGGGCTGTCCAGACCGCCTATTGGGATTGGGATTACGAGAAAGCTGTAAAGGCGGAGAAAACGTCCACGTCTTATTGCGGAGCCCGCGCGTCATACAATGTGAAGCTGAAAGCCGATGAGCCGGACACGCCCAAGCCTGGAGCGTACAAGATCGGTGACGAGATGACTTTGGACAGAGGTCAGGGAGTTGTTGCCTACATCGATGAGACTGGCGAGCACGGATATGTGATCTCCAAACTTGAAAGCGAGGAGGTCTATTGGGCGACAACAGGACAGTATGCCAGCTATTGGCCTACCAGCGAAGACGATGGCAAGGCCAACTGTGAAAAACTGTCATCCTGGCTTGAGAACATCAGTTCATGCCCTGCGGCTTACTGGGCTGTCTATACATGCGGAAACGCCGGGTGGTTCCTCCCTGCACAGAATCAGCTCAAAGCGGTGCTGGCCAATTTCAGCGCCATCAACGAGGGGCTGGCCAAGATAGGCGGAACGCAGTTGACGGAAGGTCGTGCCTATTGGAGCTCAACCACATGGTTCAGTGATGACTCCGGTGCGTTGGCAAGGTACTACAAATACAGCGAAGGCGCCGTAAGTCCTGACGCTTCTGATGAGCTTACCTATTGCAAGCATTTTGCCCGCGCAATCCATGCTTTCTAATAACTATGCTTAAACATATCGGATAATATATTATGAGATTAAAATCATTGATATTCGGACTATTGTCTGCCGTCGCCGTGTTGGCCGGCTGCAATGAGGAGTCTTCTGTCCCGACCATTAAGGCGGTCGCTTTGGACATCAGCAAGGACGCCGGGGAGTATGAGCTGCCATATTCCCTGCAGGGAGGCTCCGGCTCGGATCAGCTTACTGCCACACCAGATGCGGAATGGATTTACGATGTGCGTGTAGAGCCTGACAAGGTTGTGTTTTCAGCCGAGCAGAACGCCGGTGCCTCGCGGAGCGCGACCATGCGTCTTTCATATCCCGGAGCAGAGGATGTCTCGGTGAAGATAAACCAGGGGTCTGTGTTTGAAGGCCCATTCAAGCTTGAGGTTTATGACATAAATCCTTATGGCTGCAAAGTCAAGTACACTCCTGTCGAGTACAGTGGAAATTATATTTTCTTCGTGATGGAGAAGAGCATGGTTTCCAAGTATCTTCTGGACAAGGATGGACTTGAACAGTTGTATAAAGCGGATCTTGACTATGTCCAAGGGATCGCTGACTATAACAAGATGACATTGGAGGAATGCCTTAAGCATGCCCCTCAGTTCTACACCATGGATGGCGTTGAAACAGACATGACATACACCGATTTGGACTATGACACAGATTACATTGCGTATTGCTATGGACTCAGTCTGGACGGAAAGAAATTGACAGACGTGACCATGGTTGAATTCTCGACATCTATTGTGGAAACCTCCGACATAACGTTCAAGGCAGAGATTACGGACATCACCAATAACAGCGCGAAGATTGTCATCAATCCTTCCAACAGCACAGATTATTACTTCTGGACCTATGTCTCCGAGATGGATTATTCGAAATATTCCCTTGAGGAGATCATGTCCAATATGATCAGCAACATCAAGTCCAATGTGGAGAATTGGGGAATATCCATAAACCAATATATCCACACAGGCCCTTCAAGTGACACCCCGACAAACCTGTGGTCGGGCACAAAGTATTACATCGTGGCTTGGGGGATGGATTATGCCGGAACCCCTACCACGAAGCCTCGGGAAGTGGCAACCTTCGTGACTGAAGCCGAACCTGTCACAGATGACTGCACGTTCAAGCTTACTTTGCTTGAGACAAAGCCTGAGGACGTCAAGGTCAAGGTCGAGCCTTCAAAGGCGGACACCCGCTACTACCTTGCCTTCGTCGACGAGAACAAGTGCAGCGGCTACAATGACAACCAGATGGCGCAGAGGATCATAAATATGGAGGCCGCGCGTCTGGAGGAAGGCTACTATAAGGAGAACACTTGGGAGGCCCTTACATACACAGGAGTCAAGGAATTCTGGGGCAATGTCGATCTTTGCTGGAATTTCCTTCCGGAGCACACATACCGCGTTTATGCTTTCGGTGTAGACAACACAGGGAAACTGACCACCGCTGTCTCAAGACTTGATGTCACCACCAATCCCGCCGTCAAGTCTGACCTGACCATCGAGACGAAACTTGTCAAGTCAACATGGAACTACGCGACATTCGAGTTCACTCCGAGCAATGATGATGAGTATTACCTTCCGTTCCTGCTGACGGCGGAGGACGCGAAGCTGTACAAGAACGCCGACGGAACATACAACGCCAATCTGCTTATGATGGACATCGAAGGCTACTACGAGGACGAGATTGTCTATAAGAGAATGAAAGGCAAGCAGACGCTCGAACAATATTGGAAATCCGACACGGAATATACAATGATAGTGTTCGGCTATTCGGGAACCAACACAACCGATTTCTTCGAGACCGAAGTCAAGTCTCCTGAGATTCCGTTCGGAAAGAGCGATGCCGAGGTAGAAGTGGAATATTGCTTCATAGACGGTAATGAGCTGGCGGCCAAATATCCTGACAAATGGGATGCGGAAGACATGAAAGACGCTTGCGTGATGCTTACTAAATACACCCCGAACGCCGCGGCGGTGCATTGGTATGGTGGAGTCTGGGCTCCAGTGTCTAATTATGACTGGGGCGTGGATCAGCTTATGGCTCTGATAAGGAACGACTCCGCGCCTGCGAACTGCATCGACATGTATCAGCAGACCTGCCGTCCGTGGTATGGCCATAACTGGAGCTTCTCTTATGTCGCCGAGGGGTCTGATGGCAATTACGGAAAATGGCATTACATTGAGTTCAAGCCTACGAAGGAGGACACGGTAGAACCGTTCGACTTCTGGTCGCATCCGTATGATGGAGGGAAAGGCACAACAACCGTGTCAGTGTATTCTATTCCTAAAAATCCTGGCATCGCGCCTAAGGACATCACAAAGAGCGTGTTCAAGGCTTCGCCTGTGGCCGGGGGCAATACCGGAAAAGCAAGAAAAATCACCCGAGACCTTGAATGATGAAAATAATTGATCAATCACTATTGTTTTTGGCTTTGGTTGCGGGCCTGTCGTCATGCGGCGGGTCCGAACCAGAGGCCATGCCGGAGAATCCTGTCATATCAGCGCAGGTCTCAGAATCAGGAACGGATGTCCCTTCTTCCGGAGGAGAAGCGAGGATTGCGTATTCCGTGAAAAATCCTTCTGATGATGGCGAGCTGACCGCTTTCGTCTCTCCGTCTGTTGAATGGATTTCCGATCTGCGGGTCAGCTCCTCCGCTGTTGTCTTCCAGGTGGACGAAAACACCGGGGATGAACGTACCGCTGACATAAAGCTTTCGTATCCGAAAGCTCAGTCTGTAACTGTCCGGTTGCGTCAGCTGGCGGCCGGAGAAAACATTTCCCTTTCAATGGCTGAGGCGGATGTAAAGGCTTCAGGCGAAAAAGTGGATGTCACAGTGACGAGCGACCGTTCATGGTCGCTGTCCGGAGGTGAGACCTGGGTTAAGGCTTCCTCCGAGTCCGGCGAATCCGGTGACATTGTGGCCTTCGATGTGGCTAAGAATGAAAGCTCGGATTCCAGAACGGCCACTTTCAAGTTTATGTGTGGCTCGAATGAGATTTCATTCGTGGTGAAGCAGTCCGGGGTAAGCATCGGTGATCTGATAAAGGACGAGACATTGAGGGACCTTCTGGCATCCGCCGACACTGACGGTGACGGGAAGATTTCATCTTCAGAGGCTGAGGATGTGAAAACCCTCGAATACACAAATGAATCAGGAAAGCCTATAAAGAGTCTGGACGGGCTTGAGCATTTTACTGGTTTGGAAACAGTCGTGCTTAAAGGCAACGAGTTCACCGAATTGAATTTCGCCGGCAGGACTTCCCTCAAGTCTCTGGACGTTTCTGAAAACGCATCGCTTGCCAGCATTGATCTAAACGGTTGCAGAAACCTTACTGAAGTGTCGGCCTCGTTCAATGGAGCAATGGAAAGTGTTGACCTTGGTGGATGCTCGTCGCTGGTCTCATACACCGGCTACGCGACAGGCTTGAAGGCGATTGATGTAAAGGACTGCCGCTCACTGGAGTCTCTGACTGCCTATTCATGCAAGATAGAGAGCCTGGACGTCAGCGCATGCACTTCGCTTACCAATCTGAATGCCGGTTGCGAGACACTGACCTCTGTGGTTCTTCCGGAAAAATCCAAAATCGAGTCTTTGTCGCTTTCAGGCTCGAAGAATCTGGCTTCCTTGGATCTATCCCGGCTGCCATCCGTAAGGTCATTGGATGTCAGCTATGCTCCATTTAAGAGTCTAGACGTGGCGAAGTGCCCTCTTCTGGAGACTCTTACGATCAATTTCTGCAAGAAGATCACATCTCTTGACGTGAGCAAGAATCTGCATCTGAAATCCATTTCAGCGACACAGACAAACCTTTCGAAAGTCATTATGTTCACCGGCCAGTGGGGGAACATAAAGGACGCGTGCTTCGGAATCAATTCCAGCATTATCACTTACGTGGACATTGACTATCCGGAAGACTGCTCCTCATTCGTGAGTGACTCCGGCTTGCGTCAGTATCTGCTTTCAAAATATGATGTTGATGGCGATGGCAAGATCTCAGGTGTCGAGGCCGAGAATGTGGCCGAGATAATTTACTCGGGAAAAGGTCTGGAGGCCATCGGGACTCTTGTCTATTTCAGGCATGTGAGGAAACTTGACTTGTCTGACAACAATCTCTCGTCAATCGACATCGGGCCGTTCTCCGCCACTATAGAGGAACTGGATCTGTCACATAACAATTTGACCGGGATTTCTTTCTCCGGAACAAAAATCCTGAGGACAATCGACATTTCAAACAACAAGATCTCTTCTTGCACGGGACTCAGCGGAATGGATCTTTCCAAGACTTTGGAAACGGTCAACGCTTCAAACAATTGTCTTATGTCTTTTGAATGTGCCTACGCAGGAAAACTGAAAAATGTGAACCTGTCCAACAATGAACTTTCAAAATGCGATCTTGAATATTGCGGTGCGATTGCCGACCTCAATCTGAGCCATAATCATCTTACCGAGGAGACTACATCGTTCGTAAGGCCTTACACGCTCAAGTCTCTGGTCGCGGTTGATTTGAGCTACAATGATTTCGTACGTATGGAAAGCGACCGCACGTGGACGACAGAATGGAAAAATCTGGTGTCATTCGCAAGTAACGGGTGTGCCAAGCTGCAGGAACTTGACCTAAGCCCGATAGAGGGGATCAAGGTCGTTGAGGTAAAGGATTGCCCAAGGCTTCAGGTTCTTTATCTGAATGTTGCTTCCAATCCGAAGGTTACGAAGGATGAGACCACTCAAATCAAAAGGAAATGAAAAGGTGTCTGACATTATCATTGGCTATCTTGCCGTCTTTCTTGATTCTGCTGTCTTGCGGCAAGGAGACTGAAAAAATGTCCGAGTCTTTAGTCGGTGAATGGAACGTTGTTTCCATCACCACTAAATCAGCTGTGATAGGATCCCGTGAAGTTGATGTCTATCTGCACTTTGGAGACGATGGAACATTCGCTGTTTATCAGAAGACAGGCGGCCTGCGCTATGTACGGTTTACCGGAACCTGGACTCTGGACTCTGGCATTCTGAGCGGTGTCTATGCCGATGGCGGCAAGTGGGCTTGTGACTACAAGGTCTCTCTGGCAGGCGGGACGCTGACATTGTCTTCAGAATCAACCCCTTCGGAAATCTCGGTCTATAAGATGACCGACATCCCGGAGAGCGTCAAGGAAAACGCAATAGAAGGAATGACGCGATAGAAGGATTACTCGCTCCGTTCGTATTCCTCTATTAGAGACTAGAGATTCGTGAAAATAAAGCGTGGCCGAACTGGTCTGGCCACGCTTGTTATATATTGGATTTAGGTGTCTGTCACCAACCTTTTGTCTGAGTAAGAGTGTAACCGTTCTCTGCATAGTTGTCGATCTGAGCCTTGCCTACTGGGGCAAGGTAAGATCTGTCGGAGAATGCGTCACGAGCCACAGCGTTCCTTGGAATGAAGTAGCCAACCATGTCAGCCGCATTTTTTCCATTGTAAGTCACAACCGTTCCGTCCTCTTTCTTGACTTTCCACTCTGTGTATTCTCCTGTCTTGTCGTCAGGCTTAAGATAGCCCGGTACAGATTTCTGCATGTCAACCCATGGTCCAAGCATTGTGTCTGGATAGAGTTCGTTATCCATGTAGTGAAGCTTCTTCCACCTCTTGATGTCAAGCAGACGAGAGTGCTCGAAAGCCAACTCCATGTGGCGCTCACGGCGGATTTCCCACATAAGAGGAGAAACCTCATAGTCGCCAGAGATGCTCGGCTGCCCCTTGTCTCTGTCTGGAGCGAAGTCGGCGGTGATATTGGCAAGTACCATGTGCGGGGTCTTCTTTACCCCCCTTGACACTGCAACATCATCGATTGGCCTGTTCCTAAGTACATTGATAGACGCATCAATGTCTGCCTGAGTCACAGAGCCGCTTCCCATTTCAGCAAGGACAGCCTTCGCCTCAATCCAGTTCAGGAGTACCTCTGCATAACGGAATACCGGAGCGTCATTAGTGTTCGTGTTGGACTCATATTTAGCGTCCATTTTGTTCACATGGTCAGAGCAGCCATAGCGATCAATGAACTTTGTCTGATAGAAGAGGGTGCCGGAATGTGTGCTGTAGTCATTCATCATTGTGGCTTCATACCTAGGATCACGATCTTTGACAAAGTTCTCGATTGTTAGATCCGCACCTGTGGCTGTGGACACAGTGCCATCGTTGTTAAGGAAGCACTTTGCGAATGCGAGGTTTGGAGCAGGTGACTGGCTTTCACGGGTGTTGGAGTAGGATGCCACGAAGTGTGTAGCCTGTCCAAGCACGTAGTGCCGATAAATCAGGCACTCCTTGTTTCCTGCGAGGTCATCGCTTCCGAATAGTGTATGAAAATCCGTATCTATGGCATAGTTTCCACTGTCCATAACCATTTTCGCAGCGCTCTCGGCAAGTTCGAGATATTTCTTGGCTCTGGCGTTGTCCAACTTGTGGTAGTACTGCCAAGTACCCTCGAACAGCATGAAACGTGAGGTAAAACCTGCGACAACGTACCTATTGATATAATTGGCGCCATCGTTGACACGTACCTTTGCAAGCGCATCCTTGAGGAGATCGTAAACATGATCCATAACTTCTCCCCTCGGATCCCTATCCTTATAGAGAGTCTTTTTGTCATTGTCAGCCACCTCCGTCTCGAAATAAGGCACATCTCCGAAAGAGGTTACAAGACGGCAATATTCATAGGCCTTGAAGAACTCTGCGACACCAAGCCAATGATTGTAGCATTCTTCTGATACATAATTCTTGGCTATGTTTTCAACCCTGTTGATGAATATGTTAGCCTTTCTTACGTAGGCAAAGTTCCAGGTAGCGCCAACATATTGCTGGAGCCAGGAGTTGGAAGTGGCGATTGATTCCCTGGAGGATGGCACAGCGTTTTCAAAAGTGCTCTGTTTACCTGCTACCGCCTGATCATCAGAGAATGTAAGACCATTTTGTGGAGCCCAGGCGGAACCCCATCCTGAGTTGTAGCCAACAAAATAGTTAGGATAGTAGTCGTTGGCATGAAGACGGAGTTCATCGTCATTGCGCCAGTAAATATCGTCAGTCAGCTTTGTCTGCTGAGGCCTGTCCAGAAAGTCTGAACAGCCTGTCATGAAAAATGCGCTGAAAGCGAGCAGTGCTATATATGATTTTTTCATTGTGATATTCGTTTAGAAATTAACCTGTACTCCATATGCCGCTGTTTTGAATGCCGGTGATCCTTGGCCAAGACGTTCATTATTGAATTTATTGTAGCCGTAGGCATTGGCATTTGCTGTGACTTCCGGATCAATAGGCAGACCGCGAAGCTTGTCAAAAGTAAAGAAGTTCTCAAGAGAAATGTAGACTCTAACGTTCTTAAGGTTAGCCTTGCGTGTCAGATTTGAAGGAAGGGTATAGCCGAATGTGATGTTCTTTACTCTTAAATATGCCATGTTCAGCAGGTACTTGCTTTGGATGTGGTAGTTGTAAGCATCGTTGCTGTTGCTCATGTTGTAAGGTCTTGCATAGAAAGCATCAGTATTGTCCTCTGTCCAGTAGTCAGACGCGAATGTGTCAGCGATTGCACCGTCACTGGTATTGTATCCAGGGATAGCGAGTGAACCGGAGCCCCATACCTTACGTTTTCCCACACCCTGAATGAACACTGACAGGTCGAATCCTTTCCAGTCAGCTCCAAGGCGAAGGCCATAAAGGAATCTAGGCGTCGAATTACCAATTACTTTCATGTCGCCCGGATCATCGATGGTTCCGTTACCGTTACGTATGTCACCGTCACCATTAATATCCTTGTACTTCACGTCTCCAGGTCCGAAAACGAAATTGCCGCTCTGGAAGAAATCCTGATAAACACCATTAGGATCGCTCAGCTTGTTCATCTTCTTGGCACCCTTTGTTCCGGCAGGGACTTCCTTGCCATTGAGAGCCCAAACCTTTACAAGTTCTCCGTTCTCATAGACAAAATCGTCTTTCTGGTAGAGGCGGTCTGTCTCATATCCCCAGATGTCACCGTATACCTTCCCTTCGTACCAATCATTGATTGATTTTACGTTAGAGTCGTATTTGTCAATGATTGTCTTTGCATCCGAAAGGGTGAACATTCCATTGACTCCAAGACCGTTGGCAAAGCGATGGTTATAGTCGACAGCAATCTCGAAACCCTTGCTGATAAGGCAGCCGAGGTTAGCCATAGGAGCGCTGGTTCCGAATGTTCCCGGAACGCTTGCGCCAGGGACGATCATGTTGTTGGTCGTTCTGTTGTACCAATCAAATGTAAGGCCGAGGTCACTGTTGAAGAAGCGAGCGTCGAATCCAAGATCAGTGGTGGTGATGTCCTGCCATGTAATGGTGGCGGACACTGTGGATGGAGTACCGGCGTATGATGACTTGTCCCCATTAGGAAGAAGCCAGCTCTGTGTCCCGGTTGTGATGGTTGGAACATAGAGGTCATTAGGAACGGTCTGGTCTCCAATTGTACCCCATGAACCACGGAGTTTGAGAGATGTCAAGGCAGGTTTGGCCCACTCCATGAATGTCTCTTCACCCAATCTCCAACCTGCGGAGAATGAAGGGAACCATCTCCACTGAAGTGACGTAGGGAATTTGGAAGTTCCATCATAACGGAGGTTGGCCTCAAGAAGGTACTTGTCCTTGAAGTTGTAGTTTATCCTGCCAAAGAAGCCAAGTTGTGACTCCCAAGCTCTGTCTCCACCTACTTCCTGAGTGCCTGTGGCAAAGTTGAACTGAGGGTTGGTTATGTCCATGTTGTTCGTTCTCTTTGACCAACTTGATTCCATGTCATATGTGACACGGTTAATACCGAAAAGGAACTTGAGGTCGTGACTGTCGCCAAAAGTAAGATTATAGTCGGTGGTGACGTCCAAAGAGGTTCTTCTGGAATTGCTTGTACTGCGACGGATGAAGTCCATTCCTGAACCGGCTGCAGTATATTCATAATACTGAAGAGCATAGGCTGGCATTGCTCCTTTTGTAGAGGCTGACACTACATCACCATTGCCGTTCTTGTAGACCCTGTTTCCGTTCGCATCATAATATGGAACAGCAGCCGACCATGAATCAGCACCTGAGAATCGAGTACCCGGCAGGTTGACGATGCTTTCATTATTCGCATACGTGTAATCCAAGTTGACATGCCAATCCTTTGTGATATTTAGCGTGGTTCCAACATTCGCACTTGTGTAGTTGTTGATGTTCTCAGCGGTGTTGGCGTCCCGCATTTCAAGCTCTGGCCCTCTGATAGCATAACCATACTCATCATAGCCGAAAGGCATGTTCGGCCCCCATCTGTACATATAGTACCATGGGTCTATACTACCGCCAAATGAGTTCGCATACCTTTTCATCCTCTTGGAATACATGAGACCTGTACGGATGGTGAGCCACTTGTTGACATCTGTGCTTACCTTGGCGGATGCGTTCCATCTTCTAAAATCATCATGCTTGGCGACTTTGCTCATACCTGTCTGGTCAAGGTAACCTAGGCCGATGCTGTAGCGAGTACTGCCGGATTTGCCATTGACTGACAGAGAATGCTGGTTTGTAGGAGCCCATTCCTTTACCATATAGTCATAAGGATTGAATGTGCGCAGGCCGATCTTTTTATTGTTGGCATCCACATACCAGTCCCGTCCGTAGACCCATGGGTCGTCAGTTCCAAGTTTTCCTCCGTAATTCTTGTCCCATTCCCGGGCCGCCTCGATGGATTCACTTGTCATCTGTACAAATGCTCCAAAGATATTGCCTCCGGCACGCTCCGTTGCTGCAAGGCTATACTCAAGACCGTTCAAACCGGCCATTTTGTACTCCTTGGCGATATTTTGAAAAGATACACTTCCTTGGTAGGAAACGTTCACGGCATCCTCTGTGGTTCCTTTCTTGGTAGTGATAAGGATCACACCGAATGCGGCTTTCGCTCCGTAGATTGAAGCGGAGGCGGCGTCCTTAAGAACGGAGATGCTTTCTATGTCTTCTGGGTTGACAAGTGAAAGAGATGGAATCTCAACGTTGTCAAGAAGGATAAGAGGAGAAGCTCCGCCTTTTGTGGAACCCATGAGACCACGGATATTGATAGTAGGGTCTGTACCGACCTCACCTGTAGGGACAGTGATGGTAAGGCCTGGTGTGGAGCCTTGAAGACCACGTCCTACATCAGCAATGGGACGGCCTTCAAGAGTTTTGCCCACATCAACCGTTGACACTGCACCCGTAAGGTTGGCTCGTTTCTGTGTGCCGTAACCCACGACAACAACGTCGCTAAGCATCATGGCGTCCTCCTTGAGGACGACCTTCATGCCGTTCTTGGCTTCCATTGTGAGGGTGGTGTAGCCGAGGCAGCCGATTTCGACCTTGGTGCCTTCGGCGATGTTGAGAGAGAATGTTCCGTCGATCTGGGTGACGGTACCGGTGGTTGTGCCAGGAACCATCACGCTCGCTCCCGGAACCGGGTTGCCGTTGACATCGACGATCGTTCCCTTGACGGGCTGCTGCTGAGCGGCCGCCTCGGAAAGTAAGCCGGACTCACTTGCGGCGGCGCCGGCGCTGAATGACAGCGTTCCCGCGAGCAGCATCATGAGAAAGGCGTTTACTTTGTAAGTGCGATTCTTTTTCATTTACTAATAGGTTTTGTATTAACTTATGGTTGTTAAAGTTCACCCTTATCAACAAAATCAAAATGCATGAACTCACTCCGCTTATGTCAGCATGCGCTGACTTTAGATTACAAATCTAAACGTTTTATAATAGAATAGCAAATTTTTCGCGCAATATTTTTGTTTCACACGAAACATGAAAAAGTTTTAAATTATTAAATCATTAATGAATAGGCCGATGTTGGGCCCGAAGCCATTCTTGGCGTCTTTTCTTCAGTTCGTCAAATTCCTGCTTGGGGACGGCGAAATCCACGAACCTGGACCAAATGTAATCCACTGCCTGGGCGGACGGGTGAATCATGTCGGGGGCGTAGAAGCGGTAGTCGCGCAGCTCGTCAAGCACGATCTCATAGGCGGGAAAATAATCGCAACGTTCAGGGAACTTGGCCATAACCTCCTCCAATGCGAGAAGCAGGGTGCCTTTGCTTAGCTGGTTGCCGTGCGCTCCATCCTTTAAGTGACGGATAGGGGAGACGGTGAAGATGAATTCCTTGTCCGGATGGCGTGCCAGCATATTCATGAGCGGCAGCGAAGTCTCGCGGACGGAAAGCCTGCGGCGGGTGAATTCCTTGGCGTCGATCTTGAGACAGTTGGAGACGGTCTCGCCTGTGCGGGAATATTCATAAATCCATGCGGTGCCGAGGGTTATGATGACTTTCGTGGCCGCATTCCAACGGCGCGAGGCCTCCTCCAATGACGCGTTGGCGACTTTCAAAAACTCCTCTTCGGTCCGGCGTGCGAACGATGTGTGGTGGCTGAACGAGCAGACCAATCCGGCTCCGGCCCCCATCGGGACGCACTCGTCCTTCGAGAACGGGATTCCGGAGGAAAGCCTGGCGATGCAGTTGCTGACGGAGACAGGGTTGTAGATTGTGCCGAAAGGGTTGACGCAGGCATCGAATCCCAGATCGGCCATTTTCTGCCCGATGTTGTCCGCGAAGCAGCTGCCCAGAATGAAAATCCTGTCATTCTGGGAGATGCTGACCTTGCTTTTGCAAGTCTCAACGGGAGTTTGTAGTTTTAGCATTTCCATACAGGTGCGAAATTACAAAATAATTAAGTAAATTTGTGGAATATGAGGAAACACATGATTATAACCGCATTTTTGCTGTCGGCCGCATGCGCCTGCATGGCACAGCGGAAAGTGGCGTTGACTTACGGAGCTGATTTCCAGTATTATTTTGATAATAAGGAATATGACCATGGCGGAAATCTGTTCGAAAGCTCAGGGACGATCCATGCCGCGCGCCTGACCCCTGCGATAGGTGTCGCCGTGGGCGATGGAAAGGCGGCGCATAGTCTGTCGCTCGGACTGGACGTTATGAAGAATATGGGGGAGTCCCCGACGTCCGCCGCGGACGAGGACCTTCTAAACGAGGACCTTATAAGGGAGATGATTTTCTGGTACGGCCTTGAGACACGGCGCAGGGGAGGAAAATTCTCTCTGCATGCGGGAATATTCCCCCGCCGCCTCTCTGTCTTCGGAGGGCAATATCCATTTTGGGAATATTCCTCCTGCGACAACATCCCCACCTTGTTTATCTCCGAGGCGAACAGATTCTACGACAACAACATCGAAGGACTCCTCCTAAAGTACAGAACCCGCCGGGGCTACTGCGAGGCCGGGCTGGACTGGATGGGCATGATAGGGCACCTTCGCAGGGAGCGTTTCCAGATATTCACGTACGGTGATTTCGGCATCGGCGGTGACTTTTTTCATCTTGGATGGACCGGCACGATGTACCATTTCGCCAACAATCTTGAGTACAAAGGCGTTGTGGACAATGTCCTGGTCTCTCCGTTTGTGATGCTGAATTCGGGTAACGGGGATTTTCATTGGAGCGCCAAACTTGGCTATGTTCAAGGAATTCATCAGGACAGAATCCGCGAGACGGGTTTGGATCTGTCTTACGGTGGCCAGCTCACTCTGAATCTGTCCTGCTGGAAATTCGGCCTGTTGAATGACACTTACTACGGTACGGGGCAGATGCCATACTTTGATTGGCTTGACGCCGGAGGAAATGTGTACGGAAAGGATCTGTACCCGGGCAGCCCGTTCTACAGGATTCAAACCGGCGGTGAGGACTGGAGGCACTCAGGGTACTACAACAGGGCCGAGGTTTACTGGCAGCCTGACATCGCGGATTTTGTAAGCCTCCGTCTCTCGGCGGTGTTTCATTTCGCCGGAGCCGGTTTCCAAGGCGGCCAGCAGAAATTGAGCGTGGTGTTTGACCTTGAGAGGGCATTGAGAGCAAAGGACTCACGAAGAAGGGGGGCCTCCTCGGATTCAAGAAGGAGAAGGAGTTTTGAAATCTATCTGTAAAACGATGAATAAGATGCGAGGAATATTCTTACAGGCGATCACCGTTGCGGCCGGCTTTATGCTGGCGGCGTGCTCTTCCGGTCCAAGGGACGGAGACCATGTGGTCCAGCTTCTGACCACCAATGACGTACACGGCTGCTATTTTGACTCCACCTATGTGGGTGGGGGAGTGAAGAGCTCTCTTTTTGCCGTAAAGTCTGTTGTGGACAGCGTCCGTGACGCTGACGGAGCGGACAATGTCCTTTTGGTTGACGCGGGGGACATCCTTCAGGGAGACAATGCCGCCTACTACTTCAACTATGTGGACACACTTTCTCCTCATCTCTACCCGCGCGTCGCCTCCTACATGGGCTATGACGCCGTCACTGTGGGGAACCACGACATAGAGACCGGGCACAAGGTCTATGACAGGGTGGCTCGGGATCTGGACTCTTACGGGATTCCGTTCCTTGCCGGGAACGCCGTCCGCACGGACAACGGAAAGCCGTATTTTCCTGTTTACAAGATGTTTAAAAGGGCCGGGCTGAAGATAGCCGTTCTCGGATTTACGAACGCCAACATGAAGAACTGGCTGTCGGAGAAACTTTGGAGCGGAATGACGTTCGAGAGTCTTGTGCCTCTGGTTCAGGAGGATGTGGACATGGTGAGAGCCAAGGAAAAACCTGACGTGGTGATTGTGTCCGTGCATTCAGGGACAGGCTCCGGCGACGGCTCCATGCTGGAAAGTCAGGGCATGGACCTGTACAAGAGTCTTCGTGGAGTGGATTTCCTGGTCTGCTCGCACGACCACAGGCCGTTTGTGGCCTGCTGCGACAGCATCGGACTCATCAACTCCGGAAGCCGCTGCCGCTTTGTCGGGCACGGAACCCTGCGCGTTACCGTGGAAGGCGGCAAGGTGGTCAGGCGGGCCTATGACACGGAACTGATACCGGTGGACCCTCACAAGATAGACCCTGGGATGGAGGCCAGGTTCCATGACGACTACAAGGCCGTACAGGCCTTCACGACACAGAAGGTAGGGGAGTTGAAGGTTGACATGCGCACCCGGGACGCCTATGGGGGAATGTGCGACTATGTCAATCTGGTCCACACGCTTTGCCTCGGCTGCGCCCCGGCCCGGGTCTCTCTCGCGGCTCCGCTGACCTATGACGGATTCATCAAGGCCGGGACTCTGATCTACAAGGATTTGTTCACAATCTATCCGTTCGAGAACCAGCTTTATGTCATCACGATGACCGGTCGGGAACTCAAGGACTACCTTGAGGCGTCCTACAATCGCTGGATCGTCACGGCGACCAAGCCGACAGACCACGTCCTGAACATCGTGCGGAAGGATGACCCTCGCACCGGCCGGAAGGGCTGGTCTTTCGTCGAAAGGACCTACAACTTCGACTCCGCCGCCGGAATCAACTACACGGTTGACGTCACCAAGCCTTCCGGCTCCAGGGTCGTTATCACCTCTATGGCTGACGGCACACCTTTCGACTTCGGAAAGACCTACAATGTCGCCATGACTTCCTACCGTGCCAGCGGTGGCGGCGGACTTCTTGCCGAGGTAGGCATCGACACGGACAGAATCACCGAAAGGACCGTTGAGTATTACCCTGAGATCCGCGAGATTCTCTATGAATATCTCAAAAAGAATCACGTGATCGATCCTGCCGTCATCGGTGACCCTGCTGTCATTGGTCATTGGTCTTTCGTTCCGGAGAACATCACCGGCCCTGCCATCGAACGGGACATTGACTTGATATTCAAAAAAAACACTAAAATATTCAAAAAAGATGATTAAACGAATTTTATCTGTGTTCGCGGTGCTGGCCGCCTCTGTGACCCTTCAAGCCTCGGAGTATGACGGCAAATGGATAGGCTGCGACTACAAGGGGGATGTACTGAAGGGAAACACAGTGCTTCCCGCACGTTACCTTCGCAAAGAGGTCACCCTTGACGGAAAGGTGAAGGAGGCGACCCTTCGGATCAGTGGCCTGGGATTGTACGACACTTGGATCAACGGGGAATACATCACCCGTGACCAGGAACTTTCTCCTACTGTGTCCGAGTACAAGACGAGAGTGTATTTCAATGAGTTTGATGTCAGAAAAGCTCTGAAGAAAGGTAAGAACGCTCTTGCGGTGAGCCTTGGTTGCGGACGTTTCACTTCGATGCGCGAGCCGGGAATGAAGGGGTTCGGGGTACCGAGACTTTGGTACCGGTTGGACATCGCCTACACTGATGGACGCACGGAGACGGTTGTCAGTGACGAGAGCTGGAAGATCACCTGCGAGGGCCCGATCCGCGCCAACAACGAGTTTGACGGAGAGACCTATGACGCACGCAAGGAACTTGGCGGCTGGACAAAGGTCGGCTATGACGACTCGTCTTGGGCCAAGGCTTCATTGATGGAGGCCCCGGGTGGCAAGCTGGTTCTCCAGCCGAACCCGAACATCGCGGTCCAGGACATCGTGAAACCGGTCTCCATCACCAAGACCGGCCACGGCTACATCCTGGACATGGGGCAGAACATGGTGGGCCGTCTCCAGATCAAGGCCAAAGGACTCCGGAGAGGTGACACCCTGACGATGAAATTCGCCGAGATCCTCAACGCCGATGGCACCCTCTACCTTGCCAACCTTCGTTCCGCCAAGGTTCTGGACACCTACGTAGCCAAAGACAGCAAGCCGATCGTCTGGCATCCGGAATATGTCTACCACGGTTTCCGTTTCGTTGAGGTAAAGGGTCTGAAGAAAACTCCCAAGCTCAGTGATTTCGAGGGACAGGTGATGTACGACAAGATGGCGGTGACAGGACGTTTCGAGACCTCTGACCCTGTGATCAACCAAATCTACCACAATGCATTCTGGGGCATAAGGGGAAACTACCGCGGAATGCCTACCGACTGTCCTCAGAGGGATGAGAGGCTGGGGTGGCTCGGCGACCGCACTATGGGATGCTATGGAGAGTCCTACATCTTCAACAACCACGCCCTTTATTCCAAGTGGCTTACAGACATCCACGACGGGCAGAACGAGGCGGGCAGCATACCTGACGTCTGCCCTCGCTACTGGACCCTTTACCAAGACAATTTCACATGGCCGGGCGCCTTCTTCACCGGCGCGGACATGCTTTACCGCCGGTTCGGTGACGACAGGTCCATCAAGGACCACTACGGCGCGATGAAGAAGTGGCTTGAATATATGAGGTCCAAGTACCTCAAGGACGGCGTCATGATCAAGGACACCTACGGGGACTGGTGCATGCCGCCGGAGTCTCTGGAATTGATCCATTCCAACGACCCGGCGAGAAAGACAGCCGCTCCTCTGATCTCCACTCCGTTCTACTACTTCCTTCTTCACAAGATGATGGAGTTCGCTCCTATCGCCGGCCATCCGGAGGACGCGAAAATATTCAATGAATATGCCGACGCTGCCCGCGATGCTTTCAACGCCAAGTATTTCGATGCGAAGGAAGGTTTCTACGGCAACAACACCGTGACCGCCAACCTCCTTCCGCTCTATTTCGGGATGGTCCCGTCAGGCCGTGAGGGGGATGTGTTCGATCACATAGTCCGCAAGACAGAGGTTGACTGCGACGGACACGTCAGCTGCGGAGTCGTCGGGATGATGGTCCTGATGCGCACTCTGACCGAGTTCGGCAGACCGGACCTTGCCTTGAAGATCGCCACCAACGAGACCTACCCAAGCTGGGGCTACATGGCGAAGAACGGCGCGACCACGATCTGGGAGCTCTGGAACGGCAACACCGCCGACCCGGCGATGAACTCCGGCAACCACGTGATGCTCCTTGGCGACCTTGTGACCTGGTACTATGAATATCTTGGCGGCATCCGTCCCGCAGAGCCCGGCTACAAGTCAATCGAGCTCAAGCCGTACCCGATCGAAGGCCTTGACTGGGTGAACTGCTCGTACGATTCTCCTTACGGCAAGATCGTCAGCAACTGGAAGCGCGACGGCTCCAGGTTCGAGTGGACCGTCGAGATTCCGGCCGGCACCACCGCCACCGCCCTCATCCCGGGTCCCGACAGCTCCCGCGAGACCAAGACCCTCGCCCCAGGCAAGCACCGTTTCGTGACTGAGCTGTAATACCTTCGGCCTCAGGGCTAACCTCTTCCGCTCGCTGAGCCAGCATCTTCCGGTCGCAGAGCCTGCATGGCACTGAGTTTGTCGAAGAGCCGAAGCGACAGTAAATCGTGTCTGACGTCAGTGGAAAAAAGGCAAATGGCAAATTTTGCACGGAGGATCAAAATTTGCCATTTGATTTTTCCACTGTCGTTCGTTATGTTTCACTGGCGATTGCGAAAAAATAAAATTCCAAATTTTGGTAACGTGCAAAATTTGGAATTTTATTTTTTTCGCGTTCGCCCTAAAGCGATTTTGTTCAGATATTCGATGAACGGGAGACTATTCCACAAGGCATGAATCCATCAGATCGGCAATCTGTTTGCGGTCAAGGTTCTGGCCGATGAAGACGATCTTGATCATGCGGTCGCCATAGACCGGATCCCAGTCCTTGCGGAGGTTCTTGTCCCTGCGCATCATCTCCTGAAGCTGATCCTCAGGCATGGTCGCGAACCAAAGGCCCGCGTCCTTGATGGATTTCTGCACCCCTGACTGCTCGAAGAGGTAGCACTTGTCCTTTTCGTCAGCAAAGTAGCACAGCCCCTTGGCCCGGATGATATTCTTTGGCCATTTCTTTGAGACAAGCCAGTCGAACTTGTTGATGTCCAACGGCTGACGGCGATAGTAGACGAAAGTCCCGATGTTATATTCCTCGACCTCACCGCCCTCGTGGTCGTGATGATGGTGATGTTCGTGTCCTTCGTGATGGTCATGGTCGCCGTGATGGTCATGGCCGTGTCCTTCGTGATGGTCGTACCCGTCTTCCTCGTGATGATCGTGGTTGTACCCGTCATGGTTGTCATGTTCCTCCTCGTCATGACCGTGTCTCTCATTGTCATGCTCGTCATCATGCTCCGGTTCGTTGCCTTCACCTTCGATGGCGTTGATCCATGCAGCGGAAGTGGCTGTCTTGTCGAAATCGAACATCTTGGTGTTCAGGAGTTTGTCAAGATCGATGTTGCCATAGTCGCACTCGAATATAGTCACCTTTGGGTTAAGGGCCTTCACTATGCTCCGTACCCTGCCGAGCTCCTCAGGCTTCACCTCGGAGGCCTTGTTCAGAAGCACGATGTTGCAGAACTCGATTTGCTGGATCACAAGGTTCTCAAGGTCGTCCTCCTCCAGATTGTCTTTCTTCAGGGCATCTCCGCAGGCGAACTCGCTCTGCATCCTCAGCGCGTCCACAACGGTAACGATGCAGTCGAGTTTAGGAACATTCGATTGGGCATATTCAGGAACAAGCTTCGGAAAAGAGCAGATGGTCTGCGCGATCGGAGCCGGCTCGCATATTCCGCTGGCCTCGATGACGATGTAGTCGAAGCGGTTGGTGCGGCAAAGGTCGTTCAGCTGGGCCACCAAGTCCATTTTAAGGGTGCAGCAGATGCAGCCGTTTTGGAGAGGGACAAGGCTGTCATCGGTTGTGCCGACAACGCCGCCTTTTTGGATAAGGTCAGCGTCGATGTTCACCTCGCCGATGTCGTTGACTATGACCGCGAACTTGATGCCCTTCTTGTTGGAGAGTATTCTGTTGACCAGAGTTGTCTTGCCGCTTCCGAGGTATCCCGTCAGGAGCAGCACCGGTATTTCCCTGTTTTCCACTTTTATTGTCATTGCTTTTATTGTCATGTCGCCGCAAAATTATAATATTTACTTTAGTTTAACAAATCGGATGGGATTGATGAGGCAGGTGAGGCTGGCGGAACTGGTGAGAGCCAGGTGACTCCGTGCGTGAGGGAGCTGTTTCGGCGCACGTGGCTGGCATGCCGTGCCGTTGGGTGCGTGGAGAAGGAGCGTTGACTCACGGTCGAGCCTTGGGGGAACGTTCCGTGAGTGGAGAGGCGGTTTTGGCTCACGGGTGGAGAAGGGCATTGGAGAGGGCATTGCCGGGGGCTTTGAGTGGAGGTGCCGTGCGTCGGGATGCTGCCATGAGCACAATAAGGAGTATTCCTTGGAACTTAGTAGGTGATGTTAGTTGAAGTCCTTGTGCAAATGAAGATATTTTATTAAATTTGCGCTCGGACAGGAAACATAAGCCTTGGAGAATGCTTGAAGGTATAAAGACAGACATCGAGAAGTTGATCGCGCTGTATGAGGCGGAAAGGTCGGAGCGTGTTAGGCTTCTGGCTGAGCTTCAGCGGAGCAAGGCTGACAATGAATCCTGCAGGAAACGGATTGAGGATTTGGAACAACAAGTGAATAACCTCCATCTGTCGGAAGCTTTCGGCATGGCTGGCGACGGCTACGCGGCGAAGGAAAAGATAGATAAGCTTATCAGGGAGATTGACAAGTGCATTTCCTTGCTTGAGAATTAGGAATGGGACAGAACATAAAAATCAGGATAGCGGGCAATGAATATCCTCTCGTCGCCTCATCTCCGGAAATGGAGAGGATGATGAGGCTTGCCGCCGAGGCCATCAACCAGAAGTTGACGGCATACGACGCGAAGTACCCGAACAAGACCCTTTCCGACAAGCTTTCCTTTGTCGCCCTGAACGAGGCTGTCGGCAGACTGGCCTTCCAGAAGAGGCTTGCTGATGTTGATGCCCAGGCAAGGAGGCTTCAGGATGATGTCGAGTCCTACATTAAGACTATAGAAAAAGACGGCCGTTAGTCCCACGTGCTCAAATCAACAAGTTCTGCGGAACCGAGTTTGCTCGAGCCGGCTATGACAGGCCAAGGTTACCTTCGGGGATTGCGCTATTTGCGTGACGGTGGATCTCTGAACCGGTGCGGATCTCAAATCTTATTGATTTAAGGTTTTTGACAAGCGACTAACGGCTTTTTTTATTGTTTGATGACCGATCTGTTTCCAAAATAGGAGATGGACGGTCTTTTTTTTGTCGTGGTGGCTGCCGCATTGCGGTTTTTGTGCGGAAGGATGGCAAATTTGGAAAGATGGTGGTCAGGAGGGCCCGCTCCGGTTAAGTCCGAGATTGAGATTGTTGAACACTTTAACATTATAGATATTATGTTACTTTTTTTTATAGGAGTCCTGGCTGGTGCCGTAATAGCATTGGCGGCTTACATAATCATTCAGAGAATTGTTCTGAAGGGGCGGAAGAACGAGATCATCGCCAAGGCTGAGATTGAGGCCGAGGGCATCAAGAAGGACAAGATCCATCAGGCAAGAGAGAAATTCCTCCAGCTCAAGAGCGAGCATGAGCAGTACATCAATGAGAAGAACAGCCAGCTTAAGGATGCCGAGAACCGCATCAAGCAGAAGGAGAACTCCCTGAATCAGCAGAACACGGAGCTTCAGAGGAAAATCCGTGAGACGGACAATGCGAAGTCCGGCCTTCAGGCCCAGCAGGAGGCTTTGTCGAAGAAGGTGGAGGAATATGATCGGCTTAGCGCCCAGGCCAACAAGCAGCTGGAGACAATAGCGGGGATGAGCGCCCAGGAAGCCAAGAACATTCTTATGGAGAACATGAAGGCCGAGGCGCGTACAGAGGCGCAGGCCTACATAAACGACACCATGGACGAGGCGCGGCTTAACGCTACAAAAGAGGCTAAGAGAATAGTGATCAACACTATTCAGAGGACCGCCACCGAGACTGCCATTGAGAACGCCGTGACGACTTTCCCGATCGACAATGATGAGATCAAGGGAAGGATCATCGGGCGTGAGGGACGCAACATCCGTGCTCTGGAGGCGGCGACCGGAGTTGAGATCGTGGTGGATGACACGCCTGACGCGATCCTCCTCTCCGCCTTTGACCCGGTCCGCAGGGAGGTCGCCAGACTTGCGCTGCATCAGCTTGTCGTTGACGGACGAATCCATCCGGCGCGTATCGAGGAAGTTGTGGCCAAAGTTCAGAAACAGCTTGAGGATGAAATTCTTGAGACGGGTAAGAGAACCTGCATAGACCTTGGGATCCACGGGCTCAACATCGAGCTTGTGAAGATGATCGGCAGGATGAAATACCGTTCGTCTTACGGTCAAAACCTTCTGCAGCATTCCAGGGAGGTCGCGAACATCTGCGCCATAATGGCCGCCGAGCTTGGCCTTAACCCGAAACTCGCGAAAAGGGCAGGCCTTCTTCATGACATAGGCAAGGTGTCCGAGGAGGAGCCTGAGCTGCCTCACGCTTTGCTTGGAATGAAGCTGGCTGAGCAATACAAGGAGAAGCCTGAGATCTGCAACGCCATAGGAGCGCACCATGAGGAGATTGAAATGACTTCCATCATCTCTCCTATTGTGATGATCGGAGACGCGATTTCCGGAGCCCGTCCCGGCGCCCGCCGTGAGGTTATCGAGTCCTACATCAAGAGGCTCAAGGGAATGGAGGATCTTGCCGCTGCGTATCCGGGTGTGACAAAGAGCTATGCGATCCAGGCTGGCCGCGAGTTGCGTGTGATTGTAGGAGCCGATGAGGTCAGCGATGACCAGGCCGCGAGACTTTCCGCGGACATAGCCCAGAAGATCCAGGAGGAGATGACTTATCCGGGACAGGTCAAGATCACGGTGATCAGGGAGACCCGCTCGGTGGCCTACGCCAAGTAATCAATCTACAGGCGCAACGCCAAATGTTTTGACGCTATGACACATACTTTCAAAAAGGCTGTGGCGTTGGTGGCTGCGCTCCTTCTCGGGAGCGTGGCCTCATTAGCTCAGGCCCCTGACGCCACCGCAAAGTGGTCTGTCACAAGCAGGCATGTCTCAGACAAAGTCTTCGAGCTGACATTCAAGGCCGTCATCGAGGACGGATGGCACATCTACACTGTAGACCATGCCGACAATCCGATAGTGATTGAGTTTGCGTCCAATCAAGGATATTCATTGGTCGGAGGCCTTGTCCAGGTGACAAAACCATCGGATTATAGGGGAGAAGAGGTTTTCTATGACTCAGTGACCCTGACCCAGAGGGTTGAATTGACCGGCGTGGAGGCCGTGGTCGCCGGAGAGGTGACTTGGAGCGGATGCAACGACCGGTTCTGCGCAGCTCCTGAGTCCTGGGAGTTTTCAGTGCCGCTCAAGGCAGAAGCCCCAGTGGCAGCCGGTTCGGCAACGGATGAGTCTGGAACATTGTCTCCTGACGAAGCCAAGAGCGTGGGCTCTCTGTGGACCCTTATCGTCGAGGCCATCCTCTGGGGCTTCGCGATGCTGATGACCCCGTGCGTGTTCCCGATGGTCCCGATGACGGTGTCGTTCTTCATGAAGCAGTCCGCGACCGCTGCCGAGGGACGTTTCAAGGCTTTCGTCTACGGTATGTTCATTGTCCTTCTCTACACTGTGCCTATCAGCGTGGTCATCGGCCTGACCTGGATCATCGGCGGCAACACTGTAACCGCCGACATATTCAACTGGCTTGCGACACATTGGCTGCCGAACCTGATATTCTTCATTGTGTTCATGGTTTTCGCCGCGTCTTTCTTTGGAGCCTTCGAGATCGAATTGCCGTCAAGCCTTGCCAACAAGAGCGACGCGAAGTCCGGCGGCAAGGGTTTAGGCGGCATATTCTTTATGGCGCTGACCCTTGTGCTTGTGTCATTCTCATGCACCGGTCCGATTGTCGGCACGGTCCTGATCAAATCCACGCAGGGCGAGTTCTGGACCCCGATGGTCACGATGCTGGCGTTCTCCGTCGCCTTCGCCCTTCCGTTCACAGTACTGGCGATGTTCCCGTCACTTCTGAAGAAGATGAAGAGCAAGTCGGGCTCGTGGCTGAACAGCGTGAAGGCCGTGTTGGGCTTCATCGAGGTCGCCTTGGGTTTCAAGTTCCTCAGCGTCGCCGACCAGACCTATCACTGGGGCCTGCTTGACAGGGAAGTCTATCTGGGAATATGGATCGTCACGTTCTCGCTTCTCGGCTTCTACCTTCTCGGAAAGCTGCGTTTCAAGAATGACGATCCGGTGGAGCATGTCTCCGTGCCGAGACTTGGCCTTGCGATTGCCGTGTTCACATTCGTGGTCTACATGATTCCTGGAATGTGGGGCGCACCGCTGAAGGCTCTCTCGGGCTATCTTCCTCCGATGGAGACCCAGGATTTCGTGGTTTACAATCATGCGGATTCTCCCTCCGGGCGCTCCGTTCCGCCGGCCTGCGCCGTTCCCGCTGGCCAGGGGAACGCGGCCCCTTCCGCAAGTGTGCCGGTCCGGATGTCGGAAACTCCTTCATACGGAGAGAGATACGGCCTTAAAATGCCCCTTGGCCTGACCGGCTACTTCACCTTGGAGGAAGGTCTCGCGGCGGCGAAGTCAAGCGGAAAGCCCGTTTTTGTTGACATCACAGGCCACGGGTGCGTCAACTGCCGTGAGATGGAGCAGCGGGTCTGGAGCGATCCAAGGGTGCTTGACATCCTTCGGAATGACTATGTCATTGTGGCTCTCTACGTTGATGACAAGACCAAGCTTGATGAGGCGGACTGGCTGGTCACGCCGGAGGGCAGGACACTCAATAGGATCGGGCGTGTCAACGCCTACATGGCGCGCACTCGTTTCGGTGTCAACGCCCAGCCGAATTACGCCCTCCTTGACGCGGATGGCAACCTGCTTGCGCCTGTCCGTGGCTATGACCTGTCTGTGGACGGATTCTTGGATTTTCTCAACTCAGGGCTGAAAAGGTGAGTCCCGTCAGCGCTGCCTCATGTTCAGCGTGGTCATGCAGCAGGGGCCGGAATAAAACACTGTTCCTTTTCTGAAAAGTTCCTGAAGCTCAGGTGCGGTCTCCAGTCCTGAGGTGCTCGTGATGATTGACAGTGGCTTTCCCGAAGCGGAGGCCGCTTCCATAAGACGTTCAGTATCTTTGCCGTAGTCGGTGATCTGGCGGCCGATGTACGCATCGATGTTCTCCGGCCTGTGGAGGAAGACTGTCGCCACGTCGGTGCCTTCCGGAACCTTCGAGCAGATGGCGCCGTAGCCGATGTACGGATTGATGTCCTTTATTACGGCGGAGGCTGAGAAAACTGCCAAAAATAGACCCGCCCCCATAAGAAGCGCGGGAACATTCCAAACCTGGCGTTTGACAAGGAACCATAGTCCAAGAATATTCGCCGATGTCAGAAGGATGACGCCGTTGACGGTCGGAGCTTCACGTGCGAAAGGATATTCAATCAGAAGGTCCTCCACAGCAGGAACAGTGATGGCTCTGAAAAGAATCAGCAATGTGGCCAAACCGATGATTGTGAATATGATAGAGAATATTCCGACCGCCAGTCGCATCCACCCCCGCTCTCCTGAGCGGCCAAGTACGACCGGAAACAGGTAAACGCAGAAGGGGAGGACAGGCACAAGGTAGATCGGCAGTTTGGAACTGAAGGAGGACAGCATCGTCACGGTGGAGATGATCGTGCAGAGAAACAGGATCTCAATGTCGGAACGCGCGGGTGCATATTCCTTTGCATGCATGCCGATGTCTGCCTTTTCGCCCTCTGCCACGTTCGGTTTCTGCAAAAGGTTGACTCTGCTTGCAGGCAGCAGTGAGGTCGCGAACGATCCGATCAGCAGCAGGCAGTACGGTGCCAGGCACCAGACGATGGCCACGAGATAGAACCAGAACGGTTTGGCGTGTGTGAAGGCGTTTACCGCCCGTCCGACAGTCTGCTTGACAAGCAGGTTGTCGATGTACTCCGGGCCGCCTTCCAACCACACGCATGACAGCCAGACGGAGGCGAGACCTGCAATGATGCCCCAAGTCTTGAACCCAAGATACTTGCCGAAGCCTTTCCAGTCACGTTTCACAGCGAGGAACACCGCGATCGTGAGGGGCGGCATCAGAAGCCCGACCGGCCCTTTGGTGAAAAGCGCGAGGAATATCCAGACGGGAAGCATCACCGAATCTGATCTCCGGGTGTCATTCCCGGAGTACATCCTGTAGAACGTCCAAAGAGCCAGCACGATGAACAGGCACATCAGCATGTCCATCCTCAGCACTATCATCGTCCCAAGGAACATCACGCAAGTCAGAGTCATCCCCGCCAGTGCCATCCTGTCCATCACAGGCTTGCCTTTCATCACCCACTTGTCCATTGTCCCGACGATGCCGAACGCCGGAATCAGCGAGAACATCGACAGGGCGAGGCAACTGTGATGCCCGAACAGCAGCCTGCACAGCATCACTATCCAGAAATAGAGCGGTGGCTTGTCGGCGTAGGGGAGCCCGTGGTTGTAGAACGCGAAGATGTGTCCGTCTCTGAGCGCCTCGTCCGCTATGCTGAGGTACCTCAGCTCGTTTGACGGCGTGAAATCCCTTGTCAGCATCATCGGGAAAAGGCAGACGAAGGTGAATGCGAAGACCGTCATCATCGGATGGCGGGTGAATTTGTTGCCTTCAGGTAGATTGATTTTGCTGTCTCTCATCTGATCTTTCTGTTTTACCTGTTCCAAGAATGAGATTCCTGATGTAGACGATGAATCCTGACAACTGTCCGAGGATCAGCACCGGATCTCGCCTGATTATGCCATAGATCATGACCATTCCGGAGCCGATCATGCTGATGACCCAGAATCCTGCCGGAATGACGGAGGCGTGCCTCCTGAGGGAGAAGAAGAATTGGTGGATGAATCTGAGCGTGAACATCAGCTGGCCTATGGAACCGAACACCACGAGCCAGACGGGAATGTCCTCATTGCGGAAGAAGTTCTTTGAATATTCCCGCGCGTCGCTAAGCAACAGCATCGCTGCCACAAACGGAAGGGCCGGCAGCAGGATCTTTGCAAGTGTCTTCATCCGGCTCCAGATCCCGTTGGCGTTCAGGTTCCAAAGATAGATGAAATAGGCGACGAACTGCCCGAGGATGATCGAGAAATCATTCCGCAGGACTCCGTAGACGAACATCAGGCAGGCTCCGATCACGCTGAAGATCCAGTAGGACACAGGAGAGACCGACCTGCGGGCCATTTCGGATTTCAGCCACTGGAGCGCTGTCCTGAGTCCGAAGAAGACTTGGGCGGAGAACCCGATTGTGAGAGTCAGCCAGGCGGGAACGTTGTCAAACATATTCCAATAGATTAGTTCCGCTCGTCATCGACATTGCCCTTGCCCACGGAGTAGTTGATGTACCGCGGCTTCATCCAACGGTACGCGAAGCAGTCCGCCAACGGTCCCCAGAGCCTGTTCCAGAGGTGGAACTTGGACGCGCCGGCCGTGCGGGGGAAATGCCTTACAGGCACCTGCCCGAAACAGCCTCCTTCCTGAAGCAGGATAAGCGCCGGCAGGAACCGGTGCATTCCCTTGAACATCGGGATCTTCTTGGCCGCGTCCGTGCGTAGGATCTTCAGGGGGCAGCCGGTGTCCTTGGCTCCGTCGTGGGTCATCATATTCCTGAACCCGTTGGCTATTTTGGACTGGATCCGCTTGAACGCCGTGTCCTTGCGGTCCGCCCTGTAGCCGGTCATCATGGTGTGCTCCTTCATTCCGTCCAGCAGGAGATTGAAATCCTCCGGAGTGGTCTGGAGGTCCGCGTCCATGTAGCCGACATATTCAGAGAAGGAATAGTCGAACCCGGCCTTGATGGCGGCGCTGAGGCCTGCGTTCCTCTTGAAGCTGATGTAGAAGATGTCCTTGTCGCGGGAGCAGACCTCTTGGATCAGTTTTAGGCTGCTGTCTTTCGATCCATCGTCCACAAACAGCGCGCACGTCGGCACCTTGCTGTGAGGAATGAACTCAGACAGAGCCTTTTCCAGATTGCGGATGTTGTCCTCCTCGTTGAAGACAGGCACCACGATGGTGAGCGAGTATTTGGAAGTTCTGTTCATTAGCGCGTTTGGCGTTGATTGGGTTTTACATTCTTTGTTAGACATTGCTGCTCCTGTCAGGTTTAACGCGACGGAACATATTTGTCGGTTTCTCTTTGTTTTTTTATGATCGATTCCTATATTTACTGCGAATTTAACAAATTTATCGCCAGTCATGAAAACCAAGAATGTAATGCGCCTGCTTGCCGGCGCTCTTGCGTTGACATTGTTGTCATGCGAGAAAGAAGACAAGACGGTTGAGGTCGAGAGCATAGCCTTCCAGGAAACTTCTCTAACATTAAACATCGGGCAGAGCGCCTCTCCGGTGGTGACAATCCTCCCTGAAGACGCCACGGACAAGACTTACATCCTTGTCTCCGATGACGAGTCGGTCGTTAAAGTCTCAGGCGGTGAGGTGACGGCGGTGGCTTCAGGCGAAGCTGTCGTTACTGCCAAGGTTCCGGACGGAAGTCTCGGCGCCGAGTGTAAGGTGACTGTTGTTCCGGAGGGCTATTCCTCTGATTATACGTCTCTTGATTCGGCCACCGGCTATTTTTACGGTGACTACTATATGGCCGCGACCGACAACAGCTGGACCTATTTCACCTCCGGAAGCGTTGTCTTCAATGAAGGCGCGTTCTCAGGCAAGGGCACAGCTCTTTTCCTTGAGCTTAACGCTCCCAAGTCCGGAAACAAGACCGTGACGGCTGGCACCTATGTGGCTGACGTGACCGGTGACATGCCAGAGTTCACGTTTGTCAAAGGTGAGGACTTCGGCGCTGACGGGCTTCAGGGGACGTTCGTCTACGACAGCGAGGCCGAGGGCGGCTACCTTGTAGTCAGCGAGGGAACGGTCACGGTCAAATCCGAGAATGGTGAATATGTCATCACAGCCTTCGTCAAGGCCGGCGGCAAGGCCTATTCGTTCAGGTACAAAGGGGCTGTCGCTCTGAAGGATTACTCAAAGGACTACGACAAGTACAAGGTCGTCCAGATGAAGAACCTCTCGCACGGTACCCTGGACTACTACGGGACATCGGTCTACGGCAAGACCGGCACTGACTATTCCGGCTGGACCATCTATCTTGGTGACAAGACTATGGATTTCGAGAACTATGAAGGAACCGGGGAGATGCTGATGCTCGACCTCAACACGGCGTCAAGCTGCACCAGGGCCGTTCCTTCAGGTACCTATAAGGTCATGTATGCCGCTGACAACGCCCATTTCCAGCCTTTCACAGTCGTGCCGGGATTCACTAACGGCTCTTCGGTCCTGGGAACTTGGTACGCTTTGGACTGGGAGCAGGTCTACGCCGCCAATGTCGGTTGGGTGAAGGTCACAAATGAGAATGACAAGGTCTACACGATCGACTTCAAGTTCCGTGACGACACCAACGAGGCCTATTTTCAGGGGACCTACAAAGGTGAGCTCACTTACGGGGACTACAGCGAGTAAAGTGCTTCCAAATGAGGTCTTGGATCCTCTTGTCCGGTGAGAGTGGAGGGCGGACGAAGAGAGTTGGCCGGAAGGTTGCGTGTTTAATAAGCGATGGGACGGATACGGCTGTACGTGTGCCCTGGCCTGTAGCCGTTCCCTTTGTCCCCGGGCGCGGCGTCCTCACGCAGATACCCGCGCCTCTGGGCCACGATCATGCCCTCAATCATCATCTCAAGCAGGTTCTGAAGACCGTTTTCCCTTTCCGCGTGCTTGCATAATACCTCGGAAATTTGTTCCTTTGTGAAATCCATAAGTCTACGCTTTTTTTTGTTTGTAGTTTTTTTTGCTTTTACAAATCTAAAGAAATCCGTAGACTTTTTTTAGTTCATCTCAGATACACTTTTTGAAACAGTATCGTTGTCCCCGCTGATGTACGTCCGCATCGTGGTGAGTAGCCCAGGAATGAGAAAAAAAAGGCCTGGCGGTCATCAAAATACCGTCAGGCCTTTTTAGTATACAGCGCTGTCTGCCCGGCCTGTATTATGATTCGCAGGCCGCCTAATAATGTCTACTCCTTAACGCAGCGGACACTCATGCCCTGCGAGCGGGCATCCTTCATCACCTTGTACATCCTCTTGTTTTTCATAATGCCCATATACTGGCCGTAGGCCACCGGGCTTGTGGAAGTCGCTGACTTGACGGAAGCGGTCCCGAACCAGACACCGGCGTAGGGATTGGCCTCGGGGTTGTCAAGGCCGCCTGAGGCATAGACCCTTGTACCTGTGCAAGGGAACCACTGGTCTTTGTCGATCGCTCCGCGGTTCGTTGGATCCCAGGTCATATCCGTGAACTTCATCCAAGCGTACGGAGTGTTGCCTTCAGCGTCGCTGACAGGAACCTTGTAGCCGACTGGGCATGGGTCGTAGATTGTCTTCTTGCCGGAGATGCCTCCCCAATAATCGTCGTCTGAGACATCCACCCAGTCTTTTGTGATGTAGTCACAATCATATTCAGGATTGCCGCTCTCATCGACATTGCCGTTGGCCTTGTAGGTCATGGCGAAGAAAGTGGCCGGCTGCCGGATTGATTTCTCGATTGTTCCGTGGTACTCGGCTAGATCCTTTATCTTGGGTAAGGTCTTGCCTTCGATGTCGTAAAGTGTCCTCTCACCGTCTTCCACATAGCTGTAGTCTTCATTCTGGATAGTGAACGCGCAGGCTCCAGGGAACGGATCCTTGCGGCCCCACTGGTAAAGCATCCCGAAGTTGCCGGACGAGCCTCTGTTCATGTCGGTGGCTCCGATATTCCTGTCCATGAATGTCCACTGTGTTCCGGAAGCGTTGGCATCGGTGGTGAAGAGAGTCTTCTCCGGATCATAGTCGCAGATCCAAAGGTGCCAGCTCCAGAGTATCGTTCCGGCGGCGTCGCACACGGCGACAAGGGCGTTACCTTTAGAGTTCGCGATCTCCGCATAGGCTGTCTGAAGTTCCAGATCGAAATAAATTGTCTTTACCAGTCCTTTCGTGTCCTGCCAGATGAGTTTTGCCACAGATCCTTCTCCGGTTGGTTCTGTCTTTGAATTTCCTTTGTAGGAGGTCTCAAATGACACCACACTGCCAGGCTTTACGATGTAGCAGTTGGCGGTTCCGTTCTCGGAGAGGTTCACCGCTGCCGTGGAGATTTCTTCAGGAACATAGATTGTTTTCTCAGGCCCGTTGTCCTTATCGCATCCCGCAAAGGCAACGCTTGCCGCACACAGCCATGCCGCGAGCAGGCTTTTCTTGTTGTTGGTCATAAAATTTGTTAAGAACATTTATGTTTAACCAACAAGGTAAGAATATTATTTCTTTCTTCCCAATTATTTTATTATAAAATCGATTTACAGATTCGTTGTCAGCCACACTTCAGGCTGCAACGTAACCGGGTGTTTGCCATCCTTCCGCTTGTCTTGGCCGGGACGGTCGGTATTCACATAGCCGGCGTTTTGGCCGAGCGACATGACAACGGTCTCTATCTTCTTGCCGGCCATGTCCGGGGTGAGCGGGAGATAGTAAGTGTAGTTGCGGTCGGAGTTGGCGCTTCTGTACTCCCATGTGTTGGATGTGAATGAGGGAGCGCGGTCGGGAGCCCCTACATATTCTCCGTCTATCTTGAATCCGACCCAGGCACCTTCCGTGCCGTGTATGCCGTTGATTGCCACGCAGAGGTAGGAACGGTGGCCCGTCAGGCTGTCGGCAGGAACCGTGAATTCGCTTCGCCATGTATGGCAAGCCTGACAGGTGCGGCCTCCATAGGGGCGGAACAGATTGGAGGCGCGCCAACGGGTGCGGTCGACAGGCTTTCCGTCCTTGTAACCTTCCACTTCTGTGAGCCTGAGGGGGCAGGGTGCGAAGCGGATGTAGCGAACGAGGCCTGACCGGCTCAGATCGATGTTCATGTTCCGTCCGGCCAGGAAGGTGATCTCTTTCCATTGCTTCAGGTCAGCGGAGACATAGGCTTGTACGCCTTCCTCAGATTTGAGCGGGCTGAGTGAATATTCATCGAACGTGCGGACAATCAGACTGTCGAGTTCGGTTGGCTGTCCCAAATCGAGGTGGAAGCCAGATTCCCCTTGCGGGCGAGGATCGCCCCATCTCATCGCGATTGAGAAGGCTGAGAGGGTGTCGCCGTCGAAAAGGTTGCGGTCCCATATCTCGCGGGCTTTGAAGAGGGGCTGTTGGAAGAAGGCGTCGCGGGCCGCCCGCACTTGTGGCACCTTTGTGGCTCCCGACCGGAGGAGCGAGCGTGCTTCGAGCGCATTGTTGTCGGCAGCGAAGCAAGTGGCGTAATAGTAGGAACTGATGTCATCGGGAACGGGACACGCCTTCAAGCCGGCCACTTTGTAGTGTATGAACTCCTTTCTCTTTGCGGCTGAAGGGATGAGGCGGGTCAGCGCGGAATCGTCGTCGGCTTTCGCGTCGTTGGTCAGGCGGACGAGCGCCGCGCGGAACGGCAGCACTTCCACTTCGATGACGGAACCATACGGATGTTTGCCAAGATCGGCGGCGAAGGGGTGGTATAGTTGTGCTTTCACACGGCGGCCATTGGCGGCCAGCCCGATTTCCTTGTCCAGCCGGATCCGGTACTTCACAGGAGTCCATGTCAGATTGCGCAGTGTGACGAAGCGTGTCTGCCCGTTGCCGCGGCTCACGGCTTCTGGCCCATACACCGTTTCGGGCAGGCGCATGCCGTCGACCAGAATGTCGCGGTACTTGCGGTGCAGGTTGTAGATGTACGCCAGACGGGGAAACTCGTCATCGCGCAGCAACCATGGGTTGGCATAGATCTGCGGGGAGAGGATGAGATTGCGGTTGAATGCCTGCAGGATGAGGTCGTCTTCCCATCCGTCAAGGCAGGAGGAGAGGCATACGCCGTGGTCCTCCGTCAGGCGGGTCAACCCTTCCGGCGCTTTGCGTGCCAGGGCTTTGGCGCGGTGATGGGTGGCAGTCATGTCATTGGTCATGAACACGTCGATGTAGGTCTCGGCACCTCCCAAAAGATAAGTTGTGGAGTGGCGGGTGGCTTCGCCCAACTGCAGACGGTGGTTGAGGAATATGAAGTCGGGGGCGATCTGCCGCACTCGGGTCATCATGCGGTCGAAGTCGGAATATTTTTCCGGACGCAACTGCCCGCAGACGGCATCCATCTTGAAGAGGCGGAAGCCGTAGTCGCGCACCAGGCTTACCATCATTTCTTCCCTCTGCCGGGACTCTTCGGGAGTATGCCCGAATCCGTCTGGACCACCCCAGAGTCCGAAGTGGATGCCCAATGCGGATGCTTCGCGGCTCAACGGTCCGAATCCTTGCGGAAACTGACGGCGGAAGCGGCCCGAGGCTGTGCTGCCATACATCTTGGCGCCATCGATGGCACCGGCATCGAAAGCATAGATGTCAAGCGTCATGCCGTAGGTCTCCTTCAGCCAGCGGAAGAAGTCAAGGTTGATGGCAGTCTGCCGCGCTGTGGCCCCTTCGTTGGTGTTGTTGATCCACGAGAAATACTCCGATTTCGAGGGTGTCTTCTCGTCTGCCCCGCCCGCCGGCTGAGGAGTGGTTTGAGCGAATGCCGTCGCCGTGCAGGCAAGCAGTCCAAAGAGGAACGTTTTTTTGTGAGATGGGTTCATGTGGATGGTAAATGGATGTTGGATTATAATATGATGGCGTCCGGATCTTTTTCTCCTTGTAACACTCGCGGTTTATCCTTCAGCCGGCCGCCTTCATTGTAGCGCTGGTTGTTAGGGAAACCGTCTCCGCCCACTCCCCGGGTCATGAGGGTTTTCAGGTCGGCAAGATGATGTTGATAGATGCCGCGCGGTGTCTGTTCGAAACGTTTGCAAAGCGAGGCGGCCATTCCTACTACCTCACCCATCATGCCTGTGGTGCGCATGACACGGATGGTTCCGAGTGCCACATGAGTGGCGCTGATGTCCCGTCCGGCCATGAAGAGATTCTCTATGTTGCGCGAGTAGAGGCAGCGGTATGGCACGGCGTAGGGGTAGATTAGGATGTGCTCGGTGACGGACTTGAACTCCCGTCCAGGAAATTTCCGGCTGTTGTCGGGATCTTCCCAATGTAGGTCGATGCTCCAAGTGGTGGTGAAGGATGCGTCTTCGTGGAAGACGTTCTTGCGGATGTCGTCTTCTTTGAGAATATAGTCGCCTAGCAGACGGCGTGATTCACGCTTTCCCGCGATATAGGCCACCCACCCGAGACGACGGTTGCGGTAGGCTTCATTCCCTTTCAGCCTGTTTTTCAGAAAGCTCCAGTTGGAATAGATCACCAGAAGACCATAGTCGCGGATGCGCTCGAAGTCATCTATCTGGTTTTGGTTCATACCTGTTTCCCAGGTCCATTCCCCCTTGGTCGTTTGTTCGGCATTTGTCTCGTTGAATTTTATGCCGTATTCGAACAGAGGAAACCGGCTGTTCTTTTGTGTCTCCACCGAGTACCATTGGACGGAACTTCCCAAGGTCTTATTGTCTGCCTGCCCGGGCGCAAGATCTTCGCCGAATTCGCTTCGTGCCTCGCGTCCCATCCTCCAGTCGGCTCCGGCCAGATAACCTATTGTGCCATCACCTGTGCAATCGGCAAAAAGCGGCGCTTCGAACAGCAGTTCTTTCCCTGTTTCGATATGCTTGGCGGTGATGTTGGCTATCCGTTTTCCATCCATGCCTGCAGCCACGCCCCGGTAGTTGAGAAACAGGTCGATGTTCTTCTCTTTGAGGACTACATCCAGTTTTTTCCTGTCTTCGTAGTTTTCGGCCGGCTGAGCGTTGCCAACCTTGGAAGGTCCGAATTCCTTTTGCAATCCCCCCAAGGCAGGATAGGGGGCTACCTCGATGCGCCCTCCCAAATGTACCCGTATCTCAGAACTGTTGTTTCCGCCCAACACGGGGCGGTCGTTAAGCAAGGCCACTTTGCATCCCAGACGGGCTGCGGCGACGGCGGCGCTTATGCCGGCTATTCCGCCACCCACCACGACCAGATCGTATTTTCCGGCAGTGGGAGGAGTGTCGGGGAGTCGCAAGGCTTGGCGGCGGAATTCTGCCAATCCGACTGAATCAGATGGCGGTAGCGCTCCACGTCGTGTTGTGAAATAGAGCGCGTCGCAGCGTCCATCGAATCCGGTCAGGTCGTGCAAGGTAACGGTGGCGTCGACACTCTTCACATGCACCTTGCCTGCTTCCTGCCACATCCAGCGGTCGCCGGTGTCCCCCAAGGTCGCGTCCAGCTGCTTTCCGTTCACTGAAAGGCGGAATTGTCCAGGACCTTTCGCCGCGCTCCAAGGGGAGGTCCAATTGTAAGTGCGCACATAGGCATAATAGATGCCTGGGGCGGGAAAACGGACGTGAGTCTTGGCATCGGCCACAGGGATGCCCATGCCGTGCGCCAGAAGATAAGGCGATCCCATTTGGTCCATAAACTGCTGGTCTGTCTTCCAACCTCCCTTTTCGGCAAAACTTTCTGCCTCTAAAAATATCTGGTTGGCTTGCAATGCCGTATGCGTGTGGCCGGCGACGTGTTGCGTGACGGTTATTTTTGTTTGCTTGTCTCCTACGGTGATGGTGTATTCACCGTTTTCAACGAAGCGCTGTCCGTCGCTGTCCGTGTAGCTGAAATCACGTTCCGGGCAGACGGCAAAGCTGAACGTCTTCGTTTCCCCGGCCTTGACAAGCTTCTTTTCAAAATATTTCAGTTCTCTGGCGGGACGAGTGACAGTGCCGCAGGGGGCAGACACGTACCAGTGAACCGTTTCCAAGCCATCTCGTTGGCCAGTGTTGGTTACTTCGATCCTGACCTGCAGCGTGTCGGAACGGCCGATCACAGAGGCGGAAGATGTGGGTGCGCCGTATCGGAAAGACGTGTAACTTAGCCCGTGGCCAAAAGGATAGAGCGGGTTGCTCGTCTCGTCTTGGTAGAGACCTTGTTGTGGGCGTGCGCTCTGCCGGCGGTTGTAATATATCGGAATCTGCCCTGTTGAATATGGAAATGTCATGGCCAGCTTGCCCGATGGATTTGCGCCCCCGGTAAGGATGTCGGCTACAGGCTCTCCGCCCGCTATGCCAGGTTGCCATATTTCGAGAATGGCGTCGCAAAGCGGTTCCAGCCGGCACAGTTCCAGCGGACGGCCGTTGGACAGAATCAGCACGATAGGCTTTCCTGTTTTTTTCAATGCCTCGGCCAGACGTTCCTGGATTGCGGGAAGGGCAATGGTGGAACGGGAAGCATTCTCGCCGCTCCACGAATGTTTCTCTCCCAGACAGAGCAATATAATGTCGGACTGGCCGGCGATGGAAAGGGCTTCGGCAAAGCCGCCTGAGTCATCTCCGTCGAAATCGCAACCTTTGGCATAGAGCAGGCGATGGTCTTTGGGAAATCCTTTCTTGAAACCATCCCAAAGGCTCGTCACATCTTCCGCGCGTCCATGTCCTGCCCAGGAACCCAACAGACTTCGCTGTTCTTTCGCCAGCGGCCCGACAACGGCTATGGTGGCGGGCGTGGAGGACAGCGGCAGAGTGTTCCGTTCATTTTTGAGCAGAACCATCGACTCCTCGGCCAGCTGCCGGGCTGCAGCTTTGCTTGCAGGCAGAAGAAAACGTTCTGTCTCGGCACTTTCCGGAGTATATGGATGCTCGAAGAGTCCGAGTCTGAATTTCAGCCGAAGAACGCGGCGCACTGCCTCATCCACTTCTTCCATTGTCACCTTCCCTTCTTGCACCAGTCCGGCCAGGTGCTCGTGGTAACAACCTGAAATCATGTCGATGTCGAGTCCGGCATGAATGGCTTTCATCGCGGCGTCTTC
>DJOW01000020.1 GCA_002437305.1 Bacteroidales bacterium UBA6428
TCACGTGCTGCGCGGAAGGGCAGGACTCGCTGAGAAGCTTGGTTGAAGAGCCCTGAACGTGGATAGGATAACCAAGGTTCAGAGCCTTGAACGGGGCGTGGAGAATGTGGCAGGCCATGTCACCGAGGGCACCGGTGCCGAAGTCCCACCAGCCGCGGAAGTTCCACGGAGTGTAGATCTGATGGTACGGGCGCATCGGGGCCGGACCTATGAAAGCATCCCAGTTGAGTGTGGAAGGCACGTTCATCTTCTCGGCAGGGCGCTCGAGACCCTGCGGCCAGATAGGGCGGTCTGTGAAGGCGTCAACCTTGGTCACCTCTCCGATCTCACCGTTCCAGATCCACTCGCAGGCAAGTCTCAAGCCCTCATTGGACGCTCCCTGGTTGCCCATCTGAGTGGCCACTCCGGCCTTGGCTGCAAGCCGGGTCAGAAGCCTGGACTCATACACGGTGTGGGTGAGGGGCTTCTCGCAGTAGACATGCTTGCCGGCCGCCAGAGCCTCGGCACAGATGACCGCGTGGGTGTGGTCAGCGGTAGCGCACATGACAGCGTCACATTCCGGGAGCAGTTCCTTGAACATCACGCGGTAGTCGTTGTACCTCTTGGCCTTCGGATAGCGATTGAAGACGTGGTCGGCATATTTCCAATCAACATCGCACAGTCCGATGATATCCTCTGTCTCAAGGGCTTGTAGCACGCTTGCTCCCCTGCCACCGATGCCGACAGCGATAATCTTGAGCTTTCTGTCAAGGGGCTTAGGCTGCTTCTTTTTGTTTGCTTTTTCCGGATTGCCGGCAAAAAGGACATTCGGAGCGACAGCGATACCGGCCGCGGCCGCGGCTCCGACTTTCATAAATGATCTTCTGGATAGTTCTTTAGACATAATATAACTGTAGTATTTGTGTTAATAAAATCTTCGCGGTAGAGAGCAGGCCTGAACTCTCCGTCTACCTGACGACATCCCATTCTCTCTCAAGCGAATCAACGAGCGCCTTCTCCATTATCATCTTCTTGATTCAATTAATCCGCAACATGGGATGAATTCCCCATTCTGAGCCAAGCCGATCAATACCTCCAGGCATCCTTCCATTCCACAAGGAAGCGCCCGTCGTCAAAGCGTATCGGAAGCCAGATGTAGCGGGAGTCGAGCAGGTCGTCCGGATTCCATCTGTCACCCACGTAGATGTACAGTTCCTTGCCAGAGAGCTTGATGTCCTTTGTCTCCTGAAGCTTTAGGATGTAGGTGCTCTGGGAGCGGTAAGTCAACTCCGCGCCCTCTCCCTCGCAAGGATTGCCGAGTTCTTTCCACGGGCCGAAAATGTTGTCGGCGACAGCTGTCCTCGCGGCATTGGGAGCCCAACCCGAACAGCCTGACATCATCAGATAATATTTGCCGTCTTTCTTGAATATGGCGGGTGCTTCCATTGACCTGCCGGCGAATACCCTTGAATATTTTCCCGTGTGGGCGGTGTAGTCATCTGTCAGCTCCGCTATCTGCAGGGTGTAGTTCTCCTCAGAGGCGTAGATGTGATAGGCCTTGCCGTCATCATCAACGAATACGGTCTGGTCACGAGCCATCTGCCCTCCGGAGAAGTCTCTTTTGAACAGCATTCCCTGTCTTATGCTCTCGTTGTAAAGGTCTGTGTTCTCGACCCAGAACACGGGATCGCTCCAATCCTGCTCCTTTTGCCATTCGGTCACGTTGAGCGCCCATTTGCCGGGATTCACCCTCCCGGAGCGCAGGAACTTGAACGGGCCGACGGGGTTGTCAGCGATTGCGACTCCGTATCTTGCCGCGATGTAGGCCTGACCTTTGAGCTCAAGGTGAAACCACATGACGTATTTGTCAGTCTTGGGGTTATGGATGACCTTGGGGCGTTCCAGTATGCAGCCGGACTCTATGTCGCTGCCTGAGCCGTCCGGATCCACCTTCAGCGCGAGTCCTTCGTCCTTCCAATTGTAAAGGTCTGTGGAGGAGTAGCAATGTACTCCGTCAAGGGCCAGTCCGCTCTGGTTCTTGTGCTCACCGTACATGTAGTACTTTCCTTTATGGAACAGCAGGCCGGCGCCGTGGGCATTGATGATTTTCCCCTCCGTGTCCGTCCATGTCTGTGCGGGAAGGAATGCGGCGTGCTTGTTTTCCGAGACTTTTCTGTCAACAGGCTCGAACCAAGGAAGCCGGGAAAGAGGCACGTCGATGGTGTAGGTTTTTCCTCCCTTGTAGACTTTCCCCTCGTCGTCGCGCCATCCGCCTTCGGGGAGCTTGACCGTGCGGGTGTTCTCCGCCGACATGACCGGGGCGACTAGATACCTGTCTCCCAGCATGTACTGGTCGTTGCATTCCTCGAAGCCCTGGCCCGGAAAGGAATATTCCATGTGCCGCACTATCGGCTCTCCCGTGGCGGCCGCGTTTCTGGCTTGGGAGAGTATGTAATCTCCGAGCCGCTCATGCCATTTGGCATACTTGACGCACGTTTCGAGATTCTCCTTGTCGAGGATTCTCCATGGAGCCACGGAGAACTGCATCATCGGCATCATCGAGTGTATCTGGCAGGAACGGACGATCAGTGACTGGTCGAATTCCTTCGGGTCGACGCCAAGGAAGCTGCCGTACTCCCCGCCGCCGATCATGTCCGGGCAGGTGTAGGCGTAGCCGAGAAGGCCTGAGGCTATCATCGAAGGCACGAGGCTCGCGACCCCGTCCCACGAGTATTTCTTGTCCCCCAGGCGCTGCACCAGAGGCAAGCCGCCGGCCTTCCATGAAGCCCGGAATTCATTGTAAGGGAAATCAAGGCCGAACCTTGACCAGAGCAAGGTCTGGTCATCGTCATAGGACTTGCCGTCAAAGACATCGATTTTGTCCTCCTGATACTGGTCCGGGTCACCGGCGTCGAACTTGAAGCCGTCGATGCCGTAGTCCCGCTGCATTTTCTTAAGGATGTCCCGCAGATGTGCGCGAGCCTCAGGGTTGCTAAGGTCATAGCATGCGCTCGCACCGTTCCACCAGTCGTGGATCGCCGGCAAGCCGCTGCCTTTCCTTTTGGTCAGGAAGCCCTTCTCCATCAGGGACCTGTATTCCTCACTGTCAGCGGACACGAACGGACTGACCCACAGCATCACCTTGAAGCCCATGGCGTGGAGCTCGTCCACCATCCCTTTGGGATCGGGAAACCGATCCGGGCGGAACTCAAAGTTGCCGTAGTCCTTCTGCCAGTTGTCGTCGATCATCAGTATGCCGGCGGGAAAGCCGTTGCCGACAATGCCCCTTGCATATTCAATGATTTCCGCCTGGTTCTGGTCGTACATCAGCTCTATCCAGGTGTTGTACTGCGGCCTGGAGAAGAACAGTTCAGGCGGCAGCTTGCCGTCAGGAGCGAAGTGCTTCTTTGAGGCTACAAGATAGGCGTCCCTCAATGTGCTTCCAGCCGAGGCAAGCTCGACCTTTCCCCTTGCGGCGTCAACACGGAGCTTTCCGCTGTTCACCCGGAAGCGGAACGGGCCGTCGCACCAGACGTAGCGTCCCTTGCTCGACACGAGCAGCGGCGTGGTCTGGCTGTTGAAGTTCTGCCGCTGCAGGTCCGCGTCTATCTCGCCGAACGGCATCTTCTCTCCAAATCCGCTCGCCCCGCCCCACCATTTCTCGCCGGGAAGGATGTCAATTTCCTTGACCTCCTGCGCCGGCGCGGTGACGGCAAGGCCGAGGGACATGATTATGAGTAGTAACCTGTTCATTTCCTATTACTGTTCTCCAAGGTCTATGTCGCGCTCAAGGGTGAAATTGTCAAGGTAAATCCTCTGCTTGTCCTCTTTCCAGTTCCACCAGTTGAACAGGGTGCGGAATGACTGGCCTTGCTCCAAGATGCTCCGGTCCTTGCCACCGAAGTCCAGATCCTTGAAATACACCGTTATCTTGTGCCACTGGCCTTTACGAAGGTCCTGCGAACCGATTTCAACCTTGGTGTCACCGTTTTTCGTTCCCAGATAGAAGCGGTACTCATAGATGCCTTCGACATCGGCTACGTCAGACTCATAGTAAACATCGAATGACATGCGGTCCCAACGGGAAAGATCTATGTATTTGGTATTGTCCGACACGGCGAATCCGCCTTCCCACCATTGGTTGTAGCCGCCGTAGCCGTCCACAGGATAATTCCAGACCACACATTTGCCGGAGGTGTTCACTCCGCTTGGATTAGGGTTGTCCACAATAGATGAGACAACGCCTTTGTTCGCGAGTATTCCCTCCGGTCTGAACGGATAGTCGGCAGCGCTTTGATTATCACCATAGGCAGGGATAAGGCCTTCGGTCTCCATGTCAAGCAACAGCCAGGACTTTCCTCCCGGATCGGCGATAAGGTAAGGGTTCGGCTTGTTCTTCTGGTTGATCACCATGGACTTCTCACCGCGGACTCCTTCGCCCTTGAACTTTATGGTCGCCGAGCGTGGTGTCTCCTCGTTGTCATATTCGTAAACCTTATAGACCTCAATAAAGGTATACGGATCCGCCTCATCGGCTTTTGTCTCGGCATGCTTTATCCAATCCTTGCCCGCTGCGCTCACAGACTGGGTGTACTTGACGTTGGTGTGCACCATGATCTGGATCATACCTCCGGCAGCAGGGTATTTGGACAAGTCTTCCTCGGACGAGACTTCGAAGAATATGCTTGAAGCCTGCTTGATGCTCATTGTCCCGCTGTACTCACCGGCGGTGAGTTTCAGGGTAGCCTCACGCGCCGTTTGGCCATCGTTCTGGTCGATGACCAGATCAAAGCTAGTCTCCCCGTCGGATTGTTCCTCCGCAGGACGGACAGAACACCAGCCTTCATCTTCCGACAGATAGACTACGGAGGCTTTCCAACTGTAATTTGTCTTGAAGTTGAATGTCACGGTCTTATGGTTGTAGTCCACATCGACACCGTCTTCAAACTGCTTTGTGCTTTCTTCCGACATTTCGAAGTAGCCGGCCACTTCCTTGTCATCCTCGGCCGAGGGGCTGCACGACCCTGCCAATAGCGCCAAGGCAACGACTGCCATTCCCAAGCTCCTGCCTGCAATGCTGAATCTTTTCATTTTCTATTGTTATTATTTGATTACTTAAGAATATACCCTTCTCCTACTCCCTTAGGATTCCTCAATGTCATCACACCATCCGGGGACACTTCGATGTCATTGACCTCGCCCCATTCGATGAACATGTCGTCTGTGTCGAAGACACGCTTGCCGACAGCGGGAGGGAACACGATCTTCCCGTCAGCCTTGTTGAAGACGACGAAGATTCGTCCTGTCTCGTACTGCACCGCCGCATAGCCGTCAGGCGAGAGATATGCTGTAGGAGATGTGTAAATGCCTGTTGTGGAATCCCAGTTGCGCTGCTCAAGCGGTGTGGCATTCTTGTTCTCCCAGATTGAAACGATCCTGATAAGCTTCAGCCTGTCAGGCACTTCCCTGATGCTTTGGTAGCTTGGCATGTCTCCCGTGCCTCCGAAACGCGATTTCCAGAAGAATGTCGAACCTACCGCGGCCGCGTTCCCCGCGATGATCCTGTTGCGGTCTTCCCTCCACACGTCAGGAGTGGTGCAGCCCAACATGGAACGCAGCCTGGCTTCCGGCATTCCTTTGAGAAGCGGGGAGTTGAAAATGTTCTTGTCATTGACAAACTGAATGTCACCGCCTCCCATGCCGGAACCTTCCTGTATCAGGAGATCTGGCATGAGTTCCTTTGCGTCCGGACGATTCTCGACATCCTTTAACCAGTGGGAATATATGCTGGTAGGCTCGAAAATGA
>DJOW01000045.1 GCA_002437305.1 Bacteroidales bacterium UBA6428
GAATGGAACTCAATGACCTGAAAGCAGAGTTGCAGGATCAGGCGGAAGACTTGAAGGACGATGTCAGGATGAAGATTTTCGAGCGTTTGGAAAAACTCGAAAGTGCCATTCAGAAAGACATTGAATATGCCGAAAAACGATCCGAAAACGCTTGATGATGAGTGAGTCCACGAAAACTTTAGAGAACCTTGGCAAGTCCACTGTGGATTATGCCGAGGCCAGGATTGATGACCTTAAATTGAGAACGGCCAAAGGACTTTCCCTTACGCTTGGCAAGTTGCTCTACATGCTTCTTGTCCTCTTTATCGTGTCTGTCATCCTGACGGCTTTGGCCATCGGAGGGGTGATGTGGATAGGGGAGATGATAGGCAGTTATGCTGCCGGGGCCGGAATTGTGGCGGCAGTGTTCGCTGTAATTCTGGCGATTGTCATCATGCTGAGAAAGAGGCTTTTCCGCAATACTTTTGTTCCGATGTTCATCAAACTGTTTTTTGACGAAGACAAATAGGCTATGCGATACTCAGAAATCAAGACAATGGATGAGCTTGAGTCGGCTCAGAAAGATGTCCGGGAACGTTTGGATCACAGAAAGATCCTAATGTTTGAGTCCCTGTCCGATGTCAAGGAGGCGTTCACCCCGTCCAACCTGCTGTTCTCCGGCCTGAGAGGTCTTTCGGCGTTCGTTCCGGTGGAAAGATTGCTTCTTGTGGCCATAAGAATATTCAAGCGCAGGATATTCAAGTGATTGTCGGACTTTGTTTCGCCGTATAGATTATAGTCTGTCGTCATATGCATTCTATTGTATTCGTAAATAAATCAGATTCAGCGGATGAGCATATTCAAGGAAAGGATTGAGTCGGTTCGGGCGATGATGCGCTCGAAGGGGTGGGATGCCGTCATCGTGACGGGGAATGACCCGCATAACAGTGAATATTCCGCCGCGCGCTGGCATCAGGTGGCCTGGCTTTCCGGCTACACGGGAGAAGGAGATTTGGTCATCACGGGGGATCATGCTGGCCTTTGGACTGACACTCGCTATTTTATCCAGGCATCCAGACAGCTTCCAGCTGCGGGTGTGGAGTTGCATAAGACCCGCGTTCCCGGTCAAGTGCTTATTCCTGAATGGCTCGCCGGACATTTTGCGGATTTTGACGAGGTCTGCGTTGCGCTTGACGGACTTTGCATGACAGTTTCTTCCGTGAGGGACATTCAGGAAGCGGTCGGGGAGAAGGTCCGCTTTGTCAACGTCCCTGACATGCTGGAAGTTTTTTGGACAGACCGTCCGGAGATTCCTCAGACTCCGATTATCACGCTTGGCCCGGAGCAGGTCGGCTGGTCAAGGGCGCAGAAAATCCGTTGGCTGCGTAAATGGCTGGCTGAAAAAGGTTACGATGCGATTCTCCTCACGGCTTTGGATGAGATTGCCTGGATGCTGAACGTCCGTGGGCAGGATGTGGCGTATAATCCTGTCGTGATGTCGTACCTGCTTGTCACTCAAGATAATGTGCTTTGGTTTGCGCGCAAGGGACCAACCCCGGATGAGGATGGCGAGACCGAGGACAGCTTCCACGAACTGTTGGCGGACGGAGTGAACATTCAGGAATATTCCGATGTGGAGACCGCGCTCTCAAACCTTGTGGACGGCAGTTACATCAGGACTCTGTTTGTCGATCCTGCGACTTTGAACTACAATCTGTACAGCATTCTGGAGGATAATTCGCCTCGGTCAATCGTGTTCGGCACGTCCCCGGTCGGCCTGCGCAAATCCGTCAAGAACGATGTGGAGATCGCCGGAATGAAAGAGGCGCACCTTGAGGACGGCATCGCCATGGAGCGTTTCCTCCACTGGTTGCAGACGTCTGTCGAGGCGGGCGATGCGATCAATGAATATGAAGCCTCGTTGAAGTTGCACGAGCTTCGTTCGGAGATCGAAGGCTTCCGTGGCGAGAGTTTCGAGACGATCTCAGCCTATGGTCCGAACGCTGCCTTGCCGCACTACGTCACGCCTGAGGAGGGTTCGGCAGAGATCTATGCAGGAGGCCTTTACCTATGTGATTCCGGAGGGCAGTACCTGTTTGGCACCACGGACATCACCAGAACCGTTCCGCTTGGACCTTGCTCCCAGCTGGAGAAAGAGGACTATACCCTGGTCTTGAAAGGTCATATCGCTCTGTCCAAGGCTGTTTTCCCTAAAGGAACCGCAGGATGCCAGCTTGATGTCCTGGCACGCGGGCCGCTATGGAGCGCCAAGCGTAATTTCGGCCACGGAACCGGCCACGGTGTCGGGTTCTATCTAAGCGTCCACGAAGGCCCGCAGGACATCAGGCAGAACTTCAACCGTCAGGCCATTCTTCCGGGAATGATCACCAGTGACGAGCCGGGAATATACCGGGAAGGCAAATTCGGCATCCGTCACGAGAACCTTATTCTTTGTGTCGATGCAGGTGAAAATGATTTCGGCCACTGGCTTCGTTTTGAGCCACTGACTCTCTGTCATTTCGACACCTCCATTCTGCTGAAAGACCTCCTCGACCGCTCCGAAATCGAATGGCTCAATGCCTACAACGAGCGAGTTTACCGCACCCTATCCCCACGCCTCTCCCCAGAAATCGCCACCTGGCTCCGCCAGAAGACTCTCCCGATTTAGGTCTCCCTCTGTGGTGTTTAAGTGCTTGAAAATAAATATAATAAACGATATCCTAATGCTGTTTTTCTGTATCAGGACATTGTCTTTCTGTTTGAAAATAAGAAAGTTATCCGCCACGGATTATTGAGGATTCTATTCAGCCGTTCAGGAAAAGTGGGAGACTACCGAGGATAAAGAAACCCTGAAAATAAGTGTAGGATAATAAGCTTAATATTAATGAAATAAGCTGTTGCCTTTGGGTGTACATTACCAAAGGCAACAGCGCAAATGATTGATGAATAGTAAGTTACCGATCACGATTCCAGATCGTGTGCTATTCATTCCAAACCGAAGGACAAGTCCCGTTGATAGCGCCGGGTAACGTTTGGCTTACTTGTTCAGCGCGTCGGCGGACTTGATGTACTTGGCGAGGTCGGCATCGGAGACGTGGTAGTTCTGCATCTCTCCGGAAAGGTACTGGTCGTAAGCGCTCATGTCCACAAAGCCGTGGCCGGACAGATTGAAGAGAATGACTTTCTCCTCACCGGTCTCCTTACACTTGAGAGCTTCGTTGACTGTCGCGGCGATGGCGTGGCATGATTCCGGAGCCGGGATGATGCCTTCTGTCTGAGCGAAAAGTACACCAGCCTTGAACGCGTCAAGCTGCTCGATGTCTGTGGCTTCCATATAGCCGTCCTTCATCAGTTGGGACATGATCACTCCAGCCCCATGGTAACGGAGACCGCCCGCGTGGATGGTAGCCGGCTTGAAATCGTGTCCGAGGGTGTACATCGGAAGAAGCGGTGTCATGCCGGCCTCGTCTCCGAAGTCGTACTCGAATTTGCCCCTTGTGAGTTTCGGGCATGAATACGGCTCCGCGGCGATGAACCGGGTTTTTCTGCCTTCCTGAATATTGTGTCTCATGAACGGGTAGGCGATGCCGCTGAAGTTGGAGCCGCCTCCGAAGCAGGCAACAACAATGTCAGGATATTCACCGGCCATCTCCATCTGCTTTTCGGCCTCCAGTCCGATTACGGTCTGGTGCAGGCAGACATGGTTCAGGACAGAGCCGAGGGTGTACTTGCAGTTCGGAGTGCTGACCGCAAGCTCGATGGCCTCGGAGATTGCACAACCAAGGGATCCCTGATCGTTGGGGTTGGCGGTGATGATGTCTTTTCCGGCTCTGGTTGACATTGACGGTGAAGGAGTGATCGCAGCACCGAAGGTCTGCATGATTGACCTTCTGTAAGGCTTTTGACGGTAGCTGACCTTTACCATGTAGACAGCGCAGTCAATGCCGAACTTCTTGGCTGCGTAGGAAAGAGCTCCGCCCCATTGTCCGGCTCCGGTTTCTGTAGTGATGTTGGTGATTCCCTGTTCTTTGGCGTAGTAGGCTTGGGCCAAGGCCGAGTTCAGTTTGTGCGATCCTGCCGGGGACACACTCTCATTCTTGAAATAGATGTGTGCCGGGGTACCGAGCGCGGCCTCAAGGTCGTAAGCCCTCACCAGAGGAGTGCATCTGTAACCTGCATACTGTTCGCGGACTGGTTCAGGAATCGGAATCCATTCGTCGGTCGTGTTGAGCTCCTGGTCGGCGCAGGCTTTGCAGAAGATAGGATAGAGATCCTCAGATTTCAAAGCCTCGTGTGTGGCCGGGTTAAGAATTGGTAAAGGTTTGTTCGGCATGACTGCCTGCATGTTGAACCATGCTGTCGGGATGTCGCTCTCCGGAAGCAAGAACTTTTTCTGTCTCATTTTGTTGTTCGTTTTTTATGTTTATCAGTAAATCAATTTTGTCAGACTCAATCGCTTCGACATGCTCAGCGACCAGCTGGAAGCATAACATAAAAGGGCAGCCGTTTCTGGTCGCCCTTGAATCTTCTTTTAAGACCCTTGACTATATCAATGCGTTTGCCTGAAGGAATGCGTTGATGCCAACAGCGGCAAAGCCAAGGCAGATCAGCGTGGCGACCACGATGCCGATCACTTTCAGTCTCTTGAACCATGTCTGGTTGTTCCAACCAACTGTCTGGAACATGCTCCAGAAACCGTGGCAAAGGTGGAACCAGATAGCCACGAACCAGGCGAGATACAGAACCAGTACCCACCATCGTCCGAATGTGAGGTTGAGAAGCTCGTAAGGATTGCCTTCCTCGGTGCCTAAGAACATGGCAAGCTGCATCTTTGCCCAAAAGTGGGTAAGATGAAATACCAGTAAGCCGAGAATGATGATGCCAAGCACGAACATGTTTTTCGCTGACCATGAATCCGCTTCGGCGACGCTTGCGGCCTCATAGCGTTTGTAGCCGCCGCGGGCTTTGATGTTTTTCCATGTCAGCCAACATCCGTAGAAGATGTGGATGATGAAACCGAGTGCAAGAACCGGAACCATGATGGTCACGATCGGTAGAGCCATGAACTCGCATCCTTTCTCGAAGAGACCGTCAAGTCCGTTGTAGTTGCCTGTAAAAGAGTCAATGACGGAGAACAGGTTAATCGTCACATGAAGCAGCAGGAAGATTATGAGAAATGCTCCGCTGACAGCCTGGATGAACTTCCTTCCAATGGAATAGTGAAATGCGTTCGCCATTATCGTCTAATTAGTTTCTTTGTTTGTAGCGGGAGTGGGGCATGATCCCACGACCTCCGGATTATGAATCCGACGCTCTAACCAGCTGAGCTACCCCGCCATTTCTGGCAAGAGCCATAAAAGACCGGTCTGAGCCGGAATTTTAGTTGAGATAGAAGGATTCGAACCCTCACTGACAGAGCCAGAATCTGTAGTGCTACCATTACACCATATCTCAATGGCATGTCCGTTGCATTCGAACGGGATTGCAAAAATAGAGATTTATCCTGAATTGCCAAAATTAATTCAACTTTTTTCTTTGAATTAGCAGACAAAGTCCCAAAATAGTGAACAGGGCGTTGAACAGAAGCAGTTCGTAGCTGAACTTATATCCCCCGAACCACCTCTCTGAGTTGCTCTGAAGGATGAAGCAAAGGACTGGAGCGGTGATGGCCACAAGCGGCACCCACTTGTCGTTAACCTTCTTTTTCGTGAATATCCCGAACGCGAACAATCCCAGGATCGGGCCATAGGTGTAGCTTGCCAGCTTGTAGACCGCGTCAATGGCCGATTTCGTGTTCAGCAGATAGAAGACAATGATGACAATTCCCATGAGGAGCGCCATCAGCAGATGGACCTTTTTCCTGACGGAGGCCACCTGATTTTCGCTCTTTCCCCTGGTTCCTATGATGTCAACTGTGAATGATGTCGTGAGCGCGGTCAGGGCCGAACCTCCGGCGGCGAATGCGCAGGACACAAGGCCGATCACGAACAGCACGCCCACGATCGCCGGCAGACGGCCGCCGGTCGCCACCGCCGGGAAAAGCGTGTCGCCAACCTCGGGGATGCCCTTCTGGTCAGCGAATGTGTACAGAAGCACTCCCAGGCATAGGAACAGGAATATCACCGGAATCTGCAGCAAGCCGCCGGTGATGAGGTTTTTCTGCGAGTCCTTGGCGTTGCGGCTGCTCAGAGTCCGCTGCATCATGTCCTGATCCAGGCCGGTCATCGCGATCACGGTGAACACGCCCGCAAGGAACTGTTTCCAGAAATATTCAGGATGATTCACATCATCGAAGAAGAAAATCTTTGAATATCCACTGTCTCGCACCGTCCGCGCCACTCCGGAGAAATCCAACCCGAGATCCTTGGCTATGAACACTATCGCCAGCACAATGGAGACAATCATGCAGACGGTCTTCAAGGTGTCCGTCCAGATCACGGACTTCACTCCGCCACGGAACGTGTACAGCAGCACGATGGCCACGGAGATCCCCACGTTCAGGATGAACGGCAACCCAAGCGGCTCGAAGATCATCAACTGGAGAGTCACGCAGACGAGAAACAGTCTAACGGCCGCGCCCAAAATCTTGGAGACGAAGAAGAACCAGGCTCCAGTCTTGTGCGAGGAGACACCGAACCGGTCGTCAAGATACTGGTAGATCGACACCATGTTCATTCTGAAGAATATTGGAGTGAGGACAAATGCTATGATGATGTAGCCGACGAAAAAACCGAGCACCATCTGCAAGTAGCCCATGGCCGTGCCTCCAACTCCGACCATTCCCGGCACGGAGACGTAGGTCACACCCGACATCGGGGCTCCGATCATGGCGATGGCGACGATCCACCAAGGGGCTTTGCGCCCGCCGTTGAAGAACCCCGCGTTGTCAGCGTTGCGCGAGGAGATCAAAGAGACAGTGAACATTACGGCAAAGTAAGTCAGGACTGTGATTATTACAGACAATGGGGTCATTTTCGTTGGATATTAATTTTTCCCTTAGAGAATTACGGTTCTTTTTGCGCTCGCGTTCAAAGTCATGCCCTGCGCAGGATGACGGTGGCCCACACCTCGCAGCCTTCTTTCCGTCCGACGAAGCCAAGCCGCTCCGTCGTCGTGGCTTTGACTGAGATGTTGCCGACATCTGTCCCGATCACTTCGGCAAGAGTGGAGCGCATCGAGTCTATGTGCGGGCGCAGTTTCGGAGCCTGCAAGGCTATTGTGATGTCGGCGTTGCCGAATCTGTAGCCTTTGGCCATGACCAGTCTCATCACTTCTTTCAGAAGCGATTTGCTGTCGATTCCCTTCCATCTTTCGTCATTGTCAGGGAAATGAAGTCCGATGTCTCCGAGCGCGGCCGCGCCCAGAAGCGCATCACAGAGGGCGTGGATTGCCACATCACCGTCAGAATGCGCCACAAAGCCTGCTTCGCTTTCAATCCTTATTCCGCAAAGCCACATCGGCAGCCCTTCCTTGAGGGCGTGCACATCGTAGCCGTTGCCTATTCTGATGTCAGAAGATTCCATCATGCAGTCATGTTTGCGCAAATGTAAGAAATTTCTTCATTTAGGACGGCTAATTTTCTTAAATTTGCGTGTTTAAGAGCATATTCATAATTGTTTTGAAGAGAATCTCATGAACCACGGAATGATGAAAAGATTATTTTCCATTGCTGTCCTGGCATTGGCCGCCGTTCAGACTTTTGCTGGCTCTTGGATCAGGATCAACCAGATAGGCTACCTGCCGGAAGCCACCAAGGTCGCTGTCTTTATGAGTAGCGAGGCTGTTCAAGTCATCGGTTTTGAGTTGGTGGATGCTTTTACCGGAGAAGCCGCCTGGAAGTCGGGCGCCATAAGACCGACGGGACCGCTCGGCCAGATGAAGACAACCTGCCGTTTGGATTTCAGTGCCTTTAAGGCAGATGGCGCTTATTATATTAAGGTACTGTCGTCAGGAGGCGAGGCGCGCTCTGAGATATTCCCGATAAATCCGAGGGTTTATGACGGAACCGCAGATTTTGTGTTGAACTACATGCGTCAGCAGCGTTGCGGCTGGAATCCTTTCTTCAAGGACAGCTGCCACAGGAAGGACGGGATGATTGTCGGTCACCCGGATCCCAGGAAGGACAGCACTTTCCTTGATGTGACCGGAGGCTGGCATGATGCTTCGGATTGTCTACAGTACACAACCACTTCAGCCAACGCGATTTACCAGATGATGTTCGCTTACCAAAGCAATCCGGAGGCATTCTCTGACAACCATTTGGCTGACGGCACGCCTGGACGGAACGGGATTCCTGATATCGTTGACGAGATTTACTGGGGTCTCAGGTGGTTGGACAAGATGAACCCTGATCCTGGAGAGATGTACAATCAGATCGCGGACGATCGTGACCACATAGGGATGCGCGTCCCGAGTGAGGATCAGGCCGACTATGGCTGGGGTAAAGGAGAGTACCGGCCTGTCTGGTTCTGCTCCGGCGAGCCACAGCAGAGAGGCCGGCGCGGGGACAGGAACAAGACCACAGGCGTAGCGAGCACCGCTGGTAAGTTCGCCTCTGACTTCGCTCTTGGCTCCGAGATCCTGAAACCGTTCTATCCGGATTTCGCGGAGAGGATCGGGGCGAAGGCGCAGGCCGCCTATGACGCAGGAGTCGCCAAACCCGGTGTCTGCCAGACAGCCTCGGTGGTTTCTCCTTACATCTACGAGGAGGACAACTGGGTGGATGACATGGAGTTGGCCGCTTACGAGATGTACCGCCGCACCGGAGACAGGAAATACAGGACTGAGGCCATTGAATATGCCCGCCGCGAGCCCATTACCCCTTGGATGGGGGCAGACAGCGCCCGCCATTACCAATGGTATCCTTTTATGAATATGGGGCATTACCGCATCGCGGAGGATTTTGGCGGCAAGGTCTCAGCGGAGTTCGTAAGAAACCTCCGTTCCGGCATCCAGCGTGTCTCCGAGCGTGGGAAGGACCATCCGTTCATGTTCGGCATTCCGGGAATATGGTGCTCCAACAATCTGACCTCGGCGATGTTGACCCAATGCATCCTTTACCGTGAGCTTACCGGAGACACAGCCTACGAGGAGATGGAAGGCTCTCTGCGGGATTGGCTTCTGGGATGTAATCCTTGGGGCGTGAGCATGATTGTGGAGATGCCTGAAGGAGGGATATTCCCGACCCAGCCTCATTCTTTCATCATCAAGTACAAGATGGGAAACACTACCGGCGGCTTGGTTGACGGACCTGTCTATGCGACAATATTCGGCAGCCTTCTTGGAATCCGCACCGATGGCGGGATCAACTACGAGGAGTTCCAGCCGGGCGATCTTGTCTACCATGACAGCACGCATGACTATTCCACCAACGAGCCTACGATGGACGGCACTGCCTCGCTGACGTTCCCGCTGTCCTACTACCAGCGTGAGGGTCGTGTTTGTTCGGAAGGGGTACGTAGCGGCATTGGAGGTCGCCGCCCCTTTACCCGGACAGGGGCGCGAATCGATCGTGCGGCGACCTCCAATGCCGCAACGCCATCCGCTGATGGAACCGGGACTGAATGTGCGGTGGATGAAACCGGAGGATCGCACCCCGCTGATAGTGCCACCGATGCCCCCATTGTAACCACCATCGATAACGCCCTCATCGACAAGAACGTCTACCGGGACGGGGGAATTGTAAGAACCGACCCTTCGGCCAAGCACATCGACTTTGTGTTCACCGCGGCGGACAGGGCAGACGGAGCGGAGAAGATCATCGCCACATTGAGGAAGTGCAACATCAGGGGCGGATTCTTTTTCACGGGAGAGTTCTTCAGGAAGTTTCCGGATGTGGTCCGCCGGCTTGTTTCGGAAGGACACTACGTTGGAAGCCACTCCTACGGACATCTGCTCTACGCCCCTTGGGGCAAGCGCGATTCCCTGCTGGTGACAAAGCGGGAATTCGAGGAGGACATATTCAAAAGTTATAAGCAGCTGCGGGAGTTCGGGATCACGGATGCCCCGTATTTCATTCCTCCCTATGAGCACTACAACGCGACAATCTCCTCCTGGGCGCGTCAACTTGGTTTGCAGGTCGTCAACTACACTCCCGGGACCCTCACGAACGGGGACTACACGACCCCTGGGATGAAACGCTACTTCAGCAGCAAGGAAATTCTCCGCAAGATCCGTGAATATGAACGCAAGGATCCCAACGGTCTCAATGGCCACATCATGCTTATTCATTTGGGAACGGATCCGGCCAGAACGGACAAATTCTACAACAAGTTGCCCGGGCTGATCAGGGAACTCCGCAGGAAAGGATATTCATTCACACCATTGAAAGATAATGATCAAGCACATCTATAAGCACGAGGGGACGTTTGAGTTCGAAGCGGGAGGAAGCATTGACAATCTGGAGGTTGCCTATCACACATCTCCGTTTGTATGTACACCCGGCAGAAAAGTGATCTGGCTCTGCCACGCCCTCACGGCGGATTCGGATCCGGAGGGCAGCTGGTGGCCTGCTCTTGTCGGACCCGGCAGACTGATCGACACGGAGAGGTACTTTGTGATCTGCGCCAATGTACTTGGCTCAGCCTGCGGCTCGTCCGGTCCTGCCTCCGTAAACCCGAAAACCGGTAAGCCATACTACTTCGACTTCCCGCGCGTGACGGTACGCGACACTGTCCGTGCGTTTGATCTGCTGCGTCAACATCTTGGAATAGAGAAAATCGACATGCTGATCGGAACGTCGATGGGCGGGTTCATGTCTTTCGAGTGGTCTGTGATGCGTCCAGGCATATTCGGGAAGATCTTCTTTATCGCCACCGGAGCCCGTGTGACTCCATGGCTCTCCGGATTCAACGCCGCGGGCCGCCTCGCACTTCTCGCGGACCCGACCTTCAAGGAGCACCGTGACCTTAATGGCGGCATGGAAGGCCTCAAGGCCGCCCGCGCGATAGCCCTTCTGACCTACCGCTGCGAGGAAGGCCTCTTCAAACAGAACGAGGACAGTGATGACACTGTGTTCGCCGGCAAGGTCGGCTCCTACTACCGCCACCAGACATCAAAGTTTGTCAAGGACTGGGATGCGTATTCCTATCTCTATGTCTGTGACGAGGTTGACAGCAACAACGTGGGCCGTGGCCGCGGAGGTGTCGCAAAGGCTCTGTCCGGCATAAATGCCGACTGCACTTTCATCTGCATGTCCTCCGATGAGCTTTTCCCTCCCGAAGACATGAAACCGCTTTCTGCTTTGGTGCCCGGCTCCCGCTACCATCAGATAGAGACCCCCTATGGTCATGACGGATTCCTCATAGAGACCGCCGCGATCGCTGACATCCTCCGCCCGGCCCTCCCAGGGATATAGAATGTTTTCGCTTGAAGTCCGCTTTCGGGCCGGATCCCGGCAATCACCTTGCCGAGATGATGTAAAAACAGGAGGTGGAAAGGAAGTCGCGCAGGAACGGGATGTGGTCCAGGCCGAGACGCAGACGGGTCGGGCGGAGATGGAACTTGGCCTTGTAGTGCGGACTGATCAGCCATAGTTTTCGTTCAACAATCCGGAAACCAGTCTCTTTGCATAGTCTCTCGAACTTCTCCGGAGTCATCTTCGAGCGCTTGATGCTCAGAAGTTCCTCAATCTTGGCAGGGTCTTCCTTGAATATTCTTAGATAGCTTCTGTAGAGGCTGGCAGGGAGGAGGTGCATGAACGGGACTTTGGAGCAGACTCCGCTCCGGCAGATCTGCTGGTGGCCTCCGAACGGCATCTGCCAGGCCGGAAATCCGAAGAACACGATTCCGTCGGGCTTCAGGAACTTCTTTATGCCCCAGAAGAAGGCCGGCTTGTCTTCCGGCTCGATATGCTCGATCACGTCGTGGATCAGCACGATGTCAAAACGGTCATCCCGAGCGGGCATATTCAAGAAGTTTCCGCTGATGAACTCGCCTGGCATATTACTTTTGGCGAAATATTCCTTTGCGTGCTCTATCTTGTTGGAAGCCAGATCGATGCCGGTCACAGAGCATCCCGCTTCGGCGAACGGAAGAAGGTTCCCGCCCTCGCCGCATCCGATCTCCAGAACCCGTGTTCCGGTCCCGATGCTCTTGAACTTCCGAAGATAGTCTATGTAAAACTCCCTGGAAGTCTGTGCCAACTCCCTGAAATAACGTTCTCTGTCCGTGTGTCGCTCCTGCATTTTCTGTAACCGGTTTCTAAATGATGCTCTTGCGCCGTTTCAAAACACAAAAATAATCAAAAATCGCTCAATTATTCCATGGTTTTGTGTGAGGTTTAGAAGCTGTTTTGATTTGTTCCTTGAGGCGAAAATGTTCATTTCTGTCCTGCTTCTTAATGTGCTGATCACCAATTGACTAAATGATTGTCTTCAGTCTATTTCGACACAAGGAAACCTATTTATTGTTTGATTTTCAAATAGTTGCGTGTCACGCTTCCTCGTATCACCTCAAGGATCTCATCGCCATACCTGTCGCATTTGGCCTTCCCGAAACCTCTTACAGCAATGAGTTCCTCTTTGGATACGGGCGCAAGGTCGGCTATGTCCAGGAGGGTTTTCTGGTGAAGGATCACGTAGGCCGGGACGTTGTCGTGCTGGCATTTTTTCCTGCGCCAGTCGATCAAAGCCTGCACAAGTTCCGGGTGACGGCTGCCGGTGTAGGTGGACGGATCTCTATCCTGCCCATGAGCCTGGCTAAGGGAATTGTCCGACTGCGATGGCTCGACAGGCTCGTCAGGCTCGTCAGCCGACTGTCGTTCCTGTCGCAGGGATTGCGAGGCGCTTGGCCTGCCGGAGTGCCGGGGCGACTCTTCTGATGCCGAAGGCTTCTTCTGTGGAGAAATCAGCGACCTGACCAACGCCTTAAGCGACCTTTCATCAGACAACTCGCTGTCCGTCTTTAATTTATGGTACATTTTCATGCTGAACCCCTCGGACAGGATGGCTGAGTAAAGTGCCAGCCGGAATCTTAACTCGGACAGAAACTCCTCAGAAGCGGCCTTAAAGGCTTTTTTAACTTCCTTGTCATCAATTTCGATGAGCGTCAGCGGAGCGGCGAACGATGCTAAGGGCTGAAGCTCCTTGCGGAAATATTCACAAGCCTTGGAGACCCGCTCCCGAAGGAGAGGAAAGTCCTCCGCCGCGCCGCTGTGTATGGATGCCGCGATGTGGCGGAGCTGCTTCTGGAACTTCTGGGCTGTGTCGCTTAGCGAGCGGATGCCGGCGAATGTCTTTTGATTCTCTTCCTCTGAGGCTTCCGAGCCTTGTCGAGGTTCTGTTTTGCCAATAGGTTCAAGCATTCCGCTGCCTACAATGTTGGATCTGTCCGCCTGGTCGGGATAAAGGTTCGACAGGCTGACCTGATATATTCGGTTGACCCTGTTGTAAAGGTAGCGGAGCCGCTGAAGATCAAAGGCGTCGCAGAGGGTCGAGGTGAAATATTCATTGGCCATTGCAGGGAGTTTGATCTGTGTTTCCTCCACTGGCTCGCGACTGCTCTCGAACGCCGTGACCTCCTCGCTGGTGAACGTGCATCGCCGTGTGATCGGGGAGGTAAGGACGATGCCATCGAGGGTCCGGCAACGGGAAAGGGCCACATAGACCTGGCCGAACGAAAAGGCCGCCCCGGCGTCGATGATGACATGGTCGAATGTCAGCCCCTGGCTCTTGTGGATCGTCACCGCCCATGCCGGACGCAGAGGCACCTGCTCGAAAGTTCCGTCCACAATCCCCTCGATCTCACCGCTTTCCTCGTTAAGCCCGTAACGGATGTTCTCCCATTTCTCTGTAGTGACCACAATGTCCTCACCTGTCTCGTCCTTCACGATCAGCTGTGGCTTGACCTTTTGGACCGTAGCGATCTTTCCGTTGTAGTAGCGAGCCTCGCCCGAGGTGTCGTTGCGCACGAACATCACCTGCGCGCCCTCTTTCAGACGCAGTTTGGTCTCTGCCGGATAAGCGTTTTCCGGGAATGTTCCTTCGACCTTGGCCTCGAATGTGGCCTCTTCGGTGTCCAACGCGTTCATTTTAGCCTCATTGACCGAATCCGCCTGCGCGTTGTGGGTTGTCAGGCGGATCCAACGCTCGTCCTCCGGTGGCACGAAGCCAGGGTTCAGCCTCTTGTTCAGTTCGATGAGAGCCTTATCACTCGGCGTTCCCGACCGCACCTCATTCAGAATGTCAAGGAATATTTTGTCGCTCTGCCGGTGCACCTTCTCCAGCTGGATCGTCACGTATGGAAGCCGCTGCAACACCTTGGAATTGAAGAAGAAAGGCGATGAATACACTTGCTCCATAAATGGCCTCTCCGACTCCTTGACGACCGGCGGGAGCTGCTGGATGTCCCCGATCATCAGAACCTGCACCCCTCCGAAAGGCTTGTCGTTGCGCCTGTAGCGCTTAAGCACGTCATCGATCGCGTCCAGGATGTCCGCCCTCACCATCGAGATTTCATCGATGATCAGAAGGTCCA
>DJOW01000011.1 GCA_002437305.1 Bacteroidales bacterium UBA6428
ACTATTAACTTGAATTGGCGTCTTATACCTAACGGAATCACTGCCGACAGGCAAGGTAAATTGTGGATAGGGACATACGGCAGCGGGATTTTCATTTTTAACAAAGAAGGTGAGATGATTCATCACCTTGACGAATCTAAAGGGATAAGTTCGAATGCCGTAAAGCAGCTTTATCTTGATTCACAAGGATGTATGTGGGTCGCGGGGCAGGATGGACTGAGTCAGATCGCGGACACCGATCGTCTCGATGAAATCAGGAATTATGGCTATGAATCAGGCCTGGACGATGCTCACATCCGCGCATTACAGGAAGACGGAGAAGGTAATCTATGGTTCAGCACCAACAATGGCATTTCAAGATTGAATCGAAACACCTCTAAAATCGACAACTACGATTATAATGACGGGCTCCCGATGAGCAGTTTTATGGATCGCGCCGCATGCGGGACTCCTGACGGGGATCTCTATTTCGGTTCAAGAAACGGAGTGTGCGAGTTCAGGCCCGAGCTATTTTCAGATTCTGGAGGACGTATTCCGGTTCAGATTGTTGATTGCCTGAACATCAATGCCCCGAAAGACACCTCCCTCAAAGTGGCCATAGGAAGTTCCGGTGTGAAAGAAATCAATGTCCCCTACAACATGAACTCCTTGAGAATAGCCTTTTCCGTGACTGATTATTCTCTGAGACATACGGTAGAGTATTCTTACAAGGTAGAAGGAATTGACAAAAACTGGATTTCTGCCGGACGAGAGCATGATGCCATCCTGCGCAACCTGCCGTCAGGGACATACACATTCTTGATCAGGGCACGTCAGAGAAACCACGACTGGAACGATGAGAATCTTGCCAGACTGAAAATCGTAGTGACCCCTCCCGTTTGGCTGACCTGGTATGCCAAAGCGTTTTATGTGCTTCTTATTGCCTTGTCTATTTGGATAATCATTGGAATATACAAGCGTAGGCTTATGCTTAAGGGCTCGCTTGAGATGGAACGTAGGAAAAGCATTGACGAACAACGACTCAATGATGAGAGGCTACGGTTCTACACAAACATCACTCACGAGCTGCGCACTCCGCTGACTCTCATTCTCGGACCGCTGGAGGATCTTGACTCTGATGACAATCTGCCTATTCCTTACAGGAAGAAGATAAAGACAATACATTCCAGTGCTTTGCAACTGCTGAATCTTATCAATCAGATTCTGGAATTCCGTAAAGCCGAGACACATAATAGACGCCTGACTGTCTCAAAAGGACAAATAGCATCCGTCGTGGCTGAAATCGGATTGAGGTACAAGGAACTGAACCATAATGAAAGAGTTTCGATAAATCTTGACATAGACAACACTCTCCCCGAGATTTATTTTGACAGTGATGTACTGCACACGGTATTGAACAATCTGTTGAGCAATGCTGTAAAATACACTCCGGAAGGCTCCATCATACTAAGTCTCAGGTCTGTCAAGATCTCCAACGAGGATTTTGTGGAAATTGAGGTTGCTGACACAGGTTATGGAATAGACGAGAAATCGTTGCCTCACATCTTTGACCGATACTACCAAGCCGAGGGAATGCACCAAGCGTCAGGCACCGGCATCGGCCTTGCCCTGGTGCGATCGTTGTCAAATCTGCACGAAGGTACGATCTCAGCCACAAGCGAAATCGGCAAAGGAACCGTATTCACTCTACGCCTTCGGATGTTCAATACTTACCCGAATGCATTACACAAGGAAAGTCCGGCAAGGAGGCCTGCTTCCGGGGCTGGCGAAAATGAAATCAAAGAAATTTCAGACAGACAACTTGTGGTGCTGGTTGTGGAGGACAACGATGACATCCGTGAGTACATTGAATCATCATTACAATCCAAATTCAAGGTTCTGACGGCCACCAACGGGGAAGAGGGGCTCAATATTGCCAAGAGTCATATTCCCGATGTGATCATAAGTGACATCATGATGCCGCTGATGGATGGAACGGAATTGTGCAAGTCGGTCAAGGACGATGTGCGTACAAGCCACATTCCTGTCATACTCCTGACAGCCAAGGATTCCATACAGGACAAGGAAACCGGCTACGAGGCAGGGGCGGACTCATACATAACAAAACCATTCAGTGCCAAATTACTGGCAAGCCGCATACAAAACATCCTGGATTCAAGGAAATCATTGGCTGCGTTCATTTCCGCTGGCCTAAGAGGCGGACATTCCGGAAACGATGCCGCCACTGCCGGCGTAAATTATGCACCGCACCCTAAAATCAGTAAACTTGACGAATGCTTCATCCAAAAATTCACAAGGATAGTAGAGGATAATCTAACAATGGAAGAACTTGACATGACGTACATTCAAGACGCTCTCGGGATGAGCCATTCGACTCTTTACCGGAAAATCAAAGGTCTTACAGGCATGTCGGGGAATGAGTTCATCAGAAAAATCCGGTTAAAAAAGAGCTACGAGTTGCTGGAGGAAGGTCATAATGTGTCCGAGGCAGCATATTCGTGCGGTTTTAACGACATTGGCCACTTCCGCAACTGTTTCAAGAATGAATACGGAATGTCCCCTTCACAGTTTATCAAACAGAAGCATCGGTGAATCATTTCTACCTGTTAGAATTCGCGTTGTCTTCTCACTGCAATTATTATAAATAATTATTGTTTTTCATAAATTATTTAATATATTTGCAAAAGAAGCGGTGCGGAAAGAAGCCCGGCCGCCAAACTAAAGACTAATAGATATGATTACCTGGTGGACATCACTCAGCACGGCTATGCAGATCCTTTGGGCCGTCACACTCTCGGCATCGCTGATTTTCGTCATTCAGACAGTCTTGACATTCTTGGGATTGGGAGACCACGACACAGATTTCGATCTGGACACGTCGGACGGAACTTTTGACACAGATCCTTCAATGAATCTGCTGACGTTCAGAAATCTGGTGAACTTCTGCCTCGGATTCGGCTGGACAGCCGTGCTGATGCACGACAAGATCCAGTCCAACGCGCTGCTTATAATCGTCTCTGTCATAGTGGGCGTGCTGCTGGTCACAGTCGTGATGTGGATATTCAAATGGCTGAGCGGAATGCAGCAGACCGGCAACATCGACGTGCACAAGTCGGCGGTCGGATGCGAGGGAAAGGTGTATCTCACGATTCCCGGCGGGCGCAAGGGTGAAGGCAAGGTCCAGATCTCCATCAACAACGCTGTAAGGGAATATGACGCTGTCACTGACGGGGAGACTATCCCGACCGGCACAGCCATCAAGGTCACCGAGGTCATCAACGACTACACCTTGCTGGTGGAGGAAATGACCCCGACAATCATCTGAGCGGGCGCGCCATCATGCCTCTAAACATTCCTGGCTGGCCAAACATATCAAAGGAATATTATAAACCCATTAAAGATTTTGAATATGGAACTTTCTCTGATCCTTATCATCGTCGCAGTCATATTCGTGACATTTTCGGCGATCCTCAGACGCTACCGCCGCTGCCCTTCCGACAAGGTGATGGTCATCTACGGCAAGACCGGCAAGAACAAGAGCGGTTCGATCTCTTCGGCCCGTTGCATCCACGGAGGAGCGGCATTCATTTGGCCTGTGTTCCAGGACTATGCGTTCCTTGACCTAAAGCCGATCTCGATTGAATGCAACCTGACGAACGCGCTTTCCAAGCAGAACATCCGTGTCGATGTGCCTTGCCGGTTCACAGTCGGTATCTCCACCGAGCCGGACAGCATGACAAACGCGGCCGAGAGACTTCTCGGACTCTCCATCGACAACATCCAGAACATCGCGACCGACATCCTGTTCGGACAGCTTCGTCTTGTGATCGCCACGATGGACATCGAGGAGATCAACTCCGACCGCGACAAATTCCTCGTGGCCGTCAGCCAGAACGTCGAGGCTGAGCTCCGCAAGATCGGTCTCAAGCTCATCAACGTGAACGTGACCGACATCCGTGACGAGTCCGGCTACATCGAGGCTCTCGGTAAGGAAGCCGCCGCGAAGGCCATCAACGACGCCAAGAAGAGCGTCGCGGAGCAGAACCGCTACGGTGAGATCGGCAAGGCCGAGGCCGACAGGGACAAGGACATCAGAATCGCCGAGACCCTGAGGGACACCCGCATCAAGACCGCCGCGGCCAACGCGCTTGCTGTACAGGGAGAGAACACATCTAAGATAGACATCGCCAACTCCGATGCCCAGCGCCGTGAGAAAGAGGCCGAGGCCGCGCGCATAGCCGTGGCCGCAGAGAAGGTACAGGCCGCGAAGGCTCTCCAGGAAGCCTACCAGAGCGAGCGTGACGCCGAGCTTGCCCGAGCCGAAAGGGAGAGGGCAACCCAACAGGCCAACATCGTCGTTCCTGCCCAGATCGACAAGGAGAAGCTCATCATCGAGGCTGAGGCCGAGGCCGAGAAGGTCCGCAGGATGGCGAAGGGAGAGGCCGACGCGATATTCGCGAAAATGGACGCCCAGGCCCGCGGTACCCTTGAGATTCTCTCAAAGCAGGCCGATGGTTTCAACGAGATGGTCAAGGCAGCCGCCGGAGACCCTCAGAAGGCCGTGCTCATGCTCATCGCCGACAAGCTGCCTGAGCTGGTCAAGACTCAGGTCGAGGCCGTCAAGGGCATAAAGATCGACAAGGTTACCGTTTGGGACGGCAATGGAGAGGGCAAGAACGGCAAGACATCGACCGCGAACTTCATTTCAGGCCTTATGGGTTCGGTACCTCCTCTCCAGGATCTTTTCAACATGGCCGGAATGAACCTGCCTGAATATCTTAAGGGCAAGGAGACCAAGCCTGAGGAACAGCCTCAGGAAGAAAACTCTGAAAAATAATCCTCATGCCGATAGTAGTAAATGTCGATGTGATGCTGGCCAGGCGGAAGATGACTTCCGCCGAGCTGGCTGAGAAGATCGGGCTTTCGGCGGTGAACCTGTCGATTCTGAAGACAGGCAAGGCCAAGGGCATCAGGTTCAGCACACTCGACGCTCTATGCAAAGCATTGGACTGTCAGCCTGGAGACTTGCTTGAGTTCAGGGAATCCACAGAAAGAACGGCCGCACACTTTTCCGGAAGCGATCAGGACAAAACCCCGTTGCTTGATCAAATAAAAATCAAAAAGTAGATGGTTTTCATTCAAGGGACGGCCGTTTGACCGTTCCTTTTCGTTATATTTGTGCTTTGCCAGAAAGCCTGCTCCCAAGCCAGGATCACTGCATTGAACACAAAAAAGACATGTAAATGAAAAGATCAATTATTTTGACGGTCGCTGTCGCGGCTGTTGTCTGTGCCGGGACAGATGCAATGGCGCAGAGGAAAACCCAGAAAAGCAGGCTGGTTCTGGACGGATCGGCCGTCTATGTCAACAACCAGGCGAAGGCTACGCCAGCTGAGGAAAAGATGAGGGTGAAGGGCAGACCAGGAATTGAGATTTCACCCACCAAGACTGTCTTTCTCTACCCACAAGGGCAGAATGTCAATCAAGGGATAGTCGAGGAAGGAGTCGCGGTGACACAGGGTCCGCTTGTGTCAAACGGCCTTGAAGGGCCGGAAACGGCTGACGAATGGGGTGGAATACAGAATATCACAGACAGCGCGCGCATCGACATATTCATTCCTGAAAAACCTAATGGCCAGATGGTCATCACATGTCCGGGCGGTGGTTATTGGGGAATTTCCACCTGGAACGAGGGAGATTATGTCGCCAAGTGGATGAATGACAGAGGAATAGCATGTGCCGTGGTGAAATACAGGATGCCTAACGGGCATTATCAGGTCCCGCTTCAGGACGTGCAGAACGCTTTCCGCTACTGCAGGCACCATTCACAGGATTGGGGCATCAAGCAGATCGGAGTGATGGGATTCTCCGCCGGAGGGCACCTTGCAAGCACTGCCGCTACCATGTACGTGGACTCCACGACCAGACCTGATTTCGCGGCCTTGATCTACCCCGTAATCCTGATGGACGAGAAAGCCACCCACCAAGGCTCCGTGGACAACCTTCTTGGCAGCGAGGGGTCCTGGACCGGCAGGGAGGACAAAACATTCGCCCGATGGTACAACGGGCTGAATGAATATGACGGGTTGAAAAGAATGTACACAACCTACCACGATGTCACTCCTACCACTCCCCCTACATTCATCGGGGTCAGCACCTATGACAACATCGTGCCGGCGGCAAGCTCTGTAAAGTTCTATCAGGCCCTTGTCAGGAACAAGGTTCCGACAGAACTTCACACTTATCCTAAGGGAGGCCACGGATGGGGTTTCACCGATCCCGGCATCGGCATTGACCCTGAAGCCTGCAAGGACAATCTGGGGTCGTGCAGGCCGGAGTTCTCCGCGGCTTTGGAAAGATGGCTCGGTCAGCAGCTGGAAAGCGTGAACGGCAAGAAAGAGTTGCCGAAGGTCGCTCGGGAACAGTTCACCCGCAAGCCTGACAAGGTTGTCCACCTGTACCCTGAAGGGCAGAACGTCGACAAGGGAATCGAGGGAATAACACTTGGACCCGGAGAGTCCAACGGCTGCACCAGGCCGGAGGAACTGACAAAGGACATGAATCTGATGTTCACAGGGGACAGCGCGAGGTTCGAGCTCTATCTTGCCAAGAATCCTAACGGAAAGATGGTCATCATCTGCCCGGGCGGAGGATATTGGTTCACAGCCTACGTTCATGAGGGAGAATACGCAGCCGAATGGCTCAACAGCCAGGGAATCAGCGCCGCCGTCCTGAAGTACCGTCTGCCGTACGGCCACTGGAACGTTCCTCTTAACGATGTGCAGAACGTGTTCCGCTACTGCCGTCACTATGCTCCGGAATGGGGTGTGAAGCAGATCGGCATCATGGGATTCTCGGCTGGCGGACATCTTGCGGCGACTGCCTCCACCCAGTACATCGATGCCGTGACAAGGCCTGATTTCTCAATCCTTGTCTATCCTGTCATCTCATCGGAAAAGGGAGTCTGGCACGAAGGCAGTTTCAACAACCTTATCGGAACAGAGAAAGGCTGGTGCAACAGAAAAGGCAAGAACTTCGAGACCTGGAACGAGGACAAGAAAAAGTACGAGACCCTCAAGGAAAGGTATTCATTGGACAAGCAGGTCAGCGCTGACACTCCGAAGACATTCATCATATTCAGTTCCAATGACTACGGTGTTCCGACGGAGAACGAGGTCCGTTACTTCAACGCCCTCGTGAAGAACGGGGTGCCTTGCGAGATGCACGCCTTTCCCGGAGGCGGCCACGGCTACGGCTTCCGCGACTCCAAGTATTGCGACGACCCTATCCAGGAATATAGAAGCGACTTCCTCGGCTCCATGGCACGCTTCCTCAAGGAGCTTTAGCGGCGGTCGCCGAGCCTATGGTTGCAGAACCTGTCGAAGCACCGAAAGCACAACAACAGACAAAATAGAGCCATCCTCAAATCGGGGACGGCTCTTTCATTATATGTCGGGCGGATTGCCCGGGAATATATTCGCAGAACTACTCGGCTTCGGTGGTCTCGCCAGGCATCATCACGATCTCAGCGAAGTTGCCGGAGTTGTAGAGTCTGGCTGCCGCCTCGCGGATAGCCTCCTTGGTCAGGCTGTTCACAGCTTCCTCCCACTCCTTGTCGTAATCATAGCCTTCGCGGAAATAGTTGAGAATGTTGTGCAGCCAATAAGAATTGTTGATCCTCTTTTCCGGCACATTCTTCTTGAAATTCTCCACCGTCCTGGTGAACTGCTCATCGGTAGGGCCTTCCTCGGCCAGTTTCCCGAAGCCGTCCTTGGCAAGAGTCCTCAGTTTCTCCGTCATGGCCGGCTTGCTGTTGAATGCGACCTGAAGGAGGTATCTTCCGTCAGGATACTTCTGCGCCTCTGTGGCTGAGGAGGCTCCATAGGTGCCACCCTCATCCTCACGAAGAGTCTCTGTGTAGATTTGATCGAGGATGTAGCTGACGGCTTCGGCAAGGGTCTGCTCCTTGACAGAGAATGGACGGTAGTCGCTATAGACCTGAAGCACGGTCGAGAGAGGTGTCTCCATCTTCTGCTCGAAGACATCCACGACATTTCCCTTGACAAGCCGCGGCTGCACATCGGCCCACTTAGGAGCTTTCTTTCCCTTTGGAAGAGAACCGACATATTTCTCGACAAGAGGCTTCAGGGTGTCAAGGTTGACGTCACCCACAATCACCATAGTGGCTCCGGCCACGTCCGCGAAGAGTCTGCGGTAATTATTCTCTATGGCCTGAAGGCTCGCCTTCCCGACTTTCTCCATCGAGATGGCCTCTTCCCTTGGATCATCATTGTACAAGGTCTTCACGACTCTCTTCTGCAAGGCGAAGTCAGGAGTGTTCTCAAGGTTCGGGAGCACCGCCTTGAGCTGGGCGATCGTGTTGTCGAATTCCTCCTGGTCGAAGCGTGGCTCCGTAAACTCAAGATAAAGAAGCTGGAACGCTGTCTCAAGATCTTTCACTGAAGAGTTGCCGGAGATGCCGTTGTACAACTCCCCGACTGTCGGGGTGACAGTGACAACCTTGCCCGCCAGCATCTTGGTGAGTTCAGTCCCCTTGAACTTAGACACACCCTGAGAACGCAGGAACAGTCCATAAATGTTATCGTCAAATGAAGGCATGTCCTCGGTCGGAATCAGGCTCTTGCCGCCATTCTTGTATAAAGAGAACAGGATCTGGTCTTTCTTGTGGTCTGTAGGAAGCACGACCACCTTGACTCCATTTGAAAGGATCCACTCCGTGGCGCCATAGATGGTAGTCTTGGTCTTCTTGACCTGGCCTCCTTTCAAGGCAGAGGAATCCATCAGAGGCTCATTGGATGTCTCCTCGACAGGAGCCGCGATTTCGGACTTCTTAACATCTTCGATGGCCTGAAGCAGCTGCTGAGCCGTAGGCGTGGCGATGCCGTCCTTCTCCGGGCCGCTGTAGATGACAACGAGGCTGTTCTCATCGGCGAAGGCCTGGGCAAGCACCTGGTTCATCACCTGGGCGTTGATCTGCCCGAAGATCGTCTTCACAAGCTCCAGCTTGGCACCAGGCTCCATAAAGGCGTAGTTCCCGAAGAAATTGTTGATGAGAGGATAGACAAACTCGCTGTTCTTCCGGGTGTCCGCCTGATTGGCGGCCTTCTCGTAGCCGGCAAGGATGTTGGCCTTGGCCCTGGCCACCTCGCCTTCTGTCAAGCCGTACCTCTTCAGTCTCTCCACTTCGGTAAGATAAGCCTTGAATCCGCCAAGAATGTTGTCCTCCTTCAAGGCGACATTGGCGTCAGTGCCCTCGATGACCTCACAGATCTTGCCGAAACCGAAACTTCCGGAAAGATACGGAGCGTCAGCCTTGGAGGTGATGTCCTCGAAACGCTCGCTCATCACAGTCTGGACCACATCTTCAATCAGATCAAGCATAAGTCCGGCCGGAGTCGCGTTGAGAGCCTCGTCGCGGGCCTCGCTTTCCCAAACCATCTCCACAGACGCCGTGGTCGTCTCAGGATCGGTGATGACAGCCACACGCGGCTCTGTGAATTCCTTGAACCGGATCTTCTCCTTTGGCTTTGGATCAACTGCCGCCGGGATGTCTGAGAAAATCGACTTGATCTTGGCCTCAACAGAATCCACATCGACATCTCCAACGACAATCACTGCCTGAAGATCCGGACGATACCAAGTCTTATAGAAATTCACAAGGCTTTCCGGTTTGAAGGTCTCAAGGTTTTCCTTGCTTCCGATCAGAGTGCAGGTGGCGTACTTGGTGTCGCCATAGATGTAAGGAAGTGACTTCTCGAAAGTCCTCCAAGCCGCGTTCCTGCGGGAACGCCTCTCCTCGATGATCACCGGACGCTCCTTGTCGATCTCGGCAGGATCGTTGGTCACGAAATGAGAGTAGTCGTGCAGGATAAGAAGGCAGGTGTCCACGACAGACTCCCTTACCAAAGGGATATTGTTGAGCATATAGGTGGTCTGGTCAACTCCGGTGGAGGCGTTGACATTGCCGCCGAAAGAGGCTCCTATGCTCTGGAGCCAGTTCAGTATGCCCTTCCCCGGAAAATTCTTCGTGCCGTTGAAGCACATATGCTCAAGAAAGTGCGCGAGACCGTCCTGGTCTGGGGTCTCCTGGATGGCGCCGACATTGGTGGCGAGGTAGAACTCAGCCCTGCCCGCCGGCTTGTCATTGTGTCTGATGTAGTAGGTCAGACCGTTCTCCAGCTTGCCTACCCTGACCGCCGGGTCATTCGGAAGCTGCTGCATCTGCGCCTGCGCCAGGAACGCTGAAGCGGACAGGGCAAAGGCAAAGACGAAAAACAAAAATTTTTTCATAATCAGCAATACATTAGGATTATCATTAATCGACATATTCAAGAATATCACCCGGCTGGCACCCCAAAGCCCTGCATATCGCATCCAATGTGGAGAACCTTACGGCCTTGGCCTTTCCGGTCTTCAGAATGGAAAGATTCGCCGGGGTGACGCCTATCTTCTCGGCAAGAGCCGCGGAGGACATCTTCCGCCTGGCCAGCATCACGTCCACGTTTATTATAATCGGCATAATTTTATCTTACAACAATGCAAACTTACATCAATATTCTCGTCATTCCAAATATTATTTATGTTTTTCGATAAATAATTAACGAAAATGTAACATTACATTGACATTTGCATCAAAAAAAGCTAACTTTGCATGGTAAAAGCGATTCCTAAGATGGAGGATTTCAAACTGAAGGTCTTTATGGCCGTGGCCGAGAACGGCAGCTTCACCATCGCCGCCAAGGCGCTTGGCGTCACCCAACCAGCCGTGAGCCAGAACATCGCCGAACTGGAAAGGAATATGGGAGCGGAGCTTTTCACCAGAGGCAGAGGCGCGGTGACCCTGACAGCGGCAGGAATCACCTTCAAGGAATATGCGGAAAAGATCCTCTACTGGTACTCAGCCGCGGGGCAGCTGTTCGGCCCGTCGGGCAGACTCTCAGCGAACAAGCCTGTCAGGATCTCCGCCGATGGGTTCATCGCCAGCCATATCCTGCCCAATGCACTTTCTAAAATCCTGACTTTTAATCCTTCCTTGGCATTCTCAATTCACAGTGAATCTTCCGGTGAAGATTCAGACATAAAGATTTACGCCAAAAGGCACGTTGTTGAGCCGTCATTCGAGGACGTCGGCACATTCTTGTTCAGCGTGACGGCGTCGGTGGTCAGTTCCAATCCGGCATATTCAAAAACACTTGATTTGAAAGACCTTCCGCTGGGCTCCAGGCTTGCGGTTCTGGGAACATATTCAGAGATTCTGCCGCTGGATCTGAAGGCACGCGTGGCAGTCGTGTCGGATTCCGCCGAAGCCATCGTGAGACTGGTGACAGACTCCCCTGACTTCTTCGGCATCATCCCTTTGCCAGCCGCACCGCAAGACCTCTTCACGCTTCCTGTTCCCCTGCCCGACTTAACCCTTGACGTGCATCTTGAAGCCGCAGATGGCGCCAATCCTGTCGCCACCGCCCTCCGGCGCATCCTTTGCGACCAATATCCGGCGTAAGGGACTAATAATCCTCCTTGCCTTCGAGGATCAAGGAGACAAGATCCTCGACATCCTCGTTTGCCATCTCCAAATCAAACTCCTCAGGATCATACGATTCTCCTTTCCGCAGTCCGAGCCACTCCTCATATGAAGCCTTCTCTTCCGGATCATCAACCTTCCCGGACAGGATGTCAAGCATTTGCGAATATCCCCACACGCCTCCTACATCCTCCGGAGGGCAGGCTCCTTTGCCGGATGTCACACAAATGTCCTCGTCCTTGAGAGGCTCGTCACTGACCGACGTGACTCTGACATTGTGAATCCAGCCATCACCGAAATCATATTCAAAAGAGATCGTGCTGCCTTTTTGTGGCAGGACATCCTCGACTGTGACGGTCATCTCGTCTATAGATCGTTGGTAACCAAAATCAAAGCTTTCTTCGATGTTCTCTTTGGAAGTATAGTCCACACCGCCCTTGGTGAATTGTGAGAGATGATACCCGGCCCAACCGAATGCGGTGATAAGTATCTTCCCCAGATTCCCGAGCCAAAGGTTTGACGGCACCTTGATCCGCCTGAACACCTTGACAGGACAGTCTTCGATGGAAGCGTATAAAACATATGTCTTCGATGGCTTGCTGGAGTCCACCAACCGGTCGGCCTTTGATTTTCTCCGTCCTTTGGTTCCTCCGGTTTTTCCCGTAGTTTGGATGTTCTTGGCGTTTGCAATGGTCGTCCCACCACCCTTGTACGCAGCCGAATATGCCGCTGTCTTGGCCTGCATCATGTCGAAGAACGAAACCATAAATGAGATTTCCCCCTCCGAAATGCCCGGGTAATCTTTCCTGATCACCTCCTTGAGTTCGTCACGTTCCTTATCAGTCATTGAAATCGCAGTATTTTCCGCAAGGTAGTCATTTTCTCCGGAAACTAAATCAGATGGCGCCAAAATCGATAAAAATATATTCAAACTTTCGTTCTATTTCTCCAACTACACTAACAAGATGGAAATGTTCCCTATATAAATAGAATTGTCCCAAGCCCCAAATCTTCAATAACTTTTCATAAATTTGCAAAGACAAAGACGATAACGATTATGACTATTGCCGAAATACAGGAACTTATCAAGAAAGACGAGACAAGAACACTTGAACTGAAGAAGACCACGGGAGAGCTGAAGGAAGCGATGCATACGGCATGCGCATTCCTAAATACAGCCGGAGGCCAACTTCTATTCGGCATAGCACCAGGTTCTTTGCTGGTCATAGGACAACAGGTAACCGATAACACACGCAGAGAAATTGCCCGTGAATTGACCAAGATTGAACCAGCGGTCTCATTGGATGTGAACTACATTGAGTTGGACGAGAAGTCTGACTTCTATGTCATCTTGATTGATGTGCCGACCGAACCAAACAGAAACCGCCCGTATGTGTATGACGGAAGGCCATACTACAGGATCGAGAGCACCACATCGGTGATGCCGCAGTCGATGTATCAGGAACTTCTTCTGCAAAGAGACATACGCAAGAGGAAATGGGAAGAGGATATCGACCCAAAAGCTAGCGTGGACTGCCTTGACGAGGAATCTGTAAGACGGCTTGTCAGTTCCGGCATTCAGGCAGGAAGGATTCCGGAAAGTATGAGAATCAAGTCCATTCTGGAAATCCTTGACAAAATGAAACTGAGCGAGAACGGGCGTATCAAAAATGCAGCGGTAGCTTTGTTTACCAAGGAAGACTACGCACCAATCCAGCTTCATATCCGTTTGGCCAGATTTAGAGGAACGAATAAGAGGGAGTTCATAGACAATAGGCGTTCAATAGGAAATTTATTCCATCTCTACGATGACGGCATGGCGTTTCTTTTCAAGCATCTGAATATATCGGGAACGTTTGTTGACGGGCAACCAGAGCGGGTCGAGTCCCTGACCATCCCATACAAGGCCCTGAGAGAGTGTCTTCTAAACGCCTTGGCACACAGACTATATGATTCACCATCGGGCTTTGTGAGTATAGCGATATACGATGACCGGGTCGAGATTGAAAATCTCGGAACTCTACCGGCAGGTTTCACTCTTGACGACATGATGAAGCCACATATATCCCACGCCCAGAATCCGCTTATCGCCCAAATCATGTACTACGGGAAATATCTTGAGACTTGGGGACGCGGCATAGAGCTGATGAATGACGAGTGTGCCCAAGCAGGTGTCCCGAAGCCGGAATTCGAGATGTCGGGAGGTTGTTTCAAGGTAACATTCATGAGAAATGACTATGTTGAAGATACCGCCAAAGGGGTGAACGACAGGGGTGAACGACAGGTGAACGACAGGGGTGAACGACAGGTGAACGAGCTTACAGAAACTGAAAAGCAAATACTATCTATCATTTCCGCAAATCCAACGACTTCAATATCGAAGATTGCGGAGACCTTGTCGCTGTCAAGAAAGAACACCCACAAACATATGGCAGCATTGCAAGAAAAGGGAATCATTGAAAGAGTCGGAGCGAATTTCGGTGGCTCGTGGAGGATTAAGTAACATAACGTAGGCTTGATCAAGATTCCTTCAGTAACACTTTCATCCCTTTTGCGACTAAAGATTGCGAAATATAATCAGTACTTCTAGCAACACAATCATCGCTGCAAGTCCTTACGTTTCTCTTCCGAATCCTGATGTTGTTTGCATAAAGACCGTATATCAAACAACAACGTTACCAATCTTGTGAGCCAAGCCGGAGTACGAACTTGGAAAAAAGGACCTCGGTGATCTCTTCCCCGCCAACTGGACTGCCGCCACTGTCACAAAGAAAACCAGACCGGCATAGAACCCAACACCAGAAGAATGCAACTGACATCCCTCTCGTGTCAGTTGCATTATATCATTGTCAATACGTACTTCTTCGGATGCTTACGAATCAGGAATTATATGTAAATTAAGTTGAAAAACTCGTACGAAGAAATAGATTACAAGAATCGGTGACCTCCGGGCCGCCCATTACATTATTTTAGTTTTGTAATCTCTAGTTGGCTTGCACTTAAGCAACCGGCCTTTCGGAGCGAAATTCCAAAGACTCGCATAAAAGCATCTTCAACATACTGCCAGTTGTTGACCTGAATTGTGTTGTTCACAGGTGTAACCACCTGAACTTCCATACCCGCCTCAATATTTACGCCATTGCAACATTTGCGGTACTTGGTTTTAACTTTGTAGAGTGACATAGACAAATTCAAATAGCAATATTCGTGGGTAGATTAACACCCCATTATTACTCTGTACCAATAATCCCAACTATAGCCAGCAGAGGGATGATATACGCAGACAACGCGAGATTTTCCTCCATCAGCAAACTGATAATAACCATTCTGGACTTCATATCCGTCTTCCAGCATTCTCGGTCCGTCTTCCCATCTCGTACTTGGGAGTTTATTCCAAAGTCTCACGCCCCAAACGACAATGAGCTCGGGTTCATATTTATCAATCACGGAGAAGAACGCTTTTTCAGAAGCATGATACTGTGCCGTTGTCCCTGCTTTACGAGCTGTCCGCACGGCAGCCTGCAAGTAATTATAAAACAGTATCGAATCCCAAATATCTTTGCTCTCGGACGGTGTTGTATTATGGTTCACAAGCGACCGTTCGAACTTCAGATATGTTGACATCCAGCCCTCGCGCTCAATGTTCGGATTCAGATATTCCTTAACGACGTTCTCTGTGAATTGATTGCACCTGTTGAAGTTTTGGCCGCAAATGTTGCAAGCCTCGCCACAGTAATGGCTCTCCCCGAGTGCCATAATCCGTCTGCCGAAGATGCCGCCAGAGGCGTAATTGCGACCGACCCAAGGGTGAAAGAATATTCCATCTTTCAAAACCATTCTATCTCTTGTCGGAATTCTGATGAAACGATGTTCGTGAATTTTGCCAAGAATCTAAATTCTTTTTTCCTTCGCTTGCAACTTTACCGGCGAAGGCTACAGTAAAGATAGCAGTACTAATTTTAATTACTGCCTTAATAAGGTCGTTTGCCATAAACTATTTCTTAAATATCAAGTCAACGATTTTATCTACGAAATCAGAGTACTTTTGTCCTCCTTTTTCCCCAAGATGCCTCAGATTTTCTTGTACATCGTTAGGAATAATACTCGTATTATTGTTGGTCGTAGGAATATTATTTACGACTTTTTCCAGAAAATTCCCCATAAACTAAGCATAAATACTACTCAACATAAATACTATTCAATAGAAATGCTCCTTGAACAGGGTTCTGCCCAAGGAGTACATTTTGTTCACCTTGTTAGGCGCAAAACATTGTACCGTTGTTTGCGTTAACATGTGGAGAGAATGCGCATCCAGCCATCGAAACCTTACTGGAACTACTGATTTTTAATTTTGCCATAATGTAATAGATTAAAATGTTGATAAATATGTACTATCTACTGTTATCTATACTTGACAACGGAGCAGCATAGTAACTTATATGTTTCGTTATTTCTATATGTTTGTTTGTATACATTGGAAGTCGACACAAAGCTTCCTCTATTGAAGATGATCCATCTAACGGATCAGATCCTGCCTTCAGCATATCTGCCACCTCTTTACGCATTTTTGCCAGATAACAATTATTTTCACTCGGAACAAACGGAGAACCATTCTTTGTATAATTAAGGCCTGGGCAAGGAGCGCAGAACTTACAATAATCTTTTTGTCCACATTCTTTATAGTCCGATCTCTTCGCTTGTTTCCAAGAAGCAAGGTGCGGACTATTCAACACATCAATACAATTGGACATCTTAAGGTCACCTATCACAGAGGGGAAAGACGGGCATAATGTCAATTTGCCGTCTGGAGTAAGACAGTAGCTCACATATCCGGCAGCGCATATGTTCTTATTGTCCGTCACCACGATCTCTCCATAGTTCTTTACTTCCGAGCCAACATAAGATATAAGATCTTTATCTCTTAAGACAATTCTCATCTCTTCTGGAGACAATCTCAAATACTTTGAAGCACAAGTATCTCCATCTACTGAGTCAAATATATTACAGTCTATCTGTAATGTCGCAGAATATTTGTCTGCAATCTTTGCCACACCGCGATATGACCGGATATTTTGATGCATCAAACAGCATTTTATTCCAATGGTGATACCAAGTCCGGCCAACTTGTCTAATACACAAATTGCATTCTTATAAGACCCTGACACTCTAGTTATTGAGTCGTGCACTTCCGGGATATCACTATAAACGGAGATACCAACCGTACACGGATAATATTTGGCAATTCTGTCTTCATTCCCAATTAGTCGTTGCCCATTGGTGTAAATATCGAAGACTATTCCTTTGCCATAGAGATACTCAATTACCTCCCAGATAATCGGCTTTGAGAAAGGGTCCCCACCAGACAATGTAACACGAATTAAGCCTGCTTCGTAAAATTCATCAATGATTCTCTTATAATCTTCTATATTCAACTCGTTGAATCTATTCCGACCGCTTTTTTCTCCATCATTTCGTGATGCGCCCGGATTGTAGCAATGAATACACTTTTCGCTACAATTATATGTCATCTCAATAAGCAGAGAGTACACTTTTGAGTGTGTTCTGTCGAGGTAATCCCTCTCAGCATCGGCTAGCTCTTTATCATTGGGATTTAGAATTTGCCTCCCTACCATTGACCGCTGGGCAGAAATATGTTTCCGCACATCATAGACTTCTTCCTGTGTCAATTTCGAATTGGATAGTAATCCTATTTCGACCAATTGTTTGAAGAAAGATGCAATTTCATCGTCGTCAAGATTAAATTCCCTGCAAATCTCTTGAGTATCAACACTCCCCCATCTACAAGACGCAAGAATCGTCCCAAAAACATCGGCTGAGATGTCTTCAAAAAAGTATGACATCCCTGTTAGTAAATTATAGCAAATAGCGCTATGTGTATTTCTGTCATAGCGTCCGCTAGTCCATTCCGGTCGATAGAAAATCATTGTTCTTTAAGTAGTTTATACTCAGAAATACGCCCAATTGCCACTCTAGCTTACTTACAAATCCTCCACAATTTCCTCATATTTATTTTCCCGGAATTCGTCTTTCAATTGACACTTCAAGTCATCGAGCTCGTGATGCATTTCTATAGGATTGTTTATTCTTTTGAGTAACTCGTTAAACCATTCGCTCAAAAACATATCAGGGTCATCACCATCAAGTGTTTTAAAAAATTCAAGGAACCTTATCACGCGATTATTTAATTCCAGATAATCATTGAGAATCTTTGGATCCATTTTTAGTTCAATTATGTGCCCGGCGACAACCCAAATCCGAACGGATACAAAAAAGACGTGGGAGTCATACTTTCGCTTATCCCGAACACTGGCCTTGGCGTGCCATCAAGAGAGATAAGCAACGCAGCCAGCCCACGTCAATGATGATATGACGAAACACAATGCACAAAGCATAGTGACCATATTCATCAATGGTGGACGTTCCCGTTGCCGTTTCTTCTTCTTGATATAAAACCGCCAAGTTTTGTGTTCAGAAGAAAAACGTCAAGTAACGTCTATTATACCTGCCCAACCCTCCCTGCCTCCAAAACCACAAAAGTCACAAAATCATAACCGCCAATGGTTTTGGACACCGGGCTGGCTGAACGGCTTCAAATTTACAACTTTTTATTGAATACTCATCACATAAGACGAACTTTTGTTCCGGACTCAAGGCATATTCTCATCAGGATAGTGTTTCTGGTTGTTAAATGGCTGAGCGAGATAGCGTTTAGACACATACCAGCGGCAAGGTTATTTGCCGCTTGCGCATCGGGGTGCAAGAAGTGGCTTTGTGCACCCGAAAGCAATCGGGGATGCAACTTCGGGTGCCTAATCGCCTTTTTTGCACCCGAAACAACAATCACGCTGGTTAGAACGATGTGACCATACCTCAAGCCATTGTCTGACGATGTGAATCTTAACACTTAGCTTTTGCCTATGCCGTTTAGATCATTGAATGGAAATGTGCGCAAAAAAAGAGGACGACCAAGACTTTTGGCCGCCCTCTAACGGAATCTTGTGATGCCTGGTTACTCAGCCGGGTGGATGGCGCCCATCGGGCAGGCGTCGGCGCAGGTGCCGCAGTCGATGCAGGCGTCAGGGTCAATCACATAATGAACATCACCCTCGTGGATGGCGCCCTGAGGGCACTCGCCCGCGCATGTTCCGCAGGACACGCAATCATCTGAAATCTTGTAAGCCATAATTCAAAAAAAATAAAATTGTTGTCATTTGCTTGCCTCCGGAAATCCGGAAAACATCATGCAAATATAAACCATAAAATCACAATATCAAACCCCATACCACAAAAACGATGAGGGCGATCCCGACTTTTATCGCTTTGGCCTTGAGGAATGAGGCCTTGCTGTCGGCCAGAAGAGGAAGCGAGGCGTGGCCGTCCTGCACGATGGAGTTGGCCAGCAGGACAGGGAACGGGATGACTCCGCTGGCGAACAACGTCACGAAGACAAGATGCGGCCCCGATTCCGGAATCAGGCCTATTACTATTGCCAACAGGATCATCAGGGCGGTGTTGTCGCTGACCCAGGCTGAGATGTCTATGAGGTTAAACAGAATCCCGATTACCAGAAGCACCCCGAAAGTCCAAGCGAATATGCTCGGAAGATGCCTGCGGACAATATGTTCCCAAAGATGCACCTCAACGAAGTGGTCGGAGGCGAAAAGCAACGCGCCAAGCACCACAAGGCTGAGGACTCCGAAAAACCAGAAAGTCCACTCCTCACTGAAAATTTCAAGCCCCTCATGCTCACAGCCTTCCTCCAAAAGGCCAAGCAAAAGGGCGGCTATGAATATCACGACACCGGCAAACATGAATACCCTTGTCCTGCCAAAATGTCTGCCATCCTTGTGATGATGCCCGTCCTGATGCTCGCATCCGTCACCGTGAAGCTCAAAGGAATCCTCAAGGCGGGTCGGCAGCGGATTGCCTTTAGAGTAGAATCTGTCGATAAGCAGGCCGGCCACGATGGCAAGCACGAAAAGAATCAGGAACAGCAGGCCTGCCTTGTCCGGAAAAAGCGCCAGCATCATGAACGACTCGTCCCCTGTCGTTGCGATCATCATGGCGACCAGCGCTCCGAAACTCAGCATGCGGTGCGTGTAAAGCGACACGACGGCGAAACCTCCGACGCAGCCGGGCACGGAGCCAAGCAAGGCGGAGACAAAGACCTGGGCGAAGCCGGATTTCTTGAGGGATCTGAATATCCTGCCGTCCGACTCCACGTTGAACGACTCGATGATCATCATCATGACGACAACCAAGCCGGAGATCAGGACCGCGCCACGCAATGCGTCAAGTAAAACGGAAAAAAAGGAGAAACTCATAATCTAAGATGTCACCCAGCCGGTGAGATAAAGGTTGATGATAGGACGCAGAGGCGAGTTCGTGGTCAAAGTCAAGACAATCAGGCACTCCCCAGCCGGGAATCCTTCCGTGTCGAAAGTCACGATGAGGTTACCTTTTCCACCGGCGGGAACGTCAGCAAAAGGTTGTGCCTTCACGTGAGAGCTCTCGGAATCCACCTTATATATTCTTAAAGGCGCCTTGCCTTTGTTGGTGAACGTGAACTTGCAGTCCACATTCGTTCCGGCCTTGACCTTGCCAAATGAGAACGTGCTCTCGTCAGCCATCGGATTCGGACCGTCATTACGCTCTTTTTCAGTAAGGTTGGAGAAATTCTCTTTGGTGTACGTGAATATTCCTATACGGCTCTTCCCCGCCCCGAGCTCGGGATTCGGGTCCGCCACGATCGCCTCGGCTCCTGCGGCGACAGGTTCTTTTTCAGATGTAGGCGAAACCAAAGCCTTGTACTGACGTCCGTCAACAAGCGGCGTGGCGTAGTAGTAATTCTTTCCCCAATGGCTCCTGTCAGCTGTGACCGTGTAGTCCAGTCTGGCTGTGGACTTTGCCGGAACAGGATTCGGCGACACCCTCAAAGAGAGACCCTCACTGACATCGGAGAAACCGACCGTCAATGGTTTGTTTCCAAGATTGGCCACCAGGACAGTTCCGCTTTTCTGCTGCCTCTGGGAAAGATTGCCACCCTTGATTTCTACTTTCTTGAAGGCCAGATCGCCAAAACGGACAGGATAGAGCTCTGCCAAAGAGAGTCGCTTCTCGTGGGTCACGCCCCTGAGCCTCAGGACAACAGGCTTTTTCAATCCAGAGAAATATGCCGTAAGCGACTTGTCGAACGGGTACCCTCCCTTCTCGTCATTCTTGAAGGTCGCCTTTATGGTTCCCGTCCCGCCCGGATTTATCGGCTTTCTGGTCCATTCCACATTGGTGCAGCCGCAGGAGGACACGACATTGTAGATCAGCAACGCTTTGTCCCCCACATTCTTGACCGTGAACGTGGCTGTCACCGGCCCGTCTGACACCAGGATGTCCCCGAAATCGTGCACGGTCTTGTCCAGCTGGACGATTCCGCCGAATGTGTTGTCCTTGCCGGAGCCCTGGGCGGAGACGAGGCCGTTTGCGGACACAAGCAGAAGCAGCGCGGCGGCGATATGCTTGAATATATTCATAAATAACGTTCTTTCTTTAAGGAAGCGCTTTGTCAGGGTGAAATTTTCTTGCAAGAATATTTCAGACCCGGCAAGGAACTTCGAAGTATTCGAAGGAATACAAATTCCTTTCCATCGGCAAATTTACCACTTAAAAGGTACTTTTTCAAATCCTGGTCAGTCAATCCTGGAAAATGGTTCTGAAATCATCGCCAGCCGTTGAGGGAGCTCAATGAACCAGTGAGACACAAGGGGATAGAGGGCGCCGACGGCAAAGGGCGAATATGGGCGAGAGGAGACAAGAGGAAAACATTTATTTTTTAATGCTTGCCAAAATTTGTAATTTTGTACGATTATGCGATTAAAAACAGAATGGCGAACATAGGACAGAACAACGACTACACGGACGACAACATACGGACCCTGGAAGGTGTCGAGCACATCCGCCGGCGTCCTGGCATGTACATCGGACGTCTTGGCAACGGCTCCAACCCCGGGGACGGAATCTACGTGCTGCTCAAGGAGATCGTGGACAACTGCATCGACGAGTTCTCGGCGGGGTTCGGCAAGCAGGTCATCATCAGGATCGAGGACAGGCAGGTGACGGTAAGGGATTTCGGACGCGGAATCCCGTTAGGCTCCGTGATCAAGGCCACAAGCCAGCTGAACACCGGAGGAAAGTTCGATGACAAGGCTTTCAAGAAGTCGGTCGGCCTGAACGGTGTCGGCACAAAGGCGGTCAACGCCCTGTCCGAAAGTTTCTACGTGGAGTCATTCAGGGACGGAGAGAGTTCCTGGGCACGCTACGAGCGTGGAGAGCTGAAGGACAGCGGCAGGAAGGAGAAAACCGGAGAGAAGAACGGAACCCTCGTGGTCTTCACCCCGGACAGCACGATGTTCGGAAACTTCGAGTTCAACATGGACTACGTCGAGACGATGGTCAAGAACTACTCCTACCTCAAGAAAGGCCTGGCGCTCATCCTTAACGGAGTCTCGTACAAATCCGAGAACGGGCTGCTCGACCTGATCAACGATTCGATCTCGGAGACCCCTCTCTACCCGCCGATCCACCTTACAGGTGAGGACGTCGAGGTCGTGCTGACCCACGGCAACTCTTACGGGGAGAACATCGCCTCGTTCGTCAACGGGCAGAACACCCGCGACGGAGGAACGCATCTGGCCGCTTTCAGAGAGGCTATAGCGAAGACTCTCAAAGAGTTCTTCAAGAAAAACTACGCGCCGGAGGATTGCCGTCAAGGAATAATCGGAGCGATCAGCATCCAGATCCAGGAGCCGAACTTCGAGGGGCAGACCAAGACCAAGCTTGGATCCACGTACATGTGGGAGAAGGAGAAGACGGACGAGAACGGCAAGAAGATCCTCAATCCTGACGGCTCGATCGAGATTGACCGCGGACCGACGATCAGATCCTATGTCAACGACTTCATAGCCAGAAATCTGGACAACTACCTGCGCATCCACAAGGATGTCGTCCCCATCATCGAGAACAAGATCAAGGAGTCCCAGGCCGAGCGCGAGGAGATCTCCGGGATCCAGAAGAAGACAAGGGAGAGAAACAAGAAGGCGAATGTCTACAACCGCAAGCTGCGCGACTGCCGCTACCATTTCGGGGACAAGCTGCCCAAGGACAAGCAGGATCTGGCGGAACTCACGAGCATATTCATAACAGAGGGAGACTCCGCGAGCGGAACCATCACCAAGGTGCGCAAGGCGAACTACCAGGCTGTTTTCAGCCTCAGGGGCAAGCCGATCAACTGCTACAAGGAAAGCCACAAGAAAGTGGCTGAGAACGAGGAGCTGAACCTGTTGATCTCGGCTCTCGGAGTAGAGGACGACCTCGACAACCTGCGCTACAACAACATCATCGTGGCGACCGATGCCGATGATGACGGAATGCACATCAGGATGCTCGTGCTGACCTTCTTCATGAAATATTACCCGGACCTCATCCGGCGCGGACACGTGCATATTCTCCAAACCCCGCTTTTCAGGGTGGCAAACAAGAAGGAGAGGCGCTACTGCTACTCTCCTGAGGAGAAGGAGGCCGCCGTCAAGGAGCTGAAGACATCCGTTCAGATCACACGGTTCAAGGGTCTGGGGGAGATTTCTTCGGACGAGTTCGTGGATTTCATCGGGGAGAACATGAGGCTTGACCTCGTGAAGCTGTCCGATGAGGAATCCATCGCCGACATCATGGAGTTCTACATGGGCGACAACACGATCGACCGCCAGAACTTCATCAGGGCGAACCTGCGATCGGAAGAGGAACTTGAGGACGTAAACATCTAATATTCATTGATTATGTCACGTTGGGCGAAATTTTGCGGCTGGCTGCTCAGAAAGATGGGCTGGACCACGGTAGGAGGACCGGCCCCGGAAAAAAAATGCATCATCCTTGGTGTGCCCCATACCTCGGTGTGGGACTTCGTGGTCTCTTACCTGTTCTACACGCAGTTCGACCAGACCGCGCACGTCATGATCAAGAAGGAATTCTTCTTCTGGCCGGTCGGGGTGTTCCTAAGGAAGGTCGGATGCATTCCGGTTGACAGAGGAAGCGCCGCCGCCATGGTCAAGAGCCTCATAGAGGAGATGGAGAAAGTGGACCGGTTCCACCTCGCCATCGCTCCCGAAGGGACAAGAAAGGCCGTCAGTAAATGGAAGACGGGCTACTATCTGATCGCCAGAGAGGTCGGTTGTCCTGTCTACATGGGCTATTTCGACTGGAAGACCAAACGTGTCAGCATCGGCGAGAAGGTCGAGCTGACCGACAACGCGCGCGCGGACACGGACAGAATCCAGGCTCTCTACGAACAAAAGCACTTCGTGGGCAAGCACCCTGAAGGTTACATCACTCATTAAAAATAACAAATCATGCCGATTTTCAGCCAAAGCAGGGAAAACTACGTCACAACTCTTGCCAAGCTATTTGAATATGCCACCGACAATTTCGCCAAACGACCGCTGTCGCGGTTTGTAGAGGGTGGTCAGGAATATACCTACGAAAGCTTCAAGCACAAGTGCCTTGAACTTTCCCACCGTTTCAACAGGTACGGGATCAGCGCCAGGGACAAGATTGCCATCCTTTCCAACAACATGCCGAACTGGACAGTGGCGATGTTCTCGTGTGTCCCGTTCGGGCGCGTGACCGTCCCGATCCTGCCGGACTCATCCGAGAACGAGGTGACAAACATCATCAACCACTCGGAATGCAAGGCTCTCTTCGTTTCAAAGAGGCTGCTTGGCAAGGTCAGCCAACAAGTGATCGACAGGCTCACGCTTGTCATAGACATCGAGACCTTTGAACTCATAAAGAAGGACGACAAGGCGTTCACCTGCGAGGGACACGGCGTTGACCCGCAGGCCGATGACCTGGCCTCAATCATCTACACGTCCGGGACTTCGGGCAAGGCCAAGGGCGTGATGCTCAGCCACCGCAACTTCTGCCAGAACGTCATCGCCGCCTACCACGCCCAGAAAGCCGGAAAGCGGGACCGCTGGCTCTCCATCCTTCCTATGTCCCACACCTACGAGATGGCCTTCAGCGTCCTCTATCCGCTTTACGTCGGAGGATGCGTCTATTATATTCAGAAGCCGCCTACTCCAAGCATCCTGATGCAGGCGATGAGGAAAGTCAAGCCGACAATCATGTGCTCCGTTCCACTCATCATCGAGAAGGTGTACAAGAACAGCGTTGTTCCGACAGTGGAGAAGAGCCGCGTGCTGTCCTGGATGAAACAGCACACTCCGAGGCTGCTGTACTGGCTCATAGGCAAGAAACTCTACCAGTCATTCGGCGGCAAGCTGAGGTTCTTCGGAATCGGAGGCTCAAAACTGGACCCGACAGTCGAGGAGTTCCTCCACAAGGCCGGATTCCCTTACGCCATAGGCTACGGTCTGACCGAGACCGCACCGCTGATCACCAACGCGTGTGTGGGAAAGACCGTGGTCGGCTCGATAGGAGTGCCAGCCTACAACGTCGAGGTCAGGCTGCAGAATGTCAATCCGAAGACAGGAGAGGGAGAGATCGTTGCCAAAGGAGACAATGTGATGCTGGGCTACTACCGCGACCCGGAGAGAACCCGCTCGGTGCTCACCGATGACGGATGGTTCCGCACCAACGACCTTGCGTGCCAGGACTCGAAGGGACGCTACTACATCAAGGGAAGGCTCGGGAATATGATCGTGGGACCATCCGGTGAGAACATCTACCCTGAGGAGATCGAGCAGGTGATCAACACCTTCAATGGTGTCAACGAGTCCCTTGTCGTAGAGAGGAACGGCAAGCTTGTCGCCCTTGTCAAATTCGATGACAATGTGCTGGACTGGAACCAGGAGCGTGAGGACAAATTCTTCGACAACCTCCAGTCGATGAAGCAGGCTGTCCTTGAATATGTCAACAAACATGTCAGCAAGCAGTCCAAGATCGGTGAGGTCGAGGCGATGAAAGAGGACTTCGAGAAGACCGCCACCCACAAGATCCGCCGCTTCAAGTACAAGGAAAAGCAAACCGATGAGACTTCGGCCAATGAATCCGAGGACAAAACCGACGGGAACACTTCCGCTCAAAAGTAGAATTCACGGATTTATATTCACAGACCGGATCCCTACCACTCACGCTCACGGTAAGGATTCGGTTTGTCCGTTCCGTTATAAGAAGACCAGAATCATTCTCAACCTTGACGCGATCGTGTATGCTGATCTCCGCGTCAGACTTCCATTTAGAAAGTCATCCCCTTTGAGGATCACATCTCCGCAGTACTGGACGCCAATCACCGGCTGCCAAGGGAACAGAGGTGCGTAAGTCCTTGAATCGATGAATATGTTGTTTCTTATCACGATGTTCTTTGTCAGTGTTATAACATTCGAGAGTTCCACAATTACCTCTGATACACGGTGGAAGACAACGCTGAATACGCACCACCCGCACATACTCGGGTGCGAACATCCCTATTTTGCCCCCGACAGCCATGATCTCTTGCTCACGGGTGCGAACAAGCATCTTTTGCCCCCGGCAGTCATGATCTCTTGCTCACGGGGGCGAACAAGCATCTTTTGCCCCCAGCAGCCATGATCTCTTGCT
>DJOW01000003.1 GCA_002437305.1 Bacteroidales bacterium UBA6428
CCGTGGAGGGCACGTGGGCACCCTGCGGGAGCGTTTTCGGCGGATTTTGACACCGTGGAGGGCGCAGAGAACCCCCACGGGAGCGTTCTCGGGGGATTTTGACGCCGTGGAGGGCGCGGGAGCACCCCACGGGAGCGTTCTCGGGGGATTTTGACGCCGTGGAGGGCGCGGGAGCACCCCACGGGAGCGTTTTCGGGGGATTATGACACTGTGGAGGGCACGGGGGCACCCCACGGGAGCGTTCTCGGGGGATTTTGACACCGTGGAGGGCGCAGAGAACCCCTACGGGAGCGTTTTCGGCGGAATATGACACCGTGGAGGGCGCGGGGACGCCCTACGGGAGCGTTCTCGGGGGATTTTGACGCTGTGGAGGGCTAAAGATGAAAGACGGGAGGGCGGGTCAGCGGCGGGGATGATGGGAGAGGACGGAGCGCTGCCAGGAAGAGGTGTCGATGTGGGTGTAGATCTCGGTGGTGGTGATCTGCTCGTGCCCCAGCATGTCCTGGACGACACGAAGGTCGGCTCCGTTCTCGATGAGATGGGTGGCGAAAGAGTGGCGGAAAGTGTGCGGGGAGATTTCCTTCCGGATTCCGGCGAGCATCGCCTGACGCTTGACAATGTTAAACATCGAAACGCGGCTGAGAGACTTGCCGAAACGGTTCAGAAACAGAATGTCGCAAAACTCCGCCGTGGCCGGATCACGCCTGGCTTCCAAGTAGTTCCGGACAGCGGCCGCGGCCATTTCCCCCATCGGCACTATCCTTTCCTTGTCACCCTTGCCGACCACCCTGACAAAGCCCTCCTCCAGATAGACGTGTGAGATCCTGAGCCCGACAGCCTCCGAGACACGGAGCCCGCAGCCGTAAAGAACCTCAAGGATCGCCCGGTCACGTCTGCCGGTCCATGAAGCCAAGTCCACAGAATCCATAATGGCCTCAATCTCTTCCACTGACAACACTGAAGGAAGATAGAGGCCTTTCTTCGGAGGCTCAATGGAGTCGCAAGGGTTATCCTTACGGTCCCCTTCAAGGACCTGCCAGTCAAAAAACGAGCACAATGAGCTTATGAGCCTGGCCTGCGATCGCTTGGAAAGGCTTTCCAAGGAGGAAAGGTAGTCACTTATGTCCTTGGCGGCCACAGCCGAAGGATGGATTTTCACGGCTGTGATGAATTTCCTCACATCTGACGAGTACGATGCCACCGTGTTCGGTGACATCGCACGTTCGATCCTCAGATACGAGGAATAATCCTGCAATATTCTTTCAGTCAGATCCACTTTTTGAATCCATCAGTACCTTTGTCTTTCAAGCCAAGTCACTTCGATAGTCTTTCCAACCTTTTCAAGAAGTCCTGCTTCCTGTTTGTCTTTCAAGCCAAGTCACTTCGACAGCTTGCGACAAGTCGGCACATCTCCTGCGTGGTAATTTGTCTTTCAAGCCAAGTCACTTCGACAGGCCCGGCGAACGGGTTAAAGCCCGGCGAACGGATTATAGTGTACGGTACTTCTTGCCGTAGTCAAGCTGCTGACGGAGGTAGTCATCCACATAGACAATCTTGTAGTCAACCACCATGCCGTCCTTCTCGACAGGGACGATGTCCGGATTGACGAAACCGCCGTAAGGTTTCAGATTCAGCGCGGCGTACCTCTCCAGCACCTCCTTGTGGAGCTGCGGATCTATGTCGACGGCATAGGTCTCGACAAGATTCTTCCCGGCCGCGTAGTCGCCCTCGGACTTGATCCTCTGGATCTCGGCCAGAAGCTGCGCGAACAGACCCCGGAGAGCCTCGTAGTCATTCACGACGAAATAGGTCTTGCCGTCACGAATCTTCTTCTCGATCACTCCACGGGCGGCGCCCTTCTCATAGCACCACTCGGCGATCAGCTTGCGGTTCTGCATGTGCGCCTCGGTGTTCTGCTTGCCGAGCTCGACACGCGAGAACTGCACGAACAGACCGTTCCTGATGTAGTTTGAATATGCCGGCCTGTAGGCCTCGGCATTCGGCATAATGCCGAGTTCAACGAGTTTAGGGTCAGCCATATAGTAAAGTCCGAACAGATCGGCGCGCGCCTCCTCAAGGGTTGACTGGTACTCGCCGAGAGCCGTGGATGACACTCCCGGAAGGAGCTGGCCGGAACCGTGGCCGAGGCACTCGTGAAGATCGGTGTGGATCTCGTCGGTGTAAGGGCCGTACTTCTTGTAGGCGTCGATCTCAGCCTGATCGTAAGCGAACTCCGTCAAAGTACTCTTCGGAGATTCCTGGGCCGCATAGTCGTAGGCGTGGGTGATGTTGGCGATGGTCACGGACTTGGAGCCGTAGTCGCGTCTGATCCAGTCAGCGTTAGGGAGGTTGATGCCGATAGGGGTGGCCGGGTAGGTGGCACCGGCAAGGGTAATGCCATCAACCACCTTTGCGGAAACACCCTTGACATGAGGTTTGCGGAAACGTGGATCCACCGGCGAGTTGTCCTCGAACCACTGCGCGTTGGCGCTCAGGATCCCGGTACGGGCGGAAGCGGCGGAATCCTTCATGTTCACATACCCTTCCCAAGTGGCCTTGCGTCCGAGCGGATCATCGTAGTCCTCGATGAAGCCGTTGATGAAGTCGATCGTGCCGACTGTGTCCTGGACCCAGTCGATGTTGAAATCGTCCCAAATCTTCAGATCGCCTGTCCTGTAATATTCAACAAGCAGTCCTATGGCTTTCTTCTGAAGGTCGGTCTCAGCCACGGCGGCGGCCTTCTCCAGCTCGGCGCAGATCCTCTCCAGCGCAGGTCCATAGATTCCGCCGACCTTCCACGGCTTCTCCACGACCTTGCCGTTCTCCTTGACCACCTTTGTGTTAAGTCCGTAGGAGATCGGAGTCTTGTCGTCGGGATCAATCAGCGCGTCATAGTATTTCTCGACATCCTCACGGCTCACCCCGTCATAGAAATTCACGGCGGAAAGCTCCACGATGTCGCCTGTCTTGGAAGTGGAGCGGCGCTGAGGGTAGATGTCCGGGGAATATATCACCTCAAGCAGATCGGCGGCCTTGTCACCATCCCCGACTGCCTCCATAAGGCTCTGGAAATATTCCCTCGGGCACTCCGGGAAGAACTTGTCCTCGGAATAGTGGTGATGGATGCCGTTGGCGAAGAAAAGCCTCTTGGCATAGACGATGAATTTCTGGAAATCAGTACATTCACGGTCGCCTTTATACTCATTGAGAATATCCTCGACCACGTGCCTGATCGGGAGGTTCCATTTGCAGTACTGGTCCCATGTTATGTCGCGGCCCAGTTTGGCGGCCTCCGAGAGATGGTAGGCATATTCCTTCTGCCCCAGGCTCAAGGCATCCCATCCGGGAACCTTGAAACGCATCACCTTGATGTCGGCGAACTCATCCAGAAGGTAGTGGAAATCATTGTCCCGGGTCTTCCTTTCCCCTTGTCCGCACGAGCACAGAGCCGCGGCCGCTCCGATTGACAGAATCATCTTAACTCCTATATTCATAAAATTTGTTTTTGGACGGTAAATATAACCATTATTCAGGAATTTCCGTATATTTGCCAGACCTGCTCCGGAACATTCCGATGCCGGTTAAAAGAAAAGACCAACTATGAATATATCAAAAACCATAGCCGGGGCAGCGGCCGCCGCACTTTTCATGATCTTGACCGCAGGATGCCGCAAGAATTTGGATGAGCCGGAGCATATCAACATGAACCGCAAAGTCCTTCTTTTCTACGAATGCGGGTTCAACAACCTTAGCTCCTACCTTAAAGACAACATGGACGGCCGGGAGAAAGGCCTTCCCGCAGGCTATGTTCCGCCCAAATCCGGAGACGTGATCCTCATCTACTCCAAACACCCAAAGTCAGGCTCGGGGTACGGTCCCTCGGAATCACACCTGAGAAGACTTTACAAAAAGCTGGACGGCGAGATCGTCTCCGACACCTTGAGGACCTTCGGCACAGATGTCGTCGCCAGCTCATCCTCCACCATGCGCGAGATCCTCAACTTTGTCAAGGACGAGTACCCGGCCAAGGGTTACGGAATGGTCTTCTCATCCCATGGCTCCGGATGGCTTCCGGCAGGTTATTACGCAAGTCCATCGAGATTCGAGGCCGATCCCGACAGACAGATCTCCTCAGGAATGTCGGCTCTGGCACGGCAGGCCCAGCCCGAGGACAGGATGGAAAGGCTGCCTGTTCCGGCAGGAGACATCTCTGAAACCGACCCATACTACGGCCTTACAAGGTCGCTCGGGCAGGACATCATCAGATCCGACCTCTATTACGGCCACGAAATGAGCGTCAGCGAATTCGCGGACGGGATACCGTTCCACTTAGACTACATCCTCTTCGACATGTGCTTCACCGCCGGGGTCGAGGTTGCCTACGGACTGAAGGACAAGGCTGACTACCTTGGCCTCTCGCCTGCAGAGGTCCTTGGGGACGGGATGTTCGACTACACAAAGCTCACATCATTCCTGATCAACAGACAAAACCCTGATCTCGAAGGCCTTTTCAAGGATTCCTTCAACATGTACGACAGGCAGGACGGTGTGTACAGGTCCTCTACGGTCAATGTCATCAGAACCGAAGGGCTTGACAACCTCGCGAGCGTCTGCGGAAAACTGATCAAGGAATATTCCGACACACTGGCAAAGGCTCCCGCCTCAGACATACAGGGCTATTTCAGGCAGGGACGGCACTACTTCTACGACCTTGTCGACATATTCTCGAAATGCGGCGCCTCGCAGGAGGAGCTCGCCATGCTCAATGACGCGGTCAACCGATGTGTAGTGTACAAAAACGCCACGGAATATTTTATGAATGATTTCAAGATCACATCATACTCCGGATTCAGCATGTATCTTCCCTGCGCGGGGACACCGCTTCTGGATTCATATTATAAAAAGGAAGCGTGGAACAAGGCGACAGGATTTGTACAATAGCCCTGCAAGAATATTCAAAGGCCGCGGACTTAAAGAAATCCGCGCCTTCTGTTGGCCGGTTTGCAAAATATTCCTATCTTTGCGCCGCAATTACAAAGCGCCAGCCGCTTTTGGTGCAATGGGGTTCCGGGCGGTCCGGAACTGAGTAACACATTTTAAACAAAAAACAATGAAACATTTTGAGCTTAACGGCAAAGTCCGCGAGGTCGGCAACAAGGCCGTGGTAAAAGCGATCCGCAGGCAAGGTCTCGTTCCCTGCAACCTCTACGGACCCGGACTGGAGAACATTCTCTTCACTGTGACTGAAAGAGATCTCATGGGAATCACCCACACTCCGGCGTCATTCATCATCGACATCAAACTTGACAACGGCAAGGCCTACACCGCCGTGGTTCACGAACTCCAGTACCACCCTGTAAAGGACAACTGCCTTCACGCCGATTTCCTCGCCGTTTCCGAGGACAAGCCTATCACCATCAAGGTTCCTGTTGTTGTGAGCGGCCACCCTATCGGAGTACAGAGAGGCGGCAAGTTCGTCCTCATAAGCAGAGAGGTCAAGATCAGCGCCCTTATGAAGGATCTTCCTGACACGGTCAACCTCGACGTCACAAAACTCGACATCGAGAAGAGGATCGTCGCCGG
>DJOW01000039.1 GCA_002437305.1 Bacteroidales bacterium UBA6428
TTTCCGGCGAAGCCAAGGACGAACCCAGCAACGAAGACATGCCTCCGTCTATTCCAAAGCCTCCCACATTTGAGAATACCTTTATGGAGGGATCAGGTCTGAAGAAATTCCAGCTCCTCAATGAGTTCAATATGCCTAGATGAAGTACGGCGCCGGCAGGAATTCTATCGGCAAGACTCCGCGCCACCCACAGGTTGGAAAACGGAAGTTCCGGAACCGAAGAGACAACGGAATTATATTCATTTTCTATTCCGGCCATTTTTCCTGACACAGAAGGAGACTTCTCCCTTAAATCCGAATAATGTCTGAAGAAGAATCTTTCCGACATACGGAAGACATTGTCCAAGCACTTGAACGCATCCTTAAGCTCTCCATCCTTGCTGACCCGCCATACCGACTTTGGTTTCAATGACGACCAAGTATAGTAATCCCCAGAGATCTCTCCTATGTGGATCAGCAGATCAGGTCTGAGCAAAGATGTATGAATGTACTTTTGTGAAAAAACAGCCGCGGCTTTTGCCGCGAACCTGCCCGCGTAATTTGATGTAAGATCGCAAAAAGCGACCGCGTCATACCTCCCGCAAAATTCATCCAACGCCTTCGTCTCGTCCTCCGTCCATGGAAGATGCGATCCGACAAACACGCAGACATTCCCGTCCGGGATGTCCGGCAAGGCATCCTCCGTGTCAAAATAGCCTATGCTCCTGACAGAAGGAAGTTCCGTGACAGAAAAATCAGTCGAGATCCTTGTCTCCACATCAAGATGCACCGGACCGCCGCCATCAGCCTTGAGAGCGATCAAGGCCTTGTTCACCGTCAAGACACACAGCCGTTCCTCCTCGGAATCATGGATGAAAGGAACCTGGGCAGAAAAAACCGCCACATCATTCTGGATCCGTGACCTGTCAATTATCTGAGGATTCAGGTTGCCTATCTTCGAGCGTCCCGCCATGGACGTGACAGCCAGCACAGGCAATTTCCTATAGTATGCCTCTGTCAGCCCGGGGAGATAGTTCCTGGAAGCAGTCGCGCCTGTGCAGGTTATGACGACCGGCTCACCGCTTTCCTCTGCCAGTCCACAGGCCATGTAGGCCGCCGACCTCTCGTCAGCCGCGGAATACATCTCGAAAAACGGATCGCTCTGAAGGCTGGCCACAAACGTGATGTTAGTGGTGCCCGGAGAAGCTATGATCTTTCTTATTCCGTTATGTTTCAGAAGACTTATGAGTATCTGAACGTTCCTCTCAACAGTATAGTGTGTGTTCATACCTATAAATTCACTTTGAAAATAATCCGGAGTTTTCTGGCCAAGAAGATCTTTTCCCCGGCTGTCAGTCCGGCAAGGTAAACGGAAACCGCCACGCAGAGCACACTAGACACACAAACAGCCAGCAATCTCCAGATTGACGGAGGCAACTCACACATGATCAGCAGAGGAATCACGGCCGAAAGTATGGTGACAGGAATGATCTTCAAGAACACTTCCTTTGCAAACAACGCTTTCGGCATTCCGATTTGCCTTGTCACAATGGACAGCCTGACAAATATCAGAACAAAATAGACAAGAAAATAAATATAAAAGGCGGTCTGGGGAGGACATCCTGACTTGAAAGCGACAAGTGAAAGAGGAAACACCAGAACGCCCACGACTGAGACCCAAACCTGGTAACGCACAACCTTGCCGGTGGCGTTGACAGCAGCCAGAAACGTGTGTCCCAATGAGTTGCACAGCGCTGTTGCCAATGACAACCTGACAAACACCACTGAATATCCAGGCACATCCTTCAACCATAGCCTAAGAATGGCGGGTGTCTCCAACATCAGCGGCAGAGCCAGAACAAAAAGCATGAAATATGAATATTTCGCCCCCCGGCAGACCAGATGGTACATATACTCAAAGTTCCCGGCGGCGTATGACTTCATGATCTGAGGGTTGATCGCCGTGATGAAGTTCGTGACGAACTTGTTCACCGTCATCTCAACTTTTGACATCACCTCACGCGCGGCATTGAGTGAGACACCGAAGAATATATTCAAGAGCTGATTGATTCCCTGAGTGTTCAGGATATAAGCTCCGTTGCCCAGAAAACTCCAGCCCGCGAAAGAGAGCATCCGGCCGAAAATCGGCTTGCTCAACCTGGGTTTGACCATGCATTCGCCAAAATGACGCTTGCAATAGACCGCATACGTGAACCTGACGGCAACCGCTGACAGGAACATCAGAAAAGAGAAACATTTCAGACGGTCAATGGAGCAATACGACACAAGCAGAGCCACAGCCAGGTTCAGGACTCCTTCAAGGACGCTGATGTAGGCATAGGCCGTCATCCTCTCGTGCGCGATGATGGCCGCGTTGTACGGCACGGACATGAGATTGACGGCAAACGTGAACAATGAAAACTGAAATACCCACCGGGCGGCCTCTAGCCGCTCCGGGGGAAGGTTCATGACATTGCCGACATACCATATTCCCAAAGGTTCCGCCACAACAAAGACCAACGCCGCGAGAAGCAGAATGACTATGACGGATGTGGAGAATACGTCCTTGAGCCTGACTTCATCGTTTTTTCCAAGTTCCACTGTCAGGAAACGGCTTATGGCAGACGCCAAAGAACCGGTCAGCAGGGAACACATCGAGACGATTCCACCAACAGCTCCATACACACCGAAGTCAGTCTCTCCCAAGGCGTTGAGCACGACTCTGGAAGTATAGAGCCCGACGGCCATCAACAGGAACATGCGGAAGTACAGCGCGAGGGTGTTCTTGGCTATCCTCCTGCTGTTCTCCGAGATCTGTCCTGTCGGCATGCCACTCATACCCTACACTTGCTTGACGGGCATATTCAATGCTTTACTTCAGCGGATTAAGGTCACTCTTGTACCAGTCCATGAAGCGGGATATGCCGTCATGAAGCGATGTGGTCGGCTTGTAACCGAGTTCGGTCTCAAGCTTGGTCGTGTCGGCGTTGGTCTGATAGACGTCACCGGCCTGCATCGGGAGGAAAATCTTCCGGGCCGGCTTGCCGTAGGCCCGCTCGATCTCGCTGATGAAGTCCATCAGCTTCACAGGATGCGAGCATCCTATGTTGTAAACCTTTGCGGGGACGTTGTGGGCGCACTCCTCTGCCTTCGGAGTGTGGTCGATCACACGGACGGTGCCCTCGACGATGTCATCCACGTAAGTGAAATCACGGATCATGTCGCCACCGTTGAAGACCTTGATAGGCTCTCCCTTCGCTATGGCCGAGGCGAAAAGCATCGGGGACATGTCCGGCCTTCCCCAAGGGCCGTAGACGGTGAAGAAACGAAGCCCGGTGGATGCGAATCCGTAAAGTTTTGAATATGAATGAGCCATCAGTTCGTTGGCTTTCTTGGTCGCCCCGTAGAGGCTCACCGGGCAGTCGGCCTTGTCGTCCTCCGAGAACGGCACTTTCTCGTTCAGCCCGTAGATCGAGCTGGAGGAGGCATAGACCAGATGCCGGACTCCATAATTGCGGCAAGCCTCGAGAATGTTCAGAAAACCATGCAGATTGCTCTCAAGGTAGGCGTAAGGGTTTGTGATCGAGTATCTCACCCCGGCCTGCGCCGCAAGGTTCACAACCTTGTCGAACTTCTCCCTTTCAAACAAAGCGTCCAGAGCCGGTTTGTCGCAGATCGACATCTTGACGAACCGGCATCCGGGGAATTTCCCGCTGACGGTCTCCTTCCATTCCTCGAACGGCACCAAGAATCCGTTCTCCTTAAGTCTTCCGTACTTAAGACGTACGTCGTAGTAGTCATTGATGTTGTCCAGTCCGACTACCTCATCCCCTCTTTCCGCCAGCCTTGCCATCAGCCTTGAGCCGATGAACCCGGCAGCTCCGGTAACCAGTATTTTCATTTCAGTTCTGTTTTTAATTACAATTTTCGTTTATTGTGTCTCTTCGGTGGTCCTGTCACTTCGACAGATTCAGTGACCGGCTCCGCAAAGTTTACAAATATAACAAAAACGGTGGGAAATCCATCCGCACCGAAACCAAGTTCATCATTTGTGATAGACCCAGTCGGGATAGCCGATCTTGGGTTCCAGGGCAGCAATGTCACCCGCTCGCTTACTTATGTAAGGTGAAGGCTTGCCAGCATTGCGTTTTACGGGGTTCGGTAGGCAGGCGGCTATGAGGCAGGCCTGACGGCGGGTCAACTTGGCTGCCGATGTGCCGAAATGGGTCTCGGCAGCTGCCTCGACCCCATATATTCCTTTACCCATCTCTGCGACATTCAGATAGACTTCCATGATCCGTTCCTTGTCCCACATCAGCTCGATCAAGACAGTGAAGTAAGCCTCAAAACCTTTACGTACCAAGGACTTATGAGGCAACAGAAAGACATTCTTGGCCGTCTGCTGGGAAATGGTGCTGCCACCTCTGCGGCGCCTGCCGCGCTCATATTCCTTCTGCGCCTGACGGATCGCCTTCCAGTCGAAGCCATTGTGCTTGTCGAAAAGATTGTCCTCGCTGGCAATGACAGCCTTGGCCATCTCAGGAGAAATCCTTTCATAAGGAACCCACGTCCTGCGAGTTTGAAAACTCTTGTCGCTCCAGTGTTGAATCGATCTTTGAATCATGAGCGGAGTGACATAGACAGGACACCATCTAAGGACCAAAACCCAGAGGAAAGTGACCGCGAAGAAAGCCAAAGGCAGCTTGATCAGAAGCAGCCGGCACAGTCGTCTACACAGTGAATGGCTTTTACTCATATTCAGTAAGTTTCAACCTGAATTTCAAACTTTTGCTTCCGTCTGGGAACATCTTCGGTTCCTCTTCGGTAAAACCCAATTTCCGATAGACTCCGCCATCGGACCATGAAGCATCCGCGTAGCTCATCACATCGTCCGGCCTGACGTCCTCTATGAAAGCATTCAGGAGCTTGCCCATTCCTCCGTCCACCCCCACACCTTCCAAAGAGGCGTAGCGGATCCACTCGCAGGATCGGATTTCGCGTTCTCCTTTACGCCATATTCTTGGAGCGGAAAAACCCGCCACAGCGACCAGTGTTCCGGAAGGGATGTCTTCGCCTCGCCTGAGGTACAGACCGTAGAGATGACGGCAGCGGGTGTAGCCCAAACGGTGGAAGGATTGGAGGAAGGGTCCGGCGACCGTCCTGTCAATCCTCCGCACCTCGCAGTTGCGGGCGTATATTCGTTTCAGGCCGTCCAAATTATTTTCTCAACCCCTCAAGGCAAGCCTTGACGTTGGCCTCGATGCTGTCAGCGGAATATTCGGTTTTCTCAAACTTGTCTCCGGTGATGTGCTCGTAGAGCTCAATGTAGCGGTCTGAGATTCCGGCCACAACCTCAGGAGTCATCTGAGGAACTTTCTGCCCTTCCTGTCCCTGGAAGCCATTGGCCATCAGCCACTCACGGACAAACTCCTTGGAAAGCTGCCTTTGATGCCCACCCTTGGCAAGCCTCTCCTCGTAGCCCTCGGAGTAGAAGTAACGCGAGGAATCCGGTGTGTGGATCTCGTCCATAAGATAGATCTGTCCGCCTTTCTTTCCGAACTCGTACTTTGTGTCCACCAGGATCAATCCATGCCGGGCGGCAATCTCGCAGCCTCTCTGATAAAGGGCTCTTGTGTAAGCCTCCAACTTTTCGTAGTCCTCACGACCCACAAGTCCTTGAGCGATTATCTCTTCCTTGGAGATGTCCTCGTCGTGTCCCTCGGAGGCCTTGGAGGTCGGGGTCACCAGCGGCTCGGGGAATTTCTGGTTCTCCACCATGCCGTCCGGCATCGGAACCCCACAGATTGTCCTTTTACCGGCCTTGTACTCTCTCCAAGCATGTCCTGCGAGATAGCCTCGGATGACCATCTCCACCTTGAACGGCTCACATTTGTAGCCTACGGTGACAGCCGGATCGGGCACCGCGACCTTCCAGTTGGGAAGAATGTCACGTGTGGCGTCAAGAAATTTGGACGCTATGAGGTTCAGGACCTGGCCTTTGTAAGGCACCCCCTCAGGCAGTACCACATCAAAGGCGGAGATCCTGTCCGTAACAACCATCACGAGATACTGCCCGTCAATGTCATACACATCACGAACCTTACCGACATACTTTCCAACCTGTCCCGGCAGATTGAAATCGGTTTTTACTATCGCCTTCATATCAATTGAATTAAGTTCGACTTTTTTTGTTTCAGCACGCGACAAAGGCAATTCTGCCGGCGCACGATCCGCAAAGTTAACCATTCTTCTTTAAAATCTCATCCACTGCAGGAGCAATCTTGTCATAATCGTACCCTCTTGTGAGACCGAATTTGATAAGCTTGAACTTCTCTTGAGGATCGCCCCGCAAAACCCGGTATTTGGCCTCCAAAACAGACTTCATCTTACGGTCAGCCTCATCAGAATCTATTTCATTTAAAGCCACGGAGATGACATCCTTGGACATTCCCTTGCCTCTCAATGCGAAAGAAATCTTTGCGGGCCCCCATCCCGAAAGACGAGACTTCTCACGAGCAAAAGCCGAGGCGTACCTCGAATCATCCACATAACGATCCTCAACAAGCGAATCGGCAAGCCTCTCCGCGGCGGCCCTGTCCCCTTCGAAGGCGGTCAAAGCCTTTCTTAATACGTCCTGACGGCAATATTCCCTCTTCGCACACTGCGCCTGAAGCCTGTCCAAAACATTCGCGAACTCTTCCATAACCTAAAAATCAAATCCGAGGCTCAGGTACAGACCAACCTTGTGCGTGTAGCTTGACCAATGCATGACGAACGCGAGAGGACCGACAATCGAATTGTAGGTGTACTGAAGGCCGCAGCCAAGGTACCTGGAGATGTCCGCATTCCGATCCCACTCCTTGAACGCCGAGATCTCATCGCAGGAGACGGCATAATTGGCGATGGCTGACATGTAGTTGTTTTTGAGCAGCTTCACGCGCAAGTCAGCACGCGCCACGCCGAGAAGCTTCTTCATGGCCGCCGCATTGTTGATGCCGATGAAAGGGATCTGTTGGTCAAGATACCTTCCGGCCATGCTGCCTCCCATCGTGTTCGTGAAAGGAACCGGGACCTCGTCTCCGACAAGATAGCGGATGTTCAGGGAAGGTATGAAAGCGAACCTGTCTCCACCGACAACCTTCCTCGCGTCCAAAGTCAGCGCATGGAAGTTGTTGAATTTTTGAGGCCCCCCGCCGAAGACCCAATCGTAAGACAGTCCGAATGAATTTCCTTTGGTCGGAATGTAGGCGTTGTCGAACGAATCCTTGCGGGCGTTGATGAAAAAAGTGACGTAGTCATTCGACAGCTGGTTCACATCGTAGTCTCCGAAAGCCTGTTCGGCCATGAGTGAATTGACGTTGTAATAGTCGTTGCGGAATCCGGTCTTCAGGAAAAAAGTCGACCACTTGATGTTGGAGAGGAATATTTCCTGACGTACATCAAGAAAATTGATCCTGAACCTGTTGTCTCCGATGCTGAATGTGTTTCTGTCAGTGTAGCGGACACCGGCCATCACATTGAAAGTCATCCCTTGGGGAGAGATGTAAGAATATGTCAGGCCAGCTTTGGGATTAGTACCGACCTTACCGGTGAAATCCAACGATGACCCCTGAATCTTATGGACACCCAGGCCGAGATTGACAAGCACCGAGACAATCTCCTCCGTGTCAAAACGTCCGCCAAGGCCAAGCTGACAGATCGGCCCCCGCTTGCAGTTGAACCTGAGACGGTACGGCTCCTCGCCCCCGAGCAGCTCATAGTTCACATAGTCAAACGCGTTGGTTCCGAAAATAGTGGCGACCGCGTCCTCGATCTCCTCGCTGCCCATCCTGGATCCCGCTCCGACCTTTATCTTGTTCATCAGGTAGAGACTTTCCTTGTCATCCACACCGCTGATCTCCACTCCCGAGACCAAAACCTTTCTGAGGCGTATGTCATCCGCCGGGTCATTCTGGATCACGGTGACATCATCCCCTACAACAGCCTTGACCGAATCCAGCTTGTCAGCCACAGCCAAGGCGGCAAGGTAACCACGGTGGATGATGGTGTCAATGCTGCTTTCATCAAAACTAAGCATGTTGAATTCATGAAGATCCGGCTTTATGTTGACATCAGGAATGTCCACATTGGACTCGAAGGATGTCCGGCCGAGCATGTCGATGCCGGTGTTGATGATGTCGGCCAGATTGTTGATCTCATCGTAGTTCTTGTAGCCGCCGGAAAGGTTCACTCCGATCACTATGTCCGCCCCGACCTTCTTTGCCAGGTCAGTGGGATAGTTGTTCCTCATGCCGCCGTCCACCAACACCATCCCGTCGACCCTGACCGGCGCGAAAAGCCCCGGGATAGACATGGTTGAGCGAAGGGCGGTGTTGAGCTTGCCCTCCGTCCAGATCTTAGCCGTCCCTGACACAAGGTCGGTCGCGACACAGAGAAACGGAATGGGAAGATCATAGAAATCCGTGACATCCTGGTAGCCGACTGAAAGGGAACTGAGGATGTTGTTGACATTCTGGCCATACACCATGCCGGAAGGAAGACTACCCAACAGATTGTCTCTCACCATGTTCGTGGCATCGCCCTGGCCAGCTCCGAAATGAATGTCCTCCACCCTGCGTGAATAATGGGAATCCCCGCCCTTCATCTGCATGTACTCCTTCGTGTCATAGAAAAAAGGAAACGACAGGACATATTTCTCCTTGTACTTGATCGCCGAATATGACAGATAATCCCTGGGGACCTTGTCACTCAAAGCCCGGTCCCAGTCTATGCTGCGGATCAATGAATCAAGGTGGTCCGCGTCATAACCAAGGGCATAGACACCGCCGACAAGACCTCCCATACTTGTTCCCATCACGATGTCCACCGGCATCCCGATCGACTCCAGGTACTTGATCACTCCGACATGCGCGGCTCCCTTGGCACCGCCTCCGCTCAGGACCAGCGCGACTGTGGGGCGATGTCTGGCGGCTCTGATGGAATCAAGCATGGGCCTTATCTTATCGACCCGCAAGTCGCTTATCTCACGCCTTTGATCCATAACCGAATGCGGCACCTGGGCGTTCACCGCAAACGCGGACATGACAACCACAGCCAACGACACAGCCAATTTACCGATTTTTGTTTCCATAGTCACTCTCAGTTTTTCTAAATTCTTCTATTGCCATGTTCCCCCGCCAGCATCCCGCAGGCCGCAAGGATGTCCTCGCCTCTTGAAGCCCTGATTGTACAGGTTACTCCCTGATTGGACAATCTGTCCCGGAATTTTTCCATGATCATCTGGGGCGAGGTGCGGAAAGGCGCGCCGGGAAAACTGTGGAATCGAATGAGGTTCACCCTGCATTCCAAGCCACGCAGAAGCCTTATGAGCGCATCGGCGTGGCGCTTGTCATCGTTAAGGCCGGCGAACATCGTGTACTCGAAACTTACTCTCCGCTGGCCCGTGAAATCATATTCACGGATCATGTCGACCACATCCTGAACCGGCCACGCCTTCTGCGCAGGCATCAGCTCCGCCCTTTCCTCCGGGAAAGGATTGTGAAGGCTGACAGCAAGATGGCAGCGGGTGGACTCAAGGTATTTCCTGAGGTTCGGAATGACACCGATGGTCGAGAGCGTTATTCGTTTAGGGCTCCATCCGAATCCCCAATCCGCCGTAAGCACCTCGATGGCCTTCATCACATTGGAGAAATTGTCCAACGGCTCGCCCATTCCCATGAACACGGCATTTGTCAATTCCGCGGCCTCGTCGATGGCGATGAACTGCGATAAAATGTCAGCCACGGCAAGGTTGCCATGGAATCCCTGACGGCCTGTCATGCAGAAACGGCAGCCCATGCGGCAGCCTGCCTGGGAGGACACGCACAGAGTCCGCCGCTCCTCATCGGGAATCATCACGGCCTCGACGGCGTTGCCCTCCCCCACAGGAAAAAGATACTTTTTCGTGCCGTCAGATGAGACCTGGCAGGACGAAGGCAAGACAAGGCCCAATGAATATTCCTCCTTAAGTCTCTCTCTTCCAATCTTTGAGATGTTCGTCATCTGGTCGATGCTCCGGACCTTGCGCCCGTACATCCAACCAGCAAGCTGCCTGCCCGCGAAGGCAGGCAGCCCGACACTCAAAGCGATTTCCTTCAGTTCGTCAGGGGTCTTTCCCAGCAATTGTTCACGCATGTCTTTCGAGTTTGTTTATCCACTACAAATTTAATGAAAAAATAACGCCGGATTGGTCGTAATTTTATATCTTTGCCACAAAGGCGACATCTTTTCGCCCCAAAAACAACTAACAACTTTTATTACATTATGGCAAAAGAGGCAGAGGCTAAGGCCACAGACGCAGGCGCCGCGAAACTCAAGGCGCTGC
>DJOW01000025.1 GCA_002437305.1 Bacteroidales bacterium UBA6428
AAGTGTCAAAGATGAGAAGATACAAAAAACTTCTTTTATCCAATGTTTTTTATCCGAGAATCGCTAAAAACAATCCCCAGGAGGTGGCGTGGAGGATCCAGGGAACGTCACAGGTGCGGAATCATCGTCTTGTGGAGGCAATGAAATCCTTGTACCTTATGAAGTCATCAGGAAGCGGCATGCCGTAGACCTTGCCTCTGAGGAAGTCTCCGAAATCCTTGATGTCTGGATATTCCGCCTGCTCCCTTACGGAAATAACCTCCCCGATCCCTACTCTGATCCTTCTGTGCTTCTTGTTGACAAGTTCGTGGGGCAGCTGCAGGAGGCGGACTCTCCAGTCAATAAGCCCGAGAAAATAAAACCATAGCGAGTTATGGTCAAAGAACCTGACCGGGACAATCGGGACTTTGGCTTTCCTGATGAGCCGCAGGACTGCCTCCTGCCACTCCCTGTCCCTTATCCTCATCTCTTTCAGGCTCAGGTCTGAGACGGCTCCTGATGGAAAGAACCCGACAGGCTCGCCGCACTGGAGCCGCTCAAGCACCTCCCGTACTCCCAGGATGTTCTTGGCGGTGATCCCTTTGTTCAGGTTGTTCTTCGGGTTGACGATGATCAGACTTGGACGTAGAGCCTCGATGATCGCGAGGAATTCTGTGACCATCACCTTGAATCCCGGTCTCAGATGACCGATGAGGTCAATCAGTATGACCCCGTCCATTCCTCCGTAAGGGTGGTCGCTGATCGTGATGAACGGACCGTCAGGCAGGTTCCGCAGCCTTTTTGAGCCTCCAAGCTGGTAGTTGACTCCAAGTCTTTCCAGAAGAGCTCCGGCAAATTCCGCTCCTTGGCGGTCGTCAATCGTGTCATAAAGGTCCGAGAGAGTCTTGATTGACAGGACCTTTCTCAGAATGGCCGCGGCGGCGTCGCCGATTTTGCCTTTGAAAACCGGTGCAAGCCTCTCTATCTGTTCTACTGGAAGAAGCGGCATTATTTGTCGTCCCTCTTTGGCATCGGATCCATCTTGGAGTAGCCTTTGGCGTCATTGATGATTGTCACCAGATAGATGACCACCAGCAAGGCCAGAATGACAAGTCCGGCGATGTCAAGCGCACGCAGTTCGAGTTCCTTGCCGAATAGGCAAAAAGAGGAGCTGAACTCTCTTAGAGGTTTTATGAATATGAACAAGGATGTGAGGATGACCGCGATCACGCGGAACTCGGTCGGGCCAAGCTTTACGTAGGTCAGCCGGAACTCGCTCTTAAGGTGCGCGTTGACACTGACGTTTACTGTCAGGAAAAGGTAGACCACGAAGATCATCAAGGCCAGATCAAGGCGCATAAGGCCGGACAGGCCTAGGCCGACGAACATGAACGCCTCGTTGATGCAGTCAACTGTGTGGTCAAGGTAGTAACCATAGATGGGCCTTTGGGTCTTGCGTACTCTGGCCAAGGTTCCGTCTAGAGAGTCGCCGTACCAGTTCACAATGAAACCAAGGCAACTGAGCCACAGGAAATCGATGCTGACATCACTAAGGACGTACCCGGCTCCGATCATTATCGCTCCGAGTGTGCCGACAGCTGTAAGAGTGTCTGACACAACCCACTTCGGCTGCCTTTCGGCCAGCCAGACAAGTGCCTTCCTCTCGACTCCGTTCAGGATGGAAGTCTGTATTCTTTCCGCTTTGTTGTCTGCCATATAGTAATTATGTGTTAGATGTTCTTGACGTAGATTCTGGCTCTTTTGTGAAGGTGATGCTCAAATTTGCCCCAAAGATTCTGCACATTATGGTTTTCCTCAAGCTCCCGCGTGCTTTCAACGTATTTGATGCCGTTCTTATGCATTCCCCTGCCGATCTTGGAGATGATCATGGCGTTGACCCCTTTGTCTTTATATTCATTGGAGATCGCGATCAACAGGGCGTCTATCGTGTCATTGTGATGCAGTGCCCACAGGATGTGAAGGAATCCGAACGGGAACATGTGGCCTCTTGCCTTCTGAAGCGCCTTGGACAATGACGGCAGGGTGATCCCGAATCCGACAACCTTGTCGTTCCTGTCAACTATGACTGACACATAGTCCAGATTCAGATTGGGGAAGAACTGGTCCTTGAGATCATCGCACTGGGCGGGGGAGAGCTCAGAGAATCCGTGAAGCACGGAGTAGCATTCATTCATGACACGGAATATCCCGTCTACGTACTTATGAAGCAGCTCATTCTTGTTCCTGTAGTCTCCTTCCCTGAGGTCATAGCGTTCGCCGATCATCCGGGCGAAATTAAAGTAGCGGTCAAGGTTGTCCGGTACTGTTATCCTGTACTCGACAAAGTCGGTCTCCTTGGCGAAGCCCTCTTTCAGCAGCAGAGGCTCGTAGTATGGCGCGTTGTACTTGCCGTAGGCGGTGGGGAGCTGGTCAAAGCCATAGACCAGGATTCCGGAGATGTCAAATTCAAGAAATCCGACAGGCCCTTCGATGATCTCCATCCCTTTTTCCTTGCCATACTCCCTCACCTTCTCCATAAGGGCGTGGACTACTTCCTGCGATTCGATAAAGTCTATCCACCCGAAGCGGCAGATCCTTTTGTCAACCTTCTTGTTGTACTTGTAGTTTATGATTCCGGCGACCCTTCCGACCATTCTTCCTGCCTCATCATATGCCAGCCAGTACTTCCCCTCGCACACCTCGAACGCCCGGTTTTTCCCGGGGGTGAGGGTGTCCATCTCCATCGATTCGATCTGCGGGACGTAGAATTTATTGCCTGCGTACAACTCATTGGGGAACCGCACGAAACGTCTCAGATCCTGCCTGCTTGTAACTTCCTTGGTTGTAATAGCCATTGTCTTTGTACTTTACAGACCGCTAAGGTAGTAAAAAATCACATAAAATCATGAGGTCCTGTTGTCAAAAATGAGTCAATGTGTCAATGGAGGTAACCATATCTCCTTTATTTATGGGTGTTTAAATTCTTTTAAGGAGATAGTAAGCCGGAGTACTATTTTTATCACCGAGCCATGAAGGTGATTCATCAGCCGTGGCGCGCCGAGCGGCTTTTGTTGACGACCGCCACTCCGCTGAACACCATGACGATCGCTGCCGTTTTCTGCCATGTCATCGTGTCCATTCCGCCGATGACGCTCAGGAGGCATGCCATGATGGGCTGAAGGTAGGTGTACATCGCGACGATGGTTGGCCGCACACACTTCTGCCCGATCGGAACCAGAAAATAGGCCACGAAGGTGGCGAAGAAAACCAGGAATCCTATCTCAAGAATTTGCGGAATCCTGATGGCTGGGTAGTCGGTGCCGATAAGGTCTCCGACGGAGAATGGAGCCGACAGCAAAAGTGAGAAAAGGAACATCCACTTCATGAATGTGACCACCGAATACTTTTGTATCAATGGCCGGAAGGCCCCGAGGTACAGCGAGAAGCTGATGCTGTTCAGAAACATCAGCACAAAGCCCATCGGTTTTGTGGTCTCGACCCCATTGTGGCCATGGGCTGAATTGAGTATCAGGAACAGGATGCCGATGAAGCTGATCCCCACACCGATGGCTTTCTTGGCTGTGATCGGTTCCTTCACGAATATGAATGCGAAGAACATCGTGAAGATCGGGCCGAGCGTCCCGATGATCGACGCGTCAATTGAGGTGGACATCGTGATGCCTTTCAGGAATGTGTATTGGGTGATGAACAGCCCGAACAATGACGCCAGCGCAATCCGCGCGAGATCCTTTGCCGGCACTTTCTCCTTTGGCGTGAACAGTGAGATCAGCCAGAACAGGGCCGAAGCCCCGAGGGCCCTCAAGGTGAACAGGGCGATGGGGGAGACCATGCCGGAGTTGGAGATGTCCTTGGTAAGAACTATGTTGACTCCGAAGATCGTGTAGGCCGTAAGCAGGGCAAGATGCCCTCTCAGATTACTATTCTCCATAGCCTTCATGGGAACAATGCGGACATATTCCTTTAATAAGGTAGTTCACCGTGGTTTCAGAATATCCCGCCGGCAGCGTCACCCTGGGGATTCCTATGTCCTCAAGGCAGAATGTGCGGTGGCATTTCTCACAGAAGAAATGCACGTGGGTGTCCTCATCTCGGTCGGGGCCGTGGCCCAGGCAGAGCTCGTAGCGGATGCCGTCGCCACCGTCCTCGATGGAATGCACGAGGTGACGCTCCTTGAACAAGATGAGACTTCTGAATATTCCGGACTTGTCGATCGTGCCGATCTTCTCTTCCAACTCCATGAGGCTCAGAGGTCTGCCCTCACAAAGGAGCGTTCTGGCAACAATCAATCTGTTTGGCGTGGCCTTCACGCCATGCCTCCCGAACAGTTCTGTCAGGTCTGTGTCCGGCATGTGTAATTGTCCAGTTTCTGATTCCATGCCGCAAATTTACTCATTTTTAAGGATAACACAGCGTCACTTTGCAACCGGGTTGCGGAAATGTTTTACGATCTTTGCACAGTTGAAATCAAAGTCAAAGAAAGAACATGTCAAAGGAAAACAAAGTCAGATTCGCAAGAATCATTCTTTCAGCCGTGCTTCTCGGCGCGGCAGTCTTGGTGGAGAAAAAGACGTCCATGGCTGTCTGGCAGCTCCTTATTGTCTATTTGATCCCTTATCTGACAGCTGGTTATGACACCTTGCTTGAGGCCGGAGAGAAGATCGTCAAAGGTGATCTCCTGGATGAGGATTTCCTGATGGGGGTCGCCACAATCGGTGCCCTTGGCATAGGATTCCTTCCGGGAGCCCGGCCACAGTTCCCGGAGGCCGTCTTCGTGATGCTTTTCTTCCAGATAGGAGAACTTTTCGAAGACATCGCCGAGGGGCGCAGCCGAAGGTCCATCTCAAGGCTGATGGACATAAGACCGGACACCGCTAACGTCGAGCGTGGCGGAAAAGTCTTGACAGTGGATCCGAAGGATGTCAAGGTGGGAGAGGTCATGGTTGTCATGCCCGGAGAGAAAGTACCGATGGACGGACTCGTCCTCGAAGGCACATCAAGCCTCAACACAGTGGCCCTGACCGGAGAAAGCGTGCCCAGGACTGTCGGCCCGCAGGACAGCGTAATCTCAGGTTGCGTGAACCTTACCGGCGTGATCCGGGCGAAAGTCACGAAGGCTTTCGGAGAATCCACGGCCTCCAGGATTCTTGATCTTGTCGAGAACGCCTCCGGGAACAAGTCCAGAAGCGAGAACTTCATCACACGGTTCGCCAGGGTCTACACCCCGGTGGTTGTCATCTCCGCCCTTGTCCTGGCCTTCGTCCCACCTGTCCTGACAGGTGACTTCGGCGGCACATTCGCCACGTGGCTCTACAGGGCGCTGACATTCCTTATTGTCTCCTGTCCGTGCGCCCTTGTGATCTCGGTTCCTCTGTCTTTCTTCGGAGGAATAGGTGGCGCGTCCACAAAAGGGATCCTTGTCAAAGGCTCGAACTACCTTGAGGCTTTGTCTAAGGTCGGAATTGTCGTCTTCGACAAGACCGGGACCCTGACCGAAGGGGTGTTTGAGGTCACAGCCGTCCACCCCGAATTGATCAGCCAGAAGGAACTTCTCCATCTTGCGGCGCACGTGGAGAGATACTCGTCACACCCGATCGCCGTCTCTTTGAAGCATGCTTACCCCGACGAGGCGGACGGATGCACGGTCGTGGATGTGGAGGAGGTCGCGGGCCAGGGAGTCCGAGCCGTCGTGAACGGAAGGACGGTCTGCGTCGGCAACACGTTGATGATGGACGCTGCCGGCGCGCGGTGGAAGCCTTGTGAGAAGAAAGGCACGATAGTCCATGTCTGCGTTGACGGAGTCTATGTGGGCCACATCGTTGTCTCGGACAAGATCAAGCCTGATTCCGCGGATGCAGTCAGAGCCCTTAAGGCGGAAGGTGTCGCAAGGACCGTCATGCTCACGGGAGACAAACCCGAGACCGCTGAATATGTCGCCTCGGCGGTGGGACTGGATGATTACCGGGCGTCTCTTCTTCCCGCGGACAAAGTCTCGGAGCTGGAGAGACTTCTTAAAGGGAAGCCTGCCGGAAAGACTTTGGCTTTTGTCGGTGACGGAATCAATGATGCCCCTGTGCTGGCCAGGGCCGACATCGGAATAGCGATGGGAGGCATGGGGTCAGACGCCGCGATCGAGGCGGCTGATGTTGTCCTGATGGATGACAAGCCTTCCAAGATCGCCGTAGGCATAAGGGTTGCCCGAAGGACGCTTCGAATTGCCAGGGAGAACACCTTCTTTGCGATATTCATAAAACTTCTGGTCCTTGCCCTTGCCGTTTTTGGCGTCGCCACGATGTGGATGGCGGTCTTCGCCGATGTCGGCGTCACCGTGCTTGCCGTTTTGAATGCGATGCGTGCTCTGAAGATAGAGTGAGACATACACACTCTATCCTGACCCCCCCCAGTCACTGCGTGGCAGCCCCCTGAGTGGCACGGGGAAAGGATTCCCCGAAACCCCTTCGGTCGCTTCGCTCCTGATAATTTATGGTCCTCTTACTATTGCGGAATCGCAAAGGAAAGAGGGTCATCTTTTTTTATTATTTTTGCGTTATGGAAACGAACGTAAAAACAGTGCTGGTGACCGGAGGGAGCGGCGGAATCGGAGCCGCTACCGCGCGGTTGCTGTGTGATGCCGGGATCACGGTCTATGCGGCGTCAAGGAGCGGCAAGGCTCCGGAGGGATATTCACAGAACGGGAATATGATTCCTGTGGTGATGGATGTCAATGACGCACAGGCCATCGCTGCTGTTGTTGGAAGGATTGTCAGGGAGCGGGAAAGTCTGGACGCCGTGGTCTGCAACGCAGGGAACGGGATCGCCGGCCCTATTGAGGAAACTTCCATCGAAGAGATCGAGGCGCAATATTCAACGACATTCTATGGAGTCGTGAAGACGGTCCAGGCCTGTCTGCCGGTGTTCCGCCGCCAAGGACACGGGCGTGTGGTGACGGTGTCTTCCGTGGCGGCTCTCGCTCCGCTGCCGTTCCAGGGTTATTACTCCTGCGTGAAGGCTGGAATATTACAGCTAACAAAGGCGTTGGCCATTGAGACAAAGGAATTCGGGGTGCAATGCTGCGTCGTGATGCCGGGTGATGTCAAGACCGGGTTCACGAAGGCCCGACGTGTGGCCTTGAAGACCCAAAGTGAGGATTCTCCTTACCACAAAGGCTGCGTGAAGGCTGTGGCGGACATGGCCAGGGACGAGGATGGGGGCATGAGCCCGGAAGTGATAGGCAAAGCGATCCTCCGCCAGCTTTGCAGGAAGAGAATGAGTCCCGAGATCACCCCGACGTTTCTTTACAGCCTGCTGGTCTTTTTGATCCGCCGCCTGCCCCAAAGGCTTGTCCTGCGGGTTATCGGCCGGATGTACTCCTGATCATTGGGAATCGTCTTCCGGCTCAAGGTGGAGAGAGATCTGAGTCTCCGCGCCGAATTTCTTTCTGAGGGCATTCTCCACTTTCTTGGATATGTCGTGCGCCTGCCTGAGGGATATTTCGGAATCCAGAACGAGATGGCCTTCCATTATTATTCCGGGGCCTTCACGCCTTGTCTTCAGCTCGTGCAGATCAACGACACCTTGCACGGACTTGGCCGTTGCCACGATCTGCCGCTCTACCTCGTCAGGAAGCGACACGTCCAGAAGCTCCTTGACCGCCGGCACGGACATCCTCACAGCCATGACAAGAATGAATATGCTTATGATGCAGGCTGTTATCGGGTCAAGTATGACAAATTTGTCTCCAAGGAATATGGCCCCTCCGATTCCTGCAAGCGAGCCGACGGAGGACAGCGCGTCGGAGCGGTGGTGCCATGCGTTGGCGATCATCATCGGGCTGTTCAGGGCCATGCCTTGGATGACTGTGTAGTGGTAGAGCGCTTCTTTTAGAACTATCGAGGCCACAGCGGCCCAAAGCGCTATCATGCCCGGCGGGCTGACATGCTCTCCGCCGAGTATGGCTTTGATCTTCGCGATGCCCCCGGTCATCAGGTTGACTGCCACAACGATCAGCATCAGGCTGATTATCAGCGTGGCGAATGTCTCGAATTTGCCGTGTCCGTAGTCGTGGTCCTTGTCCCTTCCCTTGGCTGAGATCTTCACGAAGACAATCACGATGATGTCGCTCAAAAGATCTGACAGAGAGTGGATTCCGTCCGCGATCATCGCGCTGGAGCGTCCAATTACTCCGGCGAAGATCTTGAACACGGTCAGAATTATGTTGACGAGAGACCCTATCAGCGTCGCGATGGTCACCTTTGCTGTCCTGTCCATTATGAGTAGCGTTTAGGAAGTCTGAATATGATTGAGAAGCAAGCCACCGCGCACAGCACGAAAGGGTAGTATAGACACGGTATGATCGCCGCCGCCGAGATCCCGGCGAATCCCGAGGCCATCAGCAGCTGCGCTCCGTAGGGGATGATGCCTTGCACGACGCAGGAGAACGTGTCCAGAAGGCTGGCGGATTTCCTCGGGTCAAGCCCGAATTTCTTGGTGATGTCACGGGCTATGTCCCCGGTCGTAAGAATCGCTATCGTGTTGTTGGCCGTACAGAAGTTCGATAATCCGACTAGCCCCGCGATGCTGAACTCCGCGCCGCGTTTCCCTTTGATGCCCTTTGTCAAACCATTGATTATGAAGTCTATGCCGCCGTTGTGCCGGATCAGTTCCAGCATTCCTCCGGAAAGCATGGTCACGATGATCAGTTCGCCCATCCCGGCGATTCCGTCCCCGACACTGCCGAGGAATCCTAGCCAGGTCATTCCGTTGATGAATCCGATCGCTGCACTGAGCACCAGACCTATTCCGAGTACAAGAAGGACATTCAGCCCGCAGAGTGCCAGCACGATGACAGACAGATAGGGGATGAGTTTGACATATTCAATCTCCCCGATTTCGGGAGTGGCTATGTGGTTGAATCCGATGGCGATGTAGATGATTGTGACGATCAGCGCCGCCGGACCGCAGATCCAGATGTTGGCCTTGAACTTGTCGGACATCGAGCAGCCCTGGGATGTGGTCGAGGCGATCGTGGTGTCCGAGATGAAGGACAGGTTGTCGCCGAAAAACGCGCCTCCGACTATCAACCCGGTCAGCATCGCGAGAGACAGTCCTGATTGTTCCGCCAATCCGGAGGCTATCGGAACCAGCGCGACCACAGTCCCGACGCTAGTGCCGATCGCCATCGAGATGAAGCAGGCGGCAAGAAACAACCCGGCCAGCAGCCATTTCCCCGGCAGAATCGTAAGCGTGAGATTGACAGTCGCCTCCACGCTGCCGATGGCCTTCGCCGTCGTGGCGAACGCCCCAGCCATCACGAAGATCCAGATCATCAGCAGAACGTTCTTGTTGCCCGCCCCGCCGGAGAATATGCAGATTCTATCGTTCACTGAGCCTTTTGTGATCAGCGTCGCATAAATCGACGCGATCAGGAACGCCGAAGCCACCGGCACCTTGTAGAAGTCATGCGCCACCAGCGACGACACCAGATAAGTCACCAAAAACACCGCCAGCGGACTAAGCGCCAGCCAGCCGTTCATCCTTTGTCTTGCAAGTTCGTTCTTCTCCATAATCGCGGACAAAGTTAGCGATCATAATCGGAATAAAAAGAGAATATTTGTGAATCTTCATAGTTATAATTGGAATAATGCCTACATTTGTCGAAGATCAAATTATGATTGCTATGAACAACGAGATTCTGACTTTTGCGGCGGTGGCGGGAACGCTTGCCTTGGGGCCGGTCTCCTGCTCCGACAGGGTTACGGAGGTCACCACCTACGAGAACAACTATGAGCAGACACTTGTCCAGGATGACTCGGCGTCGGTGCGGATCAGCCATTCAATTGAATATTACAAGTCACTCAAAGGCTCCAAGGCTCTGCGCGGGAAGATCAACGACGCCATCGTCAGATGCTGCTTCGGAGAGGAATATGCCGGGCTGACTGTCGAGGAGGCTTCTGATGCCGTTTCCGACACTTTAATAGCTGGCTATCAGAAAGATGCCGGGCAGAGTTATGAGGAATATCTTGCATATTCCAAAGATAATGGGGACGATGACTATTGGAATCCGGCCACATTCTGCAACTGGTGCTATAGTACAGCCGGAAGTCTAGGTGAGAGGTTTATGAATCTCCAGACCTATCAAGTGTCCAGCGAGAGCTACACCGGCGGCGCGCACGGGATGTATTACTCTATACCGTACATCATTGACATGAAGACCGGAGTGATCGTGACAGAGAACGATTTGTTCAAGCCTGGCTATGTCCCTCCTGTAACCGTACTGATCAAGGACCGGTTGGAGCAAGAGCAGGGAACTCTTGCGTTCGAGGGAATGTACCAGGAAGGAATGGTGCCTAACGGAAAGTGCGGTGTCTCCATGAATGGCGTCACGTGGTACTACCAGCCTTACGAGATTGCCAGTTACGCCGAGGGGATAATAGAGGTTACGGTAGCATGGTCGAACCTAAGGCCTTATCTGAATCCTGGATATTCAGAGTTCTAGTCAGACTCGAGCTCACCCACGTTTCCCGCGATCCAGACCGTGTCGCCTACCTGGAACTTGAAATCCGGTTCCGGGTTGGTGATGAACTTTGAGCCGCGGAGCACGCTGATGACCATGCAGTGATATTTCCTGAGATTCAAGCCCGTCAATGTCTTTCCCGTCAAGAAGGAGTCCGCTGTCAGAACCTCGGGCTTGATCCTGAAACCGGCGCCCGATTCTTGTGTCGCGCGCACGGTCGCTCCCGCGAACATATTCTTCAATGACTCCAACTGCGTGGAAGTTCCCACCGCCAGCAGCTCGTCTCCAGGGAACAGGACCACATCGCCTGACGGAACGATGATGTGCTGGTCTCCGCGGTTGATCTTTATGATGTTCGCACCGGTCTCGGCCCGCAGCGGAATGTCCTTGAGGGCTACCCCGGCATAGGCTGAGTTTTGCCCGATGGTCAAGGTTTCGGTGTGGACATCATAGTCAGCGAGCTTCTGGCTGACGGATGATGACACGGGTTTGCTGCGGCGCTCATCCTCCTCCTTCTCGTTGTAGTTGGAGAGGAAGCGCGTCTCGATCGCTGAGTACCTGTGGATTGACTGCCGCGCGAACAATATGAAGATGATTCCCGCGAAGAAGATCGCGAGGACAGTCCAACCTGCCAGATGAAAATACGATGAAAGGACAGCAAGGACGATTCCCACCGCAAGGAAGGACCTGGCCAGAATCAGTCCCATCAAAGGCCAGACATTGCTCTCCTTCTCTTTAAGAAGTTTTGGGGCTGATTTGCTGATTGATCCGGAATGAACGCCTAGTCCGAAAAGGAACGGGAGCATCACGAGAAGCGTTATTCCTACCTCTATCGCTTTCTGGATGGTCGAGTCCAGTTCCGGCAACAGTTTTCCGACGACAGGCCTGAGATAGAGTTTTGACCCGATGTAGATTGCGATGAGGACCACGCCATAGAGGATTATCCGGGTGAAGTAGGCGTTGAGCAAGGATTTCCATTCACTGTGCTCGGCGGCGGTCGCCCGCTTGCCTGAATCGTTCATCTGCTGTAGCCTTTTGATCCATGAAGCCGGGAGCCGCTTGCATAAAAGATTGTAGCACGGGTCGGCCAGCTTGATCATGAAAGGAGTCGTGAAAGTCGTGATGACGGAGACAGAGATTATCACCGGGTAGATGAAGTCCCGCATCACGCCAAGATTGCAGCCTACCCCGGCTATGATGAAACCGAACTCTCCGAGCTGGGCGAGGCTGAAGCCTGTGTGTACCGCGTTGTCCAGGCCGTTTCCAGTCAGGATTATCCCGGTCCCTGCGAAGATGATGTGGCTCACGACCACTATGATGGCGATGAGGAGTATCACCGGCCAATGCTCCGCGATGACCGAAGGGGAGACCATCATTCCGACGGAGACAAAGAATATCGCGCCGAACAGGTTCTTGATAGGCTCCACAATGTGGTCGATGTGCTCGCTTTCCGAGGTTTCGGCAAGGATTGAACCCATTACGAATGCGCCAAGGGCTGAAGAGAATCCGACCGAAATGGCAAGCGCGACCATTCCGAAGCAAAGTCCCAGGCTGACGATCAGTAGTATCTCGTCACTTAGGTATTTCTTGGCCTTCTTCAGCAATGTCGGGATGACATAAATCCCGACCAGAAACCACAGGATCAGGAAAAAGGCCAGCTTGGCGATGTTCATGACAAGCTCCTTCCCGGCGAAAGTCTGTGAGACTGCCATTGTCGAGAGAAGCACCATCAGCAGAATCGCTATCAGATCCTCCACTACAAGTGTCCCGAACACCACTCCGGCGTAGGGCTTGTTCTTAAGCCCAAGATCCTCGTAGGATTTCAGCACCACAATCGTTGACGACATTGACAGCAGACCGCCCAGGAATACACTTTCCATAAAGCTCCAGGACAGGGCCTGCGCGGTGACAAAACCAATGATGAACACGCCGACGAATTTGATCGCCGCCGTGACGATCGCGCTGCCGCCGACTTTCAGCAACTTCTTGAAGCTGAACTCGAGGCCAAGGCCGAACATGAGGAAGATTATGCCGATCTCCGACCATTGCTGCACGGTCGCCTCGCTGGAGACTCCGGGAAAGAAACTGACGTTCGGGCCGATGAGGAACCCTGCAAGGATATAACCAATTATGAGAGGCTGCTTCAAGGCCTTTGAGATTATGGTGAACACTCCGGCCGAAATAAGGATCACGGCCAGGTCTCGTACAATGTTCATTTCGTCAGACATTTCTCGCTCGTTTAGTGATTGGCAATTAACAATCTGTCAGCGGCGGCATATTCTCAGCCGCTTCCGGGAAGGCAAATTTACGGAATAATTTACTGAATAGATTGGCTGTTCATCCAAACATCCACGATTTTTATGTATGTTTGCCGTCCGAAACACAGAGTGATGAGCAAACCGTGGTTTAGATTGGTCAAAAGATTCGCAGAGTTTTCCGCGTCGAGCCTTATCGGGACGACTGTGGACACGGTTGTGCTCTGGGTGTTCTCGAAATGGGTATTCAGTTCTTATGTAGGGGAGTACATAGTCTCGCCGGCAATCTCGTTCGAGTGCGCTGCCGTGACGAATTTTGTGGTGGCCTATTTCTTTATCTGGAAGGACAGGGTGTCGTGCCGCAGCAGAAGGTCATTCTTCCGGCATCTTGGCGGCTACAATCTTTCCTGCATCGGGGCGTTTCTTGTGAAGATGGCGTTCCTTCTTCTTATCCAAAGAATTTTCCGCTGGAATGTGGTATGGTGCAACCTTCTGGCGCTGTGCGTGTCGGGAGGGTTGAACTTCTTTATGAGCGAAAGGGTGGTCTTCCGCAGGAAGAAGGCGCTTCCTCCACACAAGATCGAGAAGGAGGGCTAGAGCTTTCTTTTTCCGGAGAAGAGTCGCTGTGGCAGCTCCATCGCCACGATTATGCCAAGGACTATCGCTATGGCGGCCTTGACTGCGGTGAACCCGGCTGTGGCGGACAGGTAGAACTGACTGGAGACAAGGTAGTAGGTGAACCAGAATATTCCTGCTCCCGGGACGAGGGGGAATATTCCGCAAAGCAGGTAGACAGTGCTGGGGCATTTGTCTTTTACCGCGGTGAAGCGGGAAAGGATGCAGATTATGATTGTGGCCACTGTGATTGAGACTGTCGGTCCTGAGTGGCAGAACCGTGTGAGCATCAGGTATATGACCCAACCGATTGCTCCGATTGCTCCGGAGGTGACATATTGCTTGCGCGGCGCTCCGAAGAGGATCGCGAAGGCGAATGTGCCGATGAAGGCCGCGAGGCATTGCCACAGGATTCCGGCGGTCTGGGGGTTGATTGTCATCCCGCTGAGTTCAATCATTCCATCAAACAGCCATCCATCGGCCACGAAGCTGATACTCACGCCAAGAGCGATGCAGATGAATCCGAGCATCGCGTCAGTGAGGCGGGTGATTCCGGCGATGTAGTCGGAATTGGCAAGATCCCTGACCCCGTTCACGAACGGGACTCCGGGAATGAGAGGCATGACGGCTCCTATTATGATGTTGCTGAGACTGTCACCGAAGCCCAGCCTGTACGATGCGAGGCAGAGGGCTGTGGCGACAAGGGAGTTGCAGATGCCTCCGACTATCTTTGAGAGTGAGACGCTGACGTAAAGGCAAAAGACGTACAAAAGCGCTCCGATCACGAGATCAGCGGCGCAGTCCATAAATCCGCCACCGAACACAGCGCAGAATCCGGCCGCGCCCAAGGCAGATCCGGCGATCTGCTCCCAAGCAGGTTTGGCAGGAGAGTCCTTTATTGACTCAAGCCTTTGCCTTGCATCCGCAAGAGTGTGCTTGTTGGCAGCGATCTCGTAACTTAACTGGTTTACCGCTACAACTTTCGAGAGTTGGATGCCACGGATCGGGATGAACTCCACATTGGCGTACTTACCGAGCGAGCCGGTTGTGAATATGCCGTTGCTTAGCACGAAAAAATGACCGGAATCCACCCCGTAGTGCGATGCGATCCGTTCCATCGTGTCCTCCACGCGGGAAATCTCGGCTCCGTTCTCCAGCAGGATATGGCCGGCAATCGAAGCGACTTCCAGAACTTCTGTCGTGTTGTCCGTCTCTGTCATGCCGCAAAATTACAATAAAATCGGCAGATTGTTGTAATTTGCTTTCGTGTGCTGGATCGTGTCTGTCATGGCCGCCTTTATGTCAGCGTTGTCCGATCGCTTCGACAGCCCGGCGACCACGGACGCTTGGTCACCGAGCCTGCCGAAGTGATGAGCTTCTGGTAACAATGTGTTTCCAACAGACCAGTGCCAGCGTCACTATCACCCCGCCAACGATCCCGATGAACGAAATCGACAGATGCGAGCAGACCATTCCTCCGACCAAGGCCCCTGTTCCGATGCCGAAATTGAATATTCCCGAAAAGATTGACATGGCGACGGATGTCTGAGACTGTGGAGTGTCCGAGATGATCTCGGCCTGCATCGCCACGTTGAAAGCCGTCGCCGACATCCCGATGAGGGCGCAGACCGCAATGGTGGCAGGAATGCTGAAGGCGAGGGGACGCATAAGGATAACTCCACAGATCAAACCCGCAAGCGTGAGGTTGATGAACTTGTACCTGTATTTCGGAAAATACTTTGAGAACAACATGCTTCCGATGATCCCGGCTCCACCGAAGAGCATCAAGGTCAGCGTTATCTGGTTCTCCGTCATCTTCCCGACCTGCTGGAGGAACGGTTCTATGTAACTGTACGCTGTGTAGTAACCGGTGGCAAAGGCGGCGGTGGTTATGAATATTCCGACAAGGATCCTGTTCTTCAGCATCGCCGGCAGGTCATGGGCGGTCATTCCGCCTCCGCTTGGCACCCTCTGGAGCAATGCGGAAAGATAGAGGAGAATAAACAATGCCACAGCCCCGATGCTGAGGAAGGTCATTCTCCACCCAACGCTAAGACCTATGACGCGTCCAAGCGGCAGACCGAGGATCATCGCGATGGATGATCCGGTGACTATCATGCTGAGTGCTATAGGCTTATGACTAGCGGGGACAATCCTTACCGCTATGATTGAGATTATTGACCAAAAGATGGAATGCGCGCATGCGACACCGATTCTGGAAGCCAACAACATTCCAAAGGATGTCGAGAGATAAGACATCACCTGAAATGATGTAAACACTGCGATGACCCCAAGGAGAAGTCTGCGCATCTCCAACTTGGAAGTCATCAGCATAAGTGGAAGTGAAAGAGCCATGACGACCCATGCATAGACCGAGATCAGCATCCCCGCTTTCGCCTCGTTCAACCCGAAATCCCTGCCGATGTCCGTAAGAAGGGCGATCGGGATGAACTCCGAAGTGTTGAATATGAACGCTGAGAGTGTCAGCCCCACCAAAGCCATCCACGTTTTCAAGGACATCTCTGGTTCCTTGATCTGATCAACCATTAACATAATAAAATTTAACTAACCGGGCGCAAATTTAGAAAAGAATCAGATTTATTCCTATCTTTATACTCTTTAAACCGTTATGAAGTATGACAAAGGATGTCGCATTGGTGCTTTCGAGTGGCGGGCCGAGAGGTTTTGCCTATATCGGCGCTATAGAGGAACTGGAAAGAAGAGGCTACAACATCACTTCCGTGACTGGATGCTCGATCGGTTCGCTTGTCGGGGGGGTCTATGCCGCCGGAGGTCTGGATGGCTTCAAGGAATGGCTGTTCAACTTGGACAGCACCAAGCTGCTTTCTCTTCTTGATGTTTCCATCAGCAAGAGTTACCTTGTCAAAGGCGATAAGGTGATCGAGTCTATCAAGAAGGTTGTCCCAGACGTGAACATCGAGGATCTGCCGGTTCCATACCGCGCCGTTGCCACTGACCTTTACACCGGTGAGGAAGTCGTGTTCAGCAAGGGAAAGTTGTTTGACGCGATTCGTGCCTCGATTTCGATTCCTTCTTTGTTCCGCCCGGTGAAGTACGGCTACCACACTTTGATTGACGGAGGGATTGTAAACACGTTGCCACTCAGCCAGGCTGTCCGGAACGGACATGATATTTTGGTGGCCTTTGATGTCAACCAGATTGATCCTGGGCGGATAACAAATTATCTTAAGGCGTTGGACGAGGCTCACGAGGAAGATTCTGAGCTCAAGTCCGACACTTTGGGCACTTTCAGTGACCTCGCCCTTCGGAAAGGCCTTCCTCTTATCGACCGTGTGCGGTTGTTGGGCGACGAGGCCCAGAGAGCCTACAAGGAATTGCGTCAGATCAACCGCAAGACCAAACGGATAGAGCGGAAAGCCCACGACGAGAAAGTTCCGACGGGCGACAACTACTATTCCATCCTGACAAGAACCTTCTCCCTGATGAACCACACGATCTCAAAGCAGGCCATCCAGCTCTACAAGCCTGACGTGCTGGTGGGCATGAACTTTGATTCCTACGGCCCCATCCCAGACTACGCCAAGGGCGAGGAGATCGCCGCCAAAGGCAGCGAGCTGATGTCCGCCGCCCTTGATGAATATGAAAGCCGCGCCAAATAATTCACTGCATTCGTAAAAAAATTGATTCTATGAATATGGACATGACGGTGTTGGCGACCATATTGATGCCTTTTGCCGGGACGGTGATCGGTTCGGCGTTCGTTTTCTTTATGAAAAGGGAGATGCCGGTGCTTTTGCAGAAAGCTTTGCTGGGTTTCGCGTCCGGGGTGATGGTGGCGGCTTCGGTCTGGTCCCTGCTGATTCCAAGTATGGAAATGTCAGCCTTTGAAGGGGTGTTGACAGTAATCCCGGCTGCCTTCGGTCTTATTGCCGGAATGTGTTTTCTGCTTGCGGTTGACTATCTTACACCTCACCTTCACATAGGGGATGACAAACCGGAAGGCTTGAAGGCCCGGATCTCGAAAACAGCGATGCTGGCCTTGGCTGTGACAATCCACAACATTCCTGAAGGCATGGCGGTCGGAGTGGTGATCGCCGGCTCTTTGCAGGACGGAATCGCAATAGCCCCTGCAGCGGCTATGGCCACGGCCATCGGAATAGCGATTCAGAATATTCCCGAAGGGGCGATCATCTCCATGCCGATGCGCGCCGCCGGAAACACCCGCACGAAATCCTTTCTGATTGGCAGCCTGAGCGGAATCGTCGAGCCTGTCGGAGCATTGCTGGTGATGTTGCTGGCATCATTGATGACCCCGATCCTGCCGTATTTCCTGGCCTTCGCCGCCGGTGCGATGCTCTATGTCGTTGTGGAAGAACTGATTCCGGAGGCATCTGAAGGCCGTCACTCCAACATAGGAACAATCGGATTCGCCATCGGCTTCGTCCTGATGATGGTTCTGGATGTCGTGCTGGGGTGATTCCTGCTCATGAGTCTGATGCCGAGACATCTGGTTTTCCTCGGACGCAAGAAGGCCTTCTCTTTTTTTATGGTTTGGCCAAACCTTATGAATATTCATTTTTGGTGTTAATTTTACTATTTTTGTATTTGTTACCCTTGGGGAGGAATGAACCATGCTGCGGAACAAAGGTTTGGAATTTAATTGACTGACTATATGGCGAACAAAGAGATATTGTACCCGATCGGTGTGCAGACTTTCGGGAAGGTGATAGAGGGAGGCTATCTTTACATAGACAAAACCGGCTATGTGTATGACCTCGCTCAAAAATATTCATATATATTTCTGAGCAGGCCGCGGCGGTTCGGCAAGTCGCTGCTGTCCTCCACTTTCCATAGTTACTTCGCCGGGGAGAGGGAACTGTTTGAAGGATTGAAGGCAGGGGAGTTGGAGACGGAATGGAAGAGACATCCTGTGCTACATTTCGACATGTCTACGGCCAAACATTTAAACGAGGAGCAGTTACTTCGTGTTCTCGATTATAAACTTTCGGAATATGAGTCTGATTATGGAATATCTCTAAGCGTAGAGAGTGTGGATGTCAATGCAAGGTTGGAAATTCTGGTAAAATCAGCTTTTGAACAAACTGGATCCAAGGTTGTGCTGATTATTGATGAATATGACGCTCCTCTGCTTGACGTGATGAACGACAGGGAAAAACTATCATCGTTACGTCAGATAATGAGAAACTTCTACAGCCCCATCAAAAGTCTGGACCCTTATCTCCGCTTCGTGTTCATCACCGGAATCAACAAATTCGCGCAGTTGAGCATATTCAGTGAACTGAATAATCTGATGAACATTTCGATGATCCCTGAATATTCCGCTATCTGCGGCATCTCGCAGACGGAACTTGAGACGAATTTTCAGGAA
>DJOW01000006.1 GCA_002437305.1 Bacteroidales bacterium UBA6428
ACAGGGCATTGAGATATTCCCGTTTGTCCGGCTGGCCAAACGACTCGGCAATGCCGCCCTCGTGGAAATAGGCCTCGAACTGGTTGACAATGACAGACTTGGCATGCTGGTCATACTCCCAGTTGTCACCCGGTTCCACCCCGTGCCAACTGAGATATTCTCCGAATGAGAACGGGAACACCTCCCTCGGGATGTATCTTCCCCCAAGGGTGGAACACATCTCCCGGCTCAGCATCTTGGCGTTGCTGCCGGTGATCATCACCCTGTACTGCGAGTCAGCAAGGCGGCGCGCAAATTTCTCCCACCCGTCAACGTTCTGGATCTCATCAAGATAGACAAGCGGCTGTCCGCCCGGGTACAGCTCCATATAGGCATCCAGAATCACACCGAGTTCCTCCGATTTGACAGAGGCCAGCCTCTCATCCTCGAAATTGACATAAAGAACATCCTGGGACGAAATCTCGCCTGCCTTTATCCTGTCCTGTATGTCCTGATACAACAAACAGGACTTCCCCGCCCTCCGGAGTCCGACCAGCACGTAGTTGGTCCTCTCTCCGAAGGCGAAGTCCCTGTGTATCAGCTGGTAGTTCTGAACGGCCGCCTGCTTTTCCAGTATGATGCTCTTTATGCTCTGCTTATCCATGCAATGAATTATTTTAAAGTATACTTTGTAAAAATACTAAATTATTTTAAGGTATACATTGAAATAATTTCATTTTGAACAACTCGCTTCGGCAAGCTCAGCGACCTCAGCGGGCGGGCATCATTCGAATTTTCAGGCGTCGACATCCTGTTCACCGCCACCGTCAATGAGGTCAACAGTGCTGCCCCAGCCGGAGACGGTTATGTCGCCTGAATCGAGCGCTCTCTTTCCTACATTTAGCTTGAAGGTGTATTTCTTCCCGGCCTCGAGAGTCGGGATCCCGGTTACAGTCTCCTTCCTGCCGGCAATCATGAACTCGATGAACACGGATCCGTCCGCATTATCCTTTGGAGAGGTGCCGATGGCCGAATAAGTCCAACCGATCGTGCCTTCCGCCGCGGAATCCGGCTCTTTTCCCTGATCATCAAGGACATAAGGACTGACAGCTTCAGCAGGGTCCGAAAATCTCCCGGTAAGATGAATTTTCAAATCAGAAATCTTGTCTTTCTCTTTATTGTACTGATCATCATATCCGACAATCTTCACAGTCACAAGAGAGAATTGACGCTTCAGCTGCAGATTCAGTTGATTGTCGCCAGGCTTGTCGAACGATGAATTGCCGCTCTTCATATAATCGGCGGAAGCCAGCCCATCCAGAGTATGCTGATCGGAAACAAACTTGCTCGAAGCACTCTTCTGATATTCCGCATCGAATACGTCCCCATTTTTCGGCCAGACCATGTATTTCCCGTTGTCGGCGGGACTCCAACCGTTTTCCCCAAGCACATAGGCAAATCTCTCATTGGTACTTGACTGCCATATTTCAATCCTGTCCCCGATGTTGAACTTTTTCTGTGCATCCTCATCCCCAAGCGGGTTGCTTCTGGTGAGAGGACTCACCGAAGCATTGACGACCACCGCATCGGGATCCGTTGCCCAGGAATATTCCGGGGCGGTCTTGGCGCAACCGGCGAGAATGGCGGCTGACGCGAGAGGCGCGAGTATGGATATTATGTTGATTTTCATGTCTTTTCCTCCTTTATTCAGTGTACAACGAACCTCCCGGCGTCTCAGTCCACGCAGTGGCCGTGAAGCCCCCGGCGATCACCGCGTCCTTGCCCACCTTGAGGGTGAGGGTGTAGGCGGTGTTGCCATTCAACGTATAACCCGCTGCCGATACCCACTCGTAGTTCTTTCCGGCAGCCTTGAAGCTGATCTTGAGCCCACCCTTGGCCACAGTCTGCGGCACAAGGATGCACTCATAGACGGAAGTGCAGCTGCCCTGGGCATCCGCAGCCACAGTCCAGCCCACGTTGTAGGCTTTCACATCGGAAGCCGCAGTGCCAGGCGTGACAGTGAATGAAGTGAACCCCTCGGCACCCTTTAGCTTGAAATCGCGTACTGTGCCGGAGATCACAACATCACTGAGAATGTCCTGCTGCGGAACTCCGGAGACGTTGAACTCCGTACCGAGCTTGAACGTGACCGTGAAGCGGGTCAACAGGTGCGTGAAAGCAAACGAAAGTTTGCCGTCCGTGCCAAGCAGATCGTCGACCTTCTTCTGCCCGGAAGCCCAGCCGAGGAAATCAGAACTGAAGTCATCCTTGCTCTGCTCGGCCTGCACCTCAAGGCTGGCGCCGTCACCGTTGACAGCGCTGACAGAAACCGAACCCTCAGTACCTACTGACGGCGCGATGGCATAGACAAGCACCTCCGCATCGGACTTGCTCCAGAGAAGCAGACTGTCCGATGTCCAGCCGCTCTCACCCTTTTCGAAAACGGTGTTGGAGTAGGTGTACTTAGGGTTGTTGCTGTCTTCCACGAGGAGGTCGAATTTCGTGAGGTTATCCGCGGTGTAGCTGCCCTTGGTGGCGGCCACCTGCGGGGCGACGCGGATGACGTGATCCGCCGGGAAATTGCCTTGCGCAGGGCTCTGCACGGCCTGCTGCTTGCTGCATCCTGCCGTCCCCAAGAGGGTCAGCAGGAGCGCGGCAGAGGCCGGAATTATGCTTGATTTGTGTGTCATTTTCCTAAGTGTTTTTCTTCGATTCCACTATAATCTGCATTATCTTTGCCCCCTCCGATTTTATAAAGGCCTGAAATCTTGTCGGCATTGTACCAGCAGTTAGTGAAAGTGCAAGTTCCAACATCGTCTTTTCCGATCGCAGCACCTACTCTTTCTTTATTGGCATCCACACCTTCTTCTTTCACGATAGTCCCGTTGAAACCGCAGTTCTCGAATGAGCAGGAGCCGTATAACCATCCTGCAATACCTCCACCATATTCATCACCATTGCCCTTCGCGACAGTGACGGCTCCTGTCATAGTGCAGTTCTTGGCAGAGCGTGCATAACCTTGTTTATCAACACCGAAAACCCCGAACAAGCCTCCGACACTATAGCTTTTAACTGAAGCATCTACTGTGCAATCCGTCACATCTAATTTATTATAAATCACCCCCAAAAGACCACCGGTCTGATATGTCCCGACAATTTCACTGGAAGAGACTGAACATTTTGAGAGTTCCAAGTCTGCCGACTCGGCACAAATCCCACCAGCAGCGCCTGTACTCGTCACTTTGACTTTCGCCTTGCAATTGCTGATTGTTGAGTTCGTAATGGTACCGACAAGGCCACCGCAAGCACCACTCGCAGTCACATTGCCGCTGACCTCAACTCCGGAAATATCAACAAAATACGCAACCCCACATAGAATTCCTGATTTTTGATTTTCGTTCAGGACATTTGCACCGGAGATTCTCAAATTCTTGATATAGGTCTTAACCTTAGTGCTACTATAATAAGACCTATTAACAAGACCAAAAAGTCCTAAAGGCTGTAAGTTATCATTTCCTTTCTTTTCAGCGACAACTTTCAGCCCATAAATCGTATGATTGTCCCCATCAAAATTTCCTTCGAACAGTCTCTCTTCCCAATTTGATTCATCAGTTTGTTCATATCCCCCTATCGGAGTCCAAGGTATTTCGGCGAGGGCGAGGTCTTTTGTGAGTTTGAAATACTTGCCGGAGTAGCTTTCGCCAGCTTTCACCTGCTGCGCCAGATAGGCGAGCTGGGCGGCGCTTTCAATAAGTATAGGAGCAGATTCCGAATCTCCAAGGGGATTTGTCGAATCACCGGTACTGAAAGCCGTGACGGTCTTCCCGTCCCACACATCAGCATTCGGATCGACCTCAGCTTCACCGCCGCCAGGAAGATTGCCAGAATCACTCCACTTGCCGACGGTGATGCCGTCATTGGCGAGTTCGATCTTGTCCTTGCCGAGGCGCATCTTCATCTCGTAGGCGGAACCCGCCTTGAGGCCTCCCTCAACAAGCCCGTCTGAAGGCACGACGTAGTTGAGGACAGTGCCCTCCGACATCGTGACTTTCAGCATCTTGACTCCGGCCTCCTGCCCGTCGCCAGGGAAGAACACGGCCTCGTACTTGAGGGCGTTTGGGTTTTGGGCATCTTCAACATTATGGAGCTTTATGTCCAGACCAGCCGCATCGGAGGCGGCAGCGACAGAGCCTGCAGTGGCATTGAGGACAACCTTGGATGAAGTGCCGAGGAGCACAGCCTCGCTGACAGTCACGCCATCAGCGAACTGGTTGCCCTTCTCGAAGTTGAAGGTCAGTTTCACAAGACGGTGGCCGAAAGAGATCAGAATCTTTCCGTCATTGGAGAAGAAATCGTTCTTGCTGGCATCCGGAACGAAATTGAGATAAGCCCAACTGACCAGGTCCGCTGTCAGAGTGCCGGCAGTCTGGTCGGAAGGAATCTCAAAATTCACCGCATCTGCCGCAGAGCCGTCTACATAAGGGGCATAGGCATAGATATTGGCTCCGGTCTTGTCGTCTTTCCAAAGCATCTGCTTCTCCGGAGACCATGCATTTTCAGCCTTGGTCCACTTGACATTGGAGCCGTTATACTTGTCATTTGTGCCATAGTCTATGAACAGGCCGAGGGTCGTCCCGGAATATTCACTGCTGCTTGTCCCGTCCGCGCGGGTCAGCGGGTCGCCGGCATTGGCCGCTATGCGCACCACCCCGTCCTCCGGGAAACCGGTCGGCGATTCCGTAGTCGCCATCTTGTCGCACCCTGCCGCCAGCGCAAGTGCAAGGGCTGCGCCGCAGATGATCGGCGCCGCAAATATGTTAGTTTTGTGTATCATCTCATTTAATTGTTGTTACTTCGATCCCGGTGTAATCACTTTTACTGCCGGATTCACACCCATTTAAAGCCATGTAAGTCTGATTGTCTATCGTG
>DJOW01000038.1 GCA_002437305.1 Bacteroidales bacterium UBA6428
CACACTTTTTGAAACAGTATCCCTCTATTTGTACTATCCTTACCAATCAGGCATTTCAGATGTCAACTCCTTCCCTTTTGAGGTCCGTAAAGACCAAAGTTCGGAAGCGACCGCTGCATCTTTAGGCGGCTATGAAGCGTCCGATTTCCTGTGGGGAAAAGGCAAGAACATCACTCCAGTGGAGTCAGCTGTGGCGGTCACATTGACTCACAGACTGTCTGCTGTTGAGGTGAAACTGGCTGAGAAGGACGGCTTTGCGGAAGGAGAGTTCGAAAGCTTGGAGAAGAGCGTGATTCTAACGAACACCACCAGAAAAGCCACCATTGACTACTCCACCGGTGTCGCCAAGCCTCTGGGCGAGGCCCAACAGGACGGAATCGTGATGTGCCCGCAGAGCGATGGCACCTTCAGGGCAATCGTCATTCCACAGAAAGTTGAGGCAGGTCTCGTACTTTTTTCAATCACTATAGATGGCGTTTCCTACACCTTCAAACAGAGTGACGCTGTTGACTATCAGGTAGGCAAACAATTGAACGTCACCATCAATATCTCGAAAAAGACTGCCACAGGAGGCTATGAGCTCTCCCTAGGTTCTACCCAAATCGTAGATTGGACCGAGGACCGCAACACCCACGGAGGCGAGGCAAGGCAGTACTATGTCGTCAATGTCTCCGAGCCGGGAACCCTTGAGGCTACAATCAAGGCAGCTGGAAAGAACCCCGCCAAGATCAAGAATCTTAAAGTGACGGGTACTGTTACGAATGCAGACTTCTATTTCATGCGTGAAAGGATGGACATTCTTGAGGCGGTGAATATGAAAGAAGCTAAGATTTCGCATGCATATACTTACTGTGATATTTATTTGCAAAAATATTCCTATGCGGATAACGTGATTCCCTATGAAGCTTTTAAAGATAAAAAATCGTTATATTATTTCTCTTTCCCTGATAGTATTACAGAAATATGTGGAAAAGCGTTTAGCGGAACAAGGCTAAGTGGGTCTTTGATTTTACCTGATGAAGTCAAAGTAATAGGAAAGGATGCTTTTTATACTACTCCAATATCATCGATTACTCTTCCGAATAAATTGGAAAAGATAGATGGGGCTGCGTTCTCTGGATGTAGCTACTTGACTGGATCATTAACATTGCCTCACTCTTTAAAAGAAATAGGTGGCTGGGCTTTTCGAGGAACAAATTTCACTGGAAGTCTTGTTCTTCCAGATAATCTTGAGGTTATAGGCGAAGATGCATTTCATGGAGCGGGTACTTTTGAAGGAGATCTTGCCTTGCCAGATAAGATAACAACTGTGCCGAAATATGCATTTTTTGGATGTTCATTTAAAGGCAAACTATTCCTCAATAACGTTTCGAGTATTGGTGAGAGTGCTTTCTTTGCATGTGGTTTTGGTGGAGAATTGGTAATTCCAGATGGTTGCAAAATTATTAGCAATAGCGCATTTGGCTGTTGTAGATTCTCAAGCGTTGTGTTTCCTTCGTCTTTGAAGGAAATAGGAGATAGGGCGTTTTGGTGTAATGATTTATCTTTGTCTCCAATTGTTCTGCCGGAGGGCTTTGTCACCATCGGATCCGACGCTTTTGAGGGATGTGATCTCACATCGGTTTTCATCCCTTCTTCCCTTAATACAATTGGAACAAACGCTTTTAATGATTGTGCTTATATGTCTCAAATCACCTGCGAAGCTATCGAGCCGCCAGTCGTCATGTCCGGTGCCTTCGATGGTGTCGCCAAGGACAATTTCACCCTCGAAGTCCCGTCACAGTCGATATCAAGATACCAATCTGCTTCCGGTTGGCAGGATTTCAAACGCATCTCCGCACATTATGATTTCTCGATGAGCCGTCAGCGGGTCCGTGCGCTCAATGGTGCGATGGAGCGCACTTACACATTGCGTGTTCCTTCAGGCTTTGATTGGAGCATTAAAGAAAAGCCGGAATGGGTTACGGTAACGCCTTCTTCGGGCACCGGCAAGACTGACGTGACTGTTACCATCTCAGCAATGGAACGGACGGACGAGACGTTTGAAGTCAACGAGGGTACTTTCCTGACCCCAAGCTACAAGCAGTACAAAGGGCGCTCCGGTGAGATTGTGTTCCTTCTTGGTGGTGACACGGACTATACATGCAAGATGGATGTCGAGCAATATGACAGCGACTATTCAGACGGTGAAGTCAAGAAACTACAACAGTCGAGCAAAGGCAAGGGTATCGACATTGTGTTTATTGGTGACGGCTACGATGCTAAAGACATCGCCAAAGGCACGTTCTTAACAAATGCGCAGGCGGGTTACGGTCATTTCTTTGATGTCGAACCGTACAAGACCTACAAGGACTATTTCAATGTCTATGCTGTTGTCTCGATGTCGGATGAAAGTGGAGTCGGCACTGTCAACACGGTCATCGACAATAAGTTCGGTAGCTATTTCACTCAGAATAGGTTGCTTGCCCCTAAGGCTGATGAATGCTTCGAATGGGCAAAGAAGGCGAACCCGTCTATGGATCTGACCAAGAGCCTTGTCATCATGCTGCAGAACACCTCAACGTACGAGGGTGTGACGATGATGTACGGTGACGGTTCAGCGATTGCATGCTGTCCTGTCAGCAAGGAGGCCTACCCGTATGATTTCAGAGGACTAATACAGCATGAGGCGGGCGGCCATGGTTTCGGAAAGCTTGCTGATGAGTACATCTATCATAACGCTTTTATTCAGACCTGTAGTTGTCAGGATGGCTGCGACCATCCTTCCGGTGATGATGATCTGGGTTCTTCGTTCGGATTCTATAAATCAAAAGGGTGGTACAGGAATCTGACAATGAACGGGGATGCCAAGCAGGCACCTTGGAGTCATCTTATCTACAATTTGAAATATTCGAACCGAGTCGATATGTATGAAGGCGGCTACATGCACTCACGCTGAGTATATAGGTCAGAGGCAACCAGTTGCATGAACAATAATATTCCTTACTATTCTTCGATCAGCCGTCAGGCAATTGTCGAAAGGATCAAGGAATATGCCGGTGAGGCATTTAGCCTTGAGGACTTTTATGCCAAAGACGTGTTCGATTTAGGGACAATCACCAAATCAGCAGCCTCTGTTGGCGGGACATTCGGTGTGGATCCAAAATTCCATAGGGCAACCGGTTACGCTCCGGTCTATATGGGTGAGCATCCTAATGTGAAATAAGGAGGAAGAATTATGAAAAAGACGATAGTATTATTGATGACCTTGGCTCTTGTCTCTTGTGAGAGGGAACGGATGGTACAGCCTGAGTCCGATATGATTTCTTTTAGAATCGGCTATCCGGTGACTAAAGCCACAGTATCGGCCTTTGAGCAAGGAGATGCGGTGTCGATTTATGCCGTGGAGCATTCCGCACCACTTCAGGTGGGCGGCAACTATCTTAACAACGAAAAGTTGACATTTGATGGCACGAATTGGAATGGATCCCGAACATTGTATTGGAGTGATGTGGCATGCGACTTCTATGCCTTCTATCCTTATCAGCCTTCCGTTGGATCGATTGAGGATTATTCTTTCTCAGTCGAGACGGATCAGAATGGTGATGGGATGGAGAAGTCCGATCTTCTTTATGCCTCGGCTCAGAATGTAAGCCGTACTGACGGTCCCGTAGATCTTTCCTTTTACCACATGATGTCCAAGGTTATAGTGAACATAGAAAAAGGTGAGAAATTCGATGGGGACATTCCTGATGACGTGGTGGCCCATGTCTATAACACCGTCACTTCGTGCCGTGTTGATTGGGCGAAAGGCTCAGTGGAGAAGAATCCTTTCGGCACCAAGAACACAATCACGATGAAAAAGATCTCCAATACTCGGTTCGAGGCTGTCCTTGTTCCGCAGAACATCGAGAGGAGCACTCCTCTCGTTGAGCTCACGATGGGCGGCATCGCCTACCTATTGGAAACTTCCCTAAGTTTCCGTCCGGGCTATGTACACAAGTTGACAGTCAAACTCAACACCTCCCCGGATCAGGAGCAGATAGAAATCTCCATTGATCCAAGCACCGGTTCTTGGAACTAGATGTCTTACGAGGCGAGCGATTAGCTCGCCTCATTACTTTTTCCGTTCCGAAAAGTCTCTTGAATCCTCAATCGTTCAGCGGGTCAATGTACCGTGGCAGTGAATCACCCTCCACATTCACTTCGTCTCCGAATCCGATTCCCTCATCTCCCAAGAGTGCGCGGTCCCAACCGTAGGCACTCAAGTCATTATATCCATTAACAGCCATAAAGATAATAGTTTTAGTTGGTTAAACAAATTGTCGGATCCCGTTTTATGTCCTTTTTGCCGAGGAGCCGTTCCTCAACCGGCAAGCGGCCACTCATAAACCGATGCCAATGTATAATCATTTCCCTCAAGTTCAATCAGGTGATAAAAAAATTAGAGGGTAAGAATATGTTTTTTATAAATTATTATGTCTAGTACTGCACATGTGTGTTTTGACTTATTCCTCCGCCACCTTCCACGACTCAATCGTGCGGGTCTGGGTGGAGATATTCACTCCGACCTTGACGAGTCTTCTCCCGGTCACCGAGCCTGTAGAAGCGACTGAAACGTCCTCATGACTTTCCAGACCCTCAGCCTTGTACGGAATCAGATACCCTTTCTCGTCAATCTGCCTGAGGGCCTCGTCCGCTGAGCCGTCCACCTTGAACTCAAAGACATAGATTCTGTCCTTGGTACGGCACACCGCGTCCGCCCGCCCGATGGCGGACTTGACCTCGGCCTGGGTGTAGTAACCCAGCAGCGAGAAGATCAGGTAGATGATCGTCTGGAAATGCTTCCCGGGCTTGTTCTCCAGATCGTACGGGATTCCGGCAAGGTAGGATTGAAGGCGCTCAAGCGCTCCATTGATGTCATTATTGTCCATTGCCGTGAAGAATCGGGCGACGAAGATTGAGCCTGTGGAGTAATCGTGGTTGTATCCTGCCAGAAGGCATTGAGAGAATCCGATGCGAACCTCCTCGTTAGGGTATCCGAGTGTGTATAGCCTTGTCCTTCTGTCATAACCCTTTATGGTGAGGTATCCGGTCTGGTATAAGACAGGCAGCGGACTGTTGCTGACCTCTGGCGAGATGTCAAACGCGGCTGAAGGAATCAGTGGCATGTTGTCCAGTGTGGTCTCGTCAATTTGCGAGCGTCTCAGCCATTCAACAAGGAACGTCGGCGTTCCCGTTTCAAACCAATAAGAGCCGAAGTCTTGCGCATCAAGACATTTGATCAGACTGAACGGATTGTAGATGTCTTCGGAGTCCTGGCAGAAGTGATACCCGTCGTAATTGTACTTCAGCTCCTCCATGGCACTTTCGTATGTCAACCCTTGTTTGTCAGCAAGAATCCGGACGGAATCCTGCATCCCGCCAGCCAACTCCGACCGCGAAATTCCGCAGATCGCTGAATATTTCGGCATCATCGAGATGTTCTGCAGGTTGTTCAGCTCACTGAATATGCTGAGCTGCGCGAACTTGGTGATTCCTGTGATGAACACGAACCGGAGATATGGATCGAGACTCTTGATCGGGCTGTAGAAGTTCCTCATGATCTGGCGCATAGGCGCCAGCCGCTCCTTGTCGTTCATCACATCCAGCAGCGGCGCGTCATATTCATCAATGATTATGACGGCTTTTTCGCCGGTCTGCTCCACCGCCCTACGTATCAGACCTTCAAAACGTTGGTTGATTTCCGTTTCCGCGTCAACTTTGCCGTAGTGACGTTCATATTCCAAGAGCTTGATATTCAGTTCGCTGACTAATTGTTTCTCATTGCAATGCTTAGCCGTGGACATGTCGAAGTGGAACACCGGATGCTTGGCCCACTCTTTCTTCAGTTCCCCGGCCTTCAGCCCATCGAACAGCTCCTTCTCTCCAGCGAAGTAGCTGTGAATCGTGGATGACAGCAACGACTTCCCGAACCTCCGCGGGCGGCTGAGAAACACGTACGAGTAGTTCTCCGCCAAGTCGTGAATGAATCCCGTCTTGTCAATGTAGAGATATCCTCCCTCGACAATATTCCTGAAAGTCTGTATCCCGATCGGGTACCTGATCCTTTTCGCCTCCATAGCCCTTAGTCAATTAATGTCCAATGCCAAAGATAATGATTATTTCGCAAAATCCTTATGATATCAGGCCAATCGTGGTGGAAACCTTGACCGTAATTCACTTTCATTGTGTATATTTGCAGTTGATGACAAACCGATTGAAATGAGCCTTCTTCGGGTGATGAATATGTTCCTTCTTGTCGTGGCGGTTGTACTGACCGGCTGCGAGGGTGGTGTTGTGCAGGAGAATTTGCGGATTCCGGAACTGCCAGTGGTCAGTGCGGTGGCGGAGGGATGTGTGGTGACGCTTATCGCGACATTCAAGAGCGAGGTTGAGCTTTCCTCAGTTAAAGAATTCGGTTTTTATTTCTGAGAGAATGAACGGTCGATGGAGCGGATGACTGTCGCCAAGGCGGAGGGGCTGGGATATTCATTGATTTTGGAAGACCTTGAATATTCCACCACCTACATCTATAAGGCTTGGGTCGGCAACGGGCGAGACGAGAAAGTTTCGGATTTGCGGACGGTCGTGACGGGTGAGGAACCGGTTGATCCTGATCCTCTTTCCCCAGAGGATCGCAACATCGAGTTCAAGGATTCCACTATCAAGGCGCTCTGTGTAGAGAATTGGGATCTTGACGGAGATGGAGAACTCTCCAAGGCAGAGGCGGCCAAGGTGACGAACCTGCGATGGGTCTTCAAGAGGAACAATGAGATTACCTCCTTCGAGGAATTGGATTATTTTACCGGCCTTCGAAGTGTGGCGGATTCAGCGTTTAAGTGCTGCGCCAACCTTCGCTCCGTCAAGTTGCCGGAGAGTGTGGCGGTGATCGGTGACCATGCGTTTGAAGAGTGCAAGAACCTCACTTTGCCAAAATTACCGGACAACCTGACCACCATTGGAGAAGGCGCGTTTTGCTTCTGCGAGAAACTGTCGTTAACTTCATTGCCTGAGACTTTGACCGACATTGGCAATTGGGCTTTTTCATGCTGCACTAATCTGGCACTGAGCAGATTGCCATCCGGGCTTACATCAATTGGAGACGGCACGTTCAATCGCTGCTTCAACATTGTGCCCGAAGAGCTGCCATCAGGCTTGACGAGGTTGGGCTCTTGGGCGTTCTCGGAATGTTACTTCTTCAATCCGCTATCTTTACCGGAGGGTGTAAAGTCTATCGGTAATTATGCTTTCGGTGGTTGTTACTCTTTGACTTGGACTCAGCTGCCTTCCACATTGAATTCAATGGGAGCTTATGCGTTTTCTCAGTGTAACAAAGTTGGATTCTCATCGATTCCGGAAGGAGTGACCAGAGTCAATAAGGCTACATTTGAGGGCTGCTTTTCGATGAAAAGCATAACCTTGCCTGAAAGCCTTCAAGTTATTGATTCAGTGGCTTTCAACGGTCTTCCTTTGACCGAGGTCACGATCCCAGAGAACGTTACCTTTATCGGTGGTGACGCCTTCAAAGGATCTAGCCGTATGATGCCTGTTATTGTGATGCCTGAGACGCCTCCGGAGATTGAGGACACATATCTTGGCGACAACGCTGATTTGATCTACGTTCGTTCCGAATCTTTGAATATGTACAAGACTGCGAAGAGCTGGAGCAAATGGAAGACCAAATTCAAACCATTGACGGAGAACTCCGGGAAGGCGTTATGACCTTTTTACCAGGTTCGATGAATAATCACTGGTCAAACAGTTCGGTGGCTTGGCGGAAGAGTTCATCGATGGCTTCTTTGTCGCTGTGTGTCTTCTTTTGAGTTGGTTCTTTTGTTTGATGAGTGCAATGATAAATACGGCAGTGGTGATGTGCCGCGCATCCAGGGAGAGATGAGCCAGGACTTTGTCCAAAGTATATTCAACAAAAAGTGTTTCAGTTCTTGTTTGAGGGTGACGGAACGTCCTGCCCCTCCAAGAAAAGATAATATCAAGGCTGACTGCGATGGCTGCAATAATGCCTTGGTATGCCGCTGTCATGGTCTAAAAACACTGTGACGGGTGCATTTGGGGTCTGAAACGCTCCTGGCATGGCATCTGAAGGTTACTCCTCAGCCACTTTCCACGACTCGATCGTCCGTGTCGGGGTAGAGATGTTGACCCCGACCTTGACGAGTGCCCTTGCTGCGGCTGAGTCAGATTCTGTCCCAGGACTTGATCCGGAAGTTGAACCTATCTAAGTGCTACTGCAAGTCACTGAATCTTTGGGTGTGGCAGAGTTTGCCGAAGCGCCCGTGCTAACATTCAAGCCCTCAAACGTGTACGGAATCAGATACCCTTTCTCGTCAATCTGTTTCAACTCTCCTCAGCGGAACCGTCTACCTTGAACTCAAAGACATAGGGTCTGTCCTTGGTCCAACACACGGCGTCCGCCCGCCCGATGGCGGACTTGACTTCGGCCTGGGTGTAGTGCCCAAGCAGCGAGAAGATAAGGTGGATGATGGTCTGGAAATGCTTCTCGGACTTGTTCTCAAGATTGTACGGGATTCCGGCAAGGAAAGACTGCATCCTTTCCAACGCCCCGTTGATGTCGTTGTTTTTCAACGCCCTGTTGAATTGGAGCACGAACGAGGCGCTCATCCCTTCCGAGCCTCTGTAACTGTTCAGAAGCCCCTTCAGGAATCCCTCCCTGACCTCTCGGTTCGGATAGCCCAGAGTGTAGGATTCGTCTTCAGCGTTGTAGCCTTTTATCGTCACGTAACCTGTCTGATAGAGAAGCGGGAGGATGCTGCCGGAAAACTCGGGTGAGGCATCGAGGTGGAGCACCGGATGCGTAGTCCATTCTTTATTCAATTCTCCGGCTTTCAGACCGTTGAACAACTCCTCCTCCCCAGCGAAGTAACTATGGAACGTCGAAGATAATAGCGATTTACCGAACCGCCGTGGTCTGCTAAGGAATACATATTTGTAATTTTCAGCCAACTCATGCGCAATTCCCGTCTTGTCGATGTAGAGATACCTACCTTCGACAATGTCCCTGAACGTCCGCACTCCGATCGGGTATTTAATCTTGTTCTTCTCCATGGCCCTTTGTCAGTTAATGTTTGGCGCTTAATCTTGGTTCCGCAACGTGGTACCCCCTGCGCGTCAATGCCAGCAAGACAATGATAATGAATATTTTCCATTTCCCACTCATGGGGAATGTTATTGTTCTTATGCCATGAACTTAGAAGTTGTTTCGCAGTGTTTGTTTGAAGGAACTTTTCAAACAAATATAAACGCTTCTCAGGACGAGAACCTGTAGCCGGAGCATGGGGTGACGGCGGTGGGGTTCTGCCAGGTCTAGGACTTGAGATTGGTACCGGACTTGTTGGTGTCGATCTCAAGTCCATCGTGGTGGTTATGCGTGTCCACCGCTCCTATGTCGTCAACCTCGCCTAAGTGGATATGCTGCTTTTGCGCACAAACCCACTTCGTCCCTCTGTCCGGTGCGCCTGAACTTTGATTTCACTCCCGAAAGCCATCCCTCCCTTAGCGTCGTGCGTAATAACCTGAAACTCACTCACGGCATTCATTCCCAGTTTGTGTGCCAGAACCTGGAGTTTGCGCACAAATGAGTCCAGTGGCCTTCCGGAACGTCCCTTTGTGGGAAATTCAAACCGGCTTCCACGAAATTTCCCGTAAAGGTAGCGATTATTCTGTTGTCATCATTCGGGAGATTCTTCTTGGATATCGTACGAAACGCCTTCAGCCGTATGTGGTATGAAAGTGCTTACGTTTGGTCTTCGGCTGAAAAACTTGCACTGGGAACAGCGACTTTTTCAGGCTATTCTTTGTCCTGAGTATCCCGGAGGCCTTTGTCAATGAAGGAGTTTCGTAAAATCGGTGGAGACTCATCTCTGATTTCTATTGACTGGTGTTGCCAATCCGGAGAGTAATCCGTAAATTGGCAATGGAGAAGGTACGAGAGAACTTCAGGCTTGTGCTGCAGTAGCGGTGACGGGTAACGGTTAATTATGATGTTCCGCTGTGTGCATTGTCCTTGGAAGTTGCTGATTTACAATTATTCTCTTTAATGAGTTTGATAATGACTTTAATGAGATCGATAATGAAAAGACTGCTGATCATTGACTCCTGCATGAGACCGGAGTCCAGAACGAGAAAGATTCTTGATGCTGCGAAGGAGGTGCTTTCTTCGCGGTATGACATCGAAACCATTGATGTCAATGCGGTTGGACTGTGCGCATTGACTCCGGAGACGCTTGTTGAAAGATCGTCCGGTGCCGTTCCGGAATCGACGGTGGCACTGGCCCGCAGGATCGCTTCCGCTGACAGGATTGTCATAGCCGCTCCGTTCTGGGACATGAGTTTCCCTGCGGTGCTGAAGGCGTTCTTCGAGAACATGTCGCTCTACGGAGTCACTTTCACTGACAACGGACGGACCTGCACCGGATTATGCCGATGCAAGAGGGTGATGTACATCACGACAAGAGGCATGAATATCGAGACAGGAAGCCGGCTGGACCAAGGCGGCTCGTATCTTCAGGCTCTGTCCTCACTTTGGGGCCTTGGAGAGGTCACGACCGTGGCGGCGTGGAACCTGGACTATAGCTCTTCCGAAGAAGCCGAGAAGAGGGTGGTCGAAGCCTCGTCTCTCGCAAAGACGTTGGCGCTTACGTTCTGAGCGGCATTGCTGTTTCCCGTGAGTGGAAATGCCTTATCTACGCACCAAGTGGTCTGCCTCGTGTGCTTCGTGCGTGAAGTGCCCCTTTGGACGCACAAACAAACCGCACTGAATATAAGCAGTGCGATAAAACCAAGCCTTTTCATTTCCGCATAATCTTTATGACATCGAGGATATCACATGGGACATACACAATCCATCTGGCTATCCTTGTCAAGGACGACACACTCTTCAAATAATGTGCAATCAAGTTTACAATTTCATGATGGACAGAATGGCAGTCAACCATAATCGTTAGAGACGTTGTATTTAGGTGGATAGATGTAGTCATCTCATTGTATATTTTGAGGATTTGATGTTATATTCGAACTGATGTTATTTTGAAATTGAGCGTGTTTTTATATTCGATATGATATAATCATGCGAAATTGGTTATATTTGCATCCGATAGGATGTAATTATCATGAAGACACTATTGTCCGTGAAACTCAAATCTCTCCGGAAGGAGTATGGATTGACACAGGAGGGCCTCGCACTGAAATGTGGCGTGGGTCTTAATTTCGTTCGTCAGCTTGAGCAGGGAAAGCCGACACTCAGGATGGATAAGGTTAATCAGGTGCTTGCAATGTTCGGCTATGAGCTTGCACCGGTAAGGACGGAGGACTTGAATGAGAGGAGCTGAAATCGCAATGATAAAAGTCGTGCCTCACACTCTGATACGACTTCAGGATGGCACTTTGGGGCATCTTACCAAAAGGATAGACAGGACATCAGACGGAGGCAAAATCCCGATGGAGGATATGTGCCAGCTTACAGAGAGGCAAACTGAATACAAGTACAAGAGTTCGTATGAACAGATTGCCAAGGTAATCGCCAAATATTCTTATGTGCCGCTTCTGGATCTGACCGATTTCTATGAGCAAGTATTCTTCAGTTGGCTGGTAGGAAACAATGATATGCATCTGAAGAACTTCTCTCTATATGCGCCAAAAGGCAAGTGGTTCCTGACTCCGGCATACGACCTCCTGAATGTCTCAATGGTAAACCCGAAAGACACCGAAGAATTGGCACTCACACTCAATGGACGGAAGATGCGAATGAAGAAAAGCGATTTCGTCAGCGCCATGACACTTTCAGGCATTGCGCCTAAGGTATTTGACAATATGCTCGAAAAATTCAGAAAACTTCTGCCGAAATTCTACGACATGATTGATATGTCGTTTCTGGATGACGAGTGCAAGGATGCGTATAAGCAGGGCCTCACATCACGGCTGGAAAGGATGTCGGCACAGAGATAAAACAGATGAACATGAAATTGTACAAAGTATTGACAAACCTTTTGTCATTGATTCCTCTCGCCCTTTCCGCGCAGAACGCGGATCAGAGAATCA
>DJOW01000019.1 GCA_002437305.1 Bacteroidales bacterium UBA6428
CATTAGCTTAATCCGAGCCGCCCAGGATGCGGTTCCGACGAGTATCCCGCGGACTTTACGCCTTCTCTGTTCCGAGTTCGGGGTATCATTCAAGAAGGACGCACCGGAGGACTCCTTTAAATCCGGCCAAGACCTAAAGGATAAGCCTCGGTTAGCCCGTCTTCCGGCAGGCCGCGGCCGACAACCAAAGGACGACTAAGCGTGTAGAAAGCCTCTTGGTACGTTGTTTGGACGGCGGTTCGACTCCGCCCATCTCCACAATATACGAGAGTGAACGGGGCTCGACTGCGCACGGGACGCAGGCCTCTTCCGATTGCCGCGTCCGAGCAGGTGTCCTTCACACCTGCCAAGGCTGATTCTCAAGAATTACCATACCCAAGTTTTTCCGACAATGTCAATGTGACCTTTTGTGAATATGCCGGCACCCAGCCTGCAAATAACTGAACTGACATCAAAGCCCCGGGGGCACCTATTATGAAGTCCTCGACGGGCTGTGCCTGCAAATAACTGACTGACACCAAAGCCCCGGAACCTGATTGGTTCCGGGGCTTTGATCAACATCTCCGACGCGATTGACGATTTCCTGTCACTTAACCCTCAGTTTCCTGCCGAGCCGGAGTATTGTGGTCTCCTTTATGCCGTTGAGTCGGCACAGAGCCCTGACTGAAGTATGGTACCTCCTGGCTATCGCGCCGAGCGTGTCACCCTGACGGACAGTATGGTACCTGGCCGCCGCGGCAGCCTTCCTCTCAGCCTCGGCTTTCTTGGCGGCATCCTCCTTGTCCTTCGCATCACCCTCAAGGATGTCGATCTCCTCCTGCTCGCTTTCGGGAACATACTTGCTGTTGGCATTCAAGTATTTCTTTTTCAAAACAAAGAGCCTGTGCCTCAGCGTTCCGGATTTAAAATCCATTAGCCACTCAGGGTCAAACGCATAACCCTTATAGCGAGTTTCAAAATGAAGATGAGGCCCTGTCGAACGTCCAGTTGACCCTCCCAGTCCGATGATGGTTCCGGCATTGACCCATTGGTCATCCTTGACATAGATTTTTGAAAGATGTCCGTAAAATGTCTCAAGTCCGTTGTCATGGCGAAGAACCACCAGATTGCCATAGCCTTTGTAGCGTTTCGCAAGACGGACCTTGCCGTCAAAGGCGGCATAGACAGGAGTTCCGGTCTGCAAAGGAAGATCCACTCCCTGATGCCTGCGTCTGTGACGGTAGCCGAATTTTGAATATACTTCCGTCTGGTTCGGACACTTGTACTCGCTCAGAGTGTCAACTATCCAAAGCGCTATCTCATCAGGGAGCTCATCCAATGAGACACGGTAAGGATCCGGACTTTCATGGGTCCAATATTCATTGAATATCTTGTGGTCGCGGGCATACGTGGAATCCTTGAAATACTTCCAGGTGTAGTCCGACAAGAGGAGGATCTTGATGTGCGGATCCGCTGTGTCAAGCGTGTCCAAGGCATCGGCCCTGTCAAGGTCAAGGGACTGCACGGTCTCCCTTGAAATCCTTGGTATAAGAATCTCCGCTTGTTTTTTTGTCTTTATTGTAGTGTCCTGCGCAACGGCAGGGGCCGAAAACTGTATCACGGCCAGGGCAACAGCAATTGCCCCGGCCCATAATTTTTTGTCTGTCATTCAATAATCCTAAAGCTTCGCTCCAAACCTTTCTGTCAAAAGGCTCTTCACCTCGTTAACTTTTTCCTTAAGAAGAGTGTCGGATGTCGCCTCACAGATGAACCTGAGGTAAGGCTCGGTGTTGGACGGCCGGATGTTGAACCACCAGTCAGGAAACTCGACCCTGTAGCCATCGAAATCCATTTCCGCCGTCGGCTTTTCCTTTGAGACGAAATGTTCTCTGACCGCGTCCATCGCACCCTTCTTGTCATCTATTCTGAAATTGATCTCCCCGGAATTCCGGTAGCGGGCGATCCTGCCGATAAGCTCATGAAGCGTGACGCCTTTCTTCTTCATCGCGGACACCACCCTAAGGATCAAGATGGAAGCGAGGAGCCCGCTGTCTGAGTAGAAGAAGTCACGGAAATAATAGTGGCCGGCAAGTTCTCCGCCCCACAGTCCGTCCAGCTCACGAAGTTTCCTCGCGGCGAAGGCGCGGCCGACTTTCCAGGTCGCCATCCTGCACCCCATGGGTGTAAGGTACTCCCCTACCGCCTTCGAGCTGCGGATGTCCTGGAGCACAGTGCCCGTCTCGTGCCTCTCATCGACAAAATAGTGCCCGAGGACAGCGATCATCAGATCCGGAGAGACGAATTTGCCCTCGTTGTCCACGAACATCACACGATCCGCGTCACCATCATAGATGACACCGACATCCGCCCCCGTCTTTTCAACCAAAGTCTGTAGGGACTCTACATTTTTTGGAATCAGCGGATTAGGCTCGTGGTTCGGAAAGTTGCCGTCCATCTCCTCGAATATGTAGGCAGGCTCATCGCCGAAAATCTCGCGGGCGTAAAGGCTTGCCATTCCGTTGGAAAGGTCGAACGCGATCTTGATGCCGGAATAGTCGCCCTTGAACTTCAGAAGGAAGTCAAGGTAGTCTTTATGAATATCCTTGGGGATAACCTTTCCCTTCCTTTGGGCCGCGGGAGTAGGCCTGCCGCTCTCGATCCACTCCTGGATCTGTCCGAGACCGGAATCCAGACCTACAGGAAGGGCGTTTTCCGTGGAGACCTTCATACCGTTGTATTCCTTTGGATTGTGCGACGCCGTGATCTGCACCGACGCCTTGAATCCGTAGTTGGCCGTTCCGAAATAGACCATCGGGGTCGTGCTGAGGCCGATGTCATAGACGTCGGCGCCGGCGTCGGTGATCCCTCTCACAAGATACTCGTGGATCTCCGGAGAGGAAAGACGGCAGTCGCGTCCGACAAGGACCTTGTCAGTTCCAAGAAGCTCCGGAATAAAATAGCCCACCTTGTAGGCGGTGTTACGATCGAAGTCAACGTTATAGACTCCGCGTATGTCATACGCGTGAAATGCACCCATTGCAGTGTTGTTATTTAATTTTCGTGGTGTATCTTGCAAAAACCTTTCCTTTCGCGATGTTCAGGAGCTTTTTGGCGATTATCTTCCTCCTTATCGGAGCGACATGGTCCACAAACAAGTCTCCGTCAAGATGGGACATCTCATGCTGCACCATGCGGCAGGCAAACTTGTCGAAAGTCTCGGCGACCTTCTCGAAATCTCCATTAAAATATTCAACAGTAATGCTCTGCGGCCTTGTGACATCACAGTAGACGCCAGGGATGCTGAGGCAGCCTTCGGAATATACACACTTCCTCTCACTCTCCTCAAGAATGACAGGGTTGATCATCACCCTTTTAAAATCAGCGAGGTAAGGATAGACATCGGCCATCCCGGTCCCGTCTACAATGAGCACCCTCACGCTTTCCCCCACCTGCGGGGCGGCCAATCCGCAGCCTTCCGCCTTTGCGAGTGTCTCCTCCATGTCAGCCACAAGCCTCGTGATGCCTTCCTTGTCTGCAAGGTCGGCTGGAGCGGCCTTCTGCCTGAGAACCTCGGAGCCGTACAAATAAATCGGTAATATCATCTTTTTACTCCTTAATTTCTTTTAGTCCTGTCCAAATAGCCCTGAAGGATGATCGCGGCGCTTATCTTGTCAACCGAAGTCTTGTCCCTGCGATCCTTGGCCTTCATCCCGCCATCGATCATAGCCCTGTGGGCAAGCACCGAAGTGAACCTTTCATCCTCAAGAGCCACAGGAATGCCAGGAAAAGCCTTCGTCAGATTCTTAATGAATATGTCCACGTCGGCGGCGGCCTCGGACGGCTTGTTGTTCATGTTCACCGGATAACCGACCACAAAGCAGGTTATGGTCTCCTTTTGAGCATAATTTTTGATATATTCTATTATCTTTGCAGCCGGAACCGTGTCCAGGGCTGAGGCAAAAATTCCCAACGGGTCGCTGACCGCGACCCCGACGCGCTTGCGTCCGTAGTCTATGCCGATGATCCTGTCCATGTAATCCGCAAAGTTAACGAAAAAGGCTTTCAAGTCAAAATCTTATGTCCAGACAGAGAAAAAACGGCATCATAAACAATTTCAGGCTCACGCTTGTGAATGACGACACACACGACAAACTGTGGTCAAGGAAGTTCACCAGGCTGGGGATCCTCGTGACGATAATCACTTTTGCCGTCGTCTCCCTCGCGGTCTTCTTCTGCCTTATAGCCTTCACTCCCGTCCGAACCTTGATTCCAGGATACCCCGATGCCAGGACAAAGCACGATGCCATCCAGAACGCCATCCGGATAGACTCTTTGGAGAATGTCCTTACCAAATGGGAGCTCTACTCTGAGAATCTCCGCCGGGTTGTAGACGGGCAGGAGCCGCTGAAGATCGACAGCCTCATGGAAGTCAGGAAAAACTCCGCGGCCCGGACCATGGACCTTAAGGACATGGCCGGAAAAGATTCCCTGCTAAGGAAAGAGGTCACCGAAGAGGACAAATTCGAAATCAAGTCGCATCCTTCGAGAACCCTGCCGATCGAGGGAATGCACTTCTTCACCCCGCTGAAAGGGGTCGTCTCCCAAGGCTATGACAAAGTCCTGCATCCTTACATAGACATCACGGCTCCGGGAAATTCGGTGGTCATGTCGGTTCTTGACGGGACCGTCATCTCCTCGGAATGGACCGACACCGACGGCTACACCATAAGAATCCAGCACGAAGGGGACATCATCTCCGTCTACAAGCACAACCAGAAGTTGATGAAGAAAACAGGAGACAAGGTCTCCGCGGGCACACCGATCGCCATCCTCGGCGGGACGGGATCACTTGCAGACGGAGACCACCTCCATTTTGAGCTTTGGCACAAAGGAGAAGCCGTCGACCCCACTAAATACATAAGTTTCTGATGGAAAAACGAAGAATAGCCATTCTTGGCTCGACCGGTTCGATAGGAAGACAGACGCTGGACGTTGTCAGAGAGCACCCCGACCTGTTCGAGGTCGAGCTTCTGACATGCCGGAGCAGTTGGGAGCTCATGGCAAGTCAAGCCAGGGAGTTTGACGCGAACAATGCGGTGATCTGCGACGAGACGAAGTACGCAAGTCTGGCTGACGCCTTAAGCGGAACGGACACAAAAGCGTTCGCCGGCATAAAATCCGTCTGCGACCTTGTGGCAAGCGACAGGGTTGACATCGTAGTGGCGGCAATGGTTGGATTCAGCGGCCTGGCTCCGACAATGTCCGCGATAGGTGCCGGCAAAGTCATAGCTCTGGCCAACAAGGAAACCCTGGTGGCCGCCGGCTCGATCATAATGGGCATGTCCAAGAGACACCACGCTCCGATCCTTCCTGTGGATTCAGAGCATTCCGCGATCTTCCAATGCCTGCTGGCGGCCCAAGGAAACGCGGTCAGCAGAATCCATCTGACCGCATCAGGAGGACCGTTCCGGACATGGGACAAAAAAAGGATCAGCGCAGCCACAAAGGACATGGCGCTAAGGCATCCGAACTGGAGCATGGGAGCGAAGATCACCATAGACTCCGCGACAATGATGAACAAGGGGTTCGAGGTAATCGAGGCACGGTGGCTCTTCGACACACCCGCGGACAGGATCAATGTGGTCGTGCACCCGGAGTCGATCATCCACTCGATGGTCGAATATGAGGACGGAGCCGTCATCGCCCAGCTCGCCAGCCCTGACATGAGGGAACCCATACAGTTCGCCATCGGATTCCCGGAGAGGCTTCCTCTTAAGAACAAGAAACTGGACTTCGCCGAGCTCGGAGGGATCACTTTCTTCAAGCCTGACACGGAAAAGTTTCCGGCACTGAAGATGGCCTACAAGGCGTTGGAGCGGGGCGGGAATATTCCTTGCGCCATGAACGCCGCCAACGAGGCCGCGGTTGCCGCGTACCTTCACGACGCCATTCCGTTCTACGGGATCACAGATGTTGTCGGTGAGTGCATTGAACGTACACCGTTCATTAAAGATCCGTCCGTAGAGGACATATTCAAGACAAACGAGGATGTGTATTCACTTGCCCTAAGGGAGATAGAGGCCATCGCTAAGAAGAAAAGTTGACGATGATAGTTTTGATGAAGATTCTGCAAGTGATCCTTGCGCTTTCCATACTTATAATAATCCACGAGTCCGGGCACTTCACGTTCGCGAAACTGTTCGGGATCCGGGTGGATAAATTCTTCTTGTTTTTCGACATCGGTGGAACCAAGTTATTCAGCACCAAGGGGAAATGGTTCACGAGGATATTCCCGAAAGCGAAGGATTGGGAAACTGAATACGGCATCGGATGGCTTCCGCTGGGCGGTTACTGCAAGATCCGCGGGATGATCGACGAGTCCTTGGACCTGGATTCGATGAAAAAGGATCCGCAGCCGTGGGAATTCCGCACCAAGAAGGCCTGGCAGCGGCTTCTGGTGATGGGCGGCGGAGTGCTCTACAATTTCATTTTCGCGATCATCGTCTACATCGGGATCATGGCCATCTGGGGAAGCGCCTACATCAGCAATGACGGCAGCCAGATCTACACCAATGAGTTGGGAGCTGAGCTGGGATTCCGCAACGGCGACCACATCATAAGGATGGATGAATATGTTCCCGAGAATTTCGGAATGCTTCAGGCTGACCTGGCGCGCAGAAATGTCAGCAAGGTCACGGTTCTGAGGGACAATGACACGGTGGATCTTTACATTGACCGTTCGAAGATAGGGGCGGTGCTCAACACTCCCGGGGTGTTCGACCTCGCGGTGCCGTTCGTGATCGATTCCGTGATGAGCGCATCGGCCAATTCCGCGGCAGGTCTGCGGCACGACGACAGGATCATCGCCTTGGACAGTATCGGCACCCCGTTCGTGCAGGATTCAAGGAAATATCTTTCGCTAGTCCGCGGGAAAACCGTCACAGCCACCATCCTCCGTGGCTCAGACACGCTATCCGTTCCGCTCCAGGTGGACACGGCCGGCAGGATCGGGGTCTTTATGCAGATCCCCGGGGTGAGGACGAAGGAATATTCAATGGCAAGCGCCGTTCCGGCAGGATTCAAGCTGGCTTTCGACACCATCGGAGGCTACCTGCGAGATCTGAGGCTCGTGTTCTCGCCAAGTACGGAAGCCTACAAGTCCGTTGGCAGCTTCATAGCCATAGGCCAGGTGTTTCCGGCCACATGGGACTGGTACCGGTTCCTGAATATTCTTGCACTGCTATCCATCATGCTGGGAGTGATGAACCTCCTCCCGGTTCCGGCGCTGGACGGAGGGCACATCGTGTTCTGCCTCTACGAGATGATCACAGGGCGCAAGCCAAGCGACAGGTTCCTTGAGTTCGCACAGATCATAGGGATGGCTCTCCTTCTTCTTCTGATGGTCCTGGCTTTCGGGAACGACATAGCCAGGCTGGTCCGTTAGGCTGCTGAGTTCACAGACTTTCAACAAAACTTTACTGTCATAAAAAACCAAAAAGATATGAGATCCATAACAAAAATCATCGTCTGCCTTACGGCCATGATCAGCGCGATGTCATGTGGAAACGGCACCAAGCCCTTGCTGCCAAATGTCTCCGGAAAGGCAGGAGAAGTCATCATCGTGGTTGGCAAGGACTACTGGGAGGGCAACCTCGGCAACGAGATCGGAGGACTGCTGGCCAGGGACTGCGAGTACCTGCCGCAAAGAGAACCGCTATACTCATTGGTAAACCTGTCACCGGCAGCGTTTTCAGACATGTTCAAACTTCACCGTAACATAGTGATCTTCAACATCGACTCAACTGTAACCAAGCAAGGTGTCGTCTACAGGACCGATGTGTGGGCGCACCCGCAGTGCGTGATCCAGGTAAACGCACCTTGCGCCGACTCCGCGATTGTCGTCCTGGAGAAAAACGGAGAGAACATCACAGGGGCGATCGAACAGGCGGAAAGGAACAGGGTCATAGCGAACACTCTGCTCTATGAGGAGTCAAAGTTGGGCGACGTCGTGGACAGAATGATTGGCGGACGCTTGCATTTCCCTATAGGCTACAATCTTAAGAAAGCGACAGACGATTTCATCTGGATCGCGGATGAGAAGCAGTACACCAACCAAGGAATATTCGTCTATAAGTATCCGGTGACGGATCCGGATCCATTCTCCGAGGAGAACATCATCGCAAAACGCAACGAGTTCCTCAAAAAATATGTTCCCGGAAGCGTTGACGGCTCGTACATGACCACAAGCGCATTTGTCAAGCCAGGGATAAAGTTTCTTAAATACCACGACCTGGATTTTGTGGAGACAAGGGGTTTATGGGAGGTCTACAATGACTACATGGGCGGTCCGTTCGTCTCTCATTCCTTCTACAGCAAGGACGGAATGGAGATCATCGTCCTCGAAGCCTGGGTTTACGCGCCGAAATACGACAAACGGCAGTATCTGAGGCAGACTGAATCACTTCTGTACTCGTTTGAATGGGATAAGGACGGAAAAGATGCCGATTCCGAGAAATAAGGCCCGAATTATTTTGTAAGGTCGAAAATAATCCTTACATTTGCATCCCAATTTGGTGGGCATTTTGTTTACATGCCTATTTGGTGGGTTCGTATAACGGTTAGTACTCGGGATTTTCATTCCCGCAATAGGAGTTCGATTCTCCTACCCACTACTAAATATTAAAAAATAAAAACGATGGCAAATCACGCATCAGCAAAAAAGGCCAATCGCCAAAGCGAGAGGCGCAGATTGCATAACAAGTATTATGCAAAGTCAACGAGGAACGCGATCCGCGCGATTCGTAACACCACAGACAGGAAAGCCGCAGAGGAAGGCGCTCCTAAGGTTTACAAGATGATCGACAAACTCGCCAAGATCGGAGTCATCCACAAGAACAAGGCCTCCAATCTGAAGAGTGGAATAGCGGTTTACATCAACAAACTCGCATAAAGCATCCGAAGGCAGTCTCCCGAGGCTGCCTTTAGAGTCAAATCACTATCGGGATGTAGCGCAGTTGGTAGCGCACTACGTTCGGGACGTAGGGGTCGTCCGTTCGAGTCGGATCATCCCGACAAAAGGTTGGAATTCACGTTCCAGCCTTTTGTCGTTCATACCGGACGCGGAAGCAAATAGGAATGTAAGCCATTCCGTGAACATGGACTCCATGAAGGTCTGCGCTCACTTGCCTGCCATAGGATCAATGCCGCGATGCCAGAAGCGTGATGTGATGTCGGTGAGGGAATATTTCACCGCATCCAAATGAAGGACCCTATACAGGCGTTGGTTTGTGGACCTTGAATTCAACGGACCGAACGCCTCGATGTAAGGCCCCGTCTTCACATAGTCGAAAATCCTGAATATCTCATCCTCTACTTCGCCGCGCCCCGAATACAAGGCCACCGCAATGCCTTTTGAGCGGACATGGGAGGCCAATCTCAACAATGCCTCAGGATCCTTTCCCTCACCAAGGAAAAGGAAACAGTCAACTCCGAAATTATCGGCGAGCAGACGGTCAATGACATCCTCGGTCAATTCCTCTCCGACATCGGTCCTAAGAAAAGGAGAGTGGCATCCTACGCAGTTACCTTGGCAGTTGCTTATGTCAACCGACAAGGTAACCCGGTCCGGGATCTCCTCGATGACCACAGAGGTCATCTGGGGAACATATTTCATCATGCTTCCGGCGCCTCCTCCTTGGCACAGGACAAGCCATCGTGATTGTAGAACCTGTGAGCGGCTTCTTCCTGACGCATCTCGCTGAACGATGAGACACGCTTGAGGTAACCGATGACCCTGGTCAGATAATCAAGATTGTGGCTTCCGCACTTAGGGCAAACGTCAAGGGTGTCCTTGCTGATGTACCCGCAGTCATTGCAGACAGTGTTGCGGCAGTTGAATGTGAAGTAGTTCGTGCCGTAATGCGCGGCTGTCTTGAGCAGCTGGCGGTACTGGTCCTTGGACAGATGCTCGGAAACGTTCATGTGCAGGGCGGAACCTCCGTCCAAATGCTTTACATACTCATTGCCGTGAAGCTTGAACTTGTCGATCATCGACAGGGAATCGTCTTCAGGATTGTAGAAGTACGAGCTGTACATGTTATGCTTCGGTGAGACGTAGAAACCGTCCTTCTGATCCCACTTGTAATTCTTTCCGGAAAGGTTCTCGCCCGGGACAAACTCCGTGTTGAACATCGTGTCCGAGGTCTTGTCTTTCTTGTTGGCCCTGTTGATTGTCTCCAGGATGACATCCACAAACTCGTTGTACTCTGGATTCGGGCTTATCTTGAGGCCCAGGAACTCGGCGGCGTCCGTAAGGCCGTTCACGCCGATCGTGAGGTACTGCCTCTTCATGTCTATGAACCCCGCCTGGTAGACATCAAGCATGCGGGCGGCAAGGAAATCCTTTATGATCTCGTTGAAAGCCTTCTGGTACTTGTGCACCCTCTCGGTCTCCTCGGTCACCGCGGCGCGGATGTAGTCATAAAGCTGGTTCTTGTCATAGTCTCCCCTTGAAAGAGCCTTTGAGCCGTCCACAACAATGCCTTTCCTCTCAAGGAAGTAGCGTCTTGTGGCAAGTTGGATGAGCCTGTTCAGATTGATTGTCATGACAGACTTGGAGCCAGTTGAGACCGAGGCGGTTCCCATTGAATATTGATGAGTTGTGTGATTGTGCTGCTCATCGGACTTGTCCAGTTCCGTGATCGAGTTGCGCAGGCGGCAGCAGCTCGCGAGACTGTCCGGGCTGTCGGACAGATAGCAGAAGAAGCTGTGGCCCTTTGACCACATCTCGGCCGTGAAGTCGGCATATTCCTTGTCGATGAAATCATCCTTGCCATCGGTCAGAAGGGCCATCGTCTCGACCGGGAATGTCAGGATGTAACGGTTCCGCTCCTCATTGAACCAATTCATGAAGTGCTTCTGGAGCCAGGAAAGGGTCTTCCACTTAGGCTCAGTGCCATCCGGAAAGCGGAAATCTCCGAAAACACCCCGGAAATAGCTCTCATCGAAGTAACTTATGTTCCAGAAAACGGTCTGGTAGCCACGGTTGCCCGCAGGCATATTCATTGAATGGACGACTTGCTGGAAGTAGTTGTCAATGACCTTGACGAGTGTCCTCTTCTTGACATTCATCTCCACAACGTCATCAAGATGATCGAGATAGTCATCTCCATAGTCCTTGCGAATGAAATAGTCGAGGTACATCAGGAACTCCGGAGTCGCCACAGCCCCCATGAACTGGGAGGAGATTGAGTACACCAGATTGATGAACTCGCCGCAGAACGACTTCAGGTCGGTCGGAGCCACCGAGACACCTCCGAGTTTTATGAGGCCATCCACAAGGAACGGATACATAGTGATGGCGACGCAGTACGGATAGCCCGGGGTGCCGCTCTCATCGTGCTTGTAAAGGACGTGGCTCTCAAGGTCCTTTATGTACTGGCCAGCGAGATTGCGTCCGTACAGAGACTTGATCTTGTCTTTCATGATGTAGCGGTTCTGCTTGATGTTGTTCTCCTTGTAGAGCTCCTGGCCAAGGGTCACGATGTTCTTGCGGGTAACGTTCGCGTTGGCATCGAACTTTGATCCGGTCGCGGCGTTGGACGCCGCTATGTAGTCACGGATGAAGTCGCGTTTTTTGCGAAGGTCCAAACCCGCGTCAAACTTCTCGATGTAGGCGATGGCGACCTTCTTGTTGATGGACATCAGACTTTCCTCGACCTGACGCCTGATCTCACGGCTGGTGATCTTGTCGTAGATGTAGAGATTCTCAGCTATAGAGACAACGACAGCCTCCGGACACTCCTCTCCGGCTGTCTTGTAGGCCTCGCGTATACCGTTCATCAGTTTGACCTTGTCGTACTCTTCATAAGAGCCGTTGGTCTTGCGTACAGTAACGTCCATATTCAGAAAAGATAAAAAAATTATTTCTAATTGGTGTCCCGATAGTATTGGTTCCGGTCTTCCGGGACACAAAGTCGGTCCGACCCTTTCTCTGGAGACAGACCGACTATACAAAGATAGCAGATATTTCGGCTATATGGACAAAAAATATCGCTAAATTATGAAGAAACAATTAACATTGTTGTCAATCGTCTATCACGCAATCACTTAAAGGAAGATGTATTTTAGAATTACTAAAATTGACAGGACATACATGAACCAACCTACCTTTTTGGCCCGCCCTGTGGCCACATTGAGGACGACATAAGACACCAGGCCAAGGAGGATACCGTTGGAGATGGAATATGTCATCGGCATGAGGATCAGCGTGAGGAAAGCGGGGATGGACTCGGAGAAGTCGTCGAGCGGGATGTCCTTGATAGGGCTGAGCATGAAGAGTCCCACGAAGACGAGCACCGGGCAGACAGCCGAGCCTGGGATGGCGGTGAATATCGGAGCGAAGAACAATGCCAGAACAAAGCAAGCGGCAACGGCGAACGCGGTTAGGCCAGAACGGCCGCCTTGGGCCACGCCTGAGGCGCTTTCAACATAAGTGGTGACCGTGCTGGTTCCAAGGCAGGCTCCTGCGACCGTACCGATCGCGTCGGCCATGAAGGCCTGGTTCATACGGACAGGCTTGCCGTCATTGTCGGTCATGTTCGCCTTTGTTGTGACCCCCACGAGGGTTCCGATCGTGTCGAACATGTCCACGAAAAGGAATGTGAACACAACCACAAGCATGTCAAGGCTGAAGATCTGGGACAAGTCGGTGTCGAACCGGCAGAAGATAGGAGCCATTGACGGAGGAGTGTCGACGAATCCCTGGAACTGGGTGATTCCCATAGGGATGCCGATGACGGCGGTAGCGATGATTCCGATCAGGAGGGCGCCGGGAATATTGAAGATCACGAGGGCGCCGGTGATGACAATGCCTATGACGGAGAGAAGTCCGGCTCCGCCGGTGATGTCGCCGAGGTTAACGAGGGTGGCAGGATCGTCAACCACGATTCCGCCGCTTTTCAGACCGATGAGGGCTATGAACAGGCCGATGCCGGCTCCGATCGCCTTTCTCAGCGACAGAGGGAGGGCGTTCACGATCGCCTCGCGGACACTGGTCAATGTCAAGATTACGAATATTATACCTTCAATAAGTACGGCGGTCAGCGCGAACTGCCAGCTGTAGCCCATTCCGAGGCACACCGTGTAGCAGAAGAAGGCGTTCAGACCCATGCCCGGGGCGAGGGCGAACGGGAGCTTGGCGTAGAACGCCATCACGAGGGTCGCAAGGATGGAGGCCACGGCCGTGGTGGTGAAGAGGGCGTTCTTGTCCATTCCGCAGTCAGCCAGAATCGAAGGGTTGACGGCGAGGATGTAGGACATAGCGAGGAAGGTGGTGATGCCGGCGACTATCTCGGTGGAGACCTTCATCGTGGACGGATTGAATCCGAACAGCTTGGTCAGCCAGCCTTTAGGCTCGGTGGCCTGTGTTTTTGTTTCTGCCATTGTCTTTGATTGTTAAGTGTCGTCAAATGCTAGAATACCCACTTCGCGCCGAGACAAGGACGCACAAAGAATCCCTTCCCGGTTCCGAAATTGTAAGAGAGCTCGATCTCGGTGCCGACATTGAGGTTGTCAACTCCGAAATGCCGGCCGATGTTGTACCAAAGCTGCGGCTCGGAGAGGAAGACGAAATGGGCGTCCTCGGCCTTCGTCCAGTCACGGTAGCCTTTAGACTTGTCGCTGACGTAAGGGCAGACGGTGTGGTCCTCCCACCAGAAATCAGCGAATCCCGAAAAGCGGAGTCCGGTGACGCCGAACAGGTCCTGCATGCCCCACACGGCTGTGAGCTGAAGAGGAATCTCGCTCTTGAACTTGCTTCCGTCAGCGTGCTTGGCTCCATTGTAATTAATGGTCTTATAGAGGGCCTTGAGGTTGAACGTGTTCTTGAAATCATCGCTGTGAAGGAACCAGTCAACGCCGAAGAGGAAGGCGTTGTTGATGGTATAGCCGTTGTAGACTCCTCCATTGTACTCGACATGAAGGCTGAAAGGAGCAAGTTTTGTGTTCTGCCAGAAGTTGAGACAGCGCGCGATCTCCAAATAAGTTCCATTAGGAGCATAGGTCTTGTCATTGTCATCCTTGGAGTTGTAGTCATGGTCAACAAAGAAGAATGTGTTGCCCCATTTGTCCCCATAGAAGCCCTCAAGGGTGGTGGTGAAGTGACCGCGGTCCTTACCGAAATCGTAGAAGGTCTGAAGGTTGGTCTGAGCCTTCGCTCCTAGAGTAAAGGCGAGCGCTGCGACTGCGGCGGCGATGATTGATTTGTTTGACATAAATATTAAGGAATTTGACTTGTTCCTTTATGAATTTTAAAAGACAAAATTAATAAAAATGTCAGAGAAAGTCCATACCTTTGCCCCATAATATTCACAAAGTTTTCAACAGCCATGTTTGAAGAGACACTGAAATTCTATCAGAACTTCCCCAAGGAGGGGATCAATTTCGTTGACATAATGCCGTTTATGCAGGACAAAGAGGTCTTCACCAGACTGATCGACGAGATCGGCAGACACGTGACAGCGCCGACCGTGGCGGCGCCAGAGGCCCGCGCGTTCCTGTTCTGCGCGCCGCTGCTGACTTCAGACTGCGGCGTGACCAATGTCGTCCCTTTCCGCAAGAAGGGCAAACTGCCTCATTCAGGCGACGACCTGCAAAGCATCGAGATCATGAAGGAATATGGCCCGGACAACCTCTATTTCCGAAAATCCGACATCGCCGCCGGCAAGGCCGAGGACGGAATATTCAAGGTCGCGATCATCGATGACGTTCTGGCCACAGGCGGCACCGCCGAGGGAATAGCCAAGGCCCTTGACGCCCTGAAGATCAATGTCGATGGAAAGGAATATGGCGTCAAGGTCTCCGAGTTCATATTCCTCGCAGAGCTGGACGGACTCTACGGCCGCAACCGCCTTGAGAAGATCGCGCCTGTCTATTCAATCGCTCACATCAGATAGTCAATTAATAATTTGGACACCGCGATGCGGCAGTCACACTTGGCACCTGCGCTTCGCGCCCTGTCCGGGTAAGTGGTGCCACGAATGACTGCCGCATCGTGGCATTCATTCTGTTTCTTAATGAATATACAAGGCACACAATCAATATTGTGATTGACGCGCTTTAACGGTTAGAAACCTTTCGCGATGTTGTCGGCGATGGACTGAATGAGACGCTCACGGGCCTCAATGCTGGCCCAGGCGATGTGCGGAGTCAGGCTGAGACGTTCGGGATGTCTAGTGTGAAGAAGCGGGTGATCAGCAGGTATCGGCTCGACGGAATAGACATCCAAGCCGGCTCCGCCTATGACGCCTTCGTCGATGACCTTGGCCAAAGCATCCTCCACCACGATGCCTCCTCGTCCCATATTCACGATGATCGCCTTCGGCTTCATCATCCTGAGTTCCCTCTCACCGACCAAACCGGCCGTGCGCTCATTGTACGGAGCATGGACGGAAATCACGTCCGACTCACGCATGAGCCGCTCCAGAGCGACGGAAGGATATTCAGTGTTATGGTTCGTGCCGGAAGTCGAATAATAAATCACCTTCAACCCGAAAGCGGTTCCGATCTTAGCCACCTTAGTCCCGATGGCACCCAATCCGATGATTCCCAATGTCTTGCCGGCCATTTCAATGAAAGGACGCGAATAGTCAGTGAAAAGCCCGCTTCGGGAATACGCTCCGGACTTGACCACTTTATCAAAATAGGACCCGTTGCCCAGAAGGTTAAGAATGTGCATGAATGTTTCCTGGACAACGGAGTCCGTTGAATAGCCAGCGACATTTCTGACTATTATTCCTCTTCTTGAACAAGCCTCGACATCAATGTTGTTGATTCCGGTGCCCGACTCGCAGACGAGCCTAAGCTTCGGCGCAGCGTCCAGAAGCCGGTCATTCACTTTTATCTTGTTGACGATCAGAACCTCGCAGTCACCGACCCTGCGCACCGCCTCCTCCGAAGTAGAATTAGGCCACGCAGTAAGTCTCCCCTGTCTTTCAATAGGCCCCAGCGATAAAGTCCCCATAGTGGCGGCATCCAGAAACACAATGTTCATCTCTTTCAAAATTTTCCGCTAATATAAGCATTTTTGCGGATCCTGGATAAGCGCTGAAACGGGGACAACCTTTCCGGTCGTCCCCGTTCTCGTGCGCGGGATGAGAGTCGAACTCACACGTCGCAATTGACACTAGCTCCTGAAACTAGCGCGTCTACCATTTCGCCACCCGCGCCTGAAGTGGATTGCAAAGATACTTATTATTTGTGAAATTGCAAACAAATTCAGGATCCTTGGCAAAATTTAGAAGCTGTAGCCCAATGAGAACGCCAGGATATTCAAGGAAGAAGTCCCTTGCCAGGCGAAATCAACCCTCACTCCATAAAATTTGCAGCCTATGCCGGCGGAGACTCCGGAGGCGACCAGATCAGAACCTGACGCGCGATAGCCTGCACGCGCGAAAATCATGTTGTTGAACCCGTACTGGACACCGCCGGAAAGCGCGAGGCCTCCCGCAAAGAAACAATCTGCGTCCACTCCGGCATCGAACGAATGCCTATCCCCGAAAGCCTGGCCATAGCCGGCAGCCAAGCGTACAGATGAAGGAATATTATAGGAGGCGCCCGAGGCGTCCTTGACAGATGTGCCCACATTGGCGATTCCGGCGCTGAAACGCAGCATCCTCCAACGGTACAAAGCATACACGTCAGATGCGAACACGCCTTGCTTCGAGTCGGCGGCGAGCCTCTCGCCGGCATATTTCAGATTGACACCGAAGCTTAGGGCATCAAGGACCTTCAGCCCCAAGCCAGCCGAGAACAGCATCGAAGAAGTCTTGAAAGTCCCGTTGCGGTTCCCTTGGTCATCAATCACCTCATATTCGCCGCCGGTATTGTAATTACCTGCCACAGAGAGCCCCACCCTGTCGCCAATCCTTGCTCCGGCACCAACGTCAAGCCCGGAGGAAGTCTTCTGGCCCAATGCCGGTGAATATGCCGCCGCCGCTGAGAAACGGTTCTCTGAATATGGCATCACAGCGGGATTGCGGAATGCCGAAAAGGAGATGTCCGAAGACGGTACGACGGAGACTCCGGCCATCGCCACGGAAGCCGGGTCGTTCCTCTGACACATCCAACCAAAAGCGACATCCTGGGCCTGAGAATATGACACAGTCAAAAAAACGGCGAGAGCCGCGATCAATATTCTTTTCATTCTATCTCTTGACAATAACATAAACATACTCTTCAGAGCCCAGACCCAATCCAAGCCTGTACTCTCCCGGAGCAAAAGCGCTCATGTCAATCCTCGCCGGATTGAACACGCTGCATGAGACCTTCTCTTCAAGAATGACAGCGCCGGACATGGAGGACAGCCTCACCCTGACGTCAACAGCCGAGGTGCCGCCGGGGCGGACGTTCAAGAAATCACGGACCGGGTTCGGATAGTAGTCCACAGGGTAGCTCTCATCCCGCGCGACAATCCTGAAATCGGTCGATACCTTGGCGCCCATGCGGTCCTTGGCCGTCACTGTGACGACCGCCTGTCCATTCTGTCTTTTGGAGACGACCATTTTGCCGTCACCGGTGACCGACACATCAGCGACGCCCTCAGGAGAGACCTTCACCGAATACTCCAGAGGCTCGTCATCTGGATCCGAGAAAACTCCGTCAAGATAGGCGGACATCGTTCCGTCGCCGGACAGGACAGCGTCCTTGATTGGTTCAGAGACCACCGGAGCCTGGTTCTCTTTGACCTGATAGGTGAACTCATACTCAGCCTTTCCTCCATAGGGATCGGATGCGGTGATCTTCGCCTTCTTTGGCGAGAAATCGGACACAAGCTCACAAAGAAGCTCGAAGTTGTAGACATTCTGTCCTTGGGAGCCTTTGACAAGTTTCGCCCTTCCCTCAAAATCAGCGGTGACCTCGACATTGTCCCCGTCCGGATCGGACACGGTGAACGGAATCGACACGCTTTCCCACTGACGGAACTTGAAATCGCCCTTGTAGGATGTTTCGATGAGCGGAGGGTTGTTGTATTGGCGTCCGTATTTGTCAAGGCCGTACCTCATCGCCCCCATGACATCAAGGTAAGGTCCCATGGCCTTGCCATTACTGTTTATGAGATTCGGATTCGCGCCTTGAAGAAGGACTTCCTTCAGGTCTTCGTTGGTGAAGCCTTCGCCGCCGAACTGTGAGAGCAGCAGGGCCAAGGCCCCGGAGACGTGCGGGCAGGCCATCGAGGTGCCCTGCATCCTGTCATAGCCCGACACCGTGCAGCTGTAAACGCTCTCGCCGGGAGCGCAGATGTCAACCCACTCTCCATAATTGGAGAAGTATGACAGCCGTCCGGTCTGCCCGGTCGCCCCGACGGCGATCACCGGATCATAAGACGCGGGGACACCGTTCGCTATGCCGTCATTTCCGGCGGCGAAGACAACAAGCCCCCCCTTCATAGGTGAATCCGCTCTCTGATTCCCGTCTTCGTCACATCCGGCGTTATCAATGAAATAGTCAATCGCCCTCGCCATCGATGAGGAGATCCTGTCACGAAGCGCGTAGTCTTTCTCGTATTGCGAGAGCCTGCCATCATTGTCAAAATCATAGCTGTTGCCCCAGCTGTTCTGGCTTATGACAGCGCCGTTGTCCGCTCCCCAGACAATAGCCTGCTGGAAACTCTGCGCGGTTTGCTCGCCTTGAAAAACCTGGGCGCTCATCAGTGTCGCCCCCTTCTTTCCGGTCGAGTAGTCCCCGCCGCATATTCCCGCAAGCCCTTTCCCGTTATTCCTGACACCGGCTATTATTCCGGCAACGTGGCATCCGTGGTCATCTCCAGTCACTTCAGAGGAGTTCCTGACAAAATTCCAGTTGGCAGACCCGCAGTTCCACGCCAGATCCGCATGACTGAGATTGATTCCGCCATCCACAACGCAGACCTTGACAGACGGATCCCCGGTGGTGTACTGCCACGCGTCCTCGACATTTATGCTGTATTTTCCTGAATATTCCCAAAGATAGGGATAGCCCGGGTCGTTGGTGACCTCTGCCCTGCTGACCAGATTGCGTTTCTCAAAGGCTTCCACACAGTCCAGAGACTCAAGGACTTCCTGCGCCTTGGACAACGGTATGGCAGAATCAAAGTCGACAATATAATACTGATGAAGTCCATATCTCCGGTGTCGTGGCTCGTACTCACCGGCGTCAGGGAAAAGACGCAGGGCCAGCTTGAATCCAAGGCTTTCACGGACAGACCCGAAACTGTCGCCACCATGATTCATCGCATCCGCCGCTTCCGGCGTAAGTTTGACCACGACAGACCCTGGGACATATATCGCCCTGTCAATCTCTTCCTGAGTGTAGGGGCTTCGTTCAAGCGCACCGGTCTGTCTTCCATCCGCCCCTCCTGAAGGCAACGCCTGCTCAAAACGGGAACAAGAATGAAAAGAAAATGACAAGACGGCAAGCAATGCCGTCACAGATAAGCATAACCTGATGTTCATAACATAAAAAAGGATCCGGACCGAAAATCCGGATCCTTATAAGATCGCAAAGATAAGCAATTTATTTCAATTTCAGAAGCGATGCGCGTCCGGATTTCAAAGCCCTTGCATCGGAAACCTTTCCGCCACGCTCAGGACATTTCGTATCACGCCGGATAGCCATGCCTGAATCAAGCGACTTGCCGTCGAAACGTACATCCATGTCCTCCTTAGGAGCGGAGACGCTCTTGACAGACTTGGTAGAGGCTGCAGGAGTCAAGGTCGCAGGATTTATGACATAGTTGACATCACTGAAACGAGCCCAGCCTCCTGTGGAAAGGCGCTTGCCCAAGATTCCCCAGTACTCGGTGTAAATATTGTCCCTTTCATCGGAAATCTTGTAAACCACATTCTCGACCTTGATTGTCTTGTCCGCGGACTTGGTAAGGGTAGCAAACACATTATTGTTGTCGCTGTCACCTGTGCAGACATAACCCTCATTGGTTATTCCGGAGAGATAGAATTCGTATGTGGAGCTTTCCGAGAACTTCACAAAATTCAGGGTGCACTTGTCATTCTCAGCGTCATAAGCCACAGGAACGCCATCGATGCCAAGGCCGTTAAGGGCGATGGTCTCATCCGGAAGCGCCTCCTCAAGCACGACATTGTAGGTGGTGTCCGCACCGGTCTTCACAGACTTCGTGCTGAGTGTATAGCTGCCAAGCCAAGCCTTGTAAGCCGCTGAAGCGTCTTTGACACGAGCCATGTCGCCGATCGCCACCTCATCCCAATAGTTGCCCTTGCCGGCGTTCTCACCGGACTGGATCTGCCAGGTAAGGCAGAAGGACGTGAAACCGCCTTCCTCGCAGGATCCGGCAGCCACGGTCATCGCTCCACCTTTCTCCAAAAGGTAACCGGTCAGGATAACGGAAGGCTCTTCTGTGCTCCACCCGTACGCGGCATAGGATGAGTAGCCGCTGGTGAACAATCCGGAAAGATAGATGTCACAGTCGCCGTAATTAGGGTTATTCCAGACATCAGGGAGTTTCTGTTCCTTAAGGATGAACTTTCCGTCAGAGAACTCAGCCTCGGCGGCGGAGAGTCCTTTTGCCGACTGGCCAGGAAGTCCGGTGACGTTGTAGGTGCTGCCGCTGACCTTCTCGCTCACGGTAAGAACTGTGCCGCCGGCATTCCACCTGCCGATGAAATCCTCATAGGAAGCGACAGAGACAGGCTCTTTTTTCTCAAACCCGGTGACCTTGTAGTCTCCTGTCGGAGTCCCGTCCGATGCGATTCCGACAGCTACGGCGACATATTTGCCATACTCCAACTCAGCGAAGCTGTCCTTTCCGGTAGCGCCGTCAGTGTGGACAAAGATGTCAAAGAGCTCCTCCTGGCTGAATGAGCTTGAATAAAGATCCAAATAGTAGAGGAGGTCATCACTCATAAGCAGTGCAGCGCTTTCAGGAGTACCGCCAATCTCTGCATATTGTTCCTCTGAATATATCCCCAGCATGTAAGGGACAGTGGATCCACTGACAGTGTTGGTGATGACCTCAGGGTAGTCTGGATCCTCCGGATCAGTGCTGTAGGAAAGCGTCCATGCGGCATTCTCCTTGAACTGTACTGTGGAGACTGCGGTAAGGATCATTGTGTCGGTCTCGACCTCCGAACCCTCCGGGAACACATAGTCTGTCACGTAACCGTAGGCGTTCACATAGCTTCCCACCTTGGAGGCAAGGCCGAATGACGCCTGGGCCTCAATGACGATGGTCTGTCCCATCGGCGCGGTGATGGTATAGGAGTCACCTGACTGCGTGAGCTTTCCGGAGACAATTGTGTACGCCGGAACGGAGTAGTAGGCCATACCGATGTAGGCCGGGGCAGGGTTGGTCACAGAGGAAGTCTCCGCCGTGACAGTGTGGGAAGTATAGGCCAAGGAGACAACATCAGTATCCTCATCGGTGCCTTTGACTCCCACGAGGGTGATCTCCTTGCCTACAGGAAGCGCGGATGACAGCCCTGTGACAACCAGATAGGCCTTTCCGTCGGAAACGACAGCGGACTTCTCCGAAGACGCGAGTACAGTCTCCTTGAAAAGTGTGACAGATGAATTGTCAGCGATGTTCACAAGCGACGAGATGTCGGTGGCAACGCTCTCGGAAGGATACTGAAGGACGTAGAACACCTCCGGGGTCTCGCCGGTGACGGTGTTGATCACATCAATCTCGGCGGAACGGAACGCTCCGGTCTCGTTTGCCTCGCAGACCAGAGTGTAGACATCGGTATGTGTGGCCTTGGTCTGCGGAGCGACACTGATCCATTTCTGGGTCTTGTCAACATAAAGCTCATAGGCCATGTTGGTGGTGACAGAGATGGTCACCTGGCCTCCGGCGGCAAGAACGGACTTCACGTCAGCCTCAGCCTTCAGGACACCCTCCTCGAAGACAAGAGACTTGATGTCTGTCTTGCCACGGCCGTTGCTTGCATAGACGAAGACTTTTCCTGTGGCGTTCTCATTGTGCTTCACACCGATGTAGCCTGGTGTCTCACCCTTAGGAAGAGTGATCACCCTTGCCTCCCATCCGGCGGTGCAGCTGAGGATGTCAACCTCGACCTCATCACCCTCGGCTACGCCTTTCAGGGAATATTCGTATTGATATTCACCTCCGCCCATAGGGACTCCCAGATCCTTGCGCGCGTTGAACACAAGGTAGAACGGCTGTTCCTTCTGGATGGTGTAAGGCTCTCCGTTGATGTAGAATGTGACAGTCGAGTCACCGTCCTCAATCGAGATTGTAGAGCCTCCAGGATTGCCCATCACCTCGACGTCAGACCAAGTCTGGCCTTTGTCGTAGGAGATCTGCCATTTGCCCTCATTTATGCGAAGCTGGGGGGTTGCGGCATGAACGGGAATCTTGTTTCCCTCAGAATCAAGGACAGGTTTGCCGTCCACAGCCCAGTAGAACTCACCATCTACTTCGACAACACCGACAACAGGGGTGTCACCCTTGTCGCCCTTCTCTCCGTCGACGCCGTTTGTGATGACCGCGGTGGTGCCGTCAGAGAATGTGATGGTGTAGCCGTTGTCGCCAGGAGTGACAGAAGAGACATAGATGTTGCCCTGAAGCGCGGCGACGATGGACTGCATTCCAGGTATGGTGATGTTATTGATCTCGTTCACCTTCTTCTCAAGGGCGTCTACCCTCTCGGTGAGATCATCAACCTTCTCAAAGAGGTCGTCATTGTCCGCGCAACCTCCCGCAAAAGTCAAGACTGCGGCAGCTGCGATGGACAGAAGTGCTTTGATTGTTTTCATGATTCCAATAGAATTTTATTTAACGATTAGTTTTTTTCCCTTAATATGAGTGAACTCAGGCATGACTTCGAACGGTGTGCAGAACTCAAACCGTTCATCGGCTGATATGGCCCTGAATCTGTCCCTGCCGACCTTGACCCAAGTGCCTTTTGTCTTGTCCAGGCTCATCGCCTTGACGGAAGACGTGCCGGACTTGACAGCGGTAAGAGGGAATTCTCCAGGCTTGCTCTCGAAGGTGTACACACCACCATCCGGATCAGAGATCGGCACAGCTATCATTTCCAGACGGTTGAAGGTGTATTCACCACCACTCTGCAGCTGGAATGAGTTGCCGGTGAACTTGACCGAGCCATCACTCTGCAATGTTCCTGTAGCCACGTCATACAGCCCGTTTCCACCGGAGGTGATGTAATATTCTTTTCCATCAGAATGGATGAACTTACCGACATAGTACAGGTTGCAGGCACCTTCCTCCGCACCGATGTCGACATTATCGGCGATCGGCACGTCATCGCCACCGTTAAGGACAATGTTTCCGGTCGCACTGTCAAATGTCACCTCGGCAGGCTCAAAGAAGTCCTCATCCATCTGCCATCCCTTCATGTTGATGGTCTTGTCGGCAGACTTCTGCGAGAGAGTGATGTCAAACGCCCCGGAGTCAACACTCCAGTTGCCAAGCCATTTCCTGTAGGCTTCAGAGCCCTCGCCACCAGGGTTGTCGCCACTTCCTCCCTTCTTGGTAAGGGTGTTAGGAATCAGCGTCTTATCCTTAGAGATCGTGAGGTACTTGCCCTCAGATGTGGTTGCGACGAACTGCACTCTCTCAAGGTCATAGCTTGAGCCGTCACTGAAACTTACACGCCCTGCGGCAAGACTGGCGGTGCTGCCAGAAATAGTTCCGGTAAAGATCACGTACTTTCCGGTTGCGAAACTTGAATCACCCCATCCACCGAAGAGTCCGATAGTGCACTCACCGTATTTTTCTGTAGACAAAGTGCCGAGCCCGTCCTGGGCACGGACCTCAATGCCCTTTGTGGCATCGTCATAAGTGGCTGTCACTGGGAATGACCGTCCCTCAATGCCGGTGATGGTGTAACTTGTTCCGTTCTCAAGAGCGGAGATCTTCCATGTGTCGGTAGACGAGCCTCTTGTGATTGTCCACTCTCCGAGCCATGCGTCATAGCCCTCCGCGGTTCCGCCGCCTACGGTGAACTCGCTGTAGGCGTAGTGGCCGGTGACGGCAGCGTCATCTGTGAATCCGATGGCGAACGCGATGTAGTCTCCGGCATCCATAGGATCGAATACCTCATAGTCGCTTTCTTCATAGAGAAGGTCGGAGAATTTCAGCTCTATGCCATACTGGGCGTAGTACTCGATAACATACAGAATTTCATTCTTGACGGTCTCCGCGACAGTCAAGGCAAAGTCAGACATCTCCTGACCACTCTCCGTGAACTCAGATCTGGAGACATAGTAGAGTGTGTACTTGCCCGACAATGACGGGTCGGCCACGTCATTGTAGATGTAAGCGGCCTGCTCACCCTTATAGTCCTTGACACCTCCGTAACGGACCGTCCAGTTGGCGTCAACATTCATGAATGAAAGATTGTTCTGAACCACAGTGATGACACCGCTGTCGTGACCCAACTTCCACTCTACCTTGCCGGTTCGTGACGGATTCTCAGGAGAACCTACAGTGGTGTTCTCGGCGACAGCGACATTAAGGTTGTCCTCCGTGACCGTCACAGTGATCCATTCAACGTCAGAGGTTGCAGCGATCACCTCGTCGTACTCATAAGGAAAATCAAATGACGCCGCCTTGCTTGAGGTCTTGATGTCCTCCGGCTCAAAGCCCGTGCTGTAGAATCCGAACTGCTGGAGCGTGTAATCCAACGCCTGACCCGCAGACTTGACAGTGACCGTGGCGTACCTTGACTCATAGCTGTCGTTAGCGGACGCGGTGACCGAAACCACAGCACCTTCGACAGAAGCCTGGCACCAATCCTTGTCAACCGAAACCTCCAACGGACTGTCGGTGACAAACTCGATCGTCCCGGTTCCGCCTTTGGCAGGGATCTTAAGATTGTTCTCCTTTACTGAGATGGCCTGCGGCTCGCCCGCCTCCGTCTCCTGCTTTGAGCAGGAATAGGACGCGGAGACAGCCAAGGCCAAGAATATTGCAGATAATATTTTTTTCATGATGAAACCTTTACATTATTTACGAACGAGAGTCTGGAGGTAAGGGAACTGACTGTTGCCCCAACCTTTGAATTGGCCGACAGAGTTGCCATCCGATGTCGTCTCCCAAAGGATGAATGAATCTATCACCATGTCAGTCTTGCCATTGTCAACGAACATGAACTCTCCTTCATTCGCCCCACGGACAATCTCCATTCCGTAATCGGTGTTCCAGGTAAGATTGCCACCGGAGTCAAGACTCCATGCCGCGAACCAGACAGAGTTGGAGCCGTTTGATCCTACCACCTGGGAGTTCATCGTAAGGCGGCCGCGGGCCTTGTCATAGCCCAGAGCGACATCGTGTCCGCCAGGGAGAAGACCGCTCATGATGTAGCCTTCTCCGGTCTTGTCCGGAGCAAGGGTGACATCAGCCGTCAGTTTTCCGCTGTACATCACCATCCTGTAATCTCCGGCGAAATCGCTGTACTGGGTATAGTCCTCAGGGAGCTTGCCTTTGAACTCAATCGAGCCGTTGGTAAGAATGTTGTTGGCCTGGTGGTAAACCATGGCGTTGATGGTGGCGCCGGCCACCTCGACGGGATCATAGGTCTTGATACCCTCCAGGGTGTACATGAACGGAGCCTCGACAACCAGTGTGGTGTCCTTCTCGGAAGAACCGGCATCCGGATTAGGTACATCATAAGAGAATGTGATCCTGCGGTTGTTGAAATCAATCGCTCCGCTGACCAGAGTCTCTCCAACCATACCCTCAATGATGGCCGCGCGCATGCTGGAAGCCATCTGCGAGACCTTGGCCATATACTCGGCCGGAGCAAGGTCGGAATCGTAGGGGTAAAGATCGTAATGATTGCCGGAACGCTTGCCACGAAGTCCTATCTTCTCCGGGCTGACGCTGGTGATGGTGAACTCAAAGTCACCGCCCTTGGCCTGATACTCGCTCGAGGAAGGAGTGGCGAAGTAGTGAAGAGCGCTGTTGTAGGAGTCGAAAGAAAGCACGGCGCC
>DJOW01000058.1 GCA_002437305.1 Bacteroidales bacterium UBA6428
AGGGTTCTTGGGACAACTACGTAGGTGTCTGGGACTATGCCTTCAGCGAATCCGCTGCGAAGAAATATGGCGTTGGCGTAGGCGGACATATAATGATAAGGGACTGGCAGTCCGGAACTTATCACGATGCGAACGTGGTGGCGATCTACAAGGACATGCCGATGAACTCTGACCTTTCCAGTTTCGAGGCCATGTGCCCGATCGGAGACCAGGCCATAGACAGTTGGGGCGAATGGAGCTACCCTTATTACTTCAAGGCCAAGGAAGGCGTGTCCAAGGATGATCTTGAGGCCGCCACGCGCAAGGTTATGGAAGACTTGATCGGAAGTGATTCCGACGCCAGCGATGAAGAGAAGGCCGAATCAATCAAACGCACGAGAATCCATCTTATCCCTCTGACTGAGACATATTTTGATCAGACAATAGCGAACCGTAACGGTGCCAGCGGCAACAAGTCCACGACTTACACCTTGCTTGCCGTGGCTCTTCTGGTCATCATCATAGCGTTCATCAATTTCGTGAATTTCTTCTTCGCCCTCGTTCCTGTGCGTGTGCATTCGGTCAACACCAGAAAGGTTCTCGGAGCCTCAAGGGCAAGCCTTATCATGGACTGCGTGATGGAGGCGGTCTCATTGATAGCCATCTCACTGGCTTTGGCGGCGGCTGTCGTGACGCTGTTCCAAACCTCCACGGCGGCGAACCTAATCACATGTTCCACGGCATTTGGGGCGAATATGTCCGTAGGCATATTCACAATCGTCCTTGGACTTTTCTTCGCTGTTGTGGCGAGCCTTTATCCGGCTTTCTACATCACCTCTTTCTCACCGGCGCTTGCTCTCAAGGGATCGTTCGCGTCAAGCTCCAAGGGTCGTGTGTTCAGGTACTTGCTTGTCGGATTGCAGTTCCTGATCTCCATCTCGCTGATCATCTGCGCCACTTTCGTCGGGCTCCAGAGGAAGTTTATGCTCAGCCACGACATGGGGTTTGACCGTGAGGAACTCATCACCGCCAATCTGAACCGTACAGTCGCCAAATCCGCAGAGGCCCTGGGTTCCAAATTGAGGGAAGATCCTCAGATCAAGGACATCTCATGGGCGGATGGCGACCTTGTGCAGCCGAGCCGTATGGGTTGGGGCAGAATGTACAAGGGCGAACAGATCAGCTTCCAGTGCTATCCTGTCGCTTGGAACTTCCTGCAATTCATGGGCATTCCGGTTGTCGAGGGCCGTGACTTCACCCAGGCCGACGAGCAGTCCGAGAACGGAGTTTTCATATTCAATGAGGCTGCGAAGAACAAGTTCGGCTTCACCTTGGAGGAAAAAATGCCGGGTCACATGGATGAGGGGGATGCGGAGGTCGCAGGCTTCTGCCGCGATTTCAACTTCACTTCCTTGAAGAACGAAGTGTCACCTTTGGCTCTGTACATATTCGGAAAACATCCTTGGCGTCCTCTCACCACACTTCTGGTGCGCACCGAGAAGAACGCCGACATCCCGGCGATCATGAAGAGAATCGCCGCCGCGGTTTCCGAGATAGACCCGACAGTCAATCCGGATGATGTTGATGTCCAACTCTTTGACAAGAAACTGCAGGGGCAGTACGAAAAGGAGGCCAACTTCTCCCGCCTCATCACCCTTTTCACCCTGCTCGCGATCATAATCTCGCTTATGGGAGTCTTCGGACTCGTGATGTTCGAGACTGAGTACCGTCGCAAGGAGATCGGAGTAAGGCGTGTGAACGGAGCCACGATAGGGGAGATCCTCAAGATGTTCAACGTTGAGTTCGCGAGAATCGTGCTGATCTGCTTCGTGATTGCCACGCCTCTGTCATGGTGGATAGTCAACCGCTACCTGTCAGGGTTCGCCTACAGGGTGCCGATCCACATCTGGGTGTTCGCTCTGGCTCTTGTCGCAGTGCTGCTGATCACGGCGATCGTTGTCACCGGGCGTTGCTACAGGGCCGCCACCGAGAATCCAAGCGTCACGCTGAAGAAAGAATAGTCTTGACCGGCCAGAGAGTTGGCTGCACGAATATAAATTTTGAAAATCAGTCCATCAGAAACACTTTTTTTCAATGAACATGTTGGAGCGGCTCGCTATTTGCGGGTCGTTCCTTTTTGTTAATCAGCGGGATGCGCCCGGTTTGCGATCAGGCATATTCCCTTCAAATCCAACCACATAATTTATGAAGCGTTCAACTATTTCATTCGCCATCGCATTGGCCGCAGCGGCCTTGATGGCATCGTCTCAGAACTCTTATGCCTGCACAGGCATCACCCTCAAAGCCAAGGACGGGACCACTGTCGTGGCCCGCACGATCGAGTGGGCCGCATCCGACAATGAATGCCGTTGGGTTGTCGTACCGCGCGGGCACACCTGGAAATCATTCATTCCCGGCGGAGGGACCGGCAGAAGTTTTACCAATGAATATGGCTACGTCGGAGTCGCTGTGGTCCAGGACGAGCTGATGATGGAGGGAATGAACGAGAAAGGCCTCTCCGCCGGATTGTTCTATTTCCCTGACTACGGAAAGTATGAGGAATATTCCGAAGCGAATCGTGAGACGAATATCTCTGACTTCCAGCTCGTTTCCTATATCCTTGGACGCTGCGCCACTGTTGAGGAGGTCAAGGCCGAGATCGCGAAGGTGCATATCCATGGATTCGACCCTCGCTCTTCGACCGTGCATTGGAGGTTCGCCGAGCCTTCGGGCCGCCAGATCGTGCTGGAGATCATTGACGGGAAGTGCGTCTTCTACGAGAACACTATCGGGGTTCTGACAAACTCTCCGTCCTTCGACTGGCATTTGACCAATCTCAACAACTACGTCAACCTGCTGCCGGGACGCACGGAGTCCCACAAACTTGGGAATATGTCCCTGTCATCTTTCGGTGGTGGGAGCGCGATGCTTGGCCTGCCGGGCGACTTCACGCCGCCTTCAAGGTTTGTCCGCGCCGCATTCTTCCAGAACACCGCTCCAGTGAAGCAGAACGCTGAGGAGTCCGCCATTCAGGCCTTTCATATTCTTGGATCAATGGAGATCCCCATAGGCGCGCAGTTCCCGGAGGGTCAGGAGGCGGCGGACATTCCGAGCGCGACCCAGTGCACTTGTGTCACTGACATGTCAGGACTTCGCCTCTATTGGCGATCGATGTACGATGGAAGGATAAGATGCATTGATTTAAAGAAAGTTGACTTTGCCAAGAAGAAATTGATGTCCTCGCTCCTCGTGCCGGAGAAGAAAGAGACTGTGGAGTACGTCAAATTTTAATCGCTAAATCTATGACAAAATGGCAGAATGGGGCATGTGGTCTGCCTTTTGCTTTTACAACAAATGTTTTTGAAAATTAAAACAAGTATTAAAAACAACAATATTATGATTTCAGAGAATCTGCAAAAAGCGTTCAACGATCAGATCGTTGCTGAGCTTTGGTCTTCAAATCTGTATCTCCAGATGGCTTTCTACCTTAAGAAGGAAGGTTGGAACGGTGCCGCCAACTGGCTGTTCAAGCAGTCTGATGAAGAGAAAGAACATGCTGTAAAGTTGGCAGATTACCTCATCAAGCGTGGCGGTGAGGCCAAGGTGGGAATGATAGATGTCGTTCCTGATGGCTGGGGCTCAATCAAGGATGTGTTCGACAGTGTCTATGAGCACGAATGCAACATCTCCAAGATGATTGATGATCTTGTTGACACCGCTTCCGCTGAGAAGGACAAGGCGACCCAGGACTTCCTTTGGGGATTTGTTCGTGAGCAGGTAGAGGAAGAGGCTTCAGCTCAGGAGATTGTCGACATGCTCAGAAGAGCGGGCGAGGCAGGAGTCTTCTTTGTTGACGCAGAGCTTGCCAAGAGATAGTTCTTTTTACTGAGAAGAAAGAGGGCTGGTCGGAATTCCGACCGGCCTTTTTTGTCATGTCAAATAATAGCCGACCGGTAACCAAATTGTAAAAACCTTAATTTTGTTTTTTGATGTTAAATGGATAATTTTGTGAAAGAATAAAAGATTTATGTCACATTTTCTAGATCCGCCAAAGGCGGGTAAACCTCTTGCGGAAGACAAGGTGGACAAAACCTATAAGGTAATGCGCACCAAGGTCTTTCTTGGCGCTTTTTTGGGCTATGCAGGTTACTATCTTGTCCGTAAAAACCTTTCTTTGGCAGCTCCTGATATGATCCGCGACGGGATCATCGACGCGGGCAAGGCCGGTCTCGCGATGTCTGCGGTCTCGATCGCCTACGCGTTTTCGAAATTTATCATGGGAAGTGTTTCCGACAGGTCTGACGCAAGGAAGTTTCTTTGCATCGGTCTTGTGCTTTCGGCTTTGACCATGATCGTCACCGGAGTGATTCCTTTTGGCGCGAGCATGACAGCCAACACCGCGGTCATATTCACCCTCATGCTGATGGTCGGTTGGCTGAGCGGTTTCGGATGGCCGCCTTGCGGCAGGATCATGGCCCATTGGTTCAGCCAGAACGAGCGAAGCTTCAAGATGAGTGTGTGGAATGTCTCCCACACCATCGGCAGTTTCTCGCTTGGGTTCCTTGCCATCGCCGGAGTGATGCTTTTCGATGCTTTCGGAGTGGCTCAGAGCTGGAGGGGGGACTTCATATTCCCTGCGGTTGCGGCGCTTCTTATCGCAGTGTTCTGCTGGTGGGCAATCCGCGACACACCTGAGTCCTGCGGCCTGCCTTCCGTTCAGGATTGGAGAAAGGACTGGTCAGGGATCAAATCCAACGGCTCCGCAGACGGGAAGATCCCGTTCAAGACCCTTTTCGTTGACTATGTGTTCAAGAACAAGCTTCTGTGGATTGTCGCCATCTCTAATGTGGCCGTCTATATGGTCCGCTATGGCATCGGTGACTGGGCTCCGACCTATCTTCAGGAAAAAGAGATCATGACTGACGCCGAGAGCAAGATCGCGTTCTCAGTGCACAACATTGTAGGGGCCGTCGGCACGCTTGCCTGCGGCTGGGCCACGTCCAGGATATTCAAAGGACGCTGCGCCCCGATGAACGTGATCTGCATGTCCTTCTGTCTGCTTGGCGTACTCCTTTACTGGATGGTCGGCTCGGGCATGGTCGCCGAAGGCACTTCTCCGGCTTTCAAGAAGACTATGATTTACATAGCCTTGTGCCTTATCGGCTTCTTCATCTACGGTCCTGTGGCTCTGACCGGAGTCCAGGCCCTGAACCTCGTGCCTAAGAACGCCGCCGGAACCGCGGCCGGTTTTGTCGGTCTGTTCGGCTATCTTCTTGGCGATGCCGTCTGCTCGAAAATTCTCGTTGGCGGAATCGCTGTAGGCTCCTCCTGGGACAACGCCATGTTGTCCGTGGCTTTCGGCGCTCTCGCAGGTGTGCTCCTCTGCGCGTTGCTGATCAGGAGCGAGAGAAATCTTGCGAAGGCCAACGCATAGCGTTTTGCTAAACTGTGCGATTAACATAATATAAACCTTAAACAGATATTTTTTCGGTAATGGAAAAAAACGTCTTATCCAAATTCTGGTTCTTTCTATTATTGACGGTTATGGGATGCCTGCCTCTGATTCAATGCGGCAAATCCAGCGTAAAGGCATCGCAGGAGGATGAGTTTGATGTGAGATTCACCCTTCCGGGCAGAATAGAGGCTGCACCGGAAGGCTTGGTGGAATTCTCGGTGAACGATGGCAAAGCTCCGCTTCAAAGTGATGTCTTTATGATGACAGGCACTGATGGAATCTCTTTCAATTGCGTCATTGAGAGTGTGTCCTCTGACAAGTTCTCCGTCAGGTTGTCAAAGTCCGCGGTATCCGGCAGCTATCAGGTTTTCCTAAAGCGCGGACAACGGAAAAAATCTTGCGGTACAACAACATTAAGCATTGTCAAGTCTATTGATTTCACTCCGGACAAGACCACAACTGTCTGGGGAGTTGTCACTTGCGATGAGAAAGGAGTTCCGGGTGTTGTGGTCTCGGACGGAGAGCTTGTGGCCAAGACTGACAGCAGGGGCATCTACCAGCTTCCTTCAGCCAAGAAATGGAACTATGTGTTTATCTCTGTTCCAAGCGGTTATGAGGTGCCTTCCAAAGGTGTGCTGCCTCAGTTCCACGCCTATTTGGGTGCCGACGCGTCAAGTGTTGAGAGACAGGACTTTGAGTTGACCTACGTCGGAGACCAAAGCAAGCACAAGATGCTTTTCCTTGGTGACATGCATCTTGCGAACAGAAACAATGACAAGTCGCAGTTCGCGGTGTTCGCCAAAGATTTCAATTCCTATCGTAAAAGCCACAAGTCTGAGAAGGTATATGCGATGACTCTTGGTGACATGACGTGGGACATCTACTGGTACAAAAATAAATATGCATTTCCAGAGTATCTTGATGAGATAAACGGACAGGTCAGCGGCATTCAGATTTTCCACACGATGGGTAACCACGACAATGACTACGAGCTCAGAGGCGCGATCGGAACTTTCGGCGCGGATTATGACGCGTCCGCCCGTTATGTCAGGGAGATAGCCCCGACATATTATTCCTTCAACATCGGTAAGGTTCACTATGTCGTGCTGGATGACATTGACTGTTCGAAGTATGTCGGTGACAATAGGGATTACGTCAAGACCTTTACTTCGGAACAGCTTGAATGGTTGGAGAAGGATCTTAGCTTTGTTGATAAATCCACACCGCTGATCCTCACGACGCATGCTCAGATATTCAGCCCTATAGCTGGCGACACCTATAAGACTGCGGTCGGCAGCGTGTCGCGACTGTTCGATGTCCTGAAGGGTTACAAAGTGCATTTTGTCACTGGACACACGCACGTGATCTATAACATAAACCCTACGGAATCCGCCAGATTCGGAGCGGAGAATCTCTACGAGCATAACGCTGGTTCCATCTGCGGATCATGGTGGTGGTCAGGCAGTCTGACGCCCGGGGTCTATGTCGGGACCGACGGGTCTCCCGCCGGCTACAGCATCTGGGACATCAACGGAACTGACCTCAAATGGAAGTTCAAGGCTACCGCCTGGGATGAGAATTATCAGTTCAGGTCCTACGACCTTAATAATGTACGCTTTTCGTACGATGATGTTCCGAATATGGCGGCCGGCCTGAAGCCGGAGTTCTCGAAATATGTTGACGAGTATTCAGGAGCCCAGAAGAACCAGGTCCTGATCAACATCTGGAACTGGAATTCGAATTGGAAGCTTAGTGTTGCCGATGAGGATGGCAACGAGCTTGAGTGGACGAGGACTTCTGCCTACGATCCGCTTCACATCGCCGCCCTCACTGTCAAAAGGTTCAACGGAGCGTCAAGCAAACCGAATTTCATCACCGAAAGGTGGCATCATTTCTTCAAGGTGACCGCTCCGGACGCTGACACCGATCTGACCATCAAGGTGACCGATGAGTTCGGCAACGTCTATACCGAGAATATGGCGCGTCCCAAGGAATTCAAGGTGGATGATTTCAAGAAATAGTTAATCGCACAGTTTATAAACAATTAATTAAACCGCTATTCTTATGAGAGTAATCAAATCAATTGCTGTCTCTCTGGTACTGGCGTTGGCCTGCCTTACGGCGGCTTTTGCCCAGAACCAGAGGGAGGTGTCGGGAAAAGTCCTCGATACTGCCCAGCAACCTCTTGTCGGAGTCGCTGTCATTGTTGAGGGAACCAATAATGGTACGATGACATCCGATGACGGAAGCTTTTCTTTGATGGTGCCTGCGGGGAACGTGACGCTTGAGGTCACCTCCCTTGGCTATGCAACAAGGAAAGTCTCCGTCCCTTCAACCAGATCCTACGTGTCGATTGTCCTTGAGGAGGATAACCTGACATTGAACGAGACCGTTGTGGTCGGCTACGGCACCCAGAAAAAAGTCAATCTGACCGGCGCCATCACTACGGTAAGCCCTAAGGAGCTGGAGAACAGGACTGCTCATTCGCTCACAAACATGCTTCAGGGCGCCGTGCCTGGTTTGAACATATCCACTTCCGCTGGTAATCCTGGAAGCTCGGGATCCATCAACATCAGAGGTATAACCTCAATCAACAGCGCGTCTCCTATCGTGGTCATTGATGGCGCTATAGGTGACCTGAGCCGTGTGAACTCCAATGATGTCGCAAGCATTTCCGTGATCAAGGACGCCGCCGCGGCTGCGATATATGGAGCCCGCGCAGCGTACGGTGTGATCCTCATAACGACCAAGAGCGGAGAGTCAAAGGACGGAAAGGCCACTGTAAGGTACAGCGGCAGATGGGGTTGGGAAGCTCCGACCACATCTACGGACTATGAGGACCGCGGTTACTGGTCGGTCTACACAATAGACAAGTTCTGGATGGCTGACGCCGGAAAGAAATATACAACCTACACTGACGCGGACATGATGCAGCTTCTTGCCCGTGTAAATGACAAGACCGAGAACCCGGACCGTCCTTGGATTGTAGAGGACGTCCGAAACGGAAAGAAACAGTGGGTTTATTACTGCAACACCGATTGGTACCACGAGCTTTACCGTGACGAGCATCCTGTCCAGCAGCAGAGTGTTTCCATAAGCGGTGGCAACAAGGACATCAAGTACTATCTCTCAGGAGCCTACGACCGTCAGGAGGGTATTATCAACATCAACCCTGATGTTTACAGCAAGTACAACCTCAGGTCTAAGATCGACTTCAGGATCAACAAGTACATGAGCCTGTCCAACAACACTTCATTCTTCAGCTCGCGTTACACATTCCCTGGCGGAGATGATGTCCAGGACTCATTCTCGTACGCTTCCCGCCACGCCCTTGCCTCTTTCCCTCTTTATAATCCTGACGGCTCATTCACCTACGGGACACCTATGATCTCCGGCAACTACAACATCGCCAACGGACGTCACATCATGTTCTCCATTGGAGACTACAATGTTGAGCGCAAGACGGATTTCTCGAATATGACGGAATTGAAGATCTCTCCTGTCAAGCAGGTGACCTTGACCGCCAATTTCACTTACAGGATCTATCAGAACAGAAATTCCTACAGGCAGGTAAAGATGCCTTACCGTAGGTATCCTGACGCGGAGATGGAATATTACGAGACAGGCGCCGGTGAGGATCATCTGAAAGAGAACATAGGGACCAGCCAGTACTATGCCTACAATGTCTATGCGTCTTATGACGACACATTCAACGATGCCCACCATCTCAGCGCCGTTGTCGGAACAAACATCGAGGACTGGAACAGCAAGAGCGTCGGAGCCACAGGAAAGAACCTGCTTTCCGAGGATCTGGCTGACCTGAACCTTGTCGGTCCGAACAGCGACGGCGACATCTTGACAACGGTCTCCGGAGGTTTCAATGACTATGCGCTTGTCGGATTCTTCGGACGTGTCAACTATGACTACAAGGGCAAGTACCTGTTCGAGGCCTCCGGACGTTATGACGGAACATCACGTTTCGCTCCCGGGCACAGGTGGGGATTCTTCCCTTCCGCATCGGCAGGTTGGAGAATCAGTGAGGAGCCATTCTTCGAAGGCGTTAAGAGCACAGTGGACTATCTCAAGCTCAGAGCCTCGGTCGGAAGCATCGGCAACCAGAATGTGAAAGCCAGCAACGGTGGCTACTACACCTACCTCAGGCAGATCGAGAACAAGACTTTCTCCGGGGATGACGCGTTCACTTTCGGAGAGGGAACGACCCTGCCTAAATATTCAACGATCTCCGCTCCCAACGCCTCAGACCTTACCTGGGAGACGGCGGTCCAGTACAACCTCGGATTGGACGCCGCCATGTTCAATTCCCGTCTTGATTTCACCGCCGAGGCCTACATCAGGGACACCAAGAACATGCTTACCGCCGGAAAGCAGCTTCCCGGCGTGTACGGCGCTTCGGTTCCGAGGATGAACGCCGCTGACCTGAGGACTTATGGCTACGAGCTTTCCCTTGGCTGGAGGGATCAGATCCAGGTCCTTGGCAAACCTTTAAATTATAATGCAAGGGCCACATTGAGTGACTACAGGTCTTACATCACCAAGTTTGACAACGAAGATAAGATTTTGTCCAACTATTACGAGGGACAGCGCCTTGGTGACATCTGGGGATTTGAGGTCGACGGCTTGTTCAAGACAGATGAGGAGGCTCAGGAATATACCAAGAATGTCCTTGACTGCAGCATCATCAATGGACGTATGACGGGTGGATTCCTTGCCGGAGACTTGAAATATGTCGATCTTGATGGAGACCACAAACTTACCATTGGCAAGAACACTGTTGATGATCCGGGTGACCAGAAGATCCTCGGCAACTCTCTTGCCAGCCTTCAGTATGGATTCACATTCGGTTTTGACTGGATGGGATTTGATTTCTCGGCGTTCTTCCAGGGAACCGGCAACCACTACTGGTATCCTGCCGGAATGAATATGTCATTCTGGGGACCGTATTCATATTCATACGTCTCATTCCTTCCGAAGAATTTCCTTGACAACTGCTGGTCCGAGGATAATCCTGACGCTTATTTCCCAAGGCCTCGTTCTTACTCGGCCACCGGTGGTGAATTGAGCAAGGTCAACAGCCGCTACATTCAGAACATCCGTTATCTCAGGCTTAAGAACCTGACATTCGGCTACACCGTTCCTGGTTTCATAACCAAGAAGATAGGTCTGGACAAGGTACGCGTTTACTTCTCTGGTGAGAACCTCGCCTACTGGTCACCTTTGGCAAGGCACTCCAAGTACATCGATCCTGAGTCGGCTTTCAGAAGAAAGTCCGGATCCAACGCCAGAGACCATATGGCCTATCCTTGGCAGAAGACAATGATGTTCGGCATTGACATTACTTTCTAAAATCACAGTTGCAATGAAAAAAATCACAATAATATCAGCGGCTCTCGCATTGCTTGGTTTGTCTTCCTGTGACAACATCCTGGACAAGACACCGAAGGACACGATGGCTCCGGAAAACTATTTCCGTAATGAGACTGACCTGAGACTTTTCTCCGATGAGTTCTACCTCAGGATCCTTGACAGGTCTCCGTTTGACCAGCAGAGTGACCACTACATCAACAACAACCTGTCCAATGAGCTTCACGGAGGCAATTTCCGTGTTGTTCCTTCCTCAGGAGGCGGTTGGAGCTGGAGTGTGCTGCGCAAGATCAACACCTTGCTCGGCCACATTGACAACTGTCCAGACCAGGCGGCGGTCGCCGAATATTCCGCTGTCGCGAGATTGTTCAGAGCGTACTTCTATTATAACAAAGTGAAGCGTTTCGGTGATGTCCCGTGGATTGATGTCGAGCTTGGATCCTCGGACGAGGCCCTGTACAATCCGAGAGATTCCAGGGAATTGGTGATGACCAAGATGCTGGAGGACATTGATTTCGCCATCGATAACCTTCCTTCCGATGTCAGTGTGTACCGTGTCAACAAGTGGTCCGCGTTGATGCTCAAGGCTAAGTTCTGCCTGTATGAGGGAACCTACCGGAAGTATCATAAACTTCAGCTTGAAGGCAACGATGCCAACTTTTATCTGACGAAGGCAGCCGAGGCAGCCAAGCAGATTATGGACGGCGGGAAGTACAAGCTTGCAAGCGACTATCGGGCATTGTTCGCCAATGATGACGCCGACAAGAATGAGTTTATTCTTGCGGTCAAGAATGACAGAGGTCTGAACGTCAGAAATAATTCCTGCGCTTTCGCCACGATGCCGACACAGGGCTGTCCGGGCCTCACCAAGAAGTTCGTTGACAGTTTCCTTATGAAGGATGGATCCCGCTTCACGGACAAGGCCGGATGGCAGACTCTTCAGTATAAGGAAGAAGTCGCTGACAGGGATCCACGTCTTGCTTACTGCACCGTGACCCCGGGTTTCAAGCGTCCGGGCTCCACTCAGGTTCTTGCTCCTGATTTCGGGAGCAGCTCCACAGGATTCCAGATTTCCAAATATCTTATGGATGTGAATCTGCCTGATGTCTACAGGGTCACGATGTCCTACAATGATATGCCGGTGTTCAGATACGCCGAGACCCTTCTCATCTATGCCGAGGCTCTTGCCGAACTTGGCACAATCACCCAGAACGACCTTGACATTTCCGTCAACCTGCTGAGGGACAGGGTGAAGATGCCTCATATTGACCTTCAGGCGGCCAACGCGGATCCGGACTGGTACCTTAAGTCAGAACAGTACGGCTACCAGAATGTCAGTGGAACCAATGAGGGCATCATCCTTGAGATCCGCAGGGAGCGTTCTGTTGAGCTTGCCCAGGAAGGACATCGCTGGGATGACCTGATGAGATGGAAGGAAGGGAAATGCATCGAGCAGGAGATGTACGGAATGTACTTCCCTGGTCCTGGAGAGTATGACCTGACAGGAGACAATGTCGCGGATGTCTGCCTTTATGAAGGAGACACCAAACCCGCCTCGTCTGTTAAGGACATAGTGTTCCTTAAGATAGGTGACAAGCAGGGCGTGATCCTCTCTGAAGGCGCCAAGGGTTATGTTGACCCTCAGCAGGGACTTCAGCACGTCTTCGATGAGAACAGGGACTATCTTTATCCTATTCCTACAAATGAAAGGACGTTGAATCCGAACCTTGTCCAGAACCCTGGTTGGGTGGATGCCAAGAATGATGGCGAGGATGAGACAACCAAATAAAGTTTGACATTATGAAATTGATTAATAGAATATTCATTGCCCTTCTGTCCGCTTCTGTGGTTCTTTCCGGGTGTAAGGACGAAGAATTTGATATTGCCAAGGCTGTCATGGCGAGCGCCACTTCCCTGACGTTCGACGGCCAGGGAGCCGAGGAACAGATAATCACGGTCTATTCGGACAAGACATGGACCGCGGATGTGCCGGAGTGGGTGACAATCAATCCGACATCTGGTTCAGGGACGACGGACGTCGCCGTCTCTGTAAGCGATAACCTTCGTGACGGAGCTCTTGACAATCCTCGTAAGGCAGAGCTTGTCTTCCACGGCACCTCACTGGCTAGCCGCTCGGTCGTTGTTGTCAACCAGAAAGGAGACAAGTTCCGTGATGTGGCTGAGGTGACGGTCTCACAGGCGGCAGAGCTTGAGGATGAGTCTGTCGCGATCATCAAGACATCGCAGGTCACCGCCCTTACCTCGAAAGGATTCATCATCTCCGACGGAGCCAATGCGGTCTATGTCCTTTCTTCGGAAGATGCCAGAATCGGTGACCACGCCGAGATCTGGGGCACCAAGGAGTCAGAGAACGGGCTTCCTGTGATTTCTGGTTGTGAGAAGATAATCCTTTCGAATAATTCAGCGGTCAATTACCCTGATGCTACTGACATCACCGCTTCCATAGATTCCTACAACGCTACATCAAGGGAATTCGTGAAGGCCACAGGCACGCTTACAGGCAATTCGGTTTCCATAGAAGGTGCAGAGACTATGCGTATCAACATTCTTGACGCTCCGGCTTCCGATGAATTCGAAGAGCTGAACAATCACAATGTGACTGTCTATGGCTATTTTGCGGGTGTTTCGTCACCGGTGGTCAATATTATCGTGACTGGTTTTGATGATCTCGGAGTCAAATCGGGCCTTATCTTCTCTGACGATTTCAGTTGGATGGCTCCGTATGTCGCCTACTATAATTCAAACTCTACTAAGCCTTTGGGCAGATCTGTAGAGGATAATAATGCTGGCGGAAACGCTCCTAACGCCTACACTGATCCCGTCATTCAGGCTTCAGGCCTTATGGAGGCTTTGGCGAAGAAAGGCTATGAGGACATCAATGCCGGCAAGACTTCTCTTTATCCGCAGGACTGCTATTGGAAATTCGGAAAGACCCACAGCCACACCGGATTCAGACTTCCTGTCATCAAATACACAGGTGACGCTGTCTTGTCATTCGACTGGAGTCCTCACATGACAGGCTCAGGCAACATCGACAAGGTAAATGTCGTGGTTGAGATAGTCGGTTCAGGAAAGGTTGTCACCGCTGGTGGTCTGGCAAGCGTCAGCGATCCGTTCGAAAATGACTGGGTCAAAGGTCATATGGGTTGGAAGACATCCCAGGTTGAGATAAAAGGTTACTCTCCGACGGACAGGATCATCATCAGACCTGAATATCTTGAGGATCACGACAAGGTCACGCAGATGAGGTGGTACCTTGACAACATCGTGATGAACACAGGGGATGTCCAGGATGTTGAGAATGTCCTGTTTGAGGACGACTTCAGCTGGCTCCAGGAGTATGTTGACGCCGCCGGCGAAGGGAAAGTTGGTGACACGGTCGGAAAGAATGACAAATCCGCAGGCGCCCCGAACATCTATGGAACCGCGGAATGGCAGACGAAATTGCTGGCTGACCTGGCCTCAAGAGGCTATGAGGACATGTGTCCTGATGAGAAGGTTGTTTACCTGCAGCCTCAGTACCTTAAGTTCGGTAGGACAAAAGGACACAACACCTCGATCCGTCTTCCGAAACTCAATCTTACCGGCACCGCCGATATCGTGATTGAGTTTGACTGGGCGGCGATGGCCCAAGGTTCCGGCGCTATCGATGACACCAAGCTTGTCGTTGTGGTTGAAGGTGACGGGCAGTTCGGCAACGGAACAAAGTATAGTGACCTGCTTGAGAACAAGCAGCAGGAAAATCAGATTTTCTGGACACATTCTTCTGTCAGGATCAATGGCGTGTCGTCAAACACCAGGCTTGTGATTGTCATGTACCGTGTCCTCATGACTGATTCAGCGGGGAATTACACCGGCGAGTACAATTACAACGTCGGCGGTGCCGGCCGTTTCTTCCTTGACAACATCAAGATTTCCAAGTAGCACCAGGAATTTCTTCTAATGTTCAGGCGCTCCCGGAATCAGTCCGGAAGCGCCTTTTTCGTGTAATAAGTTCTGCTTTGAAGTGTTGTGGCGGCCCGCAACTCTGCCAGAGGTGGGATCGTGAACGTTTTCACTTCACCTTAGGCGCGGCGGGTAAAAAAATCAGAGCCTGTCGTCAAGGCAGGCTCTGTCAATGAGTTCAATTCATTTTACCTTTTTGAGGTGACGTCAGCCTCGTACTTCTCAACGGCAGGGATGAAGTCCTGGCCTACAGGAACCCCGTTCTTGAAGTTGAAGTAATCGTAGACGGCCCCGAATGGAAGGGACTTGGCCTCCTCCAGGAGGGCGAGGCGCTGGAAGTACTTGCCGCTGTCTTCGTACTGGCGGAGGACTGGAAGCGGCTCAAGGAAGGCCTGCAGCAAACACTTCTGAGTGGCGCGTGTGCCGATGATGTAGGCTCCGATGCGGTTGATTGAGGCATCGAAATAGTCGAGGCCGATGTGTGTGCGGTCAAGGGCGTCAGCGCGTACAACCTCCTTGAAAAGGTCAAGGGTCTGATCGTTCATGGTGACAACGTGGTCTGAATCCCAGCGAACAGGGCGGCTCGTGTGAAGCATCAACTCAGGCACGAAGAGAAGCAGGGATGCGACCATGTCACTGATGTTCTCTGTCTGCTCATAGTGTCCGGTGTCGAGGGTGTACATGAGTTTACGTGTCGAGCAGTAGCCTGCCACGAAATCATGTGAGCCGACGGTGTAGCTCTCAAGCCCGATCCCGAAGAGCTTTGCCTCAAGGCATGATTTCATGTGCGGCAGTTTCTCTGAAAGGATCTCGTCAAGGGACTGGACCATTATTTCACGGTAGCGCAGGCGCTCCACAGTCTGATCCTTTGATCCATCGTGAACCCAGATGTTCATGATGCAGGGATCGTTCTGGAATTTGCCCATTGCCTCGGCCACCCTGCGGCAGCGTTTGGTGTGCTCGATCCAGAAGTCTCTGATAGACTTGTCCGGATTGGCGAGCGAGAGGTTCCCGCTCTTGGGATGAGAGAAGGATGTGGAGTTGAAGTCGAGCTTCATCCCGTTTTCCTTGCCCCATTCCATCCAGCTCTGGAAGTGAGAAGGCTCAACTTCGTCACGGTCAACGTGCTTGCCTTGGAAATCCCCGTAAATCTCGTGCAGGTTCAGACGCTGGGTTCCGGCGAGAAGGCTCTTGACGAACTTGATGTCCGCGCGGAGCTCATCGATGTTGCGGGCACGTCCGGGGTAGTTTCCGGTGGCCTGGATCCCGCCTGTCAGGGCGGTGTCGTTCTCAAAGCCCATCACATCGTCAGCCTGCCAGCACTGGATGGAGATAGGGGTCTTCTCAAGAAGCTCAATCGCTTTGTCTGTGTCAACGCCTATCTCGGCGTAGCGCTCTTTGGCCATCTCATAGGCCTTGGCTATTAAATTCTCGTTCATTTTTATTTATGTTATGTTTTGTAATGTCTTTTAAACCGGTTCTTGGCATTCCTGGAGGGAGTGCCGCGGAAAAGGCGAAGGATGGCTATTCTAATTATTTGGATTGTAAGTGGTTGTCTGAATGGAATTCGCGATGATCCTGCGCATGTCCCAGCGGTCGTCCACTATCCCGGCGGCTTTAGCCTGCATCATGATGTTCCCTAATGCGGTGCCTTCAGTAGGACCGGCTATGACCGGAATGCCGAGAGTGTCCGCCGTCAACTGGCTCATCAACTTGTTAGCCGAGCCACCGCCGATAACGTGAAGCTTTCCGATCTTGAACGAGGCAAACTCCTGAAGGATCCCGATGACTTCCTTGTACCTCTTCGCGAGACTGTGGTAGATGCAGCTGACCATCTCGCCATCGCGGCCCGGCGCCATCTGTCCTGATTCCCTCAGGGCTGCCTTGATCTCGGCGTCCATGTCCTTTGGGGCTGCGAACCTTGGATCGTCCGGGTTGATCGTGGATTGGAATCCTATGGATTCTTTGGCCATCACCTCAATCTGGGCGTAGGAATATTTCCTGCCTTCTCTCTCCCAGGTCTTGCGGCATTGCTCGAGGAGCCACATACCTGTGATGTTTTTCAGAAAACGTGTTGTCCCTTCTATACCTCCCTCGTTCGTGAAATTGTACCCATAGGACTTATCGTCTATGATCGGAGTTTTGGATTCTATTCCCATGAGACTCCAGGTCCCGCTGCTGAGATAGGCGAAATTCTCATCGGCCGCAGGTACTGCCGCGATCGCGGAGGCTGTGTCATGGCCGGCGACAGCGATCACAGGGACAGGCCGCATTCCGGTCTCCTCACAGATTTCTTTCTTCAGGATTCCGACCTTCACTCCTGGCTGAGTGACGCCAAGCAGAATGGAAGGGTTGATGCCAAGGCGTCCAAGCAGGTCGCTTTGGAAACTCCGTGTCAGCGGGTTGATGAGGCCGGAAGTGGACGCGTCGGTGTACTCGCAGACCATCTCCCCGGTCAGCATGTACGACATCAGGTCAGGCATGAAGAGTATCTTGTCCGTCCGTGGGAGTCTTGATCCGTCCTCCTTGCTCTGCGCGTAGAGCTGGAAGATCGTGTTGAAGTTCATGATCTGGACACCGGTGATGGCGTAGAGTTCCTCGCGTGGAATAATCTTGAAGACTTCCTCCGGGATTCCGTCCGTGTAAGGATCTCTGTAGGCTCTCGGCATGCCGATGATTCTGCCGTCACGGGCGATGTGCCCGAAGTCTACACCCCATGTGTCAATGCCGATTGACTCGATCCTCACGCCCATTTCCGAGATCTTTTTGAGGGCTGACTTAAAATGATCGAAAAGGGCGTTGATGTCCCAGTAATATTTCCCGTCAACCTCTTTTACGGCATTCGGGAATCGGTAGATTTCCTCCGATGTCAACTTATCGTTCTCGACAGATCCGATGATGGCTCTGCCGCTCGTGGCTCCGAGATCAAATGCAAGAAAATTCATAAATTACGTGGCTTTTTAGCAATACAAATTTTGTTTTTTTTTACTGTTTTGCCGCTGAATATTTTGGCATTAAGACTTGGAAATTTGATTGCGGAGATTTTTTTGTTATATTTGTGAAGTTCAACTACTAAGGTTAAACAGTGGAATTTATGGCTTCTGTACATCTCAAATATTTGGCAGTCAACTCGTTTGATCACAAGTGGGGAACGGCGGTCAACTCCGTTGGCTTTCAGGAGATAGCTGCGGGCAAAGACTATCCTCCCCGCAACCATCCGTCACGTTATGTCTTCTCTGTGTCCAGCGGAAGAGTGCTTCAGGAATATCAGCTCCTCTACATAACCGAAGGCATGGGAAGGTTGTTCTGTGGTGCTTTGGGGCGTTCCAAGGCTATCCCGCTCAAGAGCGGAATGATGTTCTTGCTGTTTCCGGGAGAGTGGCACACCTATTATCCGGACAAGTCCACAGGGTGGAAAGAGTATTGGATCGGTTTCAACGGAAGTTTTATTGACAATCTCATAGAACAAGGATTTTTTTCAAAGGAGCATCCGGTTTTCAAGGTCAACATACACGAAGAGATCGTGGGCCTTTACACATCGGCCATCAAGGCGGCCGTGGATCAGGAGTCTGGATTCCAGCAGGTCCTGGCGGGGATTGTGGACCGGCTTTTGAGCCTGGCCTACTATTATGACAAGAACTCCCAGTTCAAGGAATCGGACACGGCCAACAAAATAGGCCAGGCCAAGGTGATGATCTACGACAACTATATTTCCATCTCTCCTGAGGAGGTGGCCGCGAAGCTCTGCCTCAGCTACTCCTCTTTCCGGAAGACCTTCAAGGAATACACTGGCTTTTCTCCTGCCAGGTTCATCAATGAGGTGAGGATGAGCAAGGCTAAGGAACTGCTGACCAACACCTCAATGAGCATCAAGGAAGTGGCCTACAATGTCGGGTACAACAATCATGATTATTTCTTTACGGCGTTCCGTCACTTGACCGGACAGACTCCGGCGGAGTACCGTAACGCCACTCAGGTCGCCAAACTATAGTCCCAGGATCCGTACCGGCCCGAGAAGCCCGGAAGGAAGGAGTTTGTCTTCAGCCTTGTAGAAGCGGCGGATGGATGTGACGGGGTGTTTCTCATCCGGCTGAGCATCTCCTATCATCCGGTTGCGCCATACATTTGTGACCTTGATTGCCAATGCGTTGTCCCCGGCTTTCAGCAGTGTCTTGATGTCCGTGGTTCTGAAAGGGGCTTTCCAAAGAACCCCGGCGGGCTCGCCGTTGATGTAGATTTCGGCGATGTTCTTCACAATTCCTAAATCTATGAATATGCTTGCGTTGCCGGCTATCAACGCCGAGTCGATGGCCACCGTGGTGTTGTAGACGGCGGTTCCTGAGAAATACTTCACTGATGGCTTTCTCTTTCTTGTCCAGGACGTCAACCCGGAAAACTCTTCATCGGCGGACTCGCCGTTCTTCTGATCGAAGTGAACCTTCCAGACGGTGTCCAAATTCCGGAGCACTGTCAGGGCCCGGGCTTCGGAAGGCCCTGGGCGCGAAGAAAGTTTGCCGCGGATGTCACAGGCATCGACTGTATTGGCTGTGGAGTCAACCTGGCAGAGCGCGGTGGTGTCAGCCGGTTGGACCATGGATGAGTCTGTTGGGTTGATGATCAGCGTGTCCACCGTGACTCTGATCTGTGGCCTGTTGCTTGACAGTACAACGAATCTGGCGTCGGACGAGAACAGTGGAACCGAGACTTTCGTGCGTCCGCCGGAGTTTTCGACCTTGGCTTCTGTCACATCACCGTTCTCGGGATTGAATATGGCGGCGAATTTTCCGCTGTCCCGTAGGCTGAGCTCAACATTTGAGTCAGTTCCGGAGAAGTTCCGTACCCAGTAGATCTGGGTGCTGTCCGGAAGAGTCCTATGGACATATTTAAAGTCTCCGTAACTGTCGGGAGCGTTCGCAGGAGCCTCGGTCGCGTCCTGGCCGCCGGGTTTGAAGTAATGGGGCTCTCCGCCGGCGGAAGCATCGACGGGTCCTTTTATGTAGGAGGAGACCTTTACTTGGAAGTCCGGGCGGATTCCGCTCCGTTCAAGGCAATCCTCGATGCCGCTTGTGAACACGTTCCTTCTTCCTGAGTGCCAGATGTCGTCGACAATGGAGGTGAATGTCCTGTCGTCAGCCTTCAGACCGGCGCATTTGCCTGGCTCCGTTCCACAGATGATCACTCCCGCGTCAGCGAACTCCCTGATTCTTTTAAGAATATCCAGAGACATCGCATGGTGGTTCCTGTCCAGCCACAGAACCCTGTAGCATGCTCCGGACGGGGCCACAAGGGTTCCGTTCTCGACTTTCAGTCCTGTCCTTAAAACTGTCGGGTTTGCGAAATCATAGTTGTAGCCGTCAGGAACGCTGGGCAGGCTGCTGAAAGTCTCACCACCGTAGAGTCCTGTGATGTTCATGTCCTCCCCGTAGTACAACAAAATGTCGGAGACGGCATTCCCCTGCTGGAGCATCAAGCTTGAACGTGCCAGGTAATCGGTTAGAACCCAAGCATATTCCCCCCAAGTCTCATTCCTGTGAAACCATTGTCCGTAGCGGAACAGCTGAAGGCCCGGGAGATAATTGTCGTTCGGCTGCGAGGCCGACTCGTGGATCACGAACCTGTTGACCCCGGCGCTCAACCCTACATCAGCGATGTACTTCATGTTTTCCGGACAGTAGGTGTAGGCGCGTCCCTCGTCCCCGTTGACTGTGAATGATTCCGCGGCGACCAGCCTCTGGCCGTAAATGTTCGACACGGAGGCGGATTCTTTTATGTCGCAGATCGCGGAAGGAACCGAGGATCCTGTCGGCGTGTTCTCCATCCAGAATGCTGACATCGGGATCGCGGCATTGATTTTAGGATCCATTCCGTCCCCTGTGTAGGCGCGGCCACCTTCATGTGACTCCGTGTAGCGGCCCGCCATGCCATATTCATTCAATATGTCGTTGGTTCTGTCGTAATTTTCGCAAAACAGCTCTCCGAGAGTTCTTCGCCAGTCCCAAAGGAAACGCTCGCTCATCTCCGAGCTGCCGATTATCTCTCCTGCGAGGACCGGCAGCCACGGCAGCAGGTCGTAGCCTCTTCGTGCCTTGAACTCATCCGAGAGTTTTGGGGTCCATGTGCATGGTCCGGCCTCGTAACTGTCGATGAGCAGGTAACGGATTCCTTTTTCACCAAGCAGACCGTCAGCGGCTTCCTTATAAAGGTCCAGATAGGCATGGAAATATCTCATCCAAGCGTCCGGATCCAGTTTGTCAACCTCCAGTCCGGTCGCGTCAGGTGAGGCAGGGTGATTTACCTTTCCGGTTATGGACCATCCGAACCGGTAGATCCTCCATCGCCCTGCAGGCAGGGAACATTCCAGTTTTCCCTCTTTCGTCATCTTCCCTGTGAGATCTATGATGTCCGAGGTCCTGATCGCGTCCTTTGAATACGGAGTATGATACTTCCAGAAATCGTGGGTGATCCCAAATCCTCCAAGTTCCTGACTGTGATTGATTTTAGTCACTGTGAACAGATCCAGAGACTCCAATTTCTCGCCTCTTACCCTGAAATACTGTGCGCTCGTCGGAGGAACGTTGACGGTAATGTAAGGGAGCACGGTAGGTTCTATGTCGCAGACTTTCCGCCACTTTTTGCCATCATCGCTGCATTCGAGAACATTCCGGCACTCCGGTTTGCCGACTCTTGGCCTGCTTCCCATCGCCATGCTCTTTAGGGTCAAGGATTTAATGGTCTGCGGCTTTCTGAATTCCACGCTGATCATGGAGCCGGTTTTATTTATTTCGGACGCAATCGCGCTCATCGGTTTGTCTGAATAGGGCAGTCTCACGGCAAGAACATGAAGGTCTTTTCCGTAAGGCTCGATCTTGACCCGGTCGTTGTCTGTGCGGTAATCCAGATATGGGCCGACGACATTGTAGAGGTCAGGCAACTGAACAGAGACTTTACCCCCTCTTACATCAACTGACCTCCATTCTAGTTTTTTGACGGCATCTTCCGGCTTTACCCACGGGCCGCCTGTCGAACTCCATCCCGGCGCGCTTGCGATCGTGACATCCATGTCCAGCGAGTCGGCCAGATCCAGCGCGTACCTGAAAGCGTCTTTCCATCCGTCAGAGAGGTAGGGGAGCCTTACCTTTGCCGCGCGCGGCATGTTCACGCCACCGGCGTCAAACTGATGGAAGCCGGCGATTCCGTTGCGTTTCATCCATTCGATGTCCTTGCGTATTCCATCCTTTGAGACATTTCCGTCCATCCAGTGCCACCACACCTGTGGTCTGGCCTCTTTCGGAGGTGATGTGAAGTCCTTCACCAGATCAGAGGAGTCGGCCTTCACAATTAATGAGCGTTTCGGTTCTATCATGGTTCCCGGATCGGACGAGCCATTCGCCTGCATCCCGGCTCTTGTCGTGTCAATGGAGTTTGCCGCTCTTTGTTGTGTTAAAGTATCCTGCGGCATTGTCGCTGTGACGGCCATGGAGGATAATGGCAGCAGGAACGACAGCGCGGTGATTGTTGTTTTGATGTTCATACCAGTCAATCTTTCCTCAAAGTTAAGCATCATCTGGCATAAATTCAAGTGTTTATAGGTTTGTTGGGTGTGGTGTGGGGCGTAGTCTTTGAAATCTGATGCTTCGCGTTTGATTTTTGATAAAAGACGAGGTCTTGTGATGCGAAATCCTTTTCTGGCACGGATAATGCCTATGGCAAGGGCAAAGAGTTAATTGGTTCTAATAGGATTTTATCCTTCTAACCGTTATCCTGTGGAAGAGCTTTTCTTCATACGTTTTATTCATAATTAGGTTTGTATTAAGTGGGAAAGGTTGGAGCTGGGAAGTTCCGGCCTTTTTTTGATTTTATCAAAAAAAGGCCGGAACTCTTCACCCCCGTCACTTCGTTCCGCCCCGGCGGGGCACCGGGGACCGTATTCCCCAGACCCCTTGCGTCGCTCCGCTTCTTGCGCGGAAGGTCAAAAAAGGCCGGAACTCTTCACCCCCCCCCGTCACTTCGTTCCGCCCCGGCGGGTGTTAGAGCTTGCGGTTTTTGTAGGAGTCTATGCAACTCGGGATTATGCGCTTATAGTCTTTGCTCGTGTACAGAGGAGAAGAAATGATGAAGTCAGCCGTGCTGCGGTTGGTGGCGAAAGGAATGTTGTAAAGGGAAGCAAGACGAGTAAGCCCCATCACATCGTTCTGATGCCCCTGCATGATAAGGTTGTCACAGAAGAAGACAAGCATGTCGATTCTCCCCTCAGCGATCATTCCGCCGATCTCGAAGTCCCCCCCGAGAGGACCACTGAGCATGCACACAACGGGAGGCGCTTCCGGGCCAAGCCTCTCCGTCAAGGCCTCTTTTACCAGCCGGCCGGTTGTGCCGGTACAGAACAGATGACAATGTTTAAGGGAACCTGCGTTGTAACGTACCCAATCCATAAGCTCCTGCTTTCTGGAGTCATGTGCAACCAATGCGATGTTAGTTATCATATTCTTTTAAAGTTGATTGTTTTTCATTTGTTTCTCCTGGCGAGATGACAACCCTCTTGACGGCGCGGGCGTTGTTCTCTGTGGCCGCGGCTTTCCGCTCGCGTTTTTTTCTGGTTGAAAACAGATTCCTGAAGAAATCCATGAATGTGTTGAACTCCCTCTGGTAAGCTATTCCGACACCATTCCGTTGAGTGTTGTCAAGATAATTCGTGTAGTCGTCGGCCGAATGAGAGAACAGGTTCAATCTCAGCTGCCCGGACTTGCCGAGCTTTATCTCGATGTCAAGATTGCCCACAACGTCGCCTTCCGAGGTTGATGAGTTGGCATATTCCCTGTTCCCGACATTTCCGTTGACTATCACCCTGTTGTTGAAAAGCTGTGTCGAGACCGCTACATCGAATATGTTCGAGCCGCTATCGCTGGACTGGTAGTTCAACCCGAAGTCAAGCGGAATGTCCAGTTTCTGAAGTATGCTGTTCAATTGCCCGGCCATGATCTCGGCCACGTTGGAGTAGAGCACGTTGGTGTTGTTCACGACTCCGGACTGCTCGTCCGGCATGAAACTGCCGGAAATCAGTAGGGAAAGGAACTGGCGCTGGACCTTGTCCTCAGTGTTCAAGGCGCTTTCAACCCTGGACTTTGTCGTCGGATCAAGATCGGGAACCTCTATCGAGAACGAGAGCTTTGGTTCGCGAAATTTGCCCGACACCCCTATCCCGCAGTTTACGGTGCGGCGCGCCGAGACTGCCGATGTGTCTGCTATAAGGGTCGCGACCGATGCTTTGGTAGTGTATATTCCTTTAATGTCCAGATCGCTGTCCATTATGTCTCCGTTAAACCGGATCGAGCTCCCGTCGGAGATGATGAAGTCCCTCTTGGCGATGTCCATGGCGTTGAAATGGAAGTTGCCTGAGCGGATGGTATAGTCTCCGTTTATGGTGAACAGGTCTCTTCCCGGGCGTACCTCGATGTCGATTGTGCCCTGTCCGCGGCCACTCAGCACATTGCCGGCCGTCCGGTCGATCTCCACATAGGCCTCGGTGCCCTGGTTGGCGCTTACCCTGAGCTTAAGGCCGAAATCACTGCCCTTGCCCCGCACTGATTTCATGTCGCGGATCATCATCTCGTAAGGATCCTCGTTGGCCTCGTTTAATACCTGCTTGAATGTCAGAAGATCGTTTTTCCCGTCGTTTGACGCGTTGTCTATAGGAATATGCACGCGTCCGTTCTTTTCTGTCCTGACGTTGACGTCCAACTGTATGGCTTCGAACGGCCCTTTGACAGAGACGTCTCCGCTTGCGAAAAGGTGGCCGTAGAATGTCTGATTCCCGTCTTCGGCCATGTCTATGGCCTCCATTTCCCGCATTGTTATCCTTGTGTCCATCCGGAAATCCTTGAAATGGCCGAAAAGAAGCCCTCCCGAGATCGTTCCGGTTCCGTCAAAGCGGTCCTTTACTGTGAGCCCGTCAAAGAACATCCCGCTGTCGGTGATGGAGAACGGCCCGTTGACAAAGTACGGGACATTGGTGAAGCCTACTTTCAGGAGAACGTCATCGAATCGCGTGCCTTTGCTTGAAAGCGACAAAGTGTCGAGAGGTCCCTTGACCTGGACCGTTCCGCTCATTGAGCCTTCCATTCCGCTGAAAACCGACTCCAGCGCAGGAGCCAGGTAGCCGATGTTGAACCCGTTGAAATCCGCTGTGGCGTCTATCCGTTTGTCTTCAGGAAAGTAGTCTCCGTTGATGTTCAGCGTTCTCTTTCCGTCAATGTCGTTTTTCGCTATGACGCGCATTTTCCCGTCATCCAATGAGCCTGCGAGCCGTAAGGTTCCCATCCGTTGTCTTGCCACCTCGGTCGAGTCGCTGGCCAGGTTCATCATCAGCCCTGGATTGGTCTTCCATGGTGATGCGATTATCGCATGTCCGGTGGCGAGACCGGAGATCCCGTATTTCTCCCCGAGGAACTTGTTCAGGAGTCCGAGATCGAATTTGACCATCTTGATCGAGAGCGTGTCATTTATTGTCGAGGAGTAGCCCCCGTTCACATTAATGGATTGGTCCTGGCACCTGGCGGTCAGGTTGTCGATCTTGATGTTTTTCCCTACAATCCCTATGGCGGATTCGGACACATTCCATTCGGCGTCATCGTACCAGATGCTGGACGGATGTGTCTTTGCGTTGACGGTCAGCTCTCCGTTCGTGCCGCGGCCAATCTTCCCGGAAAGGAGCACCTTGCCTTTGTCCGCGGGATCAGAGCCGTTGTCGTAAGAGAATCCGGCCCCGAGACTGTCATTTCTTGCATGGAACGAGAGAGTGTCTTGCAGAACGTCCAGCCCTGACACAGAGATCGCCGAGCAGGTTATCGATGCGTTCAGGCTGCTGTCCTTGTTGTCTAACGCGAGGTCAATGTCCTTGAGGAAATTCCTGCCGAGGGCCACACGGCGAGATTTGACCGAGACCGCGACGTCTCCTTCCCTGGTGATGTTCAGTCTGGCTTTCGATCCCTTGGCGATGTACAGGCCCGGCTTCAGGAATGAAAGGATGTCTTGGGCGTCGCTCACATCCAGCGCGAGATCGTACTCGTCGCCGTCCCATTGGGAAATCCGCCTGTTGTAGAGGGAAGGCAATTCCCTTTGGACAGTCAATCCTTGCACATCCTTGACCATGCTCGTGAAAGGTTTGGATCCGATGTAGGATCCGCTGACGAAAGAAGATGTGATGTTCACGCGGCTGACATCGCCGCTGGAATGGGATTTGACGCAGATGTCGCCGATCTCATGCCATCCTTTGTCGTTTTCTAAAGTAAGCCCCATGATGTCCAGGTCTCCGATGACGTCTCCGCTGCCGACCCTCATGTAGTTCGCGTTGACCCGCCCGGAGATCTTTGAGTTTTCTCTTCTGTCCAGCCTCAGGGCGTGAAGATCAGCATAGCCGATGGAAGCGTAGAATTTGTAGAGCCCGTTCCGTGTCTTGTCCGAGAGGGTGAACAGGCCTTGGAACAGAAAATTCAGGTTCGGGTCGCTGCAGACAATGCGCCCGTCGAACGCGTTTTCTGAATATGTCCCCGCTGCCGCTATGCCTGTGTAGGTGTAGCCAAGCGCGTATATCCTGTCCACCGAAAGAGAGTCTATCCTCAGGCTTGTCTTGTCTTTCCCCAATGTGGCATCCAAGGCTCCGCGCAAGGTCACATCACCGATCTGCCTGACTCCGGCAAGTCTTCCCACATCAAGATTTCGTGTGGCGACATTTCCGCCAACCCCAATGGCTTTCCCTTTGGCAAGAAGATCCCTCAGCTTCAGGTCTGCCGACACAGATCCTATGGAGGAAGCCACGTTTCCTTGGACGTCAAGGCTGTTAAGCGTTCCTTTGACCTTCCCGTTGAAAACCAATTTGGTGCCGGCGGCGAACCTGGAGATGTCGATCTTTGAGAGAGGGGCGAGCCCTTTGATGAAAGTTCCGATGCCTCCTGTCGTGAACTTCAATCCTGTCAAGGAGAATCCCATCTTCATCTTTTTGGCTGACGGCAGGCCGGACAGTCTTCCATCGATGAGCCCTGAGACATCGCTGTTCTTCTCGGTGAAGTCGAAACTTTTGATGGTCAAGTCTTTGACGGGGCCTCTTACTTCGGCCATCTTCAGACATACCGTGGATTTCATCCTTCGCAGCGATGGAGCGAAATAGGAAAGGCTTTTGAAATCGACTTTTGAGTCGTGGATCAGACCGGTCATCACGACTTCGTCAATGTAGTTCGAGAATGATGTGGCATCGGAATATTCCATTGAATATTCGGTCATCCTGATGTCCGACCATTTGTCCTGGATGCTCAGGTCATGGACAGAGGTCCTGCCTTTTTCCAAGGTGGCCTTTCCGGACATCGTCAGGATGTCGTAGCCGCTTCTTTCGATTGCCGAGATGTCCTTGACATCGCAGCTTACACGGCCGCCGCCGAACGTGAGGTCATGGATCCGGACGACCCGCGCGGTGACATCAAGATTCTTCCAGTCGATGCCGTATTCACGAGGAGGAATGTCGCTGCCAAGGTTCAGAAGCCTGAACCTGAAGTCGCTGACATTGATCCTGTCCGCGTTGATCTTAAGATCTGTGGATTTGTTTTTCTTGTTGACGCCGGATTTATTGAAGAACCGGCTTATGTTGCTGCCTCGTTCATCCTTTGCCAGGGAGAATGATCCATCGCTGACACTTAGCCTTTTTATGTGGATAGCCCCGTCGCGCCGTAACCCTTTGAGAGAAAATGTGACCACTATTGTCTTTGCATTGGCGACCGTGTCCACGCTCTCGCCGTCCCGGTCGGTGGGCGGCTCGGTGTCAATGAGCGCCACATCCTTCAGAACCAGCGCGGTGAAAGGCTTGATGTGGATTTTTGAGAACTTTATCCTGCCGTTCAGCGTGACGTTCAAGGACTCAAGGACCTCTTTTGCCACAAATGTCTGCACGGCCGGAGTCTGAAGCAGAATCCAGCAGGCGAACAGCAGGGAAGCCATCGCCGCAATCACACCCCGGAATATCTTTATAGCCTTTCTCAATCCTATTCGTCCATGCTGGCGCGGAGAGGTTGTCCGCCACCGCGTGGCTTAAGCAACAAAGATACTAAATATCCGTTGGATTGACGAAAATAGTTGTATCTTTGTGTCTCGATAAAAATGTCTTTGAAGAATATGTCTGATTATATCCTTGGAATCGAATCGAGTTGCGATGACACATCCGCCGCTGTGATCAAGGACGGTTTTCTGCTCTCCAACGTGATAGCGAGCCAGCAGGTCCACAAGGATTATGGAGGGGTCGTTCCCGAACTTGCCTCCAGAGCCCATGAGCAGAACATAGTGCCTGTGGTGAGCCAGGCTTTGTCCAAGGCCGGGATAAAGGCCGAGGATCTTACAGCCATCGCTTTCACCCGCGGGCCGGGACTTCTGGGTTCTTTGCTCGTCGGCACATCGTTCGCCAAGGCGCTTGGCGTGGCGTTGGACATCCCCATAATCATGGTCAACCACCTGCAGGGACATATTCTCGCGGATTTCGTGAAACAGGAAGGGAAGGAGAACCGTCACCCGGCCTTCCCGTATCTCTGTTTGCTGGTCTCTGGAGGTAACTCTCAGATTGTCAGGGTTAACGACCCGTTGGACCATGAGATTCTGGGTCAGACCATAGATGACGCTGTGGGAGAGGCCTTCGACAAATGCTCAAAGATGATGGGACTAGGCTATCCCGGTGGCCCAGTGATCGACAATCTGGCCAGACAGGGTGATCCGGACCGCTTCAAGTTCGCCAAGCCGCAGATTCCGGGACTCGACTACAGCTTCAGCGGTGTGAAGACCTCGCTTCTGTATTTTGTCCGCGACGAGATGGCCAAGGATCCCGGTTTCATGGAGAAGAACAAGGAGGACATCTGCGCAGGTTTCCAGAAGACATTGATCGACATACTGATGGACAAGTTGGTCAAGGCCGCGAGACTGACAGGGATCAAGGAAATCACCATCGGCGGGGGAGTGTCGGCCAACAGCGGCCTGCGCCGCCGCATAGAGGAAGAAGGACGCAAACGTGGCTGGAACACCTACCTGCCTGAGTTCAAGTTCACTACCGACAATGCAGCCATGATAGCCATCGCCGGTTGGTTCCACTACCTGGCGGGGGAGCGCACACCGTTGGATGTGGCCCCTGTCTCCCGCATCGCGGATTATTGATTGAATATTCAAGGAAAAGATACATGATTGAATTTGAAATGACCGGCCGTGTAGGCCGTGACCTGAGACCGGATGACGTGAGAATCGTGGCGGCCAGGGAGATGAACCTCCGCGGCAACGCCGTGATAAATGTGATTGATCCGACAAAGTCCTACCAGCCGACATTCCCGGACCCTGACGCTACCTGTGTGATAGCCAGGCGCTCCATAGACGCCCGAAATGATGTTGTCTACCGCTACCGCATCGAGGGCTACAACCACCGCTTTGAGTCCTACGTCCCTTACGAGGTTCCTGAATATAAGGATGTCACCGACGCCGAACCGGTGATCATCATCGGATCCGGTCCTGCCGGAATGTTCGCCGCTCTCAAGCTCCTGACTCTCGGCTTCAAGCCTATTATTCTCGAGAGGGGAAAGAATGTGCGCGACCGCAAGTTCGACATGGCGAAACTTACCCGTGAGGGAATTCTGGATCCGGAGTCCAATTTCTGCTACGGTGAAGGCGGCGCCGGAACGTTCTCGGACGGAAAACTCTTCACCCGCTCTTCCAAGAGAGGCGACATACGGGAGGTTCTCCATCAGTTCGTGAACTTCGGCGCGAGTCCGCAGATCCTCGTCGACGCGCACCCGCACATCGGCACCGACCGTCTCCCGAAGGTTGTGGAGAACATCCGCCAGTGCATTGAGTCCAGAGGCGGAGAATATCACTTCGGCACAAAGGTCACGGATCTTGAGCGCGGAAGTGACGGCTCAATCGAGGTGACAGCCCTGGACCCGGAGAATCTTACGGAGGCAGGCAAGCCGGGCGAGCGGAAATATTCGGCGAAAAAGGTCATCCTTGCGACAGGCCATTCCGCCCGTGACATCTACGAAATGCTTGTCTCAAAGGACTGTGCCCTTGAGGCCAAAGGGTTTGCGATGGGAGTTCGTGTGGAGCATCCGCAGGCTCTGATCAATGACATCCGTTACCACGGACAGTGGGAGCCAGGGATGCCTGCGGCTGAATATTCATTCACAGAGCAGGTCGGCGACCGTGGGGTGTTCTCGTTCTGCATGTGTCCGGGCGGAGTGTTGGTGCCTTCCGAGACAGAGCCTGAGACCATTGTGATGAACGGAATGTCCAACTCGGCGCGAAGCGGAAAGTTCGCCAACGCAGGCGTGGTGGTGCAGATCAATCCGGAGGACATTCCAGAGGAATATTCCGGCAAAGGAGCGTTCGCCGGCCTTGAGTTCCAGAAGGACATAGAAAGAAAAATGTGGGAATATGCCCACGGGCACTCAGATTCCGGGAATCCATTCGCCGCACCGGCGCAGAGGATGGTGGATTTCTGCGAGGGAGAGGACTCCGAGGATCTTCCGGAGACATCTTACAAGCCGGGTGTGGTTCCGGCTCCGCTCCATGAGATTCTTCCTGAGTTCATAGCTGAGAGGCTTCAGGATGTGTTCCCGATTGTGAACCAGAAGTCCATGCGCGGCTACTACACGAACGACGCCCTCTTGATAGGTGTCGAGTCCAGGACATCCTCTCCGGTCCGCATTCCGAGAAACCCGCGCAGCTGCGAGGCTGATGCTTTCCCGGGCCTGCTTCCTTGCGGAGAGGGCGCCGGATATTCAGGTGGAATTGTCTCATCGGCCATCGATGGCATCAATTGCGCCCTTGCCGCGGCGCGTTCTCTTTCTGGCGGGGGTGCCGCGGACGAGGCATCGGCCACCGTGCCGGAGGAAGTCCCGCAGGCTCCCGATCATGCCGGCAACACCTGATCGTCACGATTCACATAATCATAACATAAGATGAAACCTTTGAACAGACACCTGTATTCCGCCTTGATCGCGTTCGCGGTACTTGCCGCCGGTTGCGTCAAGGTGGATCCGAACGATCCTGACACCGGCAAGAAAGAAGAGCTTAATGAGAATCCAAGGCTGAAGGAAGCCGTCAAGGACATGGTCGAGGACGCGGAGACCTCGTTCAAGACCATGAACGCCGTGGCTGTCTGGCAGGAAGGCGGGTACGATCCTTCCGGAGCATGGCTCAACGGCACAGAGCGTGACACCAAGCATCAGATGTGGTCGGTGTCAAAGACCTTCACGGGCATGGCCGTGGGCATCGCCGTGGGTGAGGGCAGGCTTTCATTGTCGGAGAAGGTGGCCCCGATGTTCGAAAGCGAGATAAGGGACGCCGAAAGAGCCATCAGAGGTTTCGAGACCCTGAGTGAAAGTGAAAAGGAAGAGCAGATCGTGAACCTCCGCAAAGCCATGGAGAAAATGACTGTCGAGGATCTTCTGACCATGAGGAGCGGCCACAGGCATGACCCTACGGTAAAATACGCCAGACAGTACGGGACAAAACTGGGACTCAATCTTCCCAAGTACATTGACACGGACGCAGAGACCATAGATGTCACAAAGGCTCTGAACAAATTCGGGAAGACAATGGCCGGATTGTTCTTTGAGTACCCTTTCGAGAGGGAGCCTGGAGTCCACTTCAAGTACAACACCCTCGCGACCTACATCCTTTCCGAGATCATTACGAAGAAAACAGGAGAGACCTTGGCCGACTATCTGAAAACCAGATTGTTCAAGCCTCTTGGACTTGATGACCCCGATTGGGATGATGTCCAGGGAACAACCGCCGGAGGATGGGGGCTTCATCTGACCACGGATGAGATGCTCACCTTCGGGCGGTTGCTTCTTGCCGGTGGAAAATGGAACGGGCGCCAGATCATTCCGGCGGACTACCTGAGACTTGCCACCGAGGACAGGGTTACAGGCCAGGGTGCTTCATGCTACATAGGCAATCTTTTTGAGACCACCGGCTATGGCTACCAGACCTGGACCCGCAAAGACGGGAGCCTTTACAGGGCCGTCGGCCTTTTCGGTCAGTACATAATAGTGTTTCCAGAGGAGAAGGCGGTCATCGCCATAACATCCGAGATGCCGAGTGTCGGCTCTCTGATCAATTCCTTTGGGACTGAATCCCCGAGGATTCCTCTTGAGCTTGCGTGGAAGCACATCGTCCCTCAATTGTAGGAGAGGCTTCAACTTGAGAGACATGACAGTGGAATGTAAGAATCGCTGATTCACGGAGAACGTTTTCAAATGACTGAGGAAGAGGATAGGAAAGAGCTTTTCGCCCCGATGATGGAAAGCGGCGTGCACGCCGGTTTTCCATCGCCGGCCCAGGACTACATCAATTCGTTCATCGACCTGAACAAAGAGTTGGTGCGTCATCCGGCGGCGACTTTCTTTGCGCGCGTTGTGGGTGATTCCATGGTGGACGCCGATGTGAACGAGGGCGATGTTCTTGTGGTGGACAAGTCCATTGAGCCAAAGGAGGGGGACATGGCCGTCTGTTTCATTGATGGGGAGTTCGCCTTGAAATACATCTCGTTCAGGGATCCCACGCTTGGCGGGTCAAGGAGTGTGAGGGCTTCCAGGCCGGGAGTGTCCTATGATATTCTTAAGCATCAAAGAATATGGCTGCTGCCTGCCAACGAGAAATATCCTCCCATTGAAGTGACGGATTCCAATGATTTCACTGTCTGGGGAGTTGTTACCTATGTCATCAAGAAGGTGTGTACGCGCTAGTTGACTGCAACAATTTTTTCGTCTCGTGCGAGAGGGCCTTCCAGCCGGAGCTGGAGGGACGTCCTGTAGTGGTGCTGTCCAACAATGACGGTTGCGTGGTCGCGCGGAGCAACGAGAGCAAGGCCATGGGCATCAAGATGGGAACCCCGTTCTTCAAGGTCCGCTACCTGGTGGATCAAGGCAGGCTCGTGGTCCGTTCGTCCAACTATACCCTTTACGGTGACCTTTCGTCCCGTGTGATGTCGATTCTGGCCGAGGCGGCCCCCCGGCTGGAGATCTACTCCATTGATGAGGCGTACATGGACATGGACGGCGTCGCGCCCGAAAGCCTTCCGGGAATATGTTCGGACTTGGTGGTGAAGATACGCCGTTGGACAGGAATTCCGGTCAGCATCGGGATTGCGGACACCAAGACTCTGGCCAAGGTGGCCAATCATTTCGCTAAGAAATACAAAGGATACAAAGGGGTCTGCGTGATAGACTCCGATGAGAAGATCCGCAAGGCTCTTGCTCTGACTCCTATCAAGGAAGTTTGGGGAATAGGCTGGCGTGGCGCTCCGAAACTGGAGGCGGCCGGGGTCATGACTGCCTTGGATTTTGTCCGCAGACCATCCGGATGGGTCCGTGGAATGATGGGTATAGGCGGCGTAAGAACCTGGGCAGAACTTCAAGGAAGGCGCATGGTCGAGGATGGGCGCGATGAAAAGCGAAAAAGCATCTGTACGTCACGGTCGTTTGACAAGATGGTCACGAACCTTGACGAGATGACGCTCAGGGTCTCTGACTTTGCGGGAAAATGTGCCGAGAAGCTGCGGAAGGACGGCACGGCGGCATATTCAATCGGAGTCTTCATCCAGACCAACCGCTTCCGGGACGACCTTCCGCAGTATTTTCCCAACGCCAGCGTCCGTCTGGAAGTTCCGGCCAGCAGCACCCGTGAGGTTGTGGCTGCCGCGTTGAGGGCGTTGCGGACGGTCTTTCGCGATGGCTATGCCTACAAAAGGGCAGGTGTCACCGTCTCGGACATCGTGGAGGCCGATGCCATCCAGGCGACGCTTTTTGATTTCGATCAGGAAGCCCGTGAGCGTAACGACCGCATCTCAAAGTTGATGGATCGGGTAAACATCTCCGGCAAAAACCTTCTGAGGCTGGCCACACAGCGTCCAGGACACTACTCCGACGGCATCCGCCGCGAATTCTGCTCGCGTCTCTACACCACCGACTGGTCGGAAATGTTGGAAATAAAGTGAGGGTGAACCAAATGACTTTTGGATCACCCCCGTGTGTCGCAAGGTATGCGAAGAAGCCTATTTGACCTTCTCTCTCCTGCCGAGTTTCTCGCGGACCAGAAGCGGCTCGTTGGTCGTTATGCAGTCGACGCCGAGGTCGATCATGCTCTGGATGTCCTTCTCCTTGTTGACGGTCCAGCAGTTGATGCTCATCTTGTTCTCGCGTGCCTGTTTGAACCACGTCGGGTTCTTGGCGAAGACATTGTAGTGGTAGTCCACTCCATTGATCCCGAGCTTGGCAAGTTCCTCAGGACTCTTGTCATCGTCCAGGTACTGTACGGTGAAGCCGGGGCAGAGGGCCGCGAGCCTTTCGCACATGTTCAGGCTGAACGAGATGAAGATGACGCGCTTGGGGTTGTACAGTCCGTGCTCCTTTAGAGCCTTGACGCTCTGGTCAACCATGTAGTCCTCGTGGGCCTTGTCGATCTGCTTCTTAAGCTCGAACACCAGCACGGTCTTCTTGCTCTTCTCACCTTGGGTGAGATATTCATCAAGGGTCGGGATCTTCTCCCCGTTTTTCAGGCGGCAGTCCTTGAAGTCGGCGTAGTTGTGGTCCCAGATGCGCACTCCGTCGATGTCCGGGTCGTGGTGGACCAGCATGACGAGATCTGAAGTGATGTGCACGTCAAACTCGCTGCCCCACAGCCCGCTCTGCTGAGCCATTTCAAGAGCTTTGATAGAGTTCTCGGCATAGCCTGCCTCCTCGCAGTTCCAGAAACCCCTGTGCGCCGTCACCGCGATTTTCTGCGGAGCGCACGAAGCGGTGAGCGCAACCATGGCAGCCACCGCCGCAACCTTAGCAATCTTTTTCATATTCATTGAATATTACAGTGTTTGAATATCCTCTTTTCGCGGCAGGGCCAGCCCCCTTGTCTGTATCCGGCCCCCTCATCCACATTAAGAGATCTGTCCCCGCAGTGTTTGTCTGCAAAGATAGTCAAATCCACTTGAATTCCGGATGAAAATTCGTGCTAAAGCAGTTTTGCCCGTGCGTGAGAAAGGCCTTGTCGCTTCCCGGGCCTGAGAGGCCGTCATTCCGTGCGTGATAAATTGTCTTTCGCGCACGATTTAGCGGAGATGTCCGCCAAACATCCGGAAATTTTAGTTAAATTTACCCCGAATCTATTTAATTAAGTTATGTACAGAAGAACATTTATTCTCGCCGCCTCGCTTCTGGTCCTTTCCGGAACCGTCGCCTCCGCGCAGAAACAGTCCGACAAAGGCGGCATCTCCGCCGAGATGCTGACCGAGATCCGTAAGGGCTATGAGGGCACAGCCTCGGACAAGGCTATCCGCAACGCTCTTAACGCGGCGGCGATCAATGTCCTCGCCGCCAACTCGGAGAACATCACGATGATCGACACCCACTTCTCCGACGAGGTGAAGACCAAGGGACGCACCAACCAGAAATCCTCAGGCCGTTGCTGGCTTTTCACTGGGCTCAATGTCCTTAGGGCCAGGATGATTGACAAATATGACCTTGGCGCTTTCACCTTTTCCCAAAACTATGTCTTTTTCTACGATCAGCTGGAGAAGGCGAACCTTTTCCTCCAGGGCGTGATCGACACCAAAGACTTGGGTTTTGATGACCGCAAAGTTGATTGGTTGTTCCGCAATCCGATTGGGGACGGGGGACAGTTCACAGGTGTCTCCAACCTTGTCATGAAGTATGGTTTGGTGCCTTCCGAGGCGATGCCGGAGACTTACTGCGCGAACAACACTTCTCAAATGCGCGCACAGATCTCCAACAAACTCAGAGAGGATGGTCTCAAGCTTCGCGGCGCGTCGGCCAAGGACTGCCAGGCCATGAAGACCGAGATGCTCAAGGAGATCTACAGGATGCTTGTACTTTGCCTCGGCGAGCCGCCGGTCGAGTTCGAGTGGGCCCGCTACGACTCCAAGGGCAGCCTCGTAAGCGCCAAGACCTACACCCCGAAATCCTTTTACAATGAATATGTAGGCGCGGATCTCGAGAGCGGCTACATCATGGTCATGAACGACCCGACCCGTGAGTACGGCAAGGTCTATGAGATTGATTATGACCGTCATGTCTATGACGGAGAGAATTGGCTTTACGTCAACCTTCCGATCGAAAGGATCAAGGAGATGGCGATTGCCTCGATCAAGGACAACACCGCGATGTATTTCTCCTGTGACGTCGGCAAGTTCATGGACCGTCAGAAGGGGACATTGGACCTTGATAATTTCGACTATGGTTCGCTTTTCGGTACAACTTTCCCGATGGACAAGCGGCAGAGGATTCAGACGCATGCCAGCGGTTCGTCCCACGCCATGACCCTTATTGCTGTCGACATCAAGGACGGCAAGCCGGTCAAGTGGATGGTGGAGAACAGCTGGGGAGCTGATTCGGGCTACAAGGGCAACCTCATCATGACTGACGAGTGGTTCGACAACTACATGTTCCGCCTTGTGGTCGAAAAGAAATATGTCCCTTCCGACGTTACGGCCATGCTCGGGCAGAAGCCGATCCTCCTCCCGGCTTGGGATCCTATGTTCCTCCCGGAGGAGTAGGAATCCTGTGTTGTGGCTTTGGCGGCTTGGCCTGCGTCTACAGTGTCCAAGCAATGAAAACGAACTTGAATCATGAAATCTCTAAAAGAACTTTACAGGATAGGAAAAGGGCCCTCCAGCAGTCACACTATGGGACCCAACAAGGCCGCCAAGGATTTCGCTGAGCGGCATTACGGGGCAGCCTCTTTTGAGGTCACGCTTTATGGCAGCCTGGCCGCCACCGGAAAAGGCCACATGACAGATGTCGCGATCATCGAGGCTATGGAGCGGATCGCCCCTGTGAGCATAGTATGGAAGCCCGATGTCTTTCTGCCGTTTCATCCCAATGGAATGTGTTTTCGGTCTTTCGGCCCGGAAGGGTGTAAGACTGATGAGTGGACAGTCTACAGTGTGGGTGGCGGAGCTTTGTCCGAGGGCCGGCCTGATGACAGGTTTTCAACTCCTGATGTCTATGAAATGAATCATCTTGCCGAGATTCAGAAATGGTGCGAGGACAAGGGCCGCAGTTATTGGGAATATGTCGATATCTGCGAGGGGCCGGACATCTGGGATTACCTCCAGGAAGTGTGGGTGGCCATGAAAGCTTCCGTTGAAAGAGGCATTGACCATGAGGGGGTTCTTCCAGGTCCGCTTAACCTGCCGAGAAAGGCTCCTACTTATTATGTAAAGGCGACAGGCTACAAGCAGACTCTACAGACCCGCGGCCTTGTCTATGCCTATGCCCTTGCCGTCAGTGAGGAGAACGCTTCCGGAGGAATCATTGTGACTGCCCCGACCTGCGGCTCAAGCGGTGTCATGCCGGGAGTGCTTTACCATTTGGCGAAAGGTCACAATTTTAAGGATATCCGTGTGTTGCATGCCTTGGCGACCGCTGGTGTAATCGGCAATGTGGTCAAGCAGAACGCGTCCATCTCAGGAGCTGAGGTAGGATGCCAAGGGGAGGTAGGGGTTGCTTGTGCCATGGCTTCCGCCGCGGCGTGCCAACTTTTTGGAGGCAGCCCTTCACAAATTGAATATGCCGCCGAAATGGGACTTGAGCATCATTTGGGCATGACTTGCGATCCGATCTGTGGCCTTGTGCAGATTCCATGCATCGAGAGGAATGCTTTCGCGGCGACCCGCGCTCTGGATTCGAACCTTTACGCCGCATTCTCCGACGGCAAGCACAGGGTGTCTTTCGACCATGTGGTCGAGGTGATGAAGCAGACCGGCAAGGATCTGCCTTCTTTGTACAAGGAGACCGGCACAGGTGGTCTTGCCAGGGGCTTCAATAAAATCTGAATTCTGAATATAGATTATTCAAAATTCGACATAATGACAGTATTTAGCGACAAGGTGTCATGTAATAGTGACATTTTGTCGCCTTTTTGACATTTTAGCCGCATTGGTATGTTGATTGATTATATTCCAGATGTCCGCTCGAAAGAGCGGGCGAAAACAGATAATAAAAAACAAAAAAAATAGGAGATTTAAATTATGTTACCAGTATCAAAAAAGTACAATAACCAGAATTGGTTGCCAAGCATGTTCAATGATTTCTTTGACAATGATTGGATGGTAAGAGCCAATGCGACCGCCCCGGCGATCAATGTATTGGAGAACGAGAAAAGTTATGACATCGAGCTTGCCGCTCCTGGAATGACCAAGGATGATTTCAAGGTCAGTCTTGACGACAATGGTGATCTCGTGATCAACATGGAGAAGAAAGAGGAAAACAATGAGGAAAAGAAGCACGGTCATTATCTGAGACGCGAATTCTCGTACTCAAAGTTCCAGCAGACTATGGTTCTTCCGGAAGATGTTGAGAAAGACAAGATTAACGCTGCTGTTGTCAATGGTGTCCTAAAGATCAACCTTCCAAAGGTCCAGAAAGAAGAGTCAACTCCTGCAAAAAAAGTCATAGAAATTAAGTAAAAAGTTTGCAGATTCAAGAAATATGCGTATCTTTGCATCCGCATTCAAGAAAACAGTCTTGGATTCGCGGATGCAAAGTCGCATGGTGCGGTAGTTCAGCTGGTTAGAATGCCGGCCTGTCACGCCGGAGGTCGAGGGTTCGAGTCCCTTCCGCACCGCGAAAAAGTCTCACAAGTGTGTTGTCAATCAACAACTGGTGAGACTTCTTTTTATTCCTACCGGCAATTCCAACTATTTTCAGTTTCTTTATTCTATCTTGTTCTTCTTGTAGCAGTGCGTGCTGCGTAAGACTTCTGGATTATCTTCCGAATTATCTTCCGAATATTCCGGGGCAGTCCAAAACCTTGTGTGTTAAGGAAGTAAAGTAGAACTTACATGTGTCTTTGTGTAAACGTTACAAAAGGTATATAAATATGTCATCATTGTCTGTTCTTCAGGGTCTGGTGGGTTATGTCCTGCCGTCCCATCTGCTCGGGTATTCACATGGCCAAAGGCAAGATCGTTCTGGAAGTACACCTGTCTCTGACAATGATGACAAGCGGGCGCCAGACCTGCCCGGCTGAGGGTTCAGACCTGCTCGGCTGTGGGTTCAGACCTGCCCGGCTGTGGCGCTATATCTGCCTCGTGGAGTTTAACTGCTTGTTAATAAATATGTTAATAAAGGTTCCTCCTGCCCGTGCCGGGTAGGGGGAACTGTGTGTAAAGGATTGAAGATAAAGTTGTTATCCTACACGTTAAAAAGAAATGGTGCGGCACCTGCTGTCGGAAGTATGATCGAAGCCCTGCTGTAGGTCAAACAGCATCCACGCTCTGTTTTTGGGGTGTCAAAATCATGGGTGTCGGGGTTGTCAAAATCATGGGTGCAATAAAGAAACGGTAGGCTGGTTGTGATGAAAAGACGGGAAATATTCGTATTTTTGCAGTTCGCTAATCGCTGGACGACTATGGCAGAGGACGGAAAGATCATCATAAAGGGAGCTAAGGTCAACAACCTCAAGAACATTACAGTCGAGATCCCTAGGAACAAGCTGGTGGTGGTGACAGGAATATCCGGGTCGGGAAAATCATCTCTGGCTTTCGACACGCTTTTCGCGGAAGGGCAGAGGCGCTTCGCCGAGAGCCTGTCCTCGTACGCGCGTCAGTTTCTTGGCAGGATGAGCAAGCCGGATGTGGAGTCTATAGAAGGCATTCCTCCGGCGATCGCCATCGAGCAGAAGGTCAATGTCAAGAATCCACGCTCCACTGTGGCCACGACAACCGAGATTTACGACTATCTCCGCATCATTTTCGCGAGGATAGGACGGACATATTCCCCGATCAGCGGCAGGGAGGTCAAGTGTCATAGCGTCAATGACGTTATGGCGAGCATCCTGAGCGGAGACTCAAGGACGGCGTATATTCTCGCTGACCTCAACTGGTCCGCGAGGGAGGACAAGGTAGAGTTGATGCTCGGGCTGAAGGAGGAAGGATATTCCCGTTTCTTTGGCGATGAGGGCATAATCCGCATCGAGGAAGTAATGAAGATGGCTGACAAGGGTGAGTATCCTGAACATCTTGACCTGCTGGTCGACCGTCTGAGGCTGCCGGACTTCAGAAATTGCCTGCCTTACGGTGATGACGGCGAGCCGTGGTCCCAAAACGAGTGGGAGGATCTCCAGACCAGACTGCGGTCATCGATCGACACCGCGTTCAGGGTGGGCGAGGGCAGACTCATCCTGCGCAAGGACAATTCCGTCGAGGAATATTCCAACCGTTTCGAGCTGGATGGAATAACCTTCCGCCAGCCGGATGAATATCTTTTCTCGTTCAACAGCCCTCTGGGTGCCTGCCCTGTCTGCGGAGGCCTCGGCAAGATCATAGGGATCAGCGAAGACCTTGTGATTCCAGACAAGACCAAGAGCATCTACGATGGCGCCATAGCCTGCTGGAGGGGAGAATCAATGGGCTGGTACAGGGATCATCTGATCAAGGTGGCTCCCCGTTACGGAATCCCTATCTTCGAGCCTTACTGCAATCTTCCGCAAAAGGTCAAGGACATCATCTGGAATGGCCACAGTGTTGAGGGTGACGACAATTCGATCATCGGCATCAACGAGTTCTTCAAGTGGGTTGAGTCCAACCGCTACAAGATCCAGTACAAGTACATGCTCAGCAGGTTCTCCGGCAGAACCACATGCCACGCCTGTCACGGCACGAGGCTGCGCCCGGAGGCGCTTTACGTGAAAGTAGGCGGGAAGACCATAGCGGAACTGCTTGACATGAACGTGGACGCGCTTCTTGACTTCTTCGCCGGCTTGAGGTTGACCGACTATGAGACATCCATTGTGCGCAAGGCCGTCGAGGAGATTGTCTCGCGTCTGAGGTACATAAAGGATGTCGGACTTGCGTATCTTACGCTGAGCCGCGCCTGCAACACCCTTTCGGGTGGGGAAAGCCAGAGAATCAATCTGGTGACCGCCCTCGGAAGCTCGCTGGTCGGCTCGATGTACATTCTTGACGAGCCGAGCATCGGCCTGCATCCGCGTGACACCGAACGGCTTATCGGTGTGCTGCGCAAACTGCGTGACATAGGCAACACCCTTGTCGTTGTCGAGCACGACGAGGAGATCATACGCGCTGCGGACGTACTGATCGACATGGGCCCTTACGCCGGAGTGAACGGAGGGCAGATTGTCTTCCAGGGAAAGATCGGAGACAAGGTTCCGGCGAAGGTAATGGACAATTCCCTGACGCTCCAGTACCTGACCGGACGGCGCTCCCGCTACGTCAGGGAAAAGCATCCGTGGACATATTCAATCACTGTGGAAGGCGCCCGGGAGCACAATCTTAAGAATATTGACGTGCGTTTCCCTCTTGGGGTTCTGACAGTTGTCTCCGGGGTCAGCGGCAGCGGAAAATCCTCCCTGGTCGGGGACATACTCTACCCGGCGCTTTACCGTCAGATCAACCAGACCGGCGACCTTCCCGGGATATTCAAAAAGATCTCCGGCAACACCGACCGCATCAAGAATGTTGAATATGTCGACCAGAATCCGATAGGGAAGAGCTCCCGCTCCAACGCCGTGACCTATCTAAAGGTCTACGATGACATCCGCAAGCTCCTTGCTGACCAACAATATGCCAAGATCAACGGCTACACTCCGTCTTTCTTCTCGTTCAACCAGGACGGCGGACGTTGCCCGGAGTGTCAGGGTGACGGATTCGTGCGCATCCCGATGCAGTTCATGGCTGATGTGACAATGGTCTGCGATACGTGCGGAGGCAAGCGCTTCAAGCCGGACATCCTTGAGGTCCGTTTCAAGGGCAAGAATGTTGACGACATCCTGAACATGAGTGTCGAGGAGGCGATCTTGTTCTTCGGCTCGCAGCCGGAGGAACTCTCAAAGCAGATTGCCCGGAAACTCCAGCCGCTTGTCGATGTGGGACTGTCCTACATCAAGCTCGGCCAGAGCTCATCGACCTTGTCCGGAGGGGAGAGCCAGAGGATCAAGCTGGCCTGGTTCCTGTCCAAAAATGAGGATGATCCGGCTGGCAGCAGGAAAAAGATCCTGTTCCTGTTCGACGAACCGACGACCGGTCTGCATTTCTATGACGTGGAGAAGTTGCTGAAGGCATTTGATTTCCTGATACGCAACGGCCACACTGTGATTGTCGTGGAACACAATCTGGATGTGATAAGAGCCGCCGACTGGGTCATCGACCTCGGACCCGAGGCCGGAGACAACGGCGGCCAGGTGGTCTTCGCCGGCACTCCGGAGGAAATGATCAAGGCGGGACAGTCGTGGACAGCGAAGTATTTACGCACAGATGTTTGAACCCTTGATGGCAGGCGTTAATCCTTCCACCAGAAAGTGATGTAGTCCTGCAATGGTTTCCGTTTGTTTTGTGGCGGAAGGATCATGTAGTCCCCGTAGGAGTCACGTAAGATGCTGTCATAACTCTTCCAGACAAAAAACTCACTGTCCTCGAAACTTAATTTGACGTACTCATTGATCTCCTGGTCTGTGAAAAACTCGCATGTCCCATCGTCAGGGCAGCAGAGTTGTGACCAGTGATGGCTTTCCGGTGGAGATACAAGAGCGATAAGGGTTGTCATGTCCCTGACTATGTCGGCAGGGTCGCGCCTGCTGAGACGGGGATTCATCTTCTTGAGAATCCATGCCTTGAGCCTTTTCTTGATTGAAAACCTTGAAGAGAGGGCGGCATGCGCCTTGCGTATTCCGACATTTAGCTTCAACAAAAGGAACAAAGAGTCATGTATCCTTTTAAAAGTGTCAGGATCGTCCGGCACCCTGTCAATCGGGAATATGTCAATCCAAACCCCTACATCGCGTTTTATCCAAGGGATGCAACTGGAGGCGAGTGTCTTTTCCGTGTCGCAGACCCTGCCGAAAGCTATATAGCAATCAGCTGTGTTGCGGCTGTCGATGAATGAAAACCTATCGGAACGGTAGGAGGTTCTGAACCGTTCGTAGTCATCACGTGGCATCATTATGTCCAAATCGTCGTCCCATGGGATGAAGCCTTTGTGGCGCACCGCCCCAAGCAGTGTGCCATAGCCCAAGGAATATCTGATGCCGTTCCTCTCACAGAAACCGGCCACATCTTTGAGTATCTCAAGGCTGAACTGTTGCAGTTCCTTTAATTTGAGCTGTTTCATAGACGTTAGCTTAGCTTGTAGACATTCTTGCCATTCAGGTAGTCCTCTTGAATCTGGGTCATCTTCAGGATCTCATCCTTTGTCAGAAGATAGACGCTTTGGCCCGGGTTCAGGATTTGGGAGATGAATTCCCTGATCTCATACCTCAAACCTTCGCCCATGAACGGGTAGAAACATTTTCTGTTCATGTTTTGATCCTCGAATCTTTGCTCAAAAAAGTCGGTTTTCCACCATGGTGCCGGAACGTAGATGTACCCTTGGGTCCCGGAGATCACCATGTTGCCTTCTGTCTTTGCACCAAGACCGACCTGGAAAGACGCGGTCGCGCTGTCATAGCGGAACACTGCCTTTGTGTACATGTCAACCTCGTTTTTCATGATTGAATAGAAATTGACATCCCGTACATCGCATCCCAATAGCTTTATGACAGGAAGCAAGGGGAAGCAGGCGTTCTCGTTCATGCTCCCTCCGAACTTATTGTGATCCAGCTTCGAGGACTTCTCATCGGTGAGAGTGGTGACCGATGCGTTGATGTCCACGATCTTACCGATCGCACCGGATTTCAATGTGGAGACAAGGTGGCGGAAAGCCGGGCAATAGGCTGTCTTGTGCGCGACCATCAGGGTCGTGCCATTGTCTTCGGCGATTGAGAACAATTCTTGCGCTTCCGCGTGGCGCAGGACAAAAGGCGTCTCGCAAAGTACGTGTTTGCCGGCAGTCAGAGCCGCTCTCGCATAGTTGAAATGAGTGTAGTGAGGAGAGGCGATGTAGACAGCGTCGCAGTCTTCCAACAGCTCGTCAAGGGTCTTGGCCGCGAATGGAATCCCGTTTGCCGTGCAGAACCTCAGGCATTCCTCCGTGTCAGGATTGAATGCGGTGCTGACCGTGTTGCAGCTGACAAATTTGGCTTCTGGTACGAATCTTTCAGCGATGCTGCCGGTTCCGATTATGCCTATCCTTACAGAGAGTTGCTCCTCCCTGAGCATGGTGCTGGAGATGCCTTGGGTGCGAGGCAGATACACAACCTCACAGTATTCTTTAAGGTAATCGAAGTAACCTTCCCAATCAGAGCCGATCGCGAAGACATCTATGTTATGCTTCTGAATGTCATCTATCTTTTGCCCTTTGTATTCTTCGATTATGATCTCGTCGGCGAATCCGGTGTCCTTTACAGCCTGTATGCGTTTCATCACGCTGTCCCGCGTGTTCATCTTACCGCGTTCAAGGTCAAAGTTGTCCGTCGTCACGCCGACAATGAGCCAGTCACCAAGCTCCTTTGCCCGACGCAACAGATTAATGTGCCCTTGATGGAGGACGTCAAAAGTGCCGTAAGTTATAACCTTTTTCATCAAACGATTTCGGATTCTATCAAATGTATGCGCTTGGCCAGGGTCCGTAGTTCCTCATCAGTCTGGAGACCCATGTGGGAGATTCTGTAGAATCCTGGAATGGATCCTGGCATTATGTAAGTCTGGAAGCGCTCGATCAGGCCTCTGAAAATCCTGCGTTCGGATGTGTCTCTGGTCTGGATGGCAGTGATCGCGAAGGAAGGAGCCTCGGCCGGCATGTCCCAACCATATTCCCTACATTCCTCGCGGAACACCTCGGCTCTGTGGCGCACTCGGGAAATGTTGTCGGATTCTCCGCCTTGAGACTTGATCTGATTGAGCCTTGCGTTTAGTTGAAGATAGATAAGGGTCGCCGGACTGAACGGTGTCTGGCCTCTCTTGAGATTGTTAAGATTGTCCTCGAAATCCCAATAGTAACCTCTGTGCGCGAATGCATACCCTTCCAGTCTCTTGCTTATGAACAGGATCGACAGGCCAGGAGGAATGTTGAGGCCTTTCTGGCTGCTTGTGACGCAGATGTCGATTCCGAGGGCGTCCATGTCCAGTTCCTCGGCGAGGAATGAGCTGATCGCATCGACCACCAACGAGACATTATGCCTGTGGCATATTTCAGAGATTTTCTTCAGATTGAAAAGTTGTCCGGTAGAGGTTTCGTGATGCTGGCAGAGGAACACTTCCGGGCGTTCAGCCTCCACGGTCCTCTCCAACTCATCATAGTCGGCGTCTTTGGCGAATGGAACCTTGAAGTCAACCACAGGGACATCGTAATATTCACAGAGAGAGACCCACCTTTTCCCGAATGAGCCGCCATTTATGGCGATTGCTTTTTTCTTGGTACAGACGTAGTTCTCAACCACAGCGCTCATGGCCCCGGTTCCGGAGCCAGTGTAGACAATCACCCTCCCTCCCCGGCAGTGGATGAGATCCAGAAGGATGCTCTCGGATTCGAGGTTGATGTCGGAGAACTCCTCGGTTCTCATGTAGGGGATCGGCTGTGATCCGATCATGGCTATTTCCTTGTCCAGGTCTCCTGGGAAAACATATGAATGCATACTCAGTTTGCTTCTGATTTACGCAAATTTAATAAAAAACAGTTATATTTGTGATTATCTGAGGTTATTTTAATTGCTGAAATGCAAAAACTGTCACATAGAGAGATTCAACTCTATCTTCTTGACATCCTTAAAGAGGTCGATGCTTTCTGCGAGAAAGAGAAGATAAGGTACTCCATGGCTTATGGCACACTTCTCGGTGCTGTGCGCCACAAGGGCTTCATACCTTGGGACGATGACATGGACCTTTTGATGCCGAGGCCTGATTATGAGAGGTTCGTCGCCTTGTTTGGCAAGGCTCCAGACTCCCGTTACCGTTGCCTTTGCCACAAGGAGGGCATGAAAGGGGACAGGTTTGTTCATTTTTTTGCAAAAGTGGAGGACACTTGGACAAAGAGTATCCAGGGGCGCGGATTTGACTATGATTTCGGACTGAACATTGACATATTCCCGATGGATGGCAAGCCTGAGGATGTTGGCCTCCAGAGAAAAAGAGAGCGCCGGTTGACGCATTGGTCGCACAGGCTCAACATCTGCGGCACAAGGTTCGACCTGTTCAATTTCCACCAGCCTCTGTTCTCAAAGATCGAGGCTCATGCCATGGGTGCGGAATATTGGTGGAAAAAGATTGACTCTGAGGTTCGGAAGTTCCCTTACGAGACATCCCGTCTCGCCGGGGCTGTCTCCGTCACCTATAACGGCACTAGGGAAATCTTTGAAAGGAACATGCTGGAGGAATATGTCGACTTGGAGTTCGAGGGCAGCCGCTTCAAGGCTTTCCGGCGTTGGGATGAATGGTTGACGCAGGAGTACGGCGACTACATGGCACTTCCACCTGAAAAGGACCGTAAAACACACGATCTTACTGTTTATCTTCTGGACGATTGATTCTATGGATGCTGTCATTACCTATGTGAACGGTTTGGATCCTGAATGGCGTGAGCAGTACTCACGGGCGATGAATGTCCCTGCGCTTGACAAGCGTTTTCGTGACTGGGGAACACTGAAGTATCTTCTCAGGGGCATCCAGACGTGCATGCCGTTCATAAGAAATGTCCATCTTGTGGTTTCCGGAGAGTCTCAAGTTCCTTCATGGGCTTCGGACCGGCTGAATGTCGTGACGCATCGTCAGCTGATCCCGGAAGATTTTCTGCCGACATTCAACAGCACGACGATTGAAATGTTCCTGCACAAGATTCCGGGCTTGGATGAAAGATTCATCTATTTCAACGATGACATGTTCCCTGTGTCCCTTTGCGAGGAGAGCGATTTTTTTCGGGACGGCAAGGTTGTGATCGGTTTCTCGTACCATCTTTTCGCCGCCGGGATGTACAAGCGCCAGTGTCGTAATTCGGACAGGTTGGCCAGAAAGGCGCTGGGTTTGGGAAACAGTCTTTTTTTTGTCCGTCCCCAGCACATCTGCTCCCCGATGTTTCGGAGCGCCTGCATGGAAGTGTCCGAAAAGATGCGGGATGAGATATTTTCGACACTCTCCAGAGTGCGTACGGTGGACAACTTGAACCAGTACCTGTTTCTGGATTATCTTTTCCACGAGGGGAAGGTTGTCAAGGAACGCCTGCCGGGCAAATTCTTTTCCATAGCCACCTCTTCCGCGGCGGCGATCGGGGAGTACCTCCGCGCTCCATCCAGAAAGATTGTCTGCATTAATGATGTGCATCTCAAGGAGAGCGCCTACATGTCGGAAAGGAAGATACTTCTGGAATCCTTTGAACGGACTTTTCCGCTGAAATCCATCTATGAGAGATAAAGGCCGGTGGGATTCCCTGACCGCCTAGAAGGTTCCCATGAACAGGCTATGCCATTCTTTCATTATTTTATCCAAGGTGAAATTTCCGGAGCGCCTTTTGGATTCGGCTCCGAATCGTTTTCTTAGGCCTTCACTGGAGATCACGCTGCATATTCCTTGAGCCATGGCGGCCGTGTCGCCGACTTTGACGAGATAGCCGTTGGCTCCGGTAGTCACGATTTCTGACGGGCCTTTCGGGCAATCGTAGCTTACGATGGGAAGTCCGGTGTCCAAAGCCTCCAGAAGAATCATCGGGAACCCTTCAAAGCGTGAGGACATCACCAGGCAGGAGCTGTCTAGCAACTCTTGACGAACGTTGTCTGTGTTGCCTTCCAAAATCACCTTGTCTTGTAATCCGTCACTTTTGATCAGGTTCTCAAGAATCTCCCTCTGACTGCCCTTCCCGTAGATGCTGAGCGTCCAGTCCGGGTGTTTGCTGTCCACGGTCTTCCATGCTTTTACAAGATCCTTGAAATTTTTCTGGCTTTCCAGCCTTCCGACCGCTATGCAACGCTTCCGCGTCAGAGGGGACACTTCGTTTGAGTTGAAAGGCAACGGATTGTAGATTTGAACGACATCTGGTCTGATTTCAAGCCAATCCTTTTTGTCAGCCTTTGTCAGAACAACAAACCGGTCAAGTTTTTTGACAGCGGTTTCCAGCCTTTTTGTCCTGAAGGCGGCGTAAAGCCTTCCGAATGCGCTTTTACCGTACTTGAGCAGGAATTTCTCGTGGGAGAAATGGAATTCCCCGATTGTCGGACTTATCAAAGAGCATTTTGCGACAGCATACAGACTGTTGTCGCAGACTGTCACCGTGATGTCAGGCCTTATCATGCGAAGCACGCCCTCCAGTCTTTTCCGGTATTTGAGGATGAAGAATCTGTCATTGGCGTCAAGGTCGTGACGCACAATTCTTTCACTTAGCCGGAAAAACTCTTTCCTGCCCTTCTGTCTGGCTGTAATGATGTGGACCTCGTAGCCCATGACATCCGCCAGATAGTTGGCCTTGATTGTCAGCACCCTTTCTATTCCTCCGGATAGGTTTAGAGCGTGTATGCAGTAAGCCAGTCGCATTGTGGATCATTTTGGCGCCTAATTTAGGGAGTTTATGTTGAAATTCAAAACGTGGGGCACAAAGAAATCATTCGGCGTCGCGTCTCTCACGCATCATCCCGCCTGCCAGTCTGTCCAGACCGGTATTAAGAGTAAAGCAAGTACGAAAATTGAGTGGATACCGCGGCAGAATACCGCATGTTGTTAGTGGTGAGCCGGAGTTGGGTCGCTGGCTGTGGCGGGATTGAAGCGCAGAAGACTGTTTCCGGGCAATCACTGCCGGGTAAAGTCCCTGATGCAAAGGTAGTTGTCCTGTCGGTTTCATGGTTGGCCAAAAAAGAAAAACGATGAAAAAGTTTCTGTTTTTTACGGAAATGTGGTGAAATCGCGAAATAGATTGTAAATTTGGGTGTTGACAAAAAATGTTTATTGGGTATAAGAAAATATTTATGGGACTTTTGAAAGGAATGAGGCAATTTTTCCGGGGAACCCGTCACGATTTCGTCCCGATTCTTGCGCAGCAGACTGACTTCCTGAGCAAAACCGCGTCGCTGTTGCTTGAGATGTTCGGAACAGAGGACGTGGAGCTTCGCTCGGGCATGGAAAAAGACATAAAGTCATGTGAGGCTCAAGGAGACGCCCTTCTTACGGAATTTCACGAGATGTTGTCGGGACGCCTTTTCGTCCAGGTCAACAAGCTGGATCTCCAGGCTGTGGCCATGGCGATGGACGATTGCCTTGATGTCATCAAGGACACATCAAAGGCCGTGCTGATCTATCGCCCCAAGAAACTGGATGAGCAGCTGAAGGAACTTGCCCGGATGGCCAAGTCACAGTCAGAGGTCATCCACGATGCGATTCCGCTTCTTGTTGATCTAAAGAGGAACATCCCGGCCATATCCATGGCATGTGATCGTGTGACAGAGTTGGAGCACGCCGCCGATGATGCCTATGAGGAGTATGTGGGCTACATCTTCAGCAATGAGGAGGACACCAGGGAACTGGTCAAGTACAAGAATCTGGCGGAAATGCTGGAGAACGCCACCGACGCCCACAAGCGCATCTCCGATAATATTCGTAAACTTCTGCTCAACTATTTGGTTGATTGAGGTAATGTTGTGGTGGAAGTGGTCCTTGTGAGAGGCTCAATATTTTGATTTACAGGGACATCCTTGCGCAGTATGACAGTCATGTGAGACGTGCCGTGACAGGCTGACAAATGGTCAGTCACGCATTCGGGGATTAAAAATTGTAAATGTCTTTGATTATCATTAAATTTGTAGGATAATCAGAGACATTTGATTTTTTTTATGGCTATAGCAACTATTCTAAAAAAAGTGTTCGGCTCGAAAGCCGACAGGGACCTCAAGCAGATCAGGCCTGTTCTCAACAAGGTCTTGGAGGCTTACGGTCCGATAGACAAACTCTCCAACGATGAGTTGAGGGCTAAGACGGAAGAGTTGAAGGCAAGGCTGCGTGAGTGCGAGGCTCCTTTCGAGAAGAGGATCGCCGAGATCAAGGCCAAGCTGGACGAGGATATTCCTGTACATGAGAAAGAGAGTCTCGCGACTGAGTCCGACAAGCTTGTCAAGGATGAGGACGCTGAAATCGAGAAGGTTCTGGATGAGATTCTCCCCGAGGCTTTTGCCATTATGAAGTCCACTGCCCGCAGGTTCAAGGAGAACGCCGTCATCGAGGTGACGGCCACTGACTTTGATCGCGCGCTGAGCGTCAATCATGATTTCGTCCGCATCGAGGGTGACAAGGCTGTCTACCAGAACCACTGGGTCGCCGGCGGCAACGAGGTGACCTGGGACATGGTCCACTACGATGTCCAGCTGATCGGTGGTATCGTGCTGCATCAGGGCAAGATCGCGGAGATGGCCACCGGTGAGGGAAAAACTCTGGTGGCTACCCTTCCTGTGTTCCTTAACGCTCTGGCCGGAAAGGGAGTGCACATGGTGACAGTCAATGACTATCTCTCCAAGCGCGACTCCGAGTGGATGGGACCTCTTTATATGTTCCATGGCCTTTCAGTGGACTGCATCGACAAGCATGAGCCAAACAGCGACGCCCGTAAGCGGGCCTACAACTGTGACATCACCTTCGGTACCAACAATGAGTTCGGTTTTGACTACCTTCGTGACAACATGGCGGTCAGGATGGCGGACCTTGTCCAGAGGAAGCACCACTATGCCATTGTCGATGAGGTGGACTCCGTGCTCATCGATGATGCCCGTACTCCGTTGATCATCTCCGGTCCTGTGGCCAAGGCTCAGGATGATGAGCAGTACATGGAGTTCAGGCCTTACGTCGAGAGTCTCTACCAGAAGCAGCGCGCGCTCGTGACCCAGGTCCTGAACGATGCCAAGAAGGCCATTGCGGCCGGTAAGGAGGACGAGGGAGGAATGCTTCTCCTGCGTGCCTACAAAGGTCTCCCTAAGTACCAGCCACTTATCAAGTTCCTCAGCGAGCAGGGCATGAAGCAGCTGATGCAGAAGGCCGAAAACTATTACATGCAGGACAACGAGCGTGAGATGCATGTTGTGACAGACGAATTGTATTTCGTGATAAGTGAGCAGCAGCACTCTGTCGACATGACCGACAAGGGACACGATCTGCTTGCGAACGCCGTCTCGAATCCTGATTTCTTCGTGCTTCCTGACGTTGGAAGCCAGATCGCCGAGATCCAGAAGAACACCGGGCTCTCCGCTGAGGAGAAGCAGGAGAAGAAGGACGCCCTCATGGAGGACTATTCCCTCAAGAGCGAGCGCGTCCACACTGTGATCCAGCTCCTCAAGGCCTATGCGATGTTCCAGAAGGATGTCGACTACATCGTGATCGACAACAAGGTCAAGATCGTGGACGAGCAGACCGGCCGTATCATGGAGGGCCGCCGCTGGAGCGATGGCCTGCATCAGGCTGTCGAGGCCAAGGAGAACGTCAAGGTTGAGGCTGCCACACAGACATTCGCGACCGTAACCCTTCAGAACTACTTCAGAATGTACCACAAACTCGCCGGAATGACCGGTACCGCCGAGACCGAGGCGGGAGAGTTCTGGTCAATATACAAGTTGGATGTGGTTGTCATCCCGACGAACCGTCCTGTGATCAGGGTCGATCACGATGACCTTATCTATAAGACAAAGAAAGCGAAATACACCGCCGTCATAAATAAGGTCGAGGAACTCATCAAGGAAGGACGTCCGGTTCTGGTCGGTACAACTGACGTGGAGACTTCCGAACTCTTGAGCAGAATGCTTCGCATGAGGGGCATCAGGCATAATGTCCTCAATGCCAAAGAGCACGCCAGAGAGGCGGAGATCGTCGCCCAGGCCGGTCTGTCCAGTACGGTGACAATAGCCACTAACATGGCTGGCCGTGGTACAGACATCAAGCTTTCCCCTGAGGTGAAGAAAGCGGGAGGCCTTGCGATAATCGGAACGGAGAGACATGACAGCCGCCGTGTGGACCGTCAGTTGAGGGGACGTGCGGGGCGTCAGGGAGACCCTGGCTCATCTGCATTCTATGTTTCCCTTGAGGACAAGTTGATGCGTTTGTTCGGTTCAGAGAGGATCGCGGGAGTGGTTGACAAGCTCGGAATGGCTGATGATGAGGCTCTTGTGAGTGGGATGCTTTCCAAGTCAATAGAGAACGCACAGAGAAAAGTTGAGGAGAACAACTTCGGAATCCGAAAGAGACTCCTTGAATATGACGATGTGATGAACTACCAGCGTGAGGCGGTCTATGCCAGAAGGCGCAACGCTCTTTCTGGAGAAAGAATTGAGATTGATGTTCGGAACATGATGATCGATTCTGCCTCCATCATTGCTGGACGCTCCGAAGGAATGTCTTATCATGATTTTGAAGAATATGTGATGGCCCAGCTGTCCATTGACCTCGGCTTCGATGAGAAGTTCTATTCCGAAGCCAAGGGCGACCAGCTTGCGGATGCTCTCTGCAAACAGATGCAGACCGTTTATGAGCGCAGGATGAGCACTCTCGCCGAGAAGGTCTATCCGTTTATCAAGATGATCTTCGAGAAGCAGGGCAACATGTACAAGAACATTGCCATCCCTATTTCTGATGGCCGCAAGATGTTGACTCTCAGTGTTGATCTTGAAAAAGCCTACAACTCTGAGGGCAAGGAGATAGCCAAGGCTCTCAGCCGTTCGATCATCCTTTACCAGATCGATGAGCACTGGAAGCAGCATCTTCGTGACATGGATGACCTCCGGCAGAGCGTGCAGAACGCCGCCTATGAGCAGAAGGACCCGCTAGTGGTTTACAAGCTTGAGAGCTACAACCTCTTCGCCACGATGCTTGAGGAACTTGACAAGGATGTCCTCTCTTTCCTGCTAAGGGCTTTTGTCCCTCTGCGTGAGGACAGCGAGGCCCGTCCTGCCCAGACTCCAAGGAGTCAGGACATGAGCAACATGAGGACCCAACGCAATGATCTCACCACCAATGGCGAGCAGAAGGCGAGAACCCCGATCCACGTGGACAAGAAGATCGGGCGCAACGACCCTTGCCCTTGCGGTTCTGGCAAGAAGTACAAGAACTGCCACGGCGCTGGGCTGGTTTAATGAAATATATCAACTGAATATAATAACAAAGGAATATGAGTGCGAATTATGGTTCTACCGATTCTGCTGGCGTGAACGACATCAGCAGAATCTCGGCCGGTTCGGTGATCAAGGGTGAAATAACATCTCCCAATGATATCAGAATAGACGGTACATTCGAGGGAAGGATTTTCTCTCAGGCGAAAGTTGTGGTCGGTGAGAAGGCTGTGATCAAAGGTGACATCATCTGTAACAACGCTGACTTTTGGGGAACGATCAACGGCAACTTCTTTGTTAAGGACACCCTTTCCCTTAAGGACACTTGTGTGGTTGACGGTGACCTTCACATCCGTAGGCTTCAGGTGGAGCTTGACGCCAAGTTCAACGGCAACTGCAAGATGATCACCGAGGAAGAGTTCAATCAATTGACCTCTGGTTCCCGTCCGGGAATGTATGATGTCCAGGCTCCGGCCGAGAGAGAGGAGGATGACTTTACGGTGGGATCCGGCAAGTCCCCGTTCTCCATCCCTGCCAACGATGAGATCCCTGAGGCATAACACATCCGGGCTACGGAAAGATTCAGATACTCTAACAAAAAAGGAAAAGGCCAAGAAGAAAAATCTTCTTGGCCTTTCGTCTGTGAGCGGAATGCGAGGCTCGAACTCGTGACCTTCGGCTTGGGAAGCCAACGCTCTACCAACTGAGCTAATTCCGCAAACAAAACGCGAGACTTATTGAACCATTCAATAGCCTCGCATCTTTGTGATCCCCACAGGATTCAAACCTGTAACCTTTTGATCCGTAGTCAAATGCTCTATTCAGTTGAGCTAGGGGACCGTTTGCCGGAGACCTGCTCCGGCTTTATCTCTACAAGGGCTATGCTTCCTCTTCCTTTACGAAAGCAAGTTTTTTCTCTTTGATTCTTGCCTTCTTACCCGAGAGCTGACGCAGATAGAAGATTCTTGCTCTGCGGACCTTGCCGACCTTGTTCAATTCAATGCCGTCAATGAATGGTGACTGAATCGGGAATATTCTCTCAACTCCGATGCCTCCGGAAATCTTGCGTACCGTGAAGGTCTTTGTCTGTGGGGTGGCGCCTCTAAGCTGGATAACCACACCTCTGAACTTCTGGAGTCTATCCTTGTCACCTTCCTTGATTCTGTAGGTGACAGTAATTGTGTCACCAGCCTTGAATCTTGGATAGGTAGCGACTTTCTCGTTAGCGAAAGCCTGTTCTACAACTTTAATCAAATCCATTTCTCAATAAATTTTTGGCAACATTACGCACATTTGATAACGACCCGTAAGCGGTTGCTCTTGTTTCGGACTGCAAAAGTACGAATTTTTTCTTTAATCCAAAAACTTTTTGAGATTATTTGAAGAATTTTAAAGCCGCCCTGCATAAATCGGTGATCCTTGACCATTCTCCGGCCGCGATCATCTCTTTAGGGAAGAGTTTTGAACCCATTCCGACACATGTGACGCCGGATTTCGCCCACGCCGACAGATTCTCCTGCGTCGGCTCCACGCTTCCTGTTGCCATTATCATGGACCAAGGCAGAGGGGCAAGGATGTCTTTCACGAACTTCGGTCCGCCGACACTGCCTGCCGGGAAGACCTTCACTAGGTCGCAGCCAAGTTCCTGGGCATCGCTTATCTCTGTGACGCTGCCGCATCCTGGGGTGTATGGAAGCCCGTGCCTGTTGCACAGTTTCGCAACCTCTGGATTTAATGAAGGTGACACTATGAAGTTCGCGCCCATCTGGATGTAAAGAGCCGCCGTAGGTGCGTCCAGAATGGTCCCCGCACCCAGGATAAGCCCCGGGCACCCGGAAAGAACGAACTTTGACAATTCTTTGAAGACCTCTATCGCGAAGTCTCCACGATTTGTGAACTCAAAGGCCCTGATGCCGCCTTCGTAGCATGCCTTGACAACTTTTTTTGCGATCTCCACATCACTGTTGAAGAAGACCGGGACTATTCCCGTCTCCTTAATCGCCGTCAAGGTCTCAAGTTTTCTGTACTTTGCCATAATCTGAAATTGTCTAATTAAAAAAGACCCTCCCGCGCGCAATGCACAGGACGGCCCTTGTCATGTCAATTAATAAAAAGTCCCATTAGAAAATGTTCTTCATCTTGTCGAACACGGCCTTGTCATCGCGGGATGGATCCGGAGTGAATGACCGGCTGTTCCTTATGTTCTCCAGCGCGTTCTTCTCATCGGAGGAAAGTTTCTTAGGAATCCACACCAGGATCTTGACGTAAAGGTCTCCGAATCCGCTTCCGTAGCCGCTCACCGCCGGAAGTCCCTTCCCGCGGAGCTTCATCACGGTTCCGGACTGTGTTCCCGGGTCTATCTTGACCTTGTAGGATCCGTCCAGGCAAGGGACCGTGATCTCTCCGCCGAGGATCGCGTCAGTCACTGAGATGACAGTAGAGTAGAACAGGTTCTTTCCGTCACGCTTGAGAACAGAATGCGGAATCTCCTCGATCACAACAAGAAGGTCGCCATTGACTCCTCCGTGGGGAGCTGAGTGGCCTTCTCCCTTGATGGTCAGCTGCATTCCGTCCTCAACGCCCGCAGGAATACGGACTTTTACTGTCTCGCGCCTGCGCACAAGACCGGTTCCTCCACACGTGCGGCAGGGGTTCGAGATGATCTTTCCCTCGCCTCCGCATTGAGGGCAGGTTGAGTAGGTGACGGTCCTGCCGAACATTGAATTGACAACCCGCTGTGTCTGGCCGGTACCGTTGCACGTAGGACAGGTCTTGACATCTGAAGGATTCAGTGTTCCGCGTCCTCCGCAGTCAGGGCACGGCCTGTTGCGCTCCAGGGTGATCTCTTTCTCCACACCGGTGGCTATTTCCTCAAGGGTCAGGCGCACTCTTGTCCTGATGTCCCGGCCCCTGGCGACTCTCTGCTGGGTCCGTCCTTGGCCCGCTCCCCGGGTTCCGCCTCCGAATCCAGAGAATCCTCCGAATCCAGAGAAACCTGCGCCGCCGAACAAATCGCTGAGAATGTCGTTCAGATTGCCGAATCCACCGCTGAAGTCAGGACCCGGCTGGCTGCCGACACCGGCAAAACCATACTGGTCATACTTTGCCTTTTTGTCAGGGTCGCTGAGCACTGAATAAGCCTCCGAGGCCTCCTTGAATTTTTCCTCGGCGGTCTTCTTCTCAGCTTCCGTACCGTCTACCCAGCGGTCAGGATGCCACTTCATCGCCGCCGCCCTGTAGGCTTTCTTTATGTCGTCTTCGCTGGCAGTCTTCGCGACCCCCAGCACCTCGTAGTAATCTCTTTTTTCTGCCATATTCAAGAATCTCCTATATCGCTACAACCACTTTGGCGTAACGGATAACTTTTCCGCCCAGAGTGTAGCCTGTCTGCACTACATCGTAGACAAGTCCCTTCTTGTCCTCTTCCTGTACCGGGAACTGTGCCACAGCCTCATGGAAGTCAGTGTCGAACTTCTCGCCCTTAGCCTTGATGACCTCAAGTCCCTTGCTTTTTAAGTAAGACATCAATTTATTGTAAATCAATTCCGTACCTTCTTTGGCCACATCATCGGAAGAGTTCTCCTTAAGCATCTTCATCGCCCGTTCACAGTCATCCAAAACCGGAAGAAGACCTTTGATTGTCTCGGCTGAGGCCGAGGCCGCGAGCTCAAGCTTCGCCTCCGCGGAATGTCTGCGGAAGTTCTCGAAATCAGCGTAAAGACGCAGATAATCCTCTTTCTCCTTGTTCACGCTGGCCTTGAGATCCTCGTTCTCCTTAAGGAGCTTGGAAAGTTTTCCTTCTATTTTCTCAGCCTCCTCATCGACCTCTGGAACCTCCTTTTCGGTTTCTTTCTCTTCAGTCATGACTTCGGACTTTGCGTCAGTCTTGACATGCTCATTAGGCTCGACCTGCTCCTTATTCCTGTTTTCCTTGTTCTTTTTGCTCATATCTCAATTCTCCTTGTTTCAAATAAATCCACTCCGGAGCGTCATCCATTTACTCCGAAGCGACTGCAAAGGTATCAAATTGTCTGCCAATAACATGATCGCTGACATAATGTCAGACCGCAGGTCTTGCGTTTTTCCCTTTCAGTCGCTATCTTTGCCGGATAATACACAGAACCAATGAGTGCATTCATAAACAAAGACTTCATGCTGTCCACCGGGACAGCGCGGCGGCTTTTCCACGACCATGCTGAGAAACTGCCGATAATCGACTATCATTGCCATCTTTCACCAAGGGAAATAGCGGAAAACGTCCGATTCCGCGACATTACGCAGCTTTGGCTTGTCGAAGGCCGAAGCGGGGACCACTACAAGTGGCGCGCGTTGAGGGCAAACGGAGTGCCGGAGGAGTACATCACCGGAGGCAGGTCTTCTTGGGAAAAGTTTGAGAAATGGGCTGAGACAATGCCTTATCTGATGCGCAACCCTCTCTACCATTGGTCGCATCTTGAACTGAGCCGTGTTTTCGGAATAGACAAGGTCCTGAAGCCGGAGACCGCCCGTGAGATCTTTGAGGAGTGCAACGCCAAGCTCGCCACCGAGGAGTTCCGTGGGCAGGCGCTGATCCGCAGGTTCAATGTGGAGGTGGTCTGCACGACCGACGACCCGGTGGATGACCTTCGGTGGCACAGGCAGATCGCCGGGCATCCTTTCGGAACCAAAGTCCTGCCGACGTGGAGACCGGACAAGGTGACGGGAATCGAGGGGACCGGTTCATTCAATGAATATCTCGTCAGGCTCTCAGAGGCCTCCGGAGTGGAGATCCGGTCATATTCAACATTGATTGAGGCTCTCCGCAAGAGGCATGACTTCTTCGAATCCATGGGCTGCCGTCTCTCCGACCATGGCCTTGACACTTTCTACGCTGAGGATTATGATGACAGTGAGATTGAAGGAATATTCAGCGCCGCCCTTTCAGGAAAGCCTGTCAATGAGCGTGACGCCGCGAAGTACAAGAGCGCCGTCCTGCATGACCTCGCGGTGATGGATGCCGAGTCCGGATGGACCCAGCAGTTCCACGTCGGGCCTCTGCGCAACAACTGTACGAGAATATTCCGGAGCGTCGGGCCGGACGCTGGTTGCGACTCGTTGGACGACAAGCAGGTGGCTGTGGCGGGAAACCGGTTTTTCGATTCGCTGGACATCGCCGGCAGGCTCGCGAAGACCATTCTCTATTGTCTGAACCCCAAGGACAACGAGGTGATGACCACGATGGCGTACAACTTCAATGACGGATCCGTGCCCGGCAAGATGCAGTTCGGCTCCGGCTGGTGGTTCCTCGATCAGGAGAACGGAATGCGCAGGCAGATCGACACCATATCCTCCCTGGGTCTTCTGAGCCGTTTCGTCGGCATGCTGACCGACTCCAGAAGCTTCATAAGCTACCCTCGCCATGAATATTTCCGCCGCATCCTCTGCGATGTCATCGGCGCCGATGTCGAGGCCGGCAAGATTCCGGCGTCCGAAATGGACACCGTCGCCAGGATGGTCCGCGACATCTCCTACTTCAACGCCAAGGAATATTTCGGATTCTAGTCTCAAGGCGTGGTTCCAGAAGCGGTATGATTCTCTGAAACCGCGCCTGAAAATTGTTTGACATGCCAAGTTACCTCCAGATAGAGAACATCTCCAAATCATACGGCCCGAAAGTCCTGTTCGAGCACATCGGCTTCAACATCAATGAAGGCGACAAGATCGCCTTGATCGCCCCTAACGGCACAGGCAAGACCAGCCTCCTGCGCATCCTCGCGGGAAAGGACAGCTCCGACTCCGGCGGCAAGATCATATTCCTCAAGGACATCCGCATCGCGTTCCTTGAGCAGGAGTATGAATATGACCCCGGATCCACCGTGTGGGATCAGATAATGCGCGACAGCGAGCCGTGGACGAAGAACCTTGATCCAGAGCATCTTGCCGAATATGAGCAGCGTGTCCGCCGTCTTCTGACCTCCTTCGGGATGTCTGAATATGATCGTAAGATGAAGGTGCTTTCCGGCGGTGAGGTCAAGCGTGCGGCCATCATCGTGATGCTCGCCAGCGAGGCGGACTTCTTCGTGATGGACGAGCCGACGAACCATCTTGACATCGATGGCATCGAATTTCTGGAGAACTATCTGTCCCACGCACGCTGTACCCTTCTGATGGTGACCCACGACCGCTACTTCCTGGATTCCGTTGCGAACACGGTGATGGAGATGGACCGCGGTGCCGTCTATATTTATAAAGGCAACTATCAGAACTATCTGGAGAAGAGGCAGGAACGCATCGAGAACTACAATGCCGAGACAGACAAGATCAAGAACCTCCTTCGCCGTGAACTGGAATGGATGCACGCAAGTCCCTGCGCCAGGACCGGAAAGGCCAAGTACCGCAAGAACGCTTTCTATGAGCTGAAGGACAGGTCTGAGCAGGTTTACAGGACAAACAGCGTCAGCCTTGCCGAGATGGGTCCGGCCTCAAGGCTTGGAACCAAGATCATCAACTGCAAGGATGTCAGTTTCTACTATGGCGGAGACTGCTACCTGAGCCATTTCACCTATAATTTCCAGCGCTACGAGAAAGTCGGCATCGTTGGTAGGAACGGTGTCGGCAAGACAACGTTCATCAATCTTCTGATCGGGAATATGGACCCTTCGGATCCCGGCACGATGACCGGAGTGATCGAGAGGGGAGAGTCGCTCAAAATAGGCTACTACCGCCAGAGCGGAATGCGTTTCGATGAGAACCAGACCGTTCTTGAGACCGTGAACGACACCCATCTTTTGAGCCGGTTCCTTTTCCCGCACGACATGCTGAACAACCGCATCAGCAAGCTTTCCGGAGGAGAGAAACGTCGTCTGTACCTGCTGACCATCCTGATGAGGCAGCCGAACCTGCTGATCATGGATGAGCCGACCAACGATCTGGACATCGTGACCATCAATATTCTTGAAGAGTACCTGAAGGAGTTCAAAGGCACCTTGATTCTGGTCTCCCACGACCGTCATTTCCTGGACCGTCTGGTCGATCACCTGTTCGTGTTCTGCGGAGACGGTGAGGTCAAGGACTTCATCGGCAGTTACAGCCAGTACCGAGAGTTCATCAAGGACCACGAGGCGGAGAAGCGCGGCAGGACCCGTGAGGAAGAACGGGCGGCCAAGGCCGTAGCGGCGTCAGGCTCTCCTTCCGCCCGGTCCCGGTCTGATGTCTCGCCGGCGCCCAAGGCCTCACGTCCCGATGCACCCCGCAAGCTGAGCTACAAGGAACAGCACGAGCTTGAACAACTTGAGAAGGACATCGAGACGCTCACCGCCGAGAGGACAGGGCTTGAGTCCAAGATGAACGGAGTTCTCACCGACCCCGCCGAACTCCAGAAAGTCACCACCCGTTTCGCGGAGGTCTCATCAGAACTTGACACCAAAGAGACCCGCTGGCTGGAGCTTTCAGTCTGAGGCGCGGCCATATTCCCATCAATAATATTTTATATTCACAGTGTCTTTCATTATATTTGTCCGGATATGCGACAGTTTGCTGTGAGATGAAGATTTTGACGAAACTCGTTCTTGGATTCCTGCGTGTGGTCTCGGCGCTTCCGCTGGGTTTTCATTACGCGTGGGCCGGGTTTTTCGCCTGGTTGCTCCGTGATGTGCTGCACTACCGCCGCGATGTGGTTATGATCAATCTTTCACGTGCATTCCCCGAAAAAAAGTACACGGAATTGAGGCGGATCTCAAATTCGTTTTACAGGCATTTCGGTGAGGTTCTTGCCGAGACCATTTGGTTCGGAGGCTGCCGTAATCCGGAAAGGCTGCATAGGCAAAGATTGGTGGAATACACCAACATAGAGATCCTTGAGGCTGCTCTTGCGGAAAGTCCAGGGGTTGTTGTACTTAACAGCCATTTTGGAAACTGGGAGCTTACGGGAGGATGCCTTACTTACGATTATCGCCCAGCTTCGGAACAGGGAAAGATTGACGTCAATGATGTCATTGCGGTCTATAAGCCTCTGAGCAGCAAAATGTGGGACGAGATCATGAGGGTCAACCGCTGTGCCCCGGTCCTGCGCTATGGCTACACAGGCTACGTCAGTTCCGTCGATCTCCTGCGTTTCGCCTTGTCCCACAGGGAAGACAAGAAAATCTACATAATCCCGGCTGACCAGTACCCTTACAGGAACTCAACGGTGAACGATGTGGTTGATTTCATGCACCAGCCCACGCGCACGATGCTTGGAGGTGCGTCAATCGCCAATAAACTCCACTACAGTGTGCTATACATGAGCTTGACACCGGTCTGCCGAGGACATTATAAGTGGACGTTCAAGGAGATCTGCCGTGACGCCTCGGCGATGACGCCCCATTCGATCATGCAGGAATTCTACCGCTTGCTGCAGGCTGATCTTGAAAAACATCCGGAGAACTACCTTTGGACGCATAAGAGATGGAAATAACAAAATGTTTATGAATATGAAGAATTACCCTACAATGTCACTCCTTTGCCTGGCGGCGGCCTTGCTGCCATCGGGCAACGTTTCGGCTCAGGATCCGGTGGGAACAGTTTCCTACGCCCTTCCTCAGACCACGATCACCATCGAGGTCGAAGCAGTCCGTGAATATTTTTACGCCGGTCCTTATGCGAAATACGCCCAGAAGTACCTTGGCGTGGACGCAAGGCAGGCTGATCAGACCACGTGCCGTCTCAGCACAGTGAAGATGACCCCGTACATAGAGGCGGACCAGAATTTCCGTTACTACGTAACACCTGACAAGGCAAGCCAGTCTTTTCTGTCTCTGACCTCGCAGGGGTTGGTCGCCGTGTATGACGGAAGCTTTGGTGAAAGCTCCGAATGGAGGTTCACCACTCAGTCCGGCGCGGATTTCAGAGATAAAGGCGTAAGCTCCAACCTGACCTCTGAGGCCACCACCCTTTACCGTGGCGTGAAGGATGACGCTTCCTACAACCGTATCGCTGTCCAGCAGAACATGATAGTACAGAAATCCCTTGAGCAGAGAGCCAAGGAGGCGGCCGACATGATCTTCAACCTGCGTCAGAAAAGGGTACAGATTGTCACCGGAGACACGGACGCGACCTACAGCGGTGAGGCCATGGGAGCCGCTCTCGATGAGATCGCGGCCTTGGAGAAGGAATACATGTCGATGTTCATAGGCTACAGTGATTTCCAGACCCAAAAGCTTAAATGTGATGTCGTCCCTGTAAAGGACAGGAAATCCCAGACCTATGTCGCGTTCAGAATCTCGGACACGGACGGGATTGTCGCCGCTGACAACATGTCAGGAAAGCCATATCTTCTGGAAATCGTCCCTCAGGCGATCGGAGAGGCTTCCGGCAAAAGTGTGCAGGCTAAATCAAATGTGGCGATCTACAGAATTCCTTCAGTCTGCACAGTGCGTCTTTCAGATGGCATGACATCGCTTCTCCAGGACAGGATCGCTGTCTATCAGCTTGGCACAGAGGGTTATTTTCCTCTTTCGAAATGATAAACTCACATATTAATAAATAACGCGCCATGACAATTAAAGATTTGCAGCCAAAGACCGTCTGGGAGAACTTCTACGGTCTGACAAGAGTGCCTCGTCCTTCAAAACACGAGGGTAAGGTTCAGGAGTATCTCCTAGACTGGGGGAAAGAGCACGGTGTTGACGTAAGGAAGGACGACACCGGCAACATCATATTCACAGCTCCCGCCACCCCCGGCTATGAGAACCGTAAGGGCGTGATCATGCAGGCCCACATGGACATGGTCCCCCAGAAGACCGCCGACACGAAGCATGACTTCCTTACTGATCCTATAGAGACGGAGATAAAGGGTGACTGGGTGACGGCGAAGGGAACCACCCTGGGGGCAGACAACGGTATCGGTGTGGCTCTCGCTCTTTCCGTGCTTCAGGACAAAGCTTTGAAACACGGCCCGTTGGAGGCTCTCATCACCTACGATGAGGAGACAGGCATGACCGGAGCGAATGCGCTCAAGCCGGGCGTCCTGAAGGGAGATATCCTCCTTAATCTTGACTCAGAGGAGGAAGGCGAGCTTTGCACCGGTTGCGCTGGAGGCATTGACGGCACCGCCGATTTCGCTTACAGGACCTACAAGACTCCTGAAGGCTTCGTGGGCTGCAAAGTCACCGTCAAGGGGCTCAAGGGCGGCCACTCCGGAATGGACATCTCTCTCTTCAGGGCCAACGCCAACAAGATCATCTGCCGCCTTCTCGAAGCCGCGATCTCTGAATATGACGTCAAGGTCGCCTCCCTGAACGGAGGATCGCTCCGCAACGCGATCCCGTTCGAGGCTGAGGCCGAGATCCTCGTTCCGTCGGCAGACTCAGGAAAAGTCAAGGATTTAGTGGAGAAGAAGTTCGAAGAGTCAAGGTTCGAGTACCAGTATTCTGATCCGGACATGATTCTCGTTTACGAGAAGCAGAGCGTTCCCGCCGCCCGCTACATCAGTCCTAAGGTGATCGGCAATGCCGTAAAGGCGATCCTCGCCTGCCCTCACGGAGTGCAGCGGATGAGCGACACCCTTCCAGGCTTGACGGAGACATCCACCAACATGGCCATCGTCCGCACCCAAAAGGGGCATCTTACCGTACACTCGCTGACCCGTAGTTCGATTGACTCCGCCAAGATGTATCTTGCGGACTCGATCCGTTACGTCTTTGAGCTTGCCGGCGCGAAGTATTCGACTTCCGGCGCCTACAGTGGATGGGCTCCAAAGCTTGGGACTCCAATGATCAAGGTGCTCGAGGACACCTATAAGGAGCTGTTCGGCAAGGATCTGAAGATCACAGCCACCCATGGAGGGCTTGAGTGCGCCATAATGGGAGCCAAGTACCCGAATTGGGAGATGGTCTCCATCGGCCCTGACATCCTTTATCCTCACTCTCCGGACGAGCGCGTGAACATCGCCTCCGTGTCCCGGACCTGGAAGTTCCTCACGGCTGTGCTCGAGAACATTCCTGAACGCTAATTTGCGAAAGTTGAGATAATTGACTATATTTGCAGTCCTTTTGAGTTGGCATACGTCTCCAAAAGGACTGCAATTTATTTATTATTAAACAATTAATTCAAATGTTAAAACAGTACGAGACCGTTTTCATCGCTACTCCCGTTTTGTCTGAACAACAGATGAAGGAAGCGGTTGCAAAGTACACCAAGCTTATCACCGACAATGGTGGTGAGGTGGTGTACGAGGAGGACTGGGGACTCCGTCAGCTGGCCTATCCTATCCAGCACAAGACCTCAGGATTCTATTATCTCATTCAGTTCCAGGCTGAGCCAAGCTTCATCGCTACGCTTGAGACCCAGTATTTCCGTGATGAGAGGATAATAAGGTATCTTACCGTGGCTCTTGACAAGCACGCTGTGGCTTACGCGGAGAAGAGAAGGGAGAACAGGAACAAGCCTGCCGCTCCTAAGGCTGTGGAGACTCCAGCCGAGGCTCCTGCGGCCGCTGAAGAGAAAACAGAGGAAAACGCTTAATCAAGGAGGAATGAATTATGGCACAGAATGACGCACAGAACGCAGGGATCCGCTATCTCAATCCTCCGACAGTCGAGGTCAGAAAGAAGAAGTACTGCCGTTTCAAGAAGGCAGGAATCAAGTATGTTGATTACAAGGACGCCGAGTTCCTCAAGAAGTTCCTCAACGAGCAGGGTAAGATTCTCCCTCGCCGTATCACCGGTACTTCCTTGAAGTTCCAGAGGAAAGTCGCTCAGGCAGTCAAGAGGGCCCGTTCCCTTGCCCTGCTTCCTTATGTAACTGACC
>DJOW01000063.1:0-17425 GCA_002437305.1 Bacteroidales bacterium UBA6428
AAGAAAATGTGGTAGTTTTCAATGAAAGTAAGGATAAACGACAGCACCGTTCATCTGTATTCGCTTGCGTGTATTCTACACCCAACGATACAGGTGTGGGGATTGTTTCCGTTTATTTACTTTCAGGTTCTACCACAACCTTCTTGAAGATAAGCGACGAAACGGGCTCCACACTTTCTTTATATTGCTATTGAATTTCCCATAAGGAGCCATGAGAACATATTAAACCTTATGAATGATTTTACGTTAGAGAAGAAATTTGCCATATATAAGATGGCAAAGATGATGGCAGAAGCGGATGGAGTTGTTCTTCACAAAGAACTTGAAGGTATCGCAGAATGTATGACCCACCTTGGTCTAACCGGTGAGGCTTATGATAAAGCGGTTGTATAAGGTGAAAAAAAATGGCAGCAATTGAGGCTTCTCACTAGAATTGAAACATTCATCAAATATCAAAGCTTATGAAGCGATTCCTTAAGTCTAAATGCCACGTGTTTACAGTGGCATTGTTTTTAAGTTTAATGGTCGGTTGTAAGGATGACGCGAACAATAGTGTGTCCATACACGACCCGGACTCACCGGTTCAAATCACGGATTTCACCCCCAAGGAGGGATCCGCCCGTACCCGGTTGTGTATCTTCGGTTCCAACTTCGGGAACGACGTCGCGCAGATCTCTGTCAAGATCGGTGGCAAGAAAGCCAAAGTGGTCGGCAGCAACGGGGAAATGATCTACTGCATCGTGCCTTTCCGTGCCAACGAAGGGTCGGTGGAAGTCATCGTAGGAGCCGATTCTGCTTATGCAAAAGCAGATAGCATTTTCGACTATCATAAAAAGACAGTCGTCTCGACTCTCTGCGGCTATATTGACGAGACGGGGAAAAAGGAGGTGAAAGACGGCCCCTTCTCGGACTGCGGTTTTGAAGGACCGGTATGGTTGAAGATCGACCCGAAGAACAAAGACCACATCTATTTAGTCGACGGGACAGTTTCGATCCGTATGCTCAACATCGCTACAGCCTCCGTGTCGACCGTCATGCAGAAAGGACAAGGCAACTGGACCGAATTACGATGCATTAATTTTACGATGGGCGGCGACTCGCTTCTCGTGTCCAACCAACAGGATGCCAACGATGCAACGGCCGTCTCCGTCATGGCGCGTGCGAATGATTTCAAACGCCCCCAACCCGTCGTTTATTCGAGGAGGAATGCAGACTGCAGTATCCATCCAGTAAATGGCGAGATGTATTATAATTCGCGTAATTCAGGCGACCTGTTCCGTTATGACTGGGCAACAGGGAAATCCGAACGCCTCTATACGGTAAAGAACCGCGAATGCCTCTTCTGGGTATTCTTCCATCCGTCAGGCGATTACGCCTATATCACCATCCCGCCCAAGAAGATCATCATGAAAGCGGAATACGATTGGGAAAACAAGCAACTGAAACCCGCCAATATCTTCTGCGGATTGGAGGGAGCACAAGGCTCCACCGACGGGCAAGGCACAAACGCAAGGCTTGGCAATCCCTACCAAGGTTGTTTCGTGAAGAACGAGCAATATGTGAAAGAGGGACGGGAAGATGTCTACGATTTTTACTTCGCCGACGAGTACGCACATGCCATCCGTTACGTGACGCCCGAAGGCTTCGTCTATACCTATGCCGGACGCGGCAGCCAAGGTATCGACAGCAACCCACAGGGCTATGTTGACGGCGACCTCCGGCAAGAAGCACGCTTCAAGAATCCGCGCGGCATCACGTATGACGAAGAGAACAAGACATTCTACATCGGCGACAAAGGCAACAGCCGTATCCGGACAATTGTGGTAGACGAATAATAGCCTTACAACAAATTCTAAAGATGAAACATTATATATTTATCTGTACCTACCTCTTGTTTGTGGCAGTGCAGCTCTTCGCGCAAGAGCAGAAAGACGGAGAAACGATCGTAGTGACCGGCGTCGTGACGGATGAAAAGAAAGAGCCGTTGCCGGGAGCAAATATCGTCATCAAGGACGTGCCGGGATTAGGTACTATTACCGACGTGGATGGACGCTATAAGATCAAGGTCCAGAAGTATCAGCGACTACTCGTCTCCTTCATCGGATTCGAAACGCAAGAGATACTGATCAAAGAGCAGACAGAAGTCAACGTCGTCATGAAAGAAGCCGACATGAAGCTGATAGACGAGGTAGTCATCACCGGAACGGGCGCTCAGAAGAAATTGAGCGTGACGGGCGCGATCACTGCAGTCAATCTGGATGACCTTAAATCGACGGTCTCCTCCAATATCACCAATGCCCTGGCCGGGAATGTTGCCGGCATCCTCGCCATGCAAACAAGCGGTCAGCCTGGAAGGAACACATCGGAGTTTTGGATCCGAGGCATCTCGACGTTCGGAGCAAGCAACAGCGCATTGGTCTTGGTCGATGGATTTGAACGCGACCTCAACGATATCAGCGTGGAAGACATCGAATCATTTCAGGTGTTGAAAGACGCTTCGGAGACAGCTATATACGGAGCTAGAGGAGCAAACGGCGTAGTCCTGATCACGACCAAACATGGCAAGCCGGGTAAGATATCCGTAGATGCCAAGGTCGAGACAATATACAACACCCGGACCTTCACGCCCGAATATGTGGATGGATACACATACGCGAACCTACTAAACGAGGCGCGCATCACCCGCAATCAGGAACCGGTCTATCAGGAAGACGAACTGTTCTTCTTGAAGCATGGCTTAGACCCGGATCTGTTGCCCAATGTCAACTGGCAGGATGTCGTGTTGAAAGACGGAGCCATGAGCTACCGGGCAAGTGTCAACCTGAACGGAGGTGGCGCCAATGCCCGCTACTTCGTCTCGGCAAGCTATGTCGAAGACCAAGGCATGTACAAGACTGACGAGACGCTCAAGAACGACTACAATACTAATGCCAATGCCCGCCGCTGGAACTATCGCATGAATGCTGACATAGACATCACCCAGTCCACTCTTCTGAAGGTAGGCATCTCCGGTATGTTGAAGAAGCAGAATGATGCGGGCAAAGGCTCGGTTGCGATTTGGAACAGCCTCTCCGGGCAGAACCCCGTCTCCATGCCAGTTATTTATTCCAATGGCTATATCCCGGCTACCGACGTAAATGACATCCGTGACAATCCATGGGTAGCCGCCACGCAGACCGGCTTCCGCCAGAATTGGAATAATCAAGTGCAGACCAACGTCACGCTGGACCAGAAGTTCGACTTCATAACAAAAGGCTTGCGGTTCGTCGCCCGTTTCGGATTCGACACGAACAACTCGAACTGGATTAATAAGATCAAACAACCCGAAAGGTGGAAGGCGGAACGCTTCCGTGACGACAACGGCGAGATCGTATTCAAACGGCTGAACCAAGAAGTGAAAATGGCACAGTCTTCCGGCGGCTCAGGCGACAGGAGGGAATTCTTCGAAGCCGAGCTGCATTACAACCGCGCCTTCGGAGACCATCACACCAATGCCACGTTGAAGTATTATCAAGATTCAAAAATACAAACATATAATTTGGGAACGGATCTCAAGAACAGTATTCCCTATCGGCACCAAGGAATTGCCGGACGGTTTACCTACGATTGGAAATACCGCTACTACTTTAATTTTAACTTTGGATATACCGGTTCGGAGAACTTCGCGAAGAATCACCAATACGGTTTCTTCCCTGCTATCTCGACGGCATGGAACGTAGCGGAGGAACCCGTTGTCATAGAAAAACTGAAGTGGTTGAACATGTTTAAGATCCGATACTCGTGGGGACGGGTCGGCAACGATAATGTAGGGACTCGCTTCCCATACATGTACTCGATTGGAGAGATTCAGAATAACTATTACCAATGGGGCGACTACAACTTCAATCGCTCCTTCAACGGATTGACATACTTGAATGTCGCATCCACAGGAATCACATGGGAAATCTCCACGAAGCATGACCTCGGTATCGACCTCTCCCTCTTCGGAGACAAGTTCACCTTGACTGCCGACTACTTCTCCGAACAGCGCGACGGCATCTACATGAAGCGCGGTTCCCTCCCATGGACTGTCGGCTTGCAAGACAACGACAAACCGAGCGCGAACGTCGGAAGCGTATCATCCAAAGGAGCAGACGGAAACTTCACATACAAACAACGCGTCGGCAAAGTGTCCCTCACCATCCGAGGCAATGCGACTTATAGCCACAACGAGATCTTGGAGAAAGACGAAGGCTTCAAGAACTACCCCTACCAGTATGAAAGAGGTTACCGCGTGAACCAGTCGAAAGGCTTGATCGCCCTCGGACTTTTCAAAGATTGGGACGACATCCGCAACAGCCCGGCACAAACCGCATGGGGCACTGTCGAACCGGGCGACATCAAATACAAGGATGTCAACGGAGACCGCGTCATCAATAACGACGACCGCGTCGCTATCGGAAGCACCAAGAAGCCGAGTTTCATCTACGGCCTCGGAGCATCGGCACAATGGGAAGGCTTGGACGTGAATGTACACTTCCAAGGAGCCGGCAAGTCATCCTTCCAAATCAATGGAGCGAACGTACATGCCTTCTCCCGTGGACAGTGGGGAAACATCTTGAAAGGCTTGGTCGAAGACCGTTGGATATCCAGAGACATATCAGGCGACCCGGCGACGGAGAACCCCAATGCCTCCTACCCTCGTCTGGAGTATGAGAACTCGAATGGCAACAACCGCCAAGCCTCTACCTTCTGGTCGCGCGACGGTTCTTACCTCCGCTTGAAGACCGTAGAGCTCGGATATACTTTGCCCAAGCGGATCGTGAACAAGATACACTTCAACAAAATCCGTATCTTCTTCATCGGATCCAATCTGCTGACCTTCTCGAAGTTCAAGCTTTGGGATCCGGAACTGGATAGCAGCAACGGCAGTGCCTATCCGATCTCGAAATCTTTTACATTAGGTTTATCTGTTGGATTATAATAAAATATATGATTATGAACATTAAAACATGTACGGCAATCGGAGCAATCCTTGCCGGCCTGTCGTTCACCTCATGCAAGGACTTCTTGAATGTGGAAAAAGACATCAAGGACAGAATGACAATAGAGGAGGTCTTCACCAAAGAAGACTACACCGAACAGTGGTTGGCCAACGCCTACTCCTATCTTCCCAACGACGTGGCAGACGTTTCAAGCGAAGGCAATTGGCCCTTCTGCTACAGCGACGACATGTATAACCCGCTTTACAAGGCATTGACCGAAGTCTCTTACGGCGAGGAATCATGGCAAGACTCATGGAAAGCCTGCTACAAAGGCATACGCCAAGCCTCCATCTTCATCCAAAATGTCGACATGTGCGAAGACCTCACCTTGGAGGAGCGGAAAGACTACAAGGCACAGGCCCGGTTCGTCCGCGCATTCTATTATTGGAAGCTGATGCAGAAATACGGCCCCATCCCGCTCCTACCCGAAGAGGGACAGGACTACACAGATTCTTATCAGAATCTCTCCGTTCCACGCAACACCTACGAAGAGTGCGCCGACTATATCGCAACCGAAATGGCGACAGCAGCCCAAGACCTCCCACTGAAGAGAGAACTGCTCTCCATCGCCCGTCCGACACGCGGAGCCGCCCTTGCGGTACGTGCCAAAGCATTGCTCTTCGCAGCCAGCCCCTTGGCAAACGGGAACAACGACAACTATGCCGCTCAACTGGTCGACGACCAAGGGAAACGCCTGCTCTCAGAGACCTACGATGAAAGCAAATGGGCAAAAGCAGCTGCCGCCGCAAAAGACGTGATGGAACTGAACGCCTACCAGCTTTATGTCTCTTACACCCGCGAGACAAACGACATCGCCTATCCGGCGACCATCCGTCCTTTCGATGACGGAAACTTCTCCAAGAAGAACTGGCCCGATGGATACGCAGACATCGATCCCTTCGAATCGTACCGCTCCGTGTTCAACGGCGAGTTGAACGCCACCGAGAATCCGGAACTAATCTTCACCCGTGGCCAGAACCAAGGTGGCAAGGGTGTCAACAAAATGGTATTGCAGCAGTTGCCCCTCAAAGCGAAAGGGTACAACAAAACCTGTATGACACAAAAGCAATGCGATGCCTACTACATGAACGATGGTACGGACTGCCCCGGCAAAGACCGTGAAATCGGCCGTGGCGACGGCAGTGTCCGTCTTGCCGGTTTCGTCACAAATGAAGATGTCAAAGCAGGACTTTATAAACCTCTGACGGAAGGCGTTTCCCTCCAATACGCAAACCGCGAGCCGCGCTTCTACGCGTCGGTCGCCTATAGCGGAACCGTCTGGCACTTCCTGAATGCCACACGCGACGAAGACAAAGGTCCTTACACCTGCTGGTACTATCGTGGCGAAGCTGAAGGACGCGACAACTCAGACAACTGGCTGCGAACTGGCATCGGCGTGATGAAGTTCGTCCGTCCGACCGACACCAACGACGACCTGAAAGTAGACAACGTCGCTTCGCATATCACCCAAAAAGTAGACCCTGCCATCCGCTACGCAGAAATTCTCCTTATTTATGCTGAAGCGTTGAACGAGCTGGACGGTTCGCACCAAATCCCATCGTGGGACGGCTCGAAAACGCATGCCATCAGCCGCGACATCAATGAGATGAAAAAGGGAATACAACCGGTACGCATCCGTGCCGGCATCCCCGACTACGATGAGGCGACCTATGCCGACAAAGACAAGTTCCGGAAAAAACTGAAACGGGAACGTCAGATCGAACTGATGGGCGAAGGCCACCGCTACTTCGACCTGCGCCGTTGGAAAGATGCCAAAGAAGAGGAAGGCGTATCCATGTATGGCTGCAACACATTGATGACCAAAGATGAGCGAAGCCAATTCCACACGCCAGTTGCCGTGGCAGACATCTTGAATTGCTTCGCAGAGAAGACCTATTTCTGGCCTATCCACCGAAGCGAGCTGCAAAAGAACATGCGCCTGACCCAAAATCCGGGATGGCAGTCCACTTATTAACGATTAAAAGATAACATCATGAATAGAAAAAGTATATATTGGTTGGCAGCCTTGGTTGCCGCATGGATGCTCGGAGCCTCTTGCAACGACGATTGGGACACGGAGCAATACACGCAATATGTTTCCTTGAAAGCGCCGTCGAACAACTCGACCGTAGCACAAATCCGCTTGAAATACCGGCAAGACACCCTATCACGCTACCGGCTTCCCCTCATCGTCTCTGGTTCGACGATGAACCAAAAGGATCTGGATGTGCACGTGGTACTCGACAAAGACACTTTGGAGATTTATAACAAGGAGCACTACTACAACCGGACGGATCTCTATTTCCACCAGTTGGATCCGGCATATTACACGATTGCCAATTCGACGGTCCACATTCCCGCCGGCGAGTGCCAAGGATACCTCGACATCGACTTCAACTTCGAGAACCTTGACCTCTCCGATAAGTACGTGCTTCCATTGGTAATCAAAGATGACCCATCCTACAATTACCAGTCGCACCCGAGGAAAGACTATAACAACGCTCTGCTTTGGATCACGCCTTTCAATGATTTTTCAGGGACATATGGCAGCACGAACCTCTCGGTCTATACCGAAAAGAGCAACAAGCCGATCATCACCAGCACGCGCGAATCGTATGTAGTAGACGCAAACAGCATCTTCTTCTATGCCGGAGCGACGCAAGAGACACGGCCTGACCGGAAATTCTTCAAGGTATTCGCACGGTTCAACCCAGAGACGGACGAATCGGGCACTGTTACCCTTTATACGGACAACCCTGATTTAAAACTCAACGTCATAGGCACACCCACCTACAAGATCACGAGCGTGATGGACAACTCACGCCCCAGCTTGCTGCGCCGCACCGTCACGATCCAGATGGAATATACCTACGAAGATCCGCTGGAGACGCCGGACTATACTGTGAAGTACAGCGTGAAAGGGAGTATGTCCATGCAACGAAACATCAACACGCTAATTCCGGACGAAGAATACGCCATCGAGTGGTAGTAGATTCACCGGCAAGAAGCGGGAATTTCTTGCCGGTGAAAATATGGTTTCATGCCTGTCGAAAGGGTTTTGCTTTCTATGGAGTGCGAAGCCCTTCCCTTTTCCTCCACCGTTTCATTCGTGTCTAAACACAAATATTCCTACATTTGTAACCTGTTAAGAACGTAAGCCTCCAGTGACGCACGTCAACCCATAGGTGCGCGAATATGTTCGCACTTAGAAGAGCAACCCGTTCAATATCAGGCAGAGGATGTTTTAGGTATGCGCTGGTTTTCACACCTGAATGCGAGCAGCACCCACAGAACGGCATGTAACGATTGTTTCGGCTCCCAGGTGTGTCAGAACTTTCACATCTGAATCGTCAATCGTTTGTTTATCAACGAAATGAATTTTTAGGTGCGTGAAACTAATATTCATTTATTACCCTGAGTTTTTCAATTTTATGTACCTATAATTCCTGCTTCTCGACTTTGGCCTTGGCCGGCCGGCCTCTCTTCCTTGTCACCGGCCTGGCTTTCGAGACGTAGACAGGGGCACAGCCGTCGGGGATGTCGAAGCCGAATGCCCTGCATATGTCAACCTGCGAGCCGACAAAGGGCGTGATGAACTTCATCTTACCAGTGTGCTCGATGCATCGGATCGTGCGCATCTCAGCAAGGACAGCCTCTGTAGATGGGAACCTCCTCCGCAGGACATCATCCCTCTGCCACACGGAACGCACATACGAGGCGAGGATGAGACCCACGAAGCAGATGAACATGCGTCCCCTCTTGCCGCCTTCGGACCATGTCCTTAGCCGGTCGTGCCCCAGAGGTCCCTTCTGGAGGGCGAAACACTTCTCCTGCTCGTCGCGCATGCCGTAGTTGTCCATCGCCTGCAGGGGATCAAAGTCCACACCGATGGTCTTGCTTGCGAAAAAACCAGCCGTAAGCAGCATCGCGTCCACCTTCTTCTGGTTGACTGTGTATGATTTCACAGTATCATCGTCATTGAAGCTGATCTCCAGCAGGTTGAACATCCTCGCCGTGTCCTCGCGGTCCGCAACCGGTTCCTTGGTCTGGATCATTATGTCGAGTTCCGCAGACTGCTCCGATACTGCGTGCTGAATGTCACATATCTTCTCACCACGCTTGAGCGGGTTGTAGTAGAGGTTGAGCTTATATTTGTCCGCCTTGATCACATTGTCCCCGTTGCCCTTCACGGAGTATTCCATGTCATACTGGGCGTAGTAGAGGTTGTCCTTCGGGGCAATCGTCATGCTCTGCGGGAAGCCGTGGCTCATGTCCATCGCCTTGATTTTGGCCATGACATCACTGCCCGAGACCTTTACGCTTGTGATGACCTTCTGGCCTTTGACGATATAAAGTTCCAGATTCTTCATGGACTCGTACCCCCTGTCCGTGACGAGCACGAGGTTCTTGAACCCGGCGTGCTCCAGCTCCTTCATTATGAGCTCGATGGTTCTGCAGTCAGGCATATTCCCCGGCAGCTCCTTGTAATATATGGGCATGTGCGAGGTCAGGGAGTACACCACGACTTCCAGGGTCTGCCTGAGCGGCAGGCGCTCCTTGTTCTTGCCCCAGAGGATATCCACGAGGTTGAAGCCGTATGTTGACATGGAGGTGGAGTCAACCGCGCAGAGTTCATCCTTGCCAACCCGTTTGGCCCTGCACCTGAACAGGTCCATCCTGTGCTTCTCCGTTATGCTCTGTGTCAGCCTGGTGATGTTGACGCTGTTGAGCTCATGCTCCGATGGGGCCTTGACCTCCTTCTGCCACTGGCCCAGCTGGTTGTATGAGAGGTTCTCGATGAACGGGAAGCAGGCCATCGTGAGGACGTCATTGACCATCTCATGATTGCCTCCCAGCACTTTCAGCAGGTCGTCTTTGACTCCTGTCGCCTCGGCAACCTTGCCAAGAAGCCACGTGGTGCCGTACTGGCGGTCAACGTCCTCATCCTGATAGGACACCCTGCCTCTCCGTCTCGTGCCCGACAGCTCCGCCACCTCGCTCATGTCCCATGTCGCCGGAAAGATGAGCCTTTCGCGCTCCGCCACCGAAGCGTAGAAATAATCCGTTCCAGGATGGAACCTGTCCCCGTCCTCGAGCGTCCCCCAATGCTTGTATGTGTAACGCTTCTTCCCGTCCGCGCCCACGGTGTAGACTTTTGTCGAAGCATATCTGTGCCTGCCTATTGTATGAACGATCACCTTGTTCTGTGTGTCTTTGTTTATCGGTCTTCCAAGTGCCATGTCAAATTATATTTACGGGTATAAATATACCTATAAATATTGACACGTGCAATACTTTTGCGATTTATTTTCAGATATTTGTGACTTTTGGGTACAAGAAAGTGAAAAACTCGGAGAGGATAGCGGCACGGACAAACAACGGGCACTTCTACACACTGCACTTTGACTTGAGGGGGTTCCCGGAAAGTTCACCCAAAGTGTTCGTCACCAAGATGCTCAAAAACAGGTCAGGAGAGAACATGGCCGGGGCAAGCGGTTCAATGCACACCCTGTGCAGTGAGAATGGCTGGACACGAATATGCCACTACGGGCAGAGCGCATGGACTCCTTACGTTTCCCTTTTCAAGGTGTACGTGAAATGCTGCCTGTGGCTGAATATGTACGAGCAGCACCTCGCGACAGGAATGCCGATAGAGTTCTATCTTAACCATCAGCAATAGAAAACAATTCAAACCGACATACAATATGATTTCCAAACAAGGACTTAGTGACCTTGCGGCGGATGTCCGCGACATCAATTACGGTGGCTCAATCAAAGAGCTGGTGTTCAATCCGGAGACAGGTGATTTCGAAGCCTGCACACGTGGAACCTCACACGGTTCGGGTGAGATTGTGACCGAGATGACCGAGGGAGGGTTCGCTGCTGAAATGGCAGCGGACTCCCCTTCCATCAGAGTCATTCTGGATGCTCAGGAGATTGAAACCTTGAAAGATGGACAAGATGTTGTGGAGGGACGGGCTTATGAATGGGAAGGAGAGAACGTTGTACACATCAGGACAAAGCCCCTAAAACATTCCTTCGGGAAAGAGAGAAAAGCATATTTTGTAAAGAAAGGCGGGAGCATTCCGAAAGATTCGGAATACGTGGTTATACTGGATGACAGCGAAGCCCCTGTTTGCCGTAGACTTAAGAACGGGAACTCCGAAACGCTCCATTGCGGACTCATTCCGTCACGTGAGGAATTATATTCAAGAAACAAAGGGATCCTTGAGGTTGACATCCTGAAGGGAAAAAGGGTTCTTATTGTGGGACTGGGAAGCTTCGGCAGCCAGATAGCGGTAGAACTGGCAAAGGCCGGAGTAGGAAGTTTCGCTCTTATGGATTTTGACAGGGTCGAGCTTCATAATCTGGCAAGGCACATCGCCACAGTAAATGACATAGGACGGCTGAAAACGGATGTGGTCGAGGATGCCGTCAAGGGCAAGAATCCGTACGCGTCAGTTGACAAGTTCCCTATTGATCTGAATGACAACATAGTACTATTAACCAAAGAAGTGCGCAAAGATGACATTGTGGTGTGCGCCACCGATAACAACAGAAGCAGGTTCGCCCTGTCAAAAGTTCTGAAAGATGAAGGCAAGACAGGAATATTCGGCCGGGCCATCACCCGCGCTGAAGGAGGGGATGTGTTCCGTTACCGTCCCGGAGGTCCGTGCTACAGTTGCCTGATCGGGAAAGGATTTTCCAACGAGGAGGAAATCAGTGACCTGCAATCCGCAAGGCGTGAAGGCAGGATTCCTGCCTACGTCTCTCAGGAAGATGCCGAGGCAATGGTTCAGGTAGGATTGTCATCGGACATTCTCCCTATCTGCAACCTGATGGTGAAACTGGTCCTTGTCGAACTCTCAAAAGGAAAGGATTCGGGAATATCCTCACTTGAGGAGGAACTCCCCTACGACTACTACATTTGGGCTAACCGCCGGGACAGGCACTACTTGAATTGGAAACCGTTCTCTGAAGCAGGCCAGGGACCGACAATCCTCAAATGGTATGGAGTGCGCATTGAAAGAAATCCTGACTGTCCGTTATGCGGGGAGGCAATCAATCTTGATTCCGGAGAAGGAATGATCGAGGGGCTAGATGGTATCGAACCCGAACTCTAACGCTCTATGGCATATTGATACAACGAGAAAACCGGTGAGTTCGAAGATTTAGGTAACAGCCGGGAAAGACTCCATGACAGTCCTAAGCCTCCCGAAGAGGGCAGGAAAGAGAGCAATGGCTGGATCTTGGCTGTAGTGGTCATCTTCGCAATCAACTTTCTGGCACAACTGCTTACAGCGCTTCAACAATGATAAGGCATCATAATCAACACCAAACAATCACATCATGTCACCAAATTTAAAGTACATATTTTCAGCCTTGATCCCGGCTTTGGGATGGGGCTACTGGCTTTGGGAAGACGACCGTGCAGTCGCAAAGAAATGCGGCAAGATCGGCACCATCGCTTTTGCCATCGGTTTTCTGTTCAGCATGTGCACCAGACTTATCGGAGGATAAGCCGAATTACTATAGTTTGCAAACCACGGGCACGGAAAACAGCAGCAGAAGCGTGCACAGGGCATGTCAGTGTGGCTGACCCTCCAATATGAGATGGGGGTCAAGCACGGTGCAAGGGGCTACTGAGGGGTGTGGGGCAGGATGGTGTGCCCGTGGTTTGGTACATGGGAGGTGGCCATGGTGAACAAAGTTTTATGGTGGTGTTGAGACATGATCAAGCATTGACATCAACACTCACGAGGTTTTAGACAGCCCCTTGTGAATTATCGTACGGCAGTGAAGTTCAGAGCAGAGAAAGTCTTGAAAATAAGCCATTATCACGAATTATTATAAGTTATGAAAAAGATCATATTCCTTTTGATTTGCTGTTGTGTTAATTTTAATTTTAATGTTAATGCTCAATGGCGTAAAGAATATATTCCAGGTGATGAATTAAGAGAGATTCCATCTGAATGGAGTTACCGTTATGACATCGGAGATAAATCAATCACATTTACAGAATCAACGGGAATGCTATTGATGGTTGCAAAGAAACAATTCTTTTTGGCAAATGATGATGGAGGGGTTCCTGTTCTTATCGGAATGTATAAGAATGGGAAGTTGATAAAGAAAGAGAATTTTATCTTTACCATAACTCCGGACAAACATGCATGCGGGTTAGTCGGCTTTAAAGAACACTTGAAAACAATCTTTACCAATGGAACGGTAATTCGAATAGTCGCGCCATTGCACGATGATTTTGATTTTGACATAACAACCACCAAGATGCCTGAAAAATTCGGATCAACTCAACGCAGTCTGGTTATGGGTGCCTGATGAGTCCATAGACCACAAACCACGGCCCCCGGCAAGGCCACAGAGACGTACACAAGGCATGTGATACGGCTCACCCTACATTTGAAGTAAGGTCGGCCTTGGAGGATGGACTGCAGAGGAATGTGGGCAAGAAGGTAGGGCCGTGGTTTGCAAAAGCGGATTAACGGTACAGTGATGAGTATCATAAGAAGTAATTAATTCGCTTTTAGGTTCAGACTGTTTACATACTTTGAAAAACTTGAGTATATTTGCAAATAAATGCGCCAAAAGGTAGATAATATATACCTTTAAGCGCGATATTTTGCAAATCAAAGACAACTATGACATGGACAAAGTAGATGCGATAATGAACCGTTGGAATGCCCTGCAACCTCTTTCCGGCAGGGACAGGGAATTGCTGAGCCGGAGGTTCACAATTGACTTCAATTATAACAGCAACCATATTGAGGGCAACACACTCACATATGGGCAGACCGAGATTCTGCTCCTCTTCGGGAAGGTAGTCGGAGAAGCGGAAGTCAAGGACGTGCAGGAAATGACCGCCAGCAATGTCGGCCTGAAAATGATGGCCGAAGAGGCCGGGCTAAAAGACATTCCGCTCACACAGAACTTCATACGGACTTTGCACAAGACTCTCCTGCGTGACGACTACACTGTACACCGCAATCTACCCGGCGGGCAGACCAGCAGTTATGTCATTCACGCCGGCCGATACAAGACACGCCCAAACAGTGTCATCACACGTTACGGAGACCGTTTTGAATATGCGTCACCGGAAGAAACGCCCGCATTGATGACAGATCTGGTTAATTGGTACAACGAGGAGGAACACTCAGGCAAGTTCACACCTGTCGAACTTGCTGCCATATTCCACTATCGCTACATTCGTATTCACCCTTTCGAGGACGGCAACGGGCGTATAGCAAGGATGATGGTCAACTACATCCTCTCGCGGCACGGCTATCCTATGATTGTTGTGAGAAGCAGAAAGAAAAATGAATATCTTGAGGCTCTTCACAAGACAGACCTGACCGTGGGAGCCACTCCATCATTGGGAGCTCACGCGTCAAAGCGGAGCATACAGCAGTTTCTCACTTACTTCACGAACCTGTTTGTGGAGGAGGTGTCTTTCAATATTCGCTTCCTTACGGAACGAGGCGAAAATGTTTGGTGGTTTGACGGTGAAAGGGTCACATTCCGGACAAACACTACCAGCAAGATTCTCAATCTGATGTATGCAAGTCCAGACATAACCATTGCAAGATTGTCAGAAGAGACAGGGGTGAATGTCGCAGCGGTCAACAAGCACATCAGGCAGCTTGTTTCCAAAGGGTACATCCAGCGCTCCGCCAGCAACGGTGACTGGAGACTGATCATAACACCGTCAGTGTAATAAATATGTGAAATGGATTTCAGCTGGCAAAACCTAAAAAAGATTGCGGTGCTTGTTCTGATGCTGTGCGGAACGATGACTCCGTGCAATGGACAGAAGGAGTTCCGGAAGGAAGAGTTCCTGCGGGGCTGCGGGTTCTCGGTGGAGGGGAACAAACTTTCTGACCAAGAGGAACATGATATCATCTACTCTGGCGTTTACAGAGGCGAAAAAACCCAGAAGCTTTATGAGCGGTTCAACAGGACGCGGGACTATGAGACCAATCTGGAGATCTGCAGGGAACTGAGCCTGGGATTATCAATGAGACATTTTACCGGCAGCAGAGGCACGGACTCACTGCTGATTGACAACTTCTTCGCCAGAGCGATTGAAAGAACCGAAGAGAAGGGCGTACTGGTGAGACTTATGCTGGGTTACGCGAACGACAAGACGTACAGCGAACAAGGAGTCATCGGAGAAGAGTGCCTGAAGCCGGAATGTTTTGTCAATGATTCGTTGAAAAACATTGCCTTGGAATATGCGATCGAAGGCAACTGGGAGAAGAAGGAGCCCGACCTGAAAAGGTTGTGCGAGCTATGGAAAGAAAAAAATGGCCACCACGACAAGGGCGTTCGGAAAAGACAGCCAGCGAGCGTCCGCTAACCTTCGTCAACGAGGAGGAGTGCTTCTACGCGCTGATTCTGAATCACGGTGACCCGGAGCCGAAGAAAGTCAGACTCTGCCCGTGCGACAAGGTGAATGAATATATTCACCAACGGAATCCGTACTACGGCAAGTCCCACGAATTGTATGACTTGCTGGTCGCCCCGATGGTGCCTTTCATCAAAGGGAAGGAGGTCTATTACTCCCCTGCCGGACTTTTAAGCCTTGTGAATATCTCCGCGCTCAGCGACGGCAAAGGCCGCACCGTGGCGGACCGCTGGAATATTCACTACTGCACCTCCACGAAGTCTCTGTGTGACCGGGTGAGCAAGCCGATCGAGTCCATAGTGCTGTTCGGTGGAATGGATTACAAGAAAAATGATGTCACGCCTCATTTCTCCGAGCAAGGAGATGTTCTCAGGGACGTGGAACGGGACGGCTTCGGCTACCTCAAGGCATCGTTCGGTGAGGTGTTGGTCATCAATTATCTTGCGAAGGAGAAAGGTGTCAAATCATCGTACTACACCGGTGAGGCAGGGACAGAGAAGGCGTTCCGAGCCCTTACCGGAAAGGATGTCTCCATAATCCATCTTGCCACGCATGGATTCTATTACAACTCAGAACGTGCCAAGCAGGGGGATTACATGTTGAAAAGCGATCCGGGCACAGCCTTGAACAGATGCGGGATTGTCTTTTCGGACTGCATGGAGGCCTGGAAGAACGGGATCGACCCTTACGATAAAAACAACGGCATCATGCTGGGATCCGAGATCGCCAGTATGGATCTGACAGGCACCGACCTTGTTGTCCTTGCAGCCTGCAACACCGGCATCGGTGACATCACCAACGAAGGCATCTCCGGTTTGCGGCAGGCTTTCAAGAAAGCCGGTGTCAAGTCCCTGCTGATGAGACTCAAACCGATAAACGATGAGGCCACCGAGGTGTTCATGACCGAGTTCTACAAGCACCTGTTCAATGGTCGCTCGAAGAATGACTCATTCAACCGGGCCGTCAGGCGCCTCAAGTCCATCCCGAAATATTCCAAGCCAGGCTACTGGGCATCGTACATATTGCTTGACTAAGGTTCTGCCCCACACCGTTTCATGGCATCTAAGTGAGATCGTGCTTCGGTTTGGAACAATCGGACAAAATTGCTGCCCTTGAAAAAGCGGGCAACAATAGAACGTGTTGTGAAATTCGTCAACTCATAGGTGCACAGATATGTTCGCACTTAGAAGAGCAACCAGTTCAATATCAGACAGATGATGTTTTAGGCGTGCGCCGTTTTTCACACCTGGGAGCGGGCAGCACCCACAGAACGGCCTGTAACGATCATTTCGGCTCCCAGGTGTGTCAAAACATTCACACATGGAACGTCAATCGGTTGTTTATCAGCGAAATGAATTTCCGGGTGTGCACCGTTTTTCGCACCTAAAAGATAGGGTGTTAAGTTAATTGAATAGCCTAATTAGTCAAGCCTGCCAAACCCCTATTTCGCGACTGCCGCGAGAGTTGAACGCCGGCAGGCATGTCGGGTTTCATCCTCATATGACATATTCCTTAGGAGTTTGACCAGCGCCGGCAGCATGGAGACAAAATAAGGCATGGCATGTTTGTTCATCCAATGCCTCATGTTGAACGCCGCTGCTGCCATCATCGTATTGATGGCGTCCCCAAGGGTCCCTTTGAGGAAGTTCCGTATCATCCGGTGGTCTGATTTCAGGTGGCCGATCACCGGCTCGATCCTGGCACGCCTGCAGAACTTCTTCCTGGCCTTCCGCTTCTGGTAGTAGCTCTGCCCCGGCGTTCCGGATGACGGGATGCTGATCTCAGTCACTCCGACCCGTTTCTTCCCACGGTAGCCACGGTCTGTCAGCGCCTCTTTGGGCGTGTGGCCGGTCAGGCGCCTCACCTGCTCCAGGTGTGCCGGCAATGTATGCCCGTCGTACGGATTGCCATGGAACGCCAACGCGCCAACAATCAGGCCGCTTCCCGTCTTGACGATCGCGCTCTTGTTCCCGAACTCATA
>DJOW01000063.1:17493-18592 GCA_002437305.1 Bacteroidales bacterium UBA6428
ACTCATACTTCTTGTGCTCCTTCCCCTTCGAGATGCACTCCACCTCAAAGATGGACATCAGATGCTCCGTTGGTGTTTTGCCTATCAAGCGTTCAATTTTTTGCAGGTTTACGGCTACAAGATAAGCGTTTCTGCAAATAAATCAAGCGATTTTTGAACTTATTTCGCTGAATATCAATTAATTTTCACTAAAGTAGGGACGACTAATTAAGACTGAGAAAGAATACATAAAGAAAAAAACCGGACTCATCACCAGCACTTATGTCTGGGAGAGGAGCTACCGGGACTGCGATGCAAATGTATGAAAAAATTGAATTATAGTAAATTGTCTTCCACAAAGTCTATCACAATGTCAGAATCTTTGCCGTCCAGTCCGCGAGCGGCAGCGGAATGTTGAGAACGGCCCCGTCCCGTTTCAGATTGTTCATTGAGAATCTCAATGCGGTCGTGACTCCGGACCGGTTGATGTAAAGCCCGAGGCTCTTGCCGCCAAGCCGTGTCCCGGACTTAACCTCGACGGGAATAATAGAGGTCCCGTTCTGCAGCAGGAAGTCCACCTCCGCGGTAGCTTCCGATGTCCAGAACCTCGGCATCACCTCAAATTGCGAGACAAGAGACTGCAATACCATATTCTCAGCCATTGCTCCCTTGAATTTCACATAGAGGGAGTTCTCCGTCCAAAGGGCCTCTGCAGGAAGCTGTGCCATGCGCCTCAAAAGACCACCGTCACAAAGGTACACCTTGAATGCCGACAGGTCATCGTAGGCACTCAACGGCAAGCCTGGTTTTGATGAGCAGAACACCCGATAGATCATTCCGGCGTGTTCCAGCCAAAGAAGAGCATCCTCATATTCCCGCCCTCTGGCTCCTGCCTTCACCAGCTTATAGACGAATTTTCTGTTCTCCTTGGCCAGCTGGGACGGGATGGAACTCCAGATGGCTGAAATGCGCGGGATGTCCTTCCCCGGAGCGTGCTTTGCGAAATCAAGCGCATAGGCGGTCAATATGGAATCCTGAACATTCTCTATCTCCTTTACGCCGCGTCTGTCCAGCATGGCTACCACAGCCGCAGGCATCCCTCCGCTTGTCTGATAGCGCC